>CAYRPJ010000026.1:0-142 GCA_964426245.1 uncultured Synergistaceae bacterium
GTTGCATATATCGTCCCTTAACCTCAAAACAAAGCTCTTGTGAACCGCCGCCATCCTCGCAACCTCCGTATGACTCACGTCGTCAACGCTCCCGATTTCGCACGCTCGAAGATGGTGCGGAGCTTCTTCCATTGAGTCATGG
>CAYRPJ010000026.1:242-57295 GCA_964426245.1 uncultured Synergistaceae bacterium
GAAAAATTGCGGTATGGCCTATACTCAAAGTGAAAAAGGGCTATCGCCGATACTCAAAATTCATCCTTCCTGCTATGTCGAAGTTGACATTTCGAGGAGGGGATGCCGTGAAAAACGCCGCTGTTATTGACATTAAGCGTAAGCCGCCAAAAACATGGGAAGAAGCCCTTGAAAGGTTCCTGCTTTGGAAATGTTCGCAAGGAGCCGCCGAGAGAACGATAAAAGGGCATACGTTCGCCGTCGGTCTTTTCTTCCGTCGCTTCCCTACCGCATGGAGCGCCACCTGTCGGGATTGCCTTCTCCGGCATATGGCGCAAGAGGGTATGGCTCCCGCCACGTACAACATGCGACTGAAAACCTTCCGTCCGTTCTTCGAGTTCTGCGTCAATGAAGGCGCCTTCTCATCCTCTCCCGCCGAAGGACTGAAATACCGGAAAAATGAGCCGAGGGTCGTTGACCATTCGATGAAGGATGTACGGAAGATTCTCGATGCAATAGGCACGTCAACATATCCCACTCTCCGTGATACCTGCCTGATACTCTTCCAGCTGGATACAGGAGTGCGCCCTTCCGAAGCGTTGCAGCTTCGCCCTGCCGACGTGGATCTCTTTTCCCGACGTGCCGTTGTTCGGGCCGCAACTGCAAAAACCCGCAAGGGAAGGAATCTCTTCTTCTCCGAACATACCGCCGCCGTTATGAAGAGACTCCTTGACGTTCGCCCGGAAGAATGGAGCGCCGATCTTCCGATATTCTGCACGGCATACGGTACTCAATGGAGCACCCATTCATGGAGCGTCAACCTGAGACGACACGCCGGAAAAGCCGGGCTGAAAAGATTCTCCGCATACGATCTCCGTCATAAGCACGCACTCGAATACCTGAGGAATGGAGGAGATGTTATGACGCTCTCCGCTGAAATGGGACATTCGAGCCTTGAGACGACACAAGGATATCTTGCCCTTGCCAGTTCGGATATACAGCGAGTACATGAGAAGGCTTCTCCGGTGCAAGGGCTTTTTCCCGAAAAGCGGAAGAGAGCCGGGAAGCTCGTATAAAGCCCCTGTATCGGCGTGATTTGGGTTCAAGAGGATGAATACCACCTCTTGCGGAAAACGATTCATTCTAGGGCCGTTCTGAGCGGTCAGGAAGGGAGAGAAACAGGCATGAAGATTATCGACACGTTTGTACCCGCTATGATAGTTGGAGAGGTTGACGGCGTGATACTGTTCGTCAACAGAGTGGGTCAGTTCTTCAAGCAATGGCACGTGGAAGACGGAGATTACCAGCGTATCGATGAGGTTTCGAGGGAAGATGCGCTTGCATGGTGTCGGGAGAAGGGCTTGCCGGAATGCGACTACGGGCCGCTGTTCGGCTTGTGGGATTGAGGAATAGCGTTTCACGTGAAACAATTTTCCGAAGAGAGCGCCGGGCTACCGGTGCTCTTTTTTTCCGCAAGGAGGAGGATGCTCCCGATTTCGCACGCTCGAAGATGGTGCGGAGCTTCTTCCATTGAGTCATGGACATACCGAGTTCGGCGGCAACGTGCTCATCGGTAGCCCCAGGGTTGGACAAATTTGTCTTACCCTTCGCCCCCTCACTCATCCTCTTCCTCGCCCTCTCCGCTTCAATCCTCTGCAACTCGCTACCCTCTCTCGCAATCTGAGACGGGCTTTTCTCCCGCTGCTATAAGCATACCCTATGCATACCCTATGGATACCCATTGCATAGCCTATGGATACCCTATCGGCGATACGCTAACGAGTTCGTCTTTCAGGCGTTGGGTGGTTGTGAGTTCGGAGTTTGTGAAATCGGGAGCAGTTGCATTTTGCAACTCGCCTTTTACGATTCTGGATACAACAGACTTGTCCAACCCAACCGCCTCCGCTATCTCCCTCTGTTTATGCCCGGAAGCCGCCAGCAACGCCCCGGAGCGCCCAGAATCGACCGCAGGCATGAAAGAGGGTATCTACCACCTTGCGGCGATTCTGAGCCGTTCTGTGAGCTTGTGGCGTGCTCTGCGGATGCAGTCGTGAAACGCTACGTCACGATCTAGAGAAACGCTATATCGTCTCATCGATGCCCTTACTACTGGTAAGGTCGTGTCGTCTGTGATACACCCTTGAGGAGCATAGTATGCCCGTCATCCCCAACTTTGGGGAGAGCTCAATTCTGAGCTCAGTATACAGGTCGAGTATTCGACCGTGCAAAATTGCACCGTCGTACAATCTTTGAGGAGTCGAGCACTCCGCAATTTTGCGGACTGAAAATTCACTCCCTGCACCACGCCAGCGCCTGTATGGAAGAACTGAATTCCACCTTCCCGGCCAGCACCATGTCGAGCCGATCCGCTTCACGCTGTAGAGCCTGCACCCTGCTTTCCCGCTGCCGATGATATTCAAGCATGTAGTCCGCTTCACGTTCGGCCTGCCATGTATCCCGTGTCCCCTGTACCCTTCCGGTATCGGACGGCTGAACCGCTGTATAGGCGTGGATGTAGCTGCAAAAAGCCTTCTCATCCTCCGGGTCTTGGAAGTGGGCTATGAGGTCGAGTGCTCTCTGTTTGCACAATTCGAGAAAGGCTATTCCATCCTGAGTCAGTGCGAACCACCTCCAAAAAGAAAAAAGCCGCAAGGAGAGAAGCATCATCTTCTCGCCCTGCGGCCGGTTCTATTCGTCGATATCCGTACCGTCGCCCCGTGCGTAGTTGGTCAGGAAGCCCCGTACGCTCTTCTCCACGATGTCTTCCAGTCCGGGAATGTCCTTCTTTGCGCTCTCCCTGATTGTCGCTACAACGTCCTTGACGAAACCTTCGAGCGCTTTTTCAAGGCTTTCCACTCGCCATTGCCACGCCTCTTCAACGTCGGACTTCTTGTAATACTGATCTGCGAGGATCTCGTTCTCTTTCCGAATTCGAGCAAGACGGTTTTCTCTGAATTCAACGTCTGCCTGTAGCTTTCTGAATTCGAGGTCTTTTTTCTCTAATTCGCTCTCTGCCTGCTCAGGTGGCCACCTCCACTGAAGAGTTTTCGCAAGACTCCATTTCCCGTAGTCGATTCGACCCGGACAACCCGCCTGTGTCCACTTCGTCAACGTCTTTCTGGTGGTACCGAGAATGGAGAGTATTTCACCCGTCGTTACAATGATGTCGTCGCCTGTATGCTGCACTACAATCACTCCCTAATGTATTCAATATGTACTATTACCCTGTTTTTTCAATTTTTTACTCAGGTTGTCCATGCGCCCTGCCCGACCCCTGCTAAAGTGTATACAGCCAGTACCTTTTTACTTCGACGATGGTACCTACCGGAGTACTTCTATCCTGTCGCAGTCGGCAAGCGCTTCTTCGGCTCTTCGTCCTTCTGTTCCTGCGACCGATGAAAGGTTGCTTGTCTTCCCTACGTCCCTACGACGTGCTGCATGAGTATCAATACCCATACGTGCACTTGATGAAGCAGGCAGGAAGACAATACCCTCGCTCCCTGCCTGCTCCGCTATCACGTCACGGTTTCCACTCGTCACCACCTTGACGAAACAACACTTTCTTTTTCGCACTTTCGTTTGCGGCGTATCCGATAATCGGCTTCAGATGTTTTGGAAGCGTACTATTATGGTCTGCGAACGTCGTGTCAAGACTCACCGCTTCGGCGTCGCCTATGCCCGCCCGTTCGAGCCGTCTTGTACGTGCTGCGTGCTCTTTCCGGATATCCTCTTCGTGAAGTTCGAGCCATGTCCTGGGGTTCGAAAGAAGATAGGCCAGCACCTCACCCTCAAGAGAAGGATACTCCCGCATCGCTTCGAGAGCGAAGTTCACCATGTCCTTCGGACCTGAGAACGTGAGCCGCCCGCCCGCCGCCGTGACGGTCAGATTGTGAAGAGCAGCCTGTTCAAGAAACTTCTTCGATGCGCTCATCGTCTTCACAACCTTTCAGGGCTTCGAGGAAACAATTCACTCTCGGTGCGGGTTCGTCTTCCACCTTGGCCGGAGCCGACACGGGTTCCGGGACAATCTCGCCCGTAATCATATCGACCGTTGCGCCCGTTGCGAAGTTCATGCGGAACTTCTCCCGAATAGATTCAGATTCTCTGTCCGCAAGAGGGAAAAACTTCTCCAAGTTGCCCGGCGTAGAATTGTTGATTTCGTCAACATGGGAGTTTGCACCAACACCACCAACGCCACCAACGCAATGGGCTAAACCCTTGCTATCACTGGGATTGATGCTGTTGGTGCCTAAACCAACGCCACCAACGCCAACAAGGGAAGAATCTTGTAAACCGTTGCAATCACTGTATTTTTCTCCGTTGGTGCCTAAATCATCATTTGTCTCGTTGGAGACGTTTGCAGTGTTGGTGCTGTTGGTCCTGTTGGTGGCGTTTGTCCTGTTGGTGCTGTTGGTCCCGTTGGTGCTGTTGGTTTTTTCGTCGCTTTCTTCCTGCGGCATGGGTATCATGTACTTATTGTCGGAGGTCCGAGTAACAAGATTGTCGCTCACCATGCGCATGAGATGCCACCTTACAGTGTTGGCGTTTTGTTGTGTGTCGGCTGCTATGTAGGCCGGTGTCACGGGTTCCCTCGCCCGTGCTATCGATGAGAGTATCCCTTTCCTTGCGGCGCTCGCCATCATCTGTTTGGCATCGCCGCTGTACTCCCAACCGGGGCTGGTCCACTTCAGGCCGATATCCTCATCGTCTTCTAGGTCTCTCCCGGATCTCTTCAGCACGCCGACATCGGAACCTCGTTCACGCTCGATTGCGAGCAGTCCGTCAACCGTTGCGGAAAGTCCCATTGAGCCGGAAAGGCTTTCCAGCCAGTCGCCTTCACGGGAACCGCCTTTTTTCAAATGGTGAACGAGCAGGATCGAAGTCTCGTATCTGTCGGCCAGCTTCTTCACTTCGGAGACGAGCCGAACGTCCGTCTCGTACACGTTCTCACCTCGCTTCGCTTGTCCGGCGGGTTTCAATTTTCCCCAAGTATCACAGACCGTAAGACGTGGGCGCTTGTCCCTGATGTAGCTTTCGAGCACGGCAAGCCCTTCTTCGTCGAGCCGTGGGAATTCAACCGTCAGATCGAGATTAGCCGGTATCCGGGACGTGTCCGGGCAGACCTGAGCAAGCCGCTTTTGCAGTCGGACGTAGGTGTCCTCAAGAGAGAGGATGAGCACCCGCCCCTTCGTGGTGCGTTGTCCGAGAAACGGCCGTCCGCTTGCGACGGCAAGGGCAGCTTGCAGAACAAAGAAACTCTTGCCCGTCTTCGGAGGGGATGCCAGTACGGACAATCCTTCCGGTATAAGCTGGCAAATCGACCATGACGGAGAGCGGAGAGGCGTTGAATACAGATCCTTCGCACTCATCACGTGCAGTTGAAAGACGGGCTTTTCCGATGCCGGTTCCTTTCTCTTGCGGCGGGTCTGCCATTGATCTTGAAATTTCTGCTTCACGATCTCTGAGCCGTGTCTTTGTTCGAGGTCTAACCAATCGTCTTTTTCCCGTGAACCTTCTGGAATCGTCACCACCGACGCACCAAGAGCCGCCGCCAAATCTGCGCCCTTCCTGCCCGCTTCGTCGCAGTCGGGACATACGGCAATCTCCCGGTCAGGATGCAGGTATCGAACAGTCTGATACATGCCGGCAAGCTGCGGTGCTGAAAAGGCGACGTACACGGGCCAGTTGGTCAAACGGTGCAAGGAGTACCCGGTGCTCAGTCCTTCGGATACGAGTATCGGCTTGCTTCCGTCCGTAGAGCCGATCCGGAAGATGCCGCCTCGCTTGCCCGTCTGGAATTTCGGGTACTTGCCGTCTTTGTCGGCGTGCCTCGATATTCTCTCCACGCCTGAGAGTTCGCCCGTGTGCGGATCTCGCTGTGGAATGAGCAATTCGCCGTTTGCCGGGTTGACCCTCAGTCCGTCGAGCGGGAACCCTTTTCGGGCTGCATAGGCGTGTTCCTTCGCCGGGACGCCCTTCTCCCATAGCTGCCGGGCTTCCCGGTCTTCCGGATGAGCGGGAAGAGCCTGCGCCCTTCCTTCCCGGGAAGGCTCTTCGATGCCGAGAGTTCGGCAAAGTTCGGAGAGTAGTCCGTGCTCACCTGTGGCGTAGTCGTGCCAGCATCGTTTTTCCGGGCTGATTGCAAACGACGGATGCCGATCTTCCCGCAAGGGAGAGGATACCAAATAGTCGCCGCCGCTCTGCCATCTGCCACCGGGAAAGGTGGTCTCGATCCACGTTCTCATTCGGGCCACCTGCCGGTCCGGGAGAAGTACGGCTTTCGGCTGTATCCCTGCTCGTAGGTCTGTCGCAGCTCGGCCGGCGTCGGCTCCATGTCGAATAGCAAGCCCTGCCGATACGGCTCCTTTTCCTTGCGGCGCATCGGCTCCGGTGTCGGTGCGGGTTCCGGTGTCTTCGCCGCCTTCGCTTCTTCGAGCGTGTTATGCCAAAGATGAGACGCACAGTACCAGCGTGGTCCGAAACGTGGATCTCGCCAGTTGACGGAGAAGCCCTGCGCTTTGAATACGCTGTACCTGATGAAGAGTTCGGTCCCGTCGGCAAGACACAACTTCATCATCCAGCACTCGTGCTGGTCGAGCTGTTGGATAACGTCGTCGTCGATACCGCCGTATGCGGGCTTGTGGGGATGCTTCCCGGCGTTGGCGTGCTTGCATTTTTTCACGTAGAACCGCTTGGAGGGGTTGTACGAGCCGCCGATAACGGGCTTACCGTTGAAGGTCGTGTAGAAAAGAATGGCGTTGTTCATCGTGTCGCCACCCCTCTCAAGAGGGCTTCACGAAACGCCATTTCAATGATGGTCCCGGTACCGAACGCTGCGGCGATTAGGCGAAGGAGTTGCCTTGTGAGAAGGGGCACCTCCGGATCTGGATCTGATGAATCTGGATCTCCGTCTGAACCTCCGTCACCGTCGCCGCCTGCGTCGTCTTCTTGCCGGTGCTCAGTCGCCGCCGATGCGGACGATGAGCCGCAAGAGGAAGAAGGTTCCCTTCCCGTGCCGGTACGACGTGCGGACCGCCATTGAAGAGCGCTCATCTTCGGAGCGGTCCTGACACGTCTCTCCCTCTTGCGGACCGAGAGCGGCATGGTTTCCCGGTCCGGAGTGGAGGGAACCCACTGCGGCCATGAGGGAACATGCTCCCGTGCTATGTCGATACCGACGACTGTTGAAAATCGCACTTTTGAAAAATCGTAGATCATGCGCACACTGATCATCCTTTCGTGTGTCGCCCGTGCCGAGACGGGCTTTTCTGTTGCGCCTGCCTGCCTACTTCGCCAGTCCCGACGGCTCGAAAAAATCGGCTTCGCTCCCGCCGATCACGCCGAGAATAGCCTTCCGCTGTTGCTCACTGGCAACAATCCGCTTGTTCTCGATGCCGGACAGAACGCTATAATGAAGTCCTATCTCCCGTGCAACGTCCGACTGCTTGATGCCCTTCCGCAAACGTGCAATCTTGATTTCGGTCACCACTTCCACCACCCCCTTTCCGTCGCAGTACATCACTCGAAACGAGTTCCCTATTCGATTGTAGGCCGAGTTGTTTGGTATCCCGCCGGGACATAGAGCTGGTCGAGCGGATGAGTTCGGCTGATGTACTCCGTATACAGTATATTATCGGATGTTTGGTGTTGATAGTCAAGCCCTGTATTACGATTTTTTTATAAACTTTTTCAGATTGACCATATCTACAAGCCATGTAGATACAACCGTTTGGTAGCATATTTAACGCATTCGAGCGGTTATAGCCGAATGGCTAAAACGTGCTGCGTTCGCAACTGACGAAAAAACACTGCTTGACAACAATTATGGGATAGACTAGAGTTGCAAAAAGAGGTTACGCAACTTGACATTTAGGGAAGGATGAAAAAATGCTGTACTGTGTGTCCGACGCACAAAAAAACCCTCCACTTCTGGAGGGCTTTCAAGCTCGGTCATATCAACGATTATTGTACTTTATTCAGAATCTTTAGGCTCCGGAGGCCGATACTCTATCCGCTGAGCTACAGGCGCAAACGATGCCCCGAAAGGCGAAGCCTATTCTACCCTCGAATCTTGATAGCGTCAAGACTGAGAAAGTTGTCGGAAAAATTGCGGTATGGCCTATACTCAAAGTGAAAAAGGGCTATCGCCGATACTCTGAATTTATGTCTCATCGTTTGAGGGTCACGATCGTCACGCCGAAACCGCCTTCACCCGCATCGCCGAGGCGGTACGATTCGACGTATTTCAGCGACGCGCACAGGGCATGAATTTCACGACGGAGAATTCCCTCTCCTCTTCCGTGGATCACCATCACGCTCGTATGCCCGCGGCGCACCGCCTGGTCCAGGTAACGTTCCACGACCGGAATCGCCTCCTGAACGTTCATGCCTCTCACCATGACGGAGGACGGGACCATGTCCGGGGCCTCCGCAACGGTGTCGCGCGGCAGAGAGACTCCCTTGGCCTTCTTGTCGGTCTTCACCAGTTTTTTGACATTGACGTCCATCTTGACTGCACCGACACGGAGAATCGCCTTGTTCCCCTGGAGCTTTTCGACGACGCCTACATAGTCGGTTCCGGCGATCTGGGCCGTTCCGCCGAGGGTCGGGACGAAATCACCCTGCAGGCTTTCCGCTCTGAGCGCTCTCCGTTCCTGCCGCTGCTCCAGTTTTTTCCGCTCCGAGCGTACTCGTTCGCTCTTGTCCGAGATATGCCGGTGGACCGCCGACTTGGACGCGTCGTCAAGGGTGCGGAGGAGTTCTCTGCTGGACGACTCCGCTCTTTCGAGAATCGATTCGGCCTTCCGCTCCGCTTCGGAGAGGATTTTGTCCTTCCGGAACTCGATATCGTGAGCGGCTTCCTCGTATTTTCGGCGTTCCTCGGCGAGGAACATCCGAACGCGGGATATCTCCGCCTGCTCCCTGTCGATCCATGCTTTTTTCTCGTTCAGTTCTCCTATGAGCTCTTCGACCGGAATTTCCCGCTCGTTCAGGACTTTTCGCGCCTTTTCAAGTACTTGGGAGGGCATGCCGTATCGCTGCGCGATGAAAAGCGCGTTGCTCTTGCCCGGAATTCCGAGAAGCATCCGGTAGGTCGGCGAGAGCGTGTCGATGTCGAATTCCATGCTGGCGGTCTCGACGCCGGGGGCGGTGAGCGCGTACTGTTTCACCGGGTTGTGATGCGTGGTGGCGAGAGTGAGTCCTTTTTCCTTCGTCAGGGTGTCGAGCAGCGCGACTCCGAGCGCCGCGCCCTCCTGCGGATCGGTACCCGCGCCGAGTTCGTCGAGAAGGACGAGAGATGTCCTGTCCGCTTGCTCCAGGATGGCTATGATGTTTTTAACGTGCGCGCTGAAGGTGGAGAGGTTCTGTTCGATGCTCTGTTCATCGCCGATATCGGCGAATATCGCCCCGATATTGCCGATCCTGGAATCTTCCCCGGAGGGGATTGGAAGGCCGCACCACGCGAGGAAGACGCAGACTCCCGCGGTCTTCAGGACGACGGTCTTTCCCCCGGTGTTGGGCCCTGTGATGACAAGGCTGCGAAAGCTTTCGCCGCACTTTATCGTGACGGGAACCGCTTTCTCTCCGAGAAGCGGATGCCTGGCTTCATGCAGATAAAAAAGGGTTTTTTCCTCGAACCGCGGCAGCCTCCACCGCCGTTTCGCGATCACTTCGGCGGCTGCGTAAAAGAGATCGAATTCCGCGAGGACGTTCTGTGCCTCGGAAATGGGCCGTTCCCGTGCCATTATTCCTGCCGTGAGTTTTCTCAGGATCTTGCGCTCTTCCTCTTCCTCGTCGCGCAGCCGGATTGCGAGGGCATTGTTGAGCGGGACCAGGAGCGACGGCTCCATGTAGATCGAGTTTCCCGAACCCGACCGGTCCACAACCGTTCCCGGAAAGCGGTTCACGTACTCCTGCCGCACGAGAAAGACGAAATGTCCGTTCCGAAAGGCCAGCACCCTGTCCTGGAGCATCTGGGCGACGGCCGGCGTTTCCAGGAAGGACTGCGCGGAACGCCGGATCCTGCGCCGCAAAGAGTCTACATCCTGCCTGATGGCGGCGAGCTCCGGCGTCGCCGTATCGTAAAGCACGCCGTTGTCGTCGAGGACGCCGAGCGACTGGATTTCCGCCGAGAAATCGCGAATGCGCCGGAAGGGAGAATCGAAGGAGGGATAATCGCCGCGGTACCTGGAAAGGATATCGCGCGTTGCGTTCGCAAGCGCCAGAAGGCGGGAGACCGAAAGCAGCTCTTCTCCCGAAAGCATGCCGGATCGTTTCGCGTCCTCGAGCATGGAGGAGATGCGGACTACCTTTGAATTCCACGGCCATTCACCGTTCCTGTCACGATAATCCGTGAAGGAACGGAACAGTTCGATCCGTTCGAGAAGACTCCGCATACCGGAGAGAGGTCTTATCCTGTCGAGCGCATACGTCCCGAGATCGCTGCGGACGGAGGATGCGAATATCCGCAGTATCTTCGGTATTTCAAGGATGCGCGAGACGTCTTCCTTAATCTCCATTCACAGAACCTCCGCCCGCGGGAACAGCGGAGGTCTTTCCTTCCTCCGGAGAAAACAGCGAGGGGAGGTTCAGCTTGGGAAGCGTAAAATCCTCCGGGAAGATATCCCACTCTCTCATGCGGGCCTGAATAACCGGCCAGGCGGCATGGGCGCCTCTCATGACGACACTGGACGCCATCCATTCCGACGGGATGAGCGGTGAATAGGTGGTGATCCCGACGTACAGAAAGAGGATGAGCGCGGCGCCCTTGAGAAATCCCGCTCCCAGGCCGAGTATCCTGTCAAGGAAGGTGAGCGAGGTGAATTTGAGGAACGCCCTCACCATCTTGCAGAGGAGTGCGGCCCCTACGACGGCGCCGATGTAGATCAGCGCCATCGATGCAACGGAGAGAAGGGCCCCGGAGCCCTCCGGCCAGAGTTCGGCAAGCTTTTCGGCAAGGAGGTCGGAGAACTTCCAGGCCGCGATAATTCCTCCCACGGTCCCGAGCAACGAGAAAAACTCCCCGGAAAAACCGCGGAAAACCCCTCGAATGGCGAGGGTCAGCACAATAAAGAGGATGACAATATCAAAAATGGAAGCCACGCTCATATCTCTTCAAGCTCCTCGGCAACAGAGTCGATTCTGGAACGGATCTTTTCAAGGCTCCAGCCGAGCTGGAGACACAGGAGAAGAAGAAGCTTCTCCTGATCAAGGGAATTCTCCAGCCCGCCGGTTATCTCAGCCATGTTTGCCAGTACTCGTGCCAGGCTCTCCTCATCAAGAGAAGTCCTGACGTGATATATTTTTCTGCCGACCTTTATCGTCACGTCCCGCAGAGAGGAAGTCACCTTCCGAGGCTCCTTTCTCCTCCGTTCCCTACAAGCTCGGGCATCAGAGAAGAGATCTTTTCATAGATAGCCTTCAGCTGTCCTTCTATCTGTGTTTTTTCCTTTTGAAGGGCGAGCTTCTCCCGTTCGATCAACTCGAAGTTCCGCTGACTCTCCTTTCCCGTGCGAATAATCTCGAGATCCTTTTCGGCGAACTTGCTCTTCAGTTCGTTCAGCTGGGCTCGGAGCTGATCGCGCTCGGCCCGCAGAGACGCCACCGTCGTGCAGAGTTTGTCGACGAGCTGTTCGACGTTAGCGGCCGTGGTCATTCCGGCATCCCTCCTATCGAAGTGTATATCCGCAGGATATCATCCTGTCGCGAACCTTGTCGTTCACTTCGTCCACTTCTCCATCGGTAAGCGTTCTGTTCTCCTGTTTGTAGGCAAGGGAGAAGGCCAAACCGCGGAAGCCGTCCGGAACGCCTTTTCCCGCGTACACGTCGAAGAGGCGCACATCCTGCAGCAGGGAGCCGCCCTGCTCGCGAATGTTGCCAACCACCCGTTCCATCGATTCCTCCAGGGGAACGAACATGGAGATATCCCTCAGGACCGGCGGGAATGCGGAAAGTTCCTTGAACTCCGGAAGGGACGGCGACTCGAACGGTTCAAGATCCAGCTCGAACGCAAAGAGAGGAGCACAGTCAAGTTCTTTCTCGATGGACGGTTTGATGCGGAGCAGGTAACCGACGGGGTTCTCTTTGTTGTACAAAATAGCCGTCTGTCCGCGGTGTCCGAAATGTTCCTCCCCCTGGTCGAATCGGAGAGAAACGCCCCTGCTCTCCGCGAGGGCGAGAATGTCGGCCTTCAACGTGAAGAGGTCGTCGGCGTCTCCCTGGCCGTAAGGAAGACGGGGATCCCTTCCGCCGTAGACGACGCCGCATATCCGCTCTATCTCCTCGTGCCCTCCTTCCTCGAGAGGAAGAAAGACCCTGCCGAGTTCGAAGACGCGGACCGCCGTCTTCCATCCGGAGGAAACGCTCAGCTCGACGCTCCGCAGAAGCCCGGGAAGAAGCGTCGTCCTCATCCGTGACTGCTCGGCGCTCAAGGGGTTCGCCAGCACGAGCGGGCGGGCACGGCGGTCGGACGGAGGAAGCCGCAGGAGGTCCACGAAGGACGGGGAGAGGAAGCTGTAGTTCACAAGCTCGACATATCCCCTGGAGAGCAGCGTCGAACGGATTTCTCCTTTAAGCCGGGTCACCGGCCCGATGTTCCCTCGTCCGTAAAGAGCCTGGGGGAGGCGGGGCTCCATCGTCTCGTTATAGCCGCGGATTCTGCCGACCTCTTCTATGAGATCTTCCTCGATTGAGATATCAGGTCGCCATGACGGAACGGAAAACGTCTTTTCCCCGGAAGTCGAAGCGGTCTCGACGAGGCCGAGACGCAAGAGGATCGAGGAGGCCTCCTCCATGTCCTCCGTGAGGAGGATTTTCTTCAAGGTCGCCCTGGTAAGCGTGACCGTCCTCTCCTCCGGAAGCGTATTCGAGGCGGAGCGGATGGAATATCCCGCTTCGGCCGCGCCCCACTCCTCGAGGAGCGAGAAGATGTACTTCAGGGTCCGCTCGGCAAGGCGGGAATCGACGATACGGGCGTAGCGGAAGGCAGCCTCGGATGAGATTCCGAGCCTGCGGGAGGTCCGGCTCACACGGATCGCGTCGAAGGTTGCAGACTCGAGAAAGACATGCCGCGTCTGCGGAAGGATTTCGCTGTTCTCGCCTCCCATGACGCCGGCGATACCGACCGCGAGACCGCCGCTCGTGATGAGCATGTCGCCGCTGTCGAGACGATGATTTTTGCCGTCCAGGGTCCGGGTCTCCTCGCCTTCGCGTGCGGATCGGACCGTGATCTCCGGCGAGGGAAGCCGTTCCGCGTCGAATGCGTGCGTCGGCTGTCCGAGCATGAGCATCCCGAGGTTCGTCGCGTCGACCATCGCGGATATCGGGCGCATGCCGAGAAGGGTAAGCAGGATGCGCGTCCGGAGCGGCGAGGGACCGTTCTTCAGCCCGGTGATGAGCCCGAGACAGTAGAGGGAGCACCCTTGGTCCTCGAGCGTAAGCCCGCGGAAGGATACCGGCCATTCCGGATTCTCGTCCCGGCGGGGAAAGGATGTGAGGTCCTTTTTCCATTCGGTCCGGGGGAAGAGGGCGTATACTTCACGCGCGACGCCCAGCATGCTCAGGAGGTCGCCCCGGTTGGGAGTCACGGAGAGATCGAGAATCGCGTCGTCGAGTCCAAGGAGACGCTTGACATCCTCTCCGGGCGAGGTGTTTCCCGGCAGGCGAAGAATGCCGAATTCATCGGCAGCCTCCGGAATACCGAGCTCATCGGCGGAGAGAAGCATGCCGCAGCTTTGGACGCCGTCGAAATCCCGCGTTCCGAGGACCGTTCCATTCGCGAGGACCGCGCCGGGGCGTCCCCAGGGAACGATATCGCCTGCGGACAGGTTCGGCGCCGCGGTCACGACGACCTCCGGTCCGTGCGTGTCGTCCACGGTGGCGAGAAAGAAAGTATCTTTGACCGGATGTCGTTCGAGCTTCCCGATGCGTGCGGAGAGCACGCCCTTGAGCGGCCCGCACGGATAGTCAATGGATTCCACTTCGCATCCTGTAAGCGTCAGTCTCTCCGCGACCTCTTCGAGAGATGCCGGAATGGAGAGAAATTCGTTCAGAAGGTTCCAGGAGATCAGCATGAGAAACGCCTCCCCGAGAGAAGATAGGGCACGTTGCCTTCAAAGAGGACGCGCAGGTCGGTCAGTCCGTACTTGAGCATGGCGATGCGGTCGAGGCCGATCCCCCATGCGAAGCCGTTGTAGACCGAGGGATCGATGCCGCCGTACCGAATGACATTGGGGTGGACCATGCCGAGGCCCGCCACTTCGAGCCATCCCGTTCCCTTGCATATTCTGCAGGAGGGGTTTTTTCCCGAGCACTCGACGCACTCGATGTCGAGTTCGAGCGAGGGTTCGGTGAAGGGAAAGTAGCTCGCCCGATATCGGGCTTTCAGCGGCCGGGAGAAGATGGCCGCCATCAGCGCCTCAAGGCACCCTTTCATGTCGGCCACGGATATGTCCTTTTCGACCAGCAGCCCTTCGAGCTGATTGAACATCGGAGAGTGCGTCGGGTCGCTGTCGCGGCGGTACACCTTGCCGGGGCACACGATCCGGATGGGAGCGCCGTGCCGGAGCATCGAGCGGATCTGCACCGGAGAGGTGTGCGTCCGCAGGAGTTTTCCGTCCGGAAAATAGAACGTGTCGGCCATGTCCCGCGCCGGGTGCGATGCAGGGATGTTGAGGGCCTCGAAGTTGTGGAAGTCGTCCTCTATCTCGGGACCGAGCGCCACGGAAAATCCGAGCCCGGCGAGTATCTCGACCACGTCCTGAGTCAGCTGGGCGACAGGATGTATTCCGCCGGTTCCTCTTCCTCTCGGCGGAAGGGTCACGTCGATGCGGTATGCTCGTTCGGCCGCGTCGGATTCCTTCTCCTCGATCTCTCTCCTCTTTCCGTCGAAAATCTCCTCCATCCGGTCGCGGAGAGAATTTACGGCCTGCCCCGCCGCAGGACGCTCATCCTGCGGAAGAGATCCAAGGGTCTTTAAAAAGGAGGTTACGGTACCCTTCTTGCCGAGAAAAGCGACCTTCACCTGCTGAAGTTCTTCGGAAGAAGCTATTGCCGAGATCTTTTCCTGAAATTGTTGTTCGATGGTTTCCAGTTCGCTGCGGATGGATGTCACGTGCCGTTCTCCTCCTTTTTCCTTATTCAGTCTGCTGCCGGGTCCTCTTTTCCGCCGCCCCGTCCGGGAACCGTCCGGCCAGGAACGCGGGGTTCCTGAACCGGCCTGTTTCCTACGTTCCCGCAAAAAAGAAGGATGCGTTCAAAAATATCTTCGGATTTTGGGTACCATGAGGGGAATTATACCACCGCGACAGACAGGACTCCAATGTGGACGAAAAAGGGGTTCCCGCTCCGGTAACCGGCGGGAACCCCGAAAAGAACGCTCTTTCAGGAACAACGACTGATTCCGGAGCAATAAAACAGCGAATTTCCCTCCGGGTCGTGCGGTTATTTCCCCAGCGCTTTCCGGGCCTGCACCGTCAACTGGGTAAATGCGGGCATGTCATGAATCGCCAGTTCGGAGAGCATCTTTCTGTTGATCGTGATCCCGGCTTTTTTCAGGCCGTTCATGAACGAGCTGTAGGACATTCCGCAGGCCCTGGTCCCGGCATTGATCCTGGTGATCCAAAGGCGGCGGAAATCTCTCTTTTTCCGTTTTCTGTCGGTATACGCCCTGGAGAGGGAATGAAGGTACGCCTCTCTGGCTCTACGGTACACGTTCTTTTTCCGTCCCCAATATCCCTTGGTTATCGAAAAAAGTTTTTTCCTCTTTTTATCACTTGCGCTACCACCTTTGACGCGGGGCATCGCACGTCACCTCTTTCATTCAGTGAACTTGTTCTCAGTTGTACGGGAGAAGCTTCTTCAATCCTTCGACACGGGTGTCATCGACATACCCGGAACTCCGCAGCCTGCGGAGTCTCGCTGGGCTTTTGCCCGTAAGAAGATGACCTCTTCCGGCTCTGCGATACGACAGTTTGCCTGTTCCCGTAAACGTGAATCTCTTTTTTGCTCCCGAATGGGATTTCATCTTCGGCATTTCAGCATTCCTCCTTCCCGGAAAATTGCTCAAGATAAAAGCCCGCCGCGTTCAGCGACAGGCGGTTTGAACGTCATCGCATCGTGGAATTATTCGGCCGCCGGACTATTCCGGAGAAGACGGCGCCGCTGGAGCTGCTTGAGTTGCGTTTTCTTTTTTCGCCTCCGCCGGCTTTTTCGGCGCTTTCGACTCGACCTTCACAGGGGGTTTGGTGCTGATCTTCCCTTGTCCCTGCGGAAGCGGTGTCATCATGATCCGCATGTAGCGCCCCTCCATGCGGGGAGGTCCTTCGCTCTTTCCAAGCCCTTCGCAGTCCCTGATGACCCGCGCAAGAACTTCTTCTCCCTTGCTCAGGAAAGACATTTCCCGTCCCCTGAAAAAGACCGAAACCTTGACTCTATGGCCGTCGTCGAGAAAGTTCTTGATCGCCCTCACCTTGAAATCATAGTCGTGCTCGTCGATTTTCGGGCGCATCTTCATCTCTTTCAGAGTCTGGACCTTCTGCTTTTTCCTTGCGTCCTTCTCTTTTTTCTGAAGCTGGTAGCGATACTTTCCGTAATCGAGGATACGGCACACAGGCGGTGTCGCCTGGGGAGCGACTTCAACGAGGTCGAGCATCTTCTCTTCCGCCATACGGATTCCTTCAACGGTCGGAATAACGCCGAGCTTGACGCCGTTTTCGTCGATGACCAGAACTTCCCGTGATGTTATTTCTCGGTTTACTTTAGGATCTCCGTCGTCTTTTCTTGTTACTATAGCCTTTCACCTCCACTGAGAATATGAAAAAGGGCCGATGGAAAACCACCGGCCCCGCATAAGCGCAGACTTTTCTTTCAACCAGGCGAAGGAATTCATCGCAAGGTGAGAGGGTGGCCCCTCTTCTTTCCGATATTTTTCAACCAGAGGATTATAGCACGGAACATTTCATCCTGTAAACCCCTAACTGTCGAATTTTTCGGCTTTCGGTGCGGCATCCTCCTTCTTAAAAAACCAGTGGAATGCGAGGAGGATCGCGAAGAACGCGAAACTCGACATCCGGAGCACCCGGAGAGGGTTTACCATCAGGATGCCCGATACCAGGAAGAGGCCTCTCTCCCAGAAGGGCATCGCGCGTTTCAGCATGCCGATGATACCGCATGACAGCGCGAAGATGCCGAGTATAGCGGTGAACAGGTCAAGGAGATACTTGGGCAGGGCAAAGTCGATGAAGAGCAGGTCCGGGTTGTAGACAAAAAGATACGGCAGCAGCAACCCCGAAAGGGCGAGGCCGAGCGCCGCCATCGCTACCTTGAACGGACGCGCCCCCGCAAGTCCGGCAGCGGTGTAGCTCGTCAGCGCGACAGGAGGTACCACTGCGGACATCGTGCCGTAGTAGAACGCGAAGAAGTGCGCCGCGAGAGGCGGAACCCCCATCTGCTGAAGGGCCGGAGCGGCGATCGTCGCCGTGATGATGTAGCACGGCGTCGCAGGCAGCCCCATGCCGAGGATGATGGCCGCGATCATGCAGAGAATGAGTGCAGCCCAGAGCTGTCCTCCTGCAAACATGATGATGTTCATCGCGATGACCTGCCCCAGGCCCGTCATTCCTACAGCACCGACGATGAAGCCGACGATGGCGCAGGAGATGCCGACCGGCGCCGCGCTCCGCGTTCCCTCGTCGAGCGCGCGGATTACATCGAGCAGTCCCATGCGGGTCGACCGCCTCAGCGATGAGACCAGGATGATGGCGAAGAGCCCGAGGAAGGCGGAGTAGAGCGGCGTGTAGCCGGCCACAAGGAAGTAGATGATGACGACGAGGGGGATCGTCATGTGCCCCTTGTCGAGCATCGTGGCCTTCAGAGAGGGGATCTCGGAGGGAGGCAGTCCGGTGAGCCCCCGTTTTTTCGCTCGCAGGTCAACCATGAACATAATGGCGAGATAGTACAGAAGTGCCGGCGTGAATCCGGCGAGCATGATCTGAACATACGGGATGCCGAGGAATGTGCTCATGATGAACGCCGCCGCACCCATGATCGGCGGCATCAGGATGCCTCCGGTGCTTGCCGCCGCCTCCACGGCTCCCGCGAAATGGGGCATGTACCCCACCTTTTTCATCAGGGGGATGGTGAACGCGCCCGTGGTGGCCACATTCGCCTGGGCGCTTCCCGAGATGCTCCCCATCAGGGCCGATGCCATAACCGCGACCTTGGCGGGGCCGCCGCGGTATTTTCCGGCAAGAGCAAGCGAGAAGTCGTTGAAGAAGTCGCTGGTCCTGGACGCGGCGAGAAAAGCGCCGAAGAGGATGAACATGAAGACGTAGCTTGAAGAGACCATGAGGGTGACGCCGTAGATTCCCTGGTCCGTCAGGGCCATCCGGATGATGATCCGTTCCCAGTTGAACCCGCGGTGGGCGAAAAGCCCCGGAAACATCGGGCCGAACCGGGTATAGGCGAGAAAGAGGAGGCTGAGCGTCGTCAGCGGCAGGCCGACGGCCCTCCGGCTCGCCTCGACGAGGAGCACCATCGTGACGACGGCCACGGCGAGATCAGGGAACGTCGCCTTCAGGTTCGTCTGGAGCAGCCGGTCGTAGGTGAGAAGAAGCCAGAACATGCAGCCGAGGGAGGCCAGAGCGAGGATCCAGTCGGGCATCGACGGGCGGTTCCGCGGCGATCGGGCAAAAGCCGGGTAGAACAGAAAAATGATCGCCATTAGCGTTCCGAGGTGAATGGCGTTCATCTTAACGGCGATCAGCAGCCCGATGCTGTTCATCCAGAAATGGACAAGAGCCGTCGCCACTGTCAGAACAAGAGCGGCCGCTCCTGCGGGGCCGGTGAGCTTGCGCGTGGGGATGGACTCACCCGGCACGAAGAAAGAGATAAAACTTTTCATTAGCATAGGATACGCTCCTCCCGAAAAAGGAGCGGCATGGGATTCCCCCACGCCGCCCGTTTCATGATGATTGCTGCGGAAAACGCGTCCCTAGGGAAGAAGTTCCGCGGGAATGGCGAAGCCCATCTCTTTGAAGAACTTGACCGCGCCGGTGTGAAGAGGCGCGCCTGAAAGGCCGTCGATGGGATTGTCGAAATCGACCTTCTTGAAAGCCGCATGCTCGTTCATCAGGTCATCCTTTTTCGTGAAGATGATCTTCAGCATGTCGTAGACGAGTTCTTCGGGGACATCCTCGCCGACGAGAAGAGCCGACTTGATGCCTGCAACCCGAAGGTCCTTGTCCTGTCCGGGGTACGTCCCCGCCGGGATGAGCACGGCCGCATAAAAAGGAGCGACTTCCTTGACTTTCGCCAGATCCTCCGGGGAGAACTCGAGCATTCCGACCGCCTGGCGGCCTGCATACAGTTCGGCTACGGCGCCCACGGGTACTCCCGCCTCGGCGTTGAACGCGTCGAGCTGACCGTTCTGGAGAGCCTGCGCAGCTTCGCTGTAGCCGACGTACTCGGCGCGGATGTCATCGAAGGTGAGTCCTGCGAGCGCCTTGAGAAGGACCCTGCTGCTGAACTCCGTTCCCGAAGCTGCCGGTCCCACGGCAATCTTCTTGCCTTTCAGGTCGGCCCACGTCTTGATGCCGGAGGAGCCGCTGACGACGAACTGGGTCACGTCCGGCCAAAGCCCCATGACGTACCGCAGGTTTTCTATCTTCTTCCCCTCGTAACGCTGCGTTCCTGTATAGGCGAAACCGGTGATGTTCGCCATGGCAATGGCCATCTCGGCCTCTCCGCGCTGCATCATGTCGAGATTCTCGACGGTTCCGCCGGAGCTCTGCGCGGACCACTTGTATCCCTTGTCCATCAGAGCGGTGTTGAAGTGATTGGCGAGGATTGTGCCGATCGGGTAGTAGGTGCCGCCGGTGGAACCGGTGACGATGGTGACGAAGTTCGTCGAAGCGAACGCCGCTCCGGCGAATGCAAGAAGAAACAGCGAAAGACACAAAAGTGCGATTTTCTTACTCATGATAATCCACCTCTTTCGAAATTTTTTGTTTCTGAACCGGCAAATCACGTTTTTCTTCCTTGATTCCACATTCCGAAATATTTTCCACACTCCGGGTTATCAAAACACTTCAGGATTATATCAGGAGTTTTTTTCCCGTTCAATAGAAATCTTTTTCTCTTTAATGTCAATACAAAAAACGCCGGGCGGGTGTTCTCTGCCCCGGCGTTTTCCGCGAACGAAAATCCGCACTTCGGATTCTCCTGATCGGACGGTTCTGCGCAGGAACGATTTCCTGCGGCATTTCCTAATGCTTCAGCGGGTTGAACTCACCGTCGAGAACTTCCTTGAAGGCTTCCAGAGACATGAATCCGAGATCGCCTTTGGAGCGCTCTCTCGGAGAGACGCCGCCGGTCTCCCTCTCCTTTTCGCCGAGAACGACCATGTACGGGATTTTCTGGGTCTGGGCGTCCCGGATCTTCTTCCCGAGTTTTTCATCCCGCTCATCCATCTCGACGCGGACACCCCACGAACGGAGCGTCTCCGCCGCTTTCCGGCCGTCTTCGAAATACTCCTCCGAGACAGGAAGAATGCGGGCCTGCACGGGCGCGATCCAGTAGGGGAACGCTCCCGCAAAATTCTCGATCAGAATGCCGAAGAAACGCTCCAGGCTTCCGAGCACCGTCCTGTGCAGCATCACCGGACGGTGTTCCTTGCCGTCGGCGCCGATATACTTCAGATCGAACTTCTCGGGCATCTGGAAGTCGAGCTGGATGGTGCCGCACTGCCATGTTCTGCCGATGCAGTCCTCAAGGTGGAAGTCGATCTTGGGACCATAGAATGCGCCGTCGCCCGGATTGAGCTTGTACTCCGACTCCGTCTCTTCGAGGGCCTGCTGCAGAGCGGTCTCCGCGATCTTCCACTGCTCCTCCGAGCCCATGGAGTTCTCTGGGCGTGTCGACAACTCCATGGTGTACTTGAAGCCGAAGACGTCCTTGTAGATGAATCTGCAGAGGTTCATGATGCCGATGATCTCGTCCTTTACCTGGTCCGGACGGCAGTAGAGGTGCGCGTCGTCCTGCGTGAAGCAGCGGACCCTCATCAGTCCGTGCAGCACTCCGCTCCGCTCGTGGCGGTGGACCACGCCAAGCTCGGCCATGCGGAGCGGAAGGTCGCGGTAGCTCCGGATCTGGCTCTTGTAGACGAGCATGCCGCCGGGGCAGTTCATCGGCTTGATGGCAAAGGGACGCTCGTCGATCTCGGTGAAATACATGTTGTCCCGGTAGTGGTCCCAGTGTCCCGACTGAATCCAGAGAGACCGCTCGAGGATGAGCGGAGTGCGGATCTCGCAGTATCCTCTCTTCGTGTGCTCCTTCTTCCAGAAGTCGATCAGGTTGTTGAGGATGACCATTCCTTTCGGGTGGAAAAACGGGAATCCCGGCCCCTCGCCCTGGAGGCTGAAAAGATCGAGTTCCTTTCCGAGGCGCCTGTGGTCGCGGTTCTTCGCCTCCTCCATCCTGTGAATGTATGCCGCGAGCGACTCCTCGTCTCCGAAGGCGGTACCGTAGACCCGGGTGAGCATGATGTTCTTTTCGTCGCCCCGCCAGTAGGCCCCCGCCACGGAGAGAAGCTTGAAGTGGCGGACGTAGGACGTGTTGGGGACGTGCGGCCCCCTGCAGAGGTCCGCGTACTCTCCCTGGACGTAGAGCGTGACGGTCTCCTCCTCCAGTTCGGAGATGATCTCGACCTTGTACGGGTCATTCTTCGCCTCGAACCACGCAATCGCGTCCTGTTTGCTCATGACGCGCCGTTCCACCGGCACGGATCTTTTGGCGATCCGGCGCATCTCCTTTTCTATCTTCGGAAGATCTTCCTCGGTGATGCCGCCCGGAATCTCCATGTCGTAATAGAAACCGTCCCTGATGGAGGGGCCTACACCATACCGCGTTCCGGGATACATCTCGGAGACTGCCTGCGCCATAAGGTGGGCCGCCGAGTGGCGGAGAATGTCGAGCCCCTCCTCCGAGTCCGGGAGGATCGGGGCGATCTCTCCGCCTTCTTCGAGAATCCGGGCGAGGTCAACCGCGCAACCGTTGATCTTCGCCGCAACGGCGCCTTTCTTCAGATCCAGAGAATCAAGGACGTCTCCTGCGATACCGGACGCCGTTTCCACTTTTTTTCCGTTGATGCCGACGAACTGAACCATTCTTCTTCCTCCTCGAATATAAAAATGCCCACACATCTCCATTATGGAGACGACGTGGGCATGTCGCGGTTCCACTCCATTTCCGCACGTGCAGCAGTGCGGCTCTCGTGTCCGCTGTACGGGGCGGACCCCCGACGCCTTGTCCGAATCGGTATTTCGGCGTCAGCTCAAGGGCGGTTTTCGAAGACATTTCCGCAGGAGATCTTTCAGCCGCGGATCTCCCTCTCTGTTCGGGCAGGACGTCTCTACTCTCCCTCTCATCGCGAAAAAACTTATTTTTGAATTTATACCCCCAAAACCGGATTCTGTCAACTCGTTCCGGTACTTCCGAAGCCGCCTTCTCCTCTTTCCGTTTTGCCGAGCGATTCATCCTCGCTCCATTCGACCCGGGTGACGGGAGCGACAACGAGCTGTGCAATCCTGTCGCCGGCGACGATCGAGAAAGGATCTTTTCCGAGGTTTATCAGCAGCACCCGGACTTCTCCCCGGTAATCGCTGTCGATTGTTCCCGGTGCGTTCAGAACGGTCACGCCGTGACGGATCGCCAAGCCGCTCCGGGGGCGCACCTGCGCTTCGTATCCGGCGGGAAGTTCGATACGGATGCCGGTGCCGACGCCTGCGCGCTCCCCCGGCAGAAGAAGCATGTCCTCAGCGGAGCGAAGGTCGGCGCCTGCCGCGCTTGCCGTCGCGTATTCAGGAAGCGGGAATTCCTTCGCCCGTCCCTCCCGGAGTATTTTGACCGTAACCGACATGGAGATCGGACTACCTTCCTCCCGAAGAGTGGCGGCGAGGACCGCCGGATCTCCGATCTCCGCGGTCGCCCCGCCCGCCTCCGGAGGAGCGCTCTCTTTCAGGCTGGGGATTGTTCTTGTTCGCCTCGGCAAGAGCGGCTATGGCCGCCTCTCTCTCCCTCTCTGCGGGAAGCGTCTCCGAAAGGCCTTCCTCGGCGATCCGGCTCTCGTTGTCGAGGATGCGTCTCCGGGTCAGGTTGACGCGCCCCATGTCGTCGATCTCCTTCACCATCACGAGGACCCTGTCGCCGACTTTGAAGACGTCCTCCACCTTTGGAATCCGGTGCGTGCTGACCTCGCTCACGTGAAGCAATCCTTCCTTGCCGGGAAGACATTCGATAAAGACGCCGAACGTCATCAGCCGCGTGACCGTGCCGTGGTAGACCTCCCCCGCCTCAAGGTCCTTCGTCAGGCCCCTGATGATCGAGAGCGCCTCGTTCACCTTCTCCTGGGAGGAACCGCCGATGTAGATCTCGCCGCTGTCCTCGACGTTTATCTTGACGCCGGTCTTCTGGGTGATGCCGCGGATGATCTTGCCGCCGGGGCCGATGACATCCCGGATCTTTTCGGGATCGATGGTGGTCATGAAAATCCTGGGCGCGTTCGCGGAAAGTTCGGCCGGAGCCGGTATTGCGGCTTCCATGACGTCGAGGATCTGCATTCTCGCGGTTCGGGCCTGGGAGAGAGCCTGTTCGAGGACCGCCCTCGTGATTCCTCCAGCCTTGTTGTCCATCTGGAGCGCCGTGACGCCGTCACGGGTTCCGGCTACCTTGAAGTCCATATCGCCGAAATGGTCCTCCAGCCCCTGGATATCGGTGAGGACGGCGACCTTCTCGCCCTCCTTGATAAGCCCCATCGCGATGCCCGCAACGTGTTTCTTCATCGGGACACCGGCGCTCATCAGGGCAAGGCTGCCTCCGCAGATGGAGGCTTGGGAGCTCGAACCGTTGGATTCCAGGATATCCGAGACCACGCGCATCACGTAGGGGAAATCGGCCTCCTCCGGGATCATGGAACGGAGCGCGCGCTCGGCCAAGGCGCCGTGACCGATTTCGCGGCGTCCGGGTCCTCGCATCGGGCGAACCTCCCCTACGGAGAACGGAGGGAAGTTATAGTGCAGAATGAATCTCTTGGCAGGTTCGTCCTGCTTCAGTCCGTCCAGTATCTGGTCGTCCACTCCCATCATGCCGAGTGTCGTCACGACGAGCGACTGCGTCTCGCCCCGGGTGAAGAGCGCCGACCCGTGAACTCTGGGGAGGATGCCCGTCTCGCACGTGACCTTTCGAAGTTCGTCCATCCGGCGTCCGTCCGCACGGACCCGCTCGTCGACGATGAGAGAACGCATTGTCTTTTTCACCATCTCGTCGATAATTCCCGCGATGGTGTCGCCGCTCTCCGGGTACTCGTCCTTGAATCGCACGAGCGCCTTGTCCCTGGCCGCGGAGATGGCGTCTCCCCTCTGTTTTTTTTCGTGGATCCGGACCGCGTCCCGGATTTCCCCCGCAAGGTTTTCCGCCATCCAGGACTCGATCTCCGGGAAGGAGGGGGGAGGAGGAAGGACGATCTTCTCCCGGCCGATAGCAGTCCGCATCTCGTTGAAGAGCCCCACTATCTTCCGGATCTCGCTCTGGGCAAGTTCGAGAGCGTCGACGAGCAGCTCTTCGGAAATCTCCTTCGAGCCGCACTCGACCATCGTGACTCCGTCAAGGTGTCCCGCGACGAGAAGGTCGAGGGTTGATTCGAGCATCTGTTCCTCTGTGGGGTTCACTACGAATTCATCGCCGATACGGCCTATTCTGACCGCGCCGACGGGACCGCCCCACGGAATATCCGATATGGTGAGCGCCGCGGACGCGGCGTTGATTGCGAGGACATTCGGAGGATTGACCTGGTCGACCGCAAGAACCGTCGAGACCACGTGCACGTCATGACGCATGGACTCGTCGAAGAGCGAACGTATCGAACGGTCCACCATTCTGCAGCTGAGAATGGCCGTCTCGGAGGGGCGCCCCTCCCTTTTGATGAATCCTCCGGGAATTTTGCCGGCGGAGTAGAATCTTTCCTCGAAATCGACGAGCAATGGAAAGAAATCGATGCCGGTTCGCGGCTTATCGGTGATGCAGGCGGTGGTCAGGACCGTGGTTTCACCGTGTACCGCGACGACGGCGCCGCTCGCCTGCTTTGCTACTTTTCCCGTGGAAAATTCCAGAGGACGGCCTCCAACTTCAACAGAAAACGTCATTTCCATACTTTTTTCCTCCTCAATCATTCAGCTCTTTTTTTGTATGCGGAGTAAGAATACCACAATTCGAAGAAAAAAAGTGCGAGGACTTTCGTCCTCGCACGGGGAATTGCCCCTGATTTCTCCGATTTTTTTCTTAATGGCGCAGGCCAAGTCTTTCGATCAGCGCTCTGTAGCGGTTGAAATCCTTGTCCTTCAGATAGCGAAGAAGTTTCCTGCGTTTGCCGACCATCTTCAGAAGGCCGCGGCGCGAATGGAAATCCTTCGTGTGGATCTTGAGATGCTCGGTAAGCTCGCGGACACGCTGCGTCAGCATCGCCACCTGCACCTCCGGAGAACCGGTGTCGGAACTGTGAGTCCGGTACTCCGCAATGATTCCCTGTTTCTTTTCTCCCTGCAACATCATCTTCACCTCTTCAACATAATCCCGAAACTCAGAAGAGCGCTCGGCGCAAATCCGGGTAAAGGGTCAGGAGGAATACTACCACTTTGCGGGAAATAAAGCAATTCATTCCGCCCCCGAAATCCGCAGGCAGAGGGGACACCGCCGGTGCTCGACGGTGCACACCGGGTGAGCCTGCAGGAATATAAAAAAGCCCCCGGAAAACCGGGGGCTTTTTTCTTTCTGGTGAATCCGTTACTGGGCGGTTCGGACCGACACGAAGAATGATCTTCCTTCCCTCATGATCAGAAGCACCACGGAACTTCCCCGGACCTCGATCTTGTCGAGGTCCGCAAGACCCGAAAGCCGGGCGCCGTTGACTTCGAGAAGAACGTCGTTCTCGCGAATTCCGGCCCTCTGCGCGGCGGATCCGTCTTCAACCGATGTGACGAGTACGCCTTCGTCCTTGCGAAGGTTGTTCTTTTTCTGAAGCTCCTCCGTAAGAGGCCCGATATCCATTCCGATGGATTTCAGGACCCTGCCTCCGCCCGAAGAGGAAACGGCGGCCTGGCGCTCGTTGCCCGGCATCTCCCCGAGAGTTACGACGACCGTTATGCTCTTTTTCTGGCGGATAACAGAGAGCTCCACTTTTTCGCCGGCAAGCTTCTGGCGGATCTTCATCACGAAATCCTGGTGGTTTTTCACCTTGTTCCCGTCGATCTCCAGGACTACGTCGCCGCGCTGCAGGCCCGCTTTCTCCGCAGGAGAGTCGCGAAGGACATCGCTTATCACGGCTCCGTTCTCCTGCTCGATTCCGTAGGCTTCCGCGAATTCCCTGGTAAGGGGCTGGATATAGACTCCGAGCCATCCTCTCTTCACGCGGCCGAACTCGATGAGATCGTTCATCACCTGCTTGGCCATGTTCACCGGAATGGCGAATCCTATTCCCTGCGCGTACGGAACGATCGCGGTGTTGATTCCGACGACCTCTCCGTTCAGGTTTATCAGAGGACCGCCGCTGTTTCCGGGGTTGATCGCGGCATCCGTCTGCAGAAACCCGTCAAAGTTGATGTTTCCGGCGTGGATGCTCCTGTTCTTTGCAGAAATTACGCCGACTGTGACCGTGTGCTCCAGGCCGAACGGATTGCCGATCGCGACAACCCATTCTCCGACCTGAGTCTTGTCGGAATCCCCGAGATCAAGAACCGGAAGGCCGTTGCCCTCGATCTTGATAACGGCGAGGTCGAACGTCGGATCCTTGCCGAGGACTTTCGCCTCGAAGGTCCGTCCGTCGGAGAACGTGACCGTGATCTTGTCGGCGCCGTCGATGACGTGGTTGTTCGTGATGATATGGCCGTCTTTCGATACGATGAACCCGGAACCTCTTCCTTTCATGGGGACCGTCCGTGAAAACCGACGGAATTCCTCACCGAAGAACTGGCGGAAAAACGGGTCGTTGGCGAAAGGGTGGACAGGGCGGGTTACCGTAGCCTCAACGTCGATATTGACCACAGCGGGCGAGAGATCCCTTGCAATCTTCGCGACCGGATTGCCGGAGAAAGGATCCTGTGCCAGGGCCCTATCCGCCGCAAGAACGAAAGGCAGTGTAACAGCGAGGATCGCAACGAAAATTTTGAGCGTGTCCGGGAGCGCAAGAACGTGTATTCTGGATTTCATGGTGTGTCACCTCCGCATCAAGATGCTCTAATTTTATGCATCCGGCGCAAAGAAACATCGTTTTTTTTACCTATCCGGAAGTACGCAGTTCTCATAGGTTTCGTATACATCTCTTTCTTCGCAGAAGGGAATGCACGAGCCAAAGAAGACTCGCCGCCGCGACAAAAAAGAGAATATTCCGGTTCGTCTGGAGTCCGATGCGGGTAAATTCGACACGGTAGGGATCGGCGAATATCCTGAGAAGCGAGTAAGAAAAGGTGAAGATCGGACAGAGAACCGCTCCTTCAATCCGCCTGTCCTCGCCGTGACCGAGTTTGGTAGCCTCGGTCCACTGCAGCACGGCCGTGATGAGGAGCGCTCCGAATGCATAGTACAGCTGGGTTGGATGACGGAAAACGCCTGCGGGATCGCCAGGGAAATGCACCGCCCAGGGGACGGTCGTCCGTATCCCGGTGCAGCATCCGTTCAAGAAACATCCCCACCGCCCTATGGCGACCGTGAGCGCCGCAGGAACAGCAGCGGCGTCGACGATCTTCCAGAAAGGGATCTTCCGGAAGAACGAGTTGAGGAAAGCCACACCTCCGGCAGCCAGGAACGCCGGTACCGAGGAGAGTCCTCCTTCCCAGAACCTGAGGATACGGACAGGATCGGCCCCGTACAGGTGCCACGAGTCATAGACGCTCCCTGCACGGGCGCCGAGCAGCATTCCGAAAAAACACCATATGATGAGGACACGCGCGGTTTCGTCCTCGATTCCGTAAATCCGTGTCATTCTGCTGCGCGTGGTTGTCACGGCAACCATAAGAGCCGCGGTCCACAGCAGGTAATAGCTGTGGACCGGCATGTCTGCGATATGAAAGAGAACGGGGTACATCAGAAACCCTTTCCGTGGTTTCTTCCGCCGTGGGAATTTCTCCGAAGCGGGTAGATGACGACTTTCCTGGAAGGGGCTTCCCCCACGGACCTCGTCTCAACGTCCGGACTGTCCTTCAGCGCGAGATGGACGATCCGCCGCTCCCAGCTCGTCATCGGTTCAAGATGGGCCGGTCTTCCCTTTCGGGTACACTTGCGCGCCGCGGCGAGAGCGAGGCGCTGGAGGCTCAATTCACGGCGCTCCCTGTAACCGTCGCTGTCGAGGATAATGCGGCGCCCTTCGTCGACACCTCTTGCAATAAGGTTGACGAGGTATTCGATCGCCTTGAGAGTCTCCCCGTACTTGCCGATGATGATGCCGGCATCGGGACCGGAGAGGTTGATCCGGTTCTCTTCCGCGAATTCCGGCGCAATATGGAGATGCATCAAATCAAGTAGGTCTCCTACAAGTTTCTTTCCGCGAAGAAGGTGGAGGGGGGCGACAGGGCGCACCTCCACGCGCAATTTTCTGCCGAGAAGGCCGAAAAAACTTTTTTCTTCCTCGATCACCCTGACTACGATATCATCGGTATCAAGGCCCCATTCGGCGGAAGCTTTTTTTCTTGCTTCTTCCACCGACGTCACGTCGAAAATGAGCAGTTCGTCGTTCACAACAATCCTCCTTCCGTCAGAAGGCACGGTGATTCCGTCCTCGAAAGGACGAAGGCGGGCGGCAGTCAACAGGAGAGGCCATCCTTTTGTGTACGGCCGCCGGGCCGCTATTCACCGGAGAATGTTTCGCAGGATACGGTATCGTGTACCACCGGATGAGCCTGTATCCGCTTCCGGTCCCCGGAAAAACGGGGAGGCGCCGTGCATAGTCCCGGATTGAAACCGCACGCCGCGAAGTTCCGGTCGTCCGGCTCTCCGGAGCATACTCTCCGGGGAGCCGGACGGGAGATCTCCTAGTCGCTGCTCTTGGTCGGTTTATCTTTCAGAAGAACGGGTTTTTGCTGCATTTCAGCCTTGGTCTTCCGTGCCATGCTCAGCTGCTGAATGACGCCGAGAAGCGACGACACCCCCCAGTAGAGCAGGACTCCGCCCGGAAGGCTGAGGCAGATGAAGGTGAGGAAGAGCGGCATGAACCAGTTCATCATGGCCATCTGCGGATTGCCGCTCGCTGTAAGCTGCTGCTGATACCAGGTGAGAAAACCGATTGCGATGAGAAGAAGTGCGTTGGGAAGATACACACCGATGTTCAGAAGCGCGAAAGGATTCGCCATAAGACCGTAGAGGACCGTCATGATTCCAAGCTGGTCTTTCTCAACCGTGAGCTTCAGCGCCTCGCCAAGGGTCGTCAGGACAGAACCGTCAAGCTCGATGCCGAGGAAGCCGACACCCGAAAAATCATAGTTGGTGAGCACCTGGTACAGGAGAATGAAAACCGGCAGCTGCACAAGAAGAGGAAGGCATCCTGCAGCCGGGTTGACCTTGTTCTCCTTGTAGAGGGCCATCATCTCCCTGTTGAGAGTCTCCTTGTCGTCCTTGAACTTCTCCTGAAGCATCTTGATTCGCGGCTGCAGTTTCTGCATTTTCTGCATGCTGGTCATCTGCTTCTTCGTCAGGGGGTGCAGCAACATACGAACAATCAGCGTCAGTACGATAATCGCAAGTCCCCAGGACCCCGTGAAGCCGTGTACAAGCTCCATCAGCCTCATCATAAGGTCCCCGCCCATTTTCCAAATAGAACCCACTATAAATCACCATCCTTGTACGAATAAACCCCGCTCTTCTCTCTTCCGGCCGCCGGGGGGACAGGATCGTATCCTCCCGGATGCCACGGGGCACACTTGCAAATCCGTATGACCGTCAACCAAAAACCCTTCAGGAAACCGTGCTCGGAGAGCGCTTCCATGGCATACTGCGAGCATGTCGGATAAAATCTGCAGTTCCTGCCAAGAAAAGGAGAAAGAAAAAAACGGTACCCTTGGATGAGCCGGATACCCGCCCACGCGGCAACCGTCATCTTCCTTCGAGGCCTTTCATCGGTTCGTCCCAGTTCGCTCCCGGCCATTCCTGATCCAAAAGCCCTCCTTCTTCGAGAAGGCGGGCAAGCTCTTTGTAGACTTCAGCCGAGCCTGCTCTCATTCCCGCGCTGCTGAGTCCCGCCACGATCCATATTTCCTTCCGGATCCACGGATAGAGCCTTCGACATCCTTCTTTCAAAATTCTCCGGCCCCTGTTCCGGTCGTGGGACTTCCCCTGTCTCTTTCCCACCGCGAAGCCGATTCTCGTCCTCCCGTCTTCCGCCTTCATAAACAGCAACCGCACCAGCTCGCCTCTCAGCCGATCACCGGTGCGGAAGACAATGTCGAACTCCCACCCTCTTTGAAGGCGTGAAGACCGAGGAAAAAAGAATCTCAAGGACTATACGGCCAGCCGGATGCGGCCCTTTCTCCGGCGGTTGCGGAGAATACGACGGCCCGTGGGCGAACTGGAGCGGGCCAGAAAGCCCATTTTTCTTTTTCTCGGCCTGTTATGGGGTTGGAACGTTTGTTTCACCAATGACACCTCCTGACGGCAATAAAAAGCGAGCCGTTCAACAACGGCTTTTTTTCAGCCTTGATACTATATCATACACCCCCCGTCGGAGCAACAGCGGAACGAGCAACTACAAGACGACGATATTTCACTTTCGGCAAAGCCGACGGAATCCTCCAGTCAGGACGCGAGAGAACCCTGCCGTCGAGAATCGCGACCCTTCCCCGGTCGGTGCGGCTGCGGATCAGCCTGCCCGCGGCCTGTTTCAGAAGCATCTTCGCCTCGGGCAGCGTGACGTGCGAAAATGCCGCAGCGCCTTCCAGCGCGTTCCTCGCCTGGACAAGAGGATCCGAGGGGTGAGGAAAGGGAATACGGTCGATGATGACCTGCGTCAGCCCGTCTCCAGGGACGTCGACTCCTTCGCGGAAGGAAGCGCTGCCTACGAGCACCGAGGAGGGATCGTTGCGGAAGGATTCGAGAAGCTCGCTGCGGGGTCCCTCGCCTTGTACGAGTACCCGGTAGCCTCTCGGTTTCGATCCGAGCGTCCGGGCGACCTTCCCAAGGAGCCTGTGAGAGGCCAGCAGCACAAGGGTGCTGCCGCCGTTCGCCTCCACCAGTTTTTCGACGATACGGCAGACCGTCTCGTCGTATCGCGGGTTCATCACCTCGTACCCCGTATCGACCACGAGAATCTCCATCTGGTGCTCCAAGTCGAACGGAGATCCGCAGATGAAGAGGCGATCCGGATGAATTCCGGTCTCGTGTTGCCAGAAAGCGATACTGCCGCCGATCGTAAGCGTCGCCGAGATGAAGATCATCTTCTCCGCCGGAGAGCTGAACAATGCCTCCGCAAGAATCTCTCCCGGCGAGACCGGAGCGCTCATCAGGGACGTTTCGCTCTTCCAGTACGCCCAGGAAGGATAGCGGTCCACCTCCGCGCACCATTCAAGACTCCGGCGGATACGCCCGCACTCCTCCATCCATGCCGAGAGTCCGCCGTCCTCCGTATCTTCGGCTTCTTCTCCGCCGCCGGAGAGGGGGACGAAAAAGTTGAAAAGCTCCGCCAGCTTTCCCGAAAGAATTTTCTGCCGGCGGACCATTTCTTCGTTCCGCACGGTGATATTTTCCTTCTTTCCAGGCAGAAGGAGATCCAGAAGCTCGAAAAAGCGGAGAGACTCTTCACGGATCTCCGTTGAGAGAAGGGACGCTTTCCGAGTCTCTTTTCCGCTCTTTTCAAGCCTTCCCATTGTCTCGGCGAGAACTCTGCTCCTGAGAAGGCGGACGACGTCGTCGTCGGACACCGAGACCGTCATGGAGGATCGCGCGGCCTCCGCCAGATGGTGCGCCTCGTCGCAGATCAGGATGTCGAACGATACCGGGAAGGGCTTTCCGGCTCCGAGAACATACGAGAAATAAAGGTGATAGTTGGCCACGATGACATCCCACTCCCGCGCTTCCCGAAGAACGCGCTGAACGAAACACTCGTTCCTCCTCGGACAGCGGAATCCCCTGCAGGAACGCGAAGAGGCGGAAATCCCGACAACCGCCGGCGAATTCGGAGGAAGGGAAAGTTCTGACAGGTCGCCGGTCGAAGTCGACTTCAGCCACTCCTCCAATATCCTCGACGAAAGGCCGCCGTCGCTCCTCGAAAGATATCCCTGCCCGCCGTCGTCGTTTTCAAAAACCTCCTCAGCGCGGGCGCGGCATGCGTAATTCCCCTTTCCCTTGAGCAGGCCGAAGGAGAGGGGGAGACCGAGCAGTTCGTTCAGCCGGGGAAGGTCCTTGAAGATGAGCTGCTCCTGCAATGGAATTCCTGCCGTGAGGACAAGCACCCTCCCCCCGGTCTCAGCAGCCGTGAGCATCGCCGGAACGAGCAGTGCGAACGTCTTGCCGACTCCCGGAGGAGCCTCCGCTGCGAGAATGGATTCGCCCTCGCAGAGAAGAGCCTGCCGGACCTCTTCGGCGAGATGTTCCTGCTCCTTACGGTATTCGAACACCGGGAAACGCTCCCGAAAAGAACCTTCCGGGCCGAAAAAGACGCTCATCGACGGAATCGTCATCGTGTACCTCTCTCTTCGATCGAAAATTACGGGGGAAGTTGCTCCGCCTCTTGCTAATATATCAGAAACCGTGCTAGAATGTCGTGGTTGTTTCGGGAGGAGGTGAGGTACATGCCCAACAAGAAATCAGCAGCGAAAAGAATGAAAACAAGCGAGAGAAACAGGCTTTATAACCGTTTCTGGACGACCCGGTGCAAGAACGCCGTCAAAAAAGTTCTTGAAGCCGTGGAGAGTCAGGATGCGGCTCTTGCTGAAACACGCCTTGCAATCGCCCAGAGCGTTATCGACAAGGCCGTCTCAAAGGGCGTTATGCACGGCAATACAGCGGCGCGGAGAAAATCCATGATCACGAACAGGGTAAAGGGTCTCTCCGGAGCGGTGGAAACCGCCTGATCCCGGCTCCTCCGATTTATGCCCATGAAAATAAAAGCTGAACGAGCAATATGCCGTTCGGCTTTTTTATTGTTTTCCCATCGACGAAGCCATGCACGTCATCAGGAGACTTTCAAAACCGGGCCATCCTTCCGCGAGCGAGGTCTTTTCCTTCCACGAGAGCGCAAGCAGGCCGAACGAAAGCTCCGCCAGCGCCTTCGGCGAATAGTGCCGGAGGGCTTCCCTCCCCATCTTCAGCGGGTAGTCCTTGATCTCCAGTGCGCCGCGCACCCTTTCGCCGTTCTCCGCGGAGAAAATTCCGAGGTAGAGCGCGGGGCGGATCCTGTTGTAGAGGCCGGTCAGAAGAGGAAGCACGCTCGGCTCCGTCCTGAAATGCCCAAGATGGTCGAAGACCTCCGGCGCGGCGCCCCGGCAGAACGCGTCGAGAAATTTGAGCATCCGGTTGCGCCCTTCGTCGAAAGAGAGTTCTTTCACCGTTTCCGCGTCGATTCTCGTTCCCTGCGCATACCTTCCAAGCTTTTCAAGTTCCGAGCGGACTTCTTCCGGGTCGTCGAGCATTTCGACGAGCAGGGCCGCCGCGTCGTCCGAAATCGAAATTTTTTCCTTTGAAGCCAGCGACTGCAGCCATTTCTTGCGCTGCGCGGACCAGAACGGAACGGATTCCCCCTTGAGAAAGACGATCTTCTTCTTCGCCTCGGCGGAAAAGACTCCTTTGCCCGGCTCCCCGCCGAAAACGAGAAGGATGACCTCGGCGGCACCTTCCTCCTCCACGTAGGGCAGAAGATCATCGGGAAAGGGACCCATCAGCTCTGCGGATTTGACGACGGTCACTCTCTTCTCGTCGAACAGCCCGATCGAGCGGCCGGCGGCGATGAGAGCGGCCCACTCCCCTCCCTCGGAGGTTCCGCCAAGCGTCCACCCCTTTCGGGAGAGTCCGTCCAGCGATTCCATGACAAGGCGGCGCCCGGAGGCGCCGCCTGCCGTGATTACTTTCAGGTGGGGCACTACCCTTTCACCACCACGTTGACGAGCTTGTCCGGAACGGTGATAACCCGGAGCACCTGCATACCCTCCAGCCGCTTCTGAACGGACGGAAGCCCGAGAACGCGCTCTTCGAATTCCTCTTTCGAAAGTCCGGCGGGGAGTTCCGCCTTTTCGCGCACCTTTCCGTTGATCTGCAGCACAACCGTGACGGAATCCATCTCCAGGGCCTCCTGTTCCACTTCGGGCCAGGGAAGTTTCGAGAGGGGCTCCCTGCGGCCGGAGAGCGACCAGAGCTCCTCCGTGATATGGGGACAGAAGGGGTTGAGGCAGGAGAGCAGAACATCGACTCCTTCCCTGAAGAGAGCAGCATCCGTATCTCCTTCCGGACGGAAAGAGGCGAGGGAGTTCAGCAGTTCCATAAGACGGGCGACCGCCGTGTTGAACTGTTTTTCATCGGAGATGTCCCTCGTCACGTCCCGGATCGTCATGTGAATCTTCCGCTTCAGGTCGCGCCGCCGGGGCTCCGAGAGGCTTTGCATCGGAAGGGAAGCGCTATTGTTATCCGCGGAGGAGACCAGGAGCGGCAGATTCTCTTCGACAAGCCGCCAAACTCTGTTCAGGAAGCGATTGGCGCCTTCGACGCCCCTCTCGGACCAGTCGAGGTCGTTGCCGGGAGGCGCCGCGAAGAGAATGAAGAGCCGGGCCGTATCAGCACCGTAGGTGTTGATGATTTCGTCGGGGTCGACGACGTTTCCCAGCGACTTCGACATCTTCGCGCCGTCCTTTATCACCATGCCCTGGGTGAGAAGGTTGGTGAACGGCTCTCTGGCGAGGCACAGGCCGAGATCGGCGAGGAACTTGGTGAAGAAACGCGCGTAGATGAGATGGAGGCAGGCGTGTTCGATGCCGCCGATGTACTGGTTCACCGGCATCCAGTAGTTCACTTCGTCGACGTTGAAAACGGCTGTATCGTCCCTGGCGGAACAGTAGCGGAAAAAGTACCAGGAAGAGCAGATGAAGGTATCCATAGTGTCGGCCTCGCGGCGGCCGGGCTTTCCGCACTTCGGGCAGGGAACGGAGAGCCACTCCTGATCCTCTGTAAGGGGAGATTTGCCTCCCTCGACGATCTTGACCTCCGTGGGAAGGAGGACCGGGAGATCCTCCTCCGGAACGGGGACGATTCCGCAGCTTTCGCAGTACACCACCGGAATCGGCGCGCCCCAGTAGCGCTGTCGGGAGATCAGCCAGTCGCGCAGGCGGAAATTGACCTCCCGGGTGCAGATCCCCTTCTCCGCTCCCCACTCGATCATCGCCGGGATGGCCTCGGCGGTGGGCATTCCGTCGAAACCGCCCGAGTTGCAGACAATGCCGTCGTCCTCGAACGCCTTCTCCATGGTGTCGCCGCAGAGGTTTTCTCCTTCAGGCCGGATGACAACCTTCACCGGAATGTTGTACTTTCTTGCGAACTCGAAGTCCCTCTGGTCGTGCGCAGGAACGCCCATGATGGCGCCCGTGCCGTAGTCCATCAGGATATAATTCGCCACGAGGATCGGCACTTCTTCGCCCGTCACCGGGTTCACCGCGGAAAAACCGGTGAAGAGGCCTTCCTTCTCACCACCGACGGCCGTCCGCTCGATGGCGCTCTGCGCGACGCACTCCCGTGCGAAGGCTCGGATCTCGTCTCCCCGGGGAGACATGCAGCACATCTTCTCGACGAACGGGTGCTCAGGGGCAAGGGCGAGGAACGTCACCCCGTGGATCGTGTCGAAACGGGTCGTAAAGGTCTCGAGCACCTCTCCGCTGCTCTTTTCAATGAAACTGAGCCGGGCTCCGTCGGATCGCCCGATCCAGTTGCGCTGCATCGTCTTCACTCTCTCGGGCCATCCGGGAAGATTGTCCAAATCGTCCAGCAACTCCTGGGCATAGTCGGTGATGCGAAGGAACCACTGCTCCAGGTTGCGCTTCACCACCGGGGTGTCGCAGCGCCAGCAGTGCCCGTCGTTGATCACCTGCTCGTTGGCGAGCACCGTGTTGCAGCTCTCGCACCAGTTCACCGGAGCGTTTTTACGGTATGCCAGCCCTTTTTTGAAAAACTGAAGGAAGATCCACTGGGTCCACTTGTAGTAGTCGGGATTGCAGGTCTCGACACGTCGCCGCCAGTCGTAGCTGCACCCCATGTGTTTGAGCTGTTCCGTCATATGCTCGATGTTCTCCCACGTCCACTTGTGAGCGGGAGTATGGTACTTCATCGCGGCGTTTTCCGCCGGAAGCCCGAACGCGTCGAACCCGATCGGATGAAGGACGTTGAACCCCCGTTTCCAGAGGAACCGGGACATCATGTCGCCTATGGAGTAGTTCCGCAGATGCCCCATATGAAGTGCTCCGCTCGGATACGGAAACATCTCCAGGCAGTAGAACTTTTCCCGCCCGGGATCGGCATCCGCGTTGAACGTCCCTTCGCTCTCCCACACATGCTGCCATTTTTTCTCGATGGATTGAAAATCGTAGGCCATTGACCCTTCCTCCTTGATAACAGCGCCCGTTCGCAGGGCAGACACAAACGTCCCTTTCAAGGGACGTCTCCGCAACGGGAGCCGTCCCTTCGAAAGAGACCGTATGCGTCTGCGTTAAACAGTCGTCCGAAAATGGTCGTTTCGTGTATTATAACCGAAATTAGCAGATTCGGCTGCTCTTTATCCTATTTTACAGGAATCGCCGATGCGGCACGCGCCGCGTTTCTCTCCCGGTTAAAAATCCCGCTTACGACTCACCTTCCATCTTCTTCTTGTCCTTTTCGAAGAACATCTCCATGAAGGGCTTCACAAGGTCAAGCGGCAGCGGGAAGATCGTCGTGGAGGACTTGTCTCCTCCGCTGACCTCGCGCAGCGTCTGCAGATAGCGAAGCTGCAGCGTAATGGGCGAACGCTCCATCTGCTTTGCCGCATCGCTCAGTTTCTGCGCGGCCTGGAATTCTCCCTCGGCGTTGATGATCTTCGCGCGGCGTTCGCGCTCGGCCTCCGCCTGTTTCGCCATGGCGCGCTTCATGCTCTCCGGGAGCTCGAGTTCCTTGACCTCGACGGCGCTGACCTTGATGCCCCAGGAATCGGTCCGCTCGTCGATGATCTTCTGCAGTTCGCTGTTGATTTTTTCCCTCGACGAAAGCACCTCGTCGAGATCGGCCGAGCCCACCACCGACCGCAGCGTCGTCTGCGAGAGCAGGCTGGTGGCGAGAATGTAGTTCTCCACCTCGACCACGGAGAACGAAGGATCCATGACGCGGAAGTAGACGACCGCGTTCACCTTGATCGGCACGTTGTCTCTCGTGATGACCTCCTGCACCGGCACGTCCAGCGTCACGACACGGAGGTCCACTCTGACCACCCTGTCGATGATCGGAATCACGATCACAATGCCGGGTCCTTTCGCGCCGACGAGCCTTCCCAGGCGGAATACCACGACGCGCTGATACTCGGGCACTATCTTGATCGCCGACGCCAATATGAACACGACGATGAGAATGAACCCGAAAGATGTTCCCAAGCTGAGCAGCACTTCCAAAAGATCGATTACCATTTTTTACTCCTCCTTTTCCAATGTACTTCCGCCGGAGGCGGACATCCTTGCGGATTCTCCATCGACGACGAGCGTGATGCCGTCAAGCTCCACAACACGCAGCTCGTCACCTTTGAGGAAGGAGGCGCCCGAGGCGCTTCTCGCCTTCCATATCTCCCCGTGGCAGCGAACCAGCCCCTCGGGACGCAGATCCTCGACGACCACCGCCCTCATTCCTTTCATGCCCTCCCGGCCGGAGACAGCTTTTTTCCTGAGAGAGCGGAGCACGAGGAAGAGCGCTCCAAGGAAGAAGAGTCCAAGCGCGAGGCTCATACCGCCGATGACACTCATGGAAACATTCAAAAGCTCACCTCCAGGAGCCCGGAAGAGAATAAGTCCGCCCGTGACCAGGGCGGCAAGTCCGAAGAGGCTCAGAATTCCGATTCCTCCCACCATAAGATCGAGCACCAGCACACCGATTCCCGCCACGAGCAGCACGATCCCCGCCCAGTTGAACGGCAGCATTCGCAGTCCGAAGGCCCCGAGCAGCACCATCACCGCGCCGGACGTTCCAAGGACGAACCCTCCGGGCGACATCACCTCGAGCACGATCATCAGCACTCCGGCCGTCAGCAGGAGGTACGCGATGTCGGGGCTCGAGATGAACTGCAGGACACGTTCGCGCCCCGTCATGGATATCTCGACTGGAGGCGCCGCGTCAGGTGCGAGCGTCCGTTCCTCCCCCTTCACGATCACCGTTCTCCCCCTGGCCCCGAGGAGCAAAGACTCCATGTCGGAGGCCAGCAGATCGGCCGCCCCCTCGGACATCGCCTCCTCGGCGGTGAGCGAGATGCTTCGCGTCACCATCCGCTCGGCGACGTCCGCGTTCCGCTTGCGAAGCTGCGCAAGCGAGCGGATATGCGCCGCGAGGTCGTTCGTGATCTTCCGTTTCATATCCTGGTCCGGAGCATCCTGACCGGAGGCCATCACCGGCTGCGCGGCGCCGACGTTCGTTCCTGGCGCCATGACCGCCACGTGAGCGGCCTGGAGGATAAACGCTCCTGCGGACGCGGCCCGCGCTCCCTGAGGAGCGACCCATACCGCCACGGGAACAGGCGATTCGAGGATGGCGGCCGTGATCGCCCTCATCGAGCTGACGAGCCCTCCGGGCGTATCCATCCGAAAGACGACCAGGCCGCCCTTCTCGGCCGCGGCTCGTTCGAGCACGCCGTTCACGAAATTCTCCATCGAGACTCCCACTGTTCCTTCAAGAGCGGCGGTGAAGATCTTTCCCTCCAGCGGAGCTGCTGAAGGAGCCGCCGCCGTCTCCGGAAAAGCCGGAGAGGCGAACATTCCCAACATCAGAAACACGAGCGCTATTATTGTTCTTTTACGAAGTATCATGGTATCACCGCCTTCAAGGCATCTTTTAGAGTCGCGGCCCTCGCGACTTCCAGCGGGGCCTTTTTTAAATCCTGTTCCCGGGCGCTGAGAACCGCCCTTGTAAAACCGAGTCTCGCGGCCTCCTGCAGCCGGCGGGACAACCGTACCACTGGACGTATCTCCCCCGCGAGTCCGACCTCTCCGAGGAAAATGCAGTCCGCCGGAAGCGGGACATCCCGGACAGCCGACGCAAGCGCGGCGCAGAGTGCCAGGTCGGCAGCCGGTTCCCGGAGAAGAAGCCCTCCCGCGACATTCACGTAAATATCGAAGAGCCCGGTCCCCAGCCCGCAGCGTTTATCCAGCACCGCCGAAAAGAGCTGCAGCTTGTTGACATCGACTCCCCGTGCAGTTCGCTTCGGATAGGGAAAGGCCGTCGCGTTGGCGAGCGACTGGATCTCCGCCACGAGAGGAAGGCTTCCTTCGACCGCCACCGTCATCGCGACTCCGGGGACCGTTTCAGCCGCCTTGTTCCAGTAAAGGCCGCTGACGTCCTTTACCGGAAGAAGTCCTGTCTCCGTCATCTCGAAAACACCGAGCTCCTCGGTGCTGCCGTAGCGGTTCTTTCCCGCCCTGAGCATCCTGTAGGGAGAATAATCCTCCCCGGAGAAGGAAAGCACTCCGTCGACCATGTGTTCGAGAAGCATCGGGCCGGCAATTCGCCCTTCCTTCGTGATGTGCCCCACGAGGACGCCCGGAACGGCTCGCTCCTTCGCGGCGCCGATGCACATCTGGGCAACCGCCCGAACCTGGGCGGGACTTCCGGGCCAGCCGCCCTCACCGTCCGCCCTCATCGCCTGCACGCTGTCCACAACGAAGAAACGCATCCCCGGCAGCGCCTCGAGCGCCGCCGTCATATCATTGGAGCAGAAGAGATGCAGATCACCCGATAGAGCTCCGAGCCTCCTGGCACGAAGGGCGATCTGCGCGGCCGACTCTTCGCCCGAGACGTAGAGAACGGGTCCTGTACGTTCCGCCATCCTGCCGCACGCCTGGAGGAGCAGGGTCGATTTTCCGATGCCGGGCTGCCCTCCGAGAAGAAAAACGCCCCCGGGAATCCAGCCGCCTCCAAGCACCCGGTCGAACTCCGCGGAGCCGGAGGAAATGCGTTCAGGGGACTGAACCTCCGTCGCTTTGAGGCTCCGGACGGACTCCGTCGGCGAAGCTCCTTTTGCGGACGAAAAGAGAACCGTCTTTTCAAGGGATCCCCATTCGCCGCAGGAAGCGCACCTCCCCGCCCATGAAGCGGAAACGGCGCCGCATGCCGAACAGGCATAGCGCACCTGCTCTCCCTTTGCCATCGCTTCCCCTCCTTCTCAGTGTATCTCTCTCTCATTCTCTTGTCGAGAGCTTTACACCCATACAATATAATGATATCATGCCCTGCATGCAAATAGCATCGTGGTAACAATTCATCTTGTTAAAGCGAGGATCTGAAATGATATCAAACGATTGGAGAAAGCTGTCATGAACCGCCTTCCGAGAGGATGCGCCAATGTCGGAGGCGATCTGGCCGCTGCGATGGAAGAGTGCAAAAGAATTTTTCTCTCCCTTTTCGAACGATGGGGGTACAGCCCCTTTCTTCCTTCCGGACTGCAGCTGCTGGAAACGTCGTGGGAGCGACTTCCCTCCCCCTTCCGGCAAAAGCTGATCACCGTCAACTCGCCCTACGGAGAGCCCTGCTGCCTCCGCGGAGACATCACCCTTGCCACCGTGGCCTATCTCGCGTCGCACCACGCGCCGGAGGAGCGCCCCCTGAGGATCTGCTACTCCGACCGGGTCTACATGCGCGCGGAAAAGCCGCGGCTCGCGATGGAATCCTTCCAGATCGGCGCCGAGCTTCTCGGCTGGGAACGGCAGGGAGCGGACGTGGAGATGCTCTTTCTGCTCCTCGAAACACTCGACCGGATCGGTCTGGAGAAGAGCGTCCTGGTTCTGGGGGATGCGACGTTTCTTTCGACGGCCGTCTCCTCCGTCGAATCCTCGGCGGCCGAAAGAATCATCTCCGCGCTTCAGAAGGGGTCTCTCGTGGAATACCGCCGGCTCCTCGAAGAAGAGGACATCCCTGATTTCTACAGGGCGATTCTTCAGCGGATTCCGGATCTTCACGGAGGACCGGAGGTGCTCGCGGAAGCGGAAGCGCTCTGGGGAAAGGGCGCTCCCCTTCAGTCACTGAAAAACATCGTCTCCACCCTCGGCGCTCTCGGATACGGAGAGCGCGTCGCCATCGACCTCTCTCTCATCAGGGAGCTCGGCTACTACAGCGGCCCTGTCTTCGACGTCTATTCCGAGAGCTTCGGCCAGTCGCTCGGAGGAGGAGGGCGATACGACAGGCTTCTCTCGCTGTGCGGGCTCCAGGGGCAGGCCATGGGCTTCGGTCTTGATCTTCAGCGCATCGCCTCCCTTTCCCGCTTCCGGAAGCGAAGATCTCCGGTTATGGCGTGGTTCGCGAACCTCTCCTCCGAAGAGGCCCTGCGGAGAGCCCGATCCCTTGCCTCGGACGGGATGAACATCGAAATGAGCTGGTGCGCCGACCGTGCGTCGTCCCTTCGAAGCGCCGCGAAGAGAGGCTGTTCTTCGTGGGCGGACCTCTCGACCGGCGCGTTCTCGGAGATCTCTCCGGCGCCCGCGGCAGCAGGACTACCGGAAAAGGAGAAGCCATCATGCTGACCATCGCGCTGCCCACAGGGCGCGTCTTTCCGGAAGCGGCGGCTCTTCTCGCCTCTGCCGGCCTTCCGGCATCCTGCCTTGCATCTCCGGGGCGGCGTCTTGTCTTCGAGGAGGGAAATTTCCGCTATATTCTTGCGAAGCCCTCGGATGTGCCCCTGTACGTCGGATACGGAACGGCCGACCTTGCATTCGCCGGAGGTGACGTCCTCCAGGAGAGCGCGCTGCCGCTCGTCGAGCTTCTCGACACCGGAAAAGGAAAGTGCCGCGTCGTCGTTGCGGGGCCTCCCCTGCTCGCCGACAGGTTCAGGGGGCACGCATCCGAGCAGATGTGGCTGAAGGTGGCGACGAAATATCCGCGCATCACGGACGACCATTTCTCCTCGAAGGGAGTCCAGGTCGACATCATCCATCTTCACGGCTCCATCGAACTGGCTCCCAAGCTCGGATTGAGCGACTGCATTCTCGACATCGTCCAGACGGGGAGCACGCTCAAGGCGAACAACCTGGAGGTCCTGGAGCACGTCTCGGATGTCTCCCTCCGCCTCGTCGCGAGCAAAAAGAGCGTCGCCCTCCGCTGGAGCGAGATCCGTTCGGTGAGCAACGCGCTCAAGCCGCTCTGCCCGGTAGAGGCGGAGGAAGCGGGCGGGCGGAGGAAGTATTTTTTCAGACGATCCGGACGTTCCGCTCCCCGTCCGGCGGGAACGACGGAGCTGTGAGACGCCCGGAACGAGCGCGTCCATTCTGAAGGAGGAACAAGGTTATGATCGAGTGCGAAAGGACAACGAAAGAGACTTCCGTCACGCTGCGTCTTGACGCGGAAGGATGCGAATCCGTCGTCGACATTCCGTGCGGCTTTCTGAGGCATATGCTGGAGCTGTTCGCCTTCCACGCGGGAATCGGGCTTTCGGTCGCCGCAACGGGTGATGTCGATGTGGACTATCATCACCTGACCGAGGACATCGGTATCCTGTTGGGAAAGGCCTTCGAAAGAGCGCGCACCGAACGGACACGCCGCCGGTACGGCTGGTGCGCTCTCCCGATGGACGGCTCGCTTGTGCTTTCGGCCGTTGACTTCAGCGGACGGGGGCAGTTCGAATGGAGGGGGGAATTCCCCGCTGAGCGGTGCGGCGATTTCGACCTGGAGCTGATCCCCGAGTTCTGGAAAGCGGTCTGCCGTGAAGGCGGAATTACCTTTCACGCGCAGGCGATGGCGTGCGACAACGCGCATCACCTGGCGGAAGCGCTTTTCAAGGGAGCCGGCAGGGCATTCCGGCAGGCACTGGAACCTGCCGATGAAGTGCAGAGCACGAAAGGAACGCTCGCATGATCGGCGTCGTCGACTACCAGGTCGGTAATACGGGGAATGTCCGCCGCGCCTTCGAGCGTCTTGGAGAGAAGGTCCGGCTGCTGCTCCGCCCGGAGGATCTGGACGAAAGAATCTCGTTGGCCGTCCTTCCCGGCGTCGGAGCATTCGGCCCCGCCTCCGAACGACTCTCCGTCTCCGGATGGAGGGAGGCGCTTCGATCCTGGGCCCTCTCCGGCAAGCCTCTTCTCGGCATCTGCCTCGGAATGCAGCTGCTCTGTGAAAAGGGCCTTGAAGACGGAGAGCATGAGGGGCTGGGGCTGATTCCCGGAGAGGTTTTCCCCCTGAAGGCTTCGAAAATTCCTCACATGGGGTGGAACACTGCGGAATGGACGGGCATGCCGCCGCTCTTCGCCCCGCCGCTGCCGAGCGGTTCTTTCTTCTACTTCGTCCACAGTTTCGCTCTTCCGGAGGGCGCGTTCACCGCGGCACGGACAACGCTTGAAAAAGAAGTCTTCTCCTCGATGGTGATAAAAGACTCCGTCGCCGGATTCCAGTTCCATCCGGAGCGCAGCGGAAGCGAAGGTCTGGCGTTGCTGGGCGAAACCGTCCGATATTTACGAAAGGGGGCTGCGTAGCATGATCGTTTTTCCAGCGATGGATCTTTACGGCGGAGAAATCGTCCGGCTCTCCAAAGGGGATTTCGCCGCAAGGACAGTCTACTCCGCCGATATCGAGGAGACGGCGAAGTCCTTTCTGAAGGCGGGTTCGCAGTGGATTCACCTCATTGACCTCCAGGGGGCCGAGGAGGGAACTCCCCGCCATCTCTCCGTCATCCGGCGTCTCAAGGCCGCTGGGCTCCTCGTGCAGTACGGCGGAGGACTCCGCTCCGAGGAGAATATCGCCGCAGCCTTCGAAGCGGGGGCAGACAGGCTCTATCTCGGCAGCCTGCTCGTCAAGGACCGTTTTCTCGCCGGAAGAGTGTTCGACGCATACGGTCCGAAGATCATTCCGGCGGTGGACATCCGCGACGGCGACGTCGTGATCTCCGGATGGAAGGAAAGGGGCGGAATCTCGCCCGAAGCTCTCCTGGAACGTCTCCGGGCTATCGGGTACCGTCTGTTCCTCGTCACGGCGGTCCATCGGGACGGAACCGGAAGCGGCCCGGACCGGGAAATGTACCGGCGACTCCTCGCGTACTTTCCCGGAATCGGGATCATCGCGGCGGGAGGGCTCTCCTCGATGGAGGATGTCAGGAATCTGAGGGAAGACGGGCTGGAGGGCATTGTGCTCGGCAAATCGATCTACGAGGGAAGCATCATCCTCCGGGACGCGCTCCGGGAGGCGTCGTCATGCTGACCAGGCGTATCATTCCATGCTTGGACGTCCTCGGAGGAAGGGTGGTGAAGGGGGTCAATTTTCTCAACCTCCGCGATGCGGGCGACCCGGCCGAACTCGCCCGGACGTACATGGAGGAAGGCGCGGACGAACTGGTCTTCCTCGACATCACGGCCTCCGCGGAGCGCAGGCGGACGATGCTCGAGTGGGTCTCCAGGGTGGCGGACACGCTCTTCCTCCCTTTCACCGTGGGAGGAGGAATCTCTTCCGTGGACCAGGCCCGCGAAATCATCGCGCTCGGTGCGGACAAGATATCGCTGAACACCGCCGCGGTGCAGAATCCGTCGCTCATCACCGAATGCGCCCGCCTGCTCGGAAGGCAGGCGGTCGTGCTCGCGGTTGACGCAAAGGAGCGGGACGACGGGGACTGGGAGGTCTTCATCCACGGGGGGAGGACTTCCACGGGGCTGCGGGTGCTCGAATGGATAAAGGAAGGCGTGCGTCTCGGGTGCGGCGAAATTCTGCTGACGTCGATGGACAGGGACGGCGAAAAGAACGGCTATGACAACCGGCTGCTCTCGAAGGCGGCGGCTTCGGTCTCCGTTCCGCTCATCGCCTCGGGCGGCGCCGGAAGCATGGAGCACATCCTCGAGACGTTCCGGGCCGGAAGTGACGCCGCGCTTGCGGCATCCATATTCCATTACGGCGAAATCCGTATCGGCGACCTGAAACAGTATCTTGCCGAGCGGGGCGTTCCCGTTCGGAGAACGGAGTGATCGAGTGGACATAGTACTGGATTCCGTAAAATTCGACGAGCAGGGCCTCGTCCCGGTCATCGTCCAGGACATCCTGTCGGGGGAAGTGCTGATGATGGCGTGGGCCAACCGGGAATCCCTGGCCTTGACCGCGTCCACCGGGGAGATGGTCTTCTGGAGCCGTTCGCGGAACGAGATATGGAGGAAAGGGGCGACCAGCGGCAATTCGCTCAAGGTGCTCGAACTGCGGGCCGACTGCGACGGGGACACGCTCCTCGCGACGGTCGAACCCTCCGGCCCGGCATGCCACACGGGAGAGCGCTCCTGTTTCTTCAACCTTCTGACGCCGCCGTGCGGAGGAAAGGGAACCTTTCCGGGCATCCTCTGGCGCTACCTGGAGAAAAGGCGCTTCGACAATCCTTCGGAGAGCTACACGGCCCGTCTTCTCTCGAAAGGCCTGCGGCGGGTCGCACAGAAGGTGGGGGAAGAAGGAGTCGAGACGGCCCTTGCCGTCGCGGCGGGGGATTCGCAAGAAGCCGTCCGCGAAGCTGCCGATCTCGTCTACCATCTGCAGGTGGCCCTGCTGGGCTCAGGCCTGAGTCCGAGGGACGTCTGGGAGGAGCTGGAACGCCGTCACGGCGTCCCCCCCCAAGGGCAGACCACCGCCCTCCCCTCCTGACGGCGAAGGGCTTTCGAGACTTCCTCGAAGGACGGCTCTTCGAGCAGCATGACGGTGCACCGGTCCCGCGATATCGAGGAAAGACGGTGCGAATCCGAGGAGCGGAGAAAAAGCCTGTCCGGATAGCGCTTCCTCCAGGAGGCGAAAGCCGAATGGGAAACAGATGGGGAAAGTTCGAGCGCATGGCACGGAAAGTCGTCGGGGACACGGCCGAGCACCGCCTCGTAGGAGAATGAGGGCCTGTCGATATGGGCAAGGATGACAAGAGCGCCCCGTTCCGCGGCCTCGGACGCGATCTCGTCGACGGAGTAGCCGACACCCTGGACAAGCAACACCTGCTGGAAGTCGAGGATGGAGTTCCGGCTGTCGATCACGAGCTGGTCTCCGAAGACGTCGGGATCGTTCGCGATCGGCGGCATCTCCTTCCAGAGCCATTTCCGGTACTCCGCCGCCGTCTCGTCATCGGGAAAAAGCACGACCACATGAATATCCTCGGCGCTCTGTACCTCCATTCCGGACAGGACGACAGGGTTTCCGGCGGCAGCACCGCGGACCGCGGGGACATTTTCGACGGCGTTGTGGTCCGTCACAGCACAGAGCGCTATACCGGCGGAGCGATATGCAGCCGCGATCTCGGGCGCCCCCATCTCCAGCTCGCCGCACGGCGACAGCACGGTGTGAAGGTGCAGATCGACCCAGAAGTGCGAAAGGCTCATGAAGCTCCCGGCAGCCCCGCTTCCCGCAGAACGCCCGCCGCGTCGAACGCGGACATCGAGGTTACGGCAAGCGTGATTCCTTCGACCGAACACCGGTCAACGAGAGCTTTCTCCGGCGTGCGCCCGGAGGCGATCAGGACAAAGGGGACGTCTTTCAGTACCGCGACGGCCGCAACATTCAGATGCACCTGTATCGTGATCCAGAGCCATCCTTCGCGCGCCTCGGCCATGATGAAGCTGAGCAGATCGCCGGAAAGCGCGCCCGTTATCTCACGGTCCGGACAGCCTTGCGAACAGACCGAGGCTTCCGTGAGACGAATGATTTCAGCTATCTTCATGACGAGGTCCTCCTCCTGTTTCCCCTCGGGTGGATCGTATGGGGAAGTTTCGAGGAGAGGTCCCGAATCTCGCCGCTCAGCTGCGTGATTTTCTCGCGCAGCTTGAAGATGCAGTCGGTCACGTATCCCTGTCCCCGGACGATATCCTCGGCGAGAGCCCTGCACGAGGGCCGTCCGCAGGCGCCGCAGTCGATGTGGGGAAGGTCGGCGTAGATCGAGTCCATCTCCCGCAGTTTCGCCATCGCCTCCTTGATGTCCTTGGAGAGAGGCAGCCGCTCCTTGATCTGAATGGACGAGGCAAGCTTCCAGATCCCCTGCTCGTACCATGTGCGAATCTTCTCCATCTCCTCCCCTGAAGGAAGCCACTCCACTTCGATATTCTCGAGCCGAAGCTGGGAGAGGAAGCGGGACTCGTACGTCCCCGTACCCCCGATGCATCCGAGGTCGCATGCCCGGCATTCGATGAAATCGACCCCTGAAAGACGGCCGAGCTCCAGTTCGTTGAGGAGATCCCGGGTGTTCCTGAGCCCCGAGACAGCGATCGAGGTCATCCCCTTGTCGAAGAATGAGGATATGTGTCGCGACTCCCCGCCTGAGATGGACCAGAGCAGCCAGCGCCTGCTGATTGCCTTCGTCCTGGTTCCCGTTACCTTCACGCTGGAGGCCAGAAGGTCCCGGATAACCTTATGCACGCTCACCACGTACTCCAGAGAGCTCCGCGACCTCCCCACGGGGTTGCGGACGAGCGTCGCCTTGGCCGGGCAGGGTGAGACAAGCGTCACGCTTTCATCCGATTCGGTTTCTGAACGCCAGAGTGAAACCGCCGTTTCAAGGGGGGATTCAACCGGAAGAATCCGCCCCACGAGTTCCGGGTAGTTGATCTGGATCAGGCGCAGGACTGCCGGACAATACGTCGAAATATAGGGAAGGGAATCTCCTCCCTCTCGGATGAGCCGCGCCGCGGAAAAAGCTGCGAGATCGAACGCGGAGGACGCCCATTCCGACAGGTCGAGAAGACCGTGCTGTTCGAGCGCTTCCTTCATCAATCGTGGCCTGGAATAGGCTCCTATCTGCACGTAAAAAGTGGGATCCGCCATCAGCACAAGTCCGTCCCTGTTCTTGATGAGATCCCATTCGTCGTCGTTGACCGTGATCGCCTTGTCCTTGCAGCTCCGGATACACTCCCCGCAGTCGATGCACAGATCGGGAAGAATCCGGACAATACCGTCGATGACGCGGATCGCTTCTGTAGGGCACGATTTTATGCAGTTGGCGCAGCCGCGGCACCTGGATTCACGAATTTTCACTCCTCCGGACATTACCCTCACTCCCTTGCCGTAACAAACAAAGTGGACAGCAGAAAGCCGGTTCACTCATCGTCTTCGCCGAATCCGGACTTGAGATTTTTTAACCCGGCGGAAACCGCACCGAGGCGCGCAGAACCGTTCCTTTGCCGATTTCCGTTTCAATGACCAGCGAATCGGCGTTCCTTTCGATATTGGGCAGTCCCATCCCCGCTCCGAAACCGAGTTCGCGTATTTCGTCGGTCGCGGTTGAATATCCCTCCTGCATGGCAAGATCAACGTCGGGGATTCCGGGACCGGTATCGGAAGTCTCTATCTCGAGGTGATCGTCGTAGACCGTCATTCGTATAGCGCCTCCCCCGCCGTGAATCAGGGCGTTCATCTCCGACTCGTACGCGATGACCGACGCCCTGCGGACGAGATCGGAAGGAATCCCCAACATTTTCAAGGTCGACTTGAACTTGGTCGACGCCTCCCCGATCGCGGTGAAATCTCCCGCCTGAATGGAATACTCCTCCACGTAGGGCTCCTGGGGCACGCCTTACACCCCTCTATTCGGAATGTGGCACGGAAGAATTCCCTTCTGGAAGAGAATGCCGCAGGATTCGAACATGCTCTTGTGGCAGAGAAGAATCGGCATTTGAATCTGGGAGGCCAGCTTGACGGCCGCTTCCTGGGGTTTTTTCCCACGGACGAAGACCACTGCCGGCAGGTCGAGCATCTGCGCCGTACGGACGATCTGAATATTGGTCAGCCCGGTCAGCAGAAGCGATCCCGGGCGGGCGAAAGCGAGAACATCGCTCATCAGGTCGGCGCCGTAGGCGCATTCTATGTCGATCGAATCGAGCAGTTCTCCGCCGCTGAGCACCTCGGCCATTATGTTCATAGCAACATCCCGTAACTTCATCGAATTTCATCCTCCTCGATTATCTTGCAGAGCTGTATCGCGAAAAAAACGCCCCTACGGCAGAAAGTCGGGGCCTCTTACAGGGAAAACCGTGAGCGGGTGGAATTCCCTGCCCTGCACGCTCATGAACGCCACGCTCCTCTCGTAAGGGCGATGCGTCGCAGGATTAATGGAGAGCGTCTGCGATCCGAAGGCGAGACCCTCGACTCTTTTCATCGCTTCCGCAAGCAGCACGGGATCGGATGTACCCGCAAGCCTGAAGGCTTCGAAAAGCCAGGAGCAGGACGTATACGCGCGCCCGGCCATACCCGGATCGCGGACGGTGGTCTTGTTGCGCCTCCAGATTTCTCTGCCGAGAGTGATGAACGTTCTGTCCGTCCGGACGGGAAAATCCTGGTCCGCCGTCACCACACCGTCGAACGAGCGCAGAAGGGGCTGAGGCTCGCCTCCGTACCAAATTTCGAAGGCCCCTTTCCGATGCCGCATTCCTCTCCAGATATCGCGCACCACCATCGATCCGGCCCAGGAAATAAGCACTCTCGCACCGGAAGAGACTGTTTCCGCCTCGATCATGCGGAAGGAATCCATTCCGCCTCCCGGAATCCAGAAATGCGCCGTCTGGAAGCCGCCGGAAAAAAGAAAATCTCCTAGATTCCGCGAAAATCGTTCAAGGGAGGGGTCCAGCTTGTCCCCCAGGATGGCGACAACGCTTTCTTCGGGCAGGATCCGCGAGGCGTACTCTGCAAAGGCGGTGATCCGGAAATCGCGAAAGAGGTCGAGGGCAAAGAGCATGCGGTCAGGAAGGCCGCTCCCGTCCTGGATATTCCCGTTCTCGCCGAATGAGGAGAGAAAGACGGGCCCGGCTCCCGCGAGATGAGGGCGCAGAATCGAAATCTCCCTACCTCCGCCGAAAGAAAGCACGGCGGAAACGTTCCGTTTCCGCCAGTCGGCAACGCGCCCGGCAGCCGTCTCCACAGTGACTTCCGGTTCCTTGTGGAAACGGATATCGCGTCCGCTCACGCCGTCCGCGCTGTCCTTCACCTTCCATTCCGCGAGACGGACCGCTCCAAGAGCGGAAATGCCGGCCTCGCTCTCCCACCCCTCTTCAGGAGGAAGAAGAGCGACCTGCCATATCCATCCGTCTTCAAGGCCGACAACAAGGTCGCGCGTGGCGGCACGGCATTCCGGCACTCCGAAGAGAAAGAAGCCGCATAAAAGGAGGAGACCGCATTGTGCGAATCCTGCCCGCGCCTTCAGCATCCTTGCGAAGCCGATGTCCATGCTACCTCTTGTAGCCGATGATGTCGCGAAGCAGTTTTTTTCTTCCTTCGACGTCTTCCCCGCTTTCTATCCCGCGGGGAGGGAAACCGTCGATGACGCCTGCTACTCCCCGCCCCTGCGCGCTCTCGCAGACGATTACCTGGAGAGGATTCGCCGTGGCGGCGAAAATACGGCAGACCTCATGGCACTCCTTGACACGGTTGAGCACATTGATGGGATAGCCGTTCCTGAGGACGATGAGAAACGAATGACCCGCGGCTACGGACGCCATGTTCTCGCAGGCGATCTTCACGAGTTCGTCGTCGTTGCCGTCGAAGCGAACCAGGCAGTCGCCCGAGGCTTCGCAGAACGCGATGCCGAATTTCAGCGAAGGCGAGGACGTCACAAGGGCCTCGTACAGGTCTTCGACTGTCTTGATGAAGTGGCTCTGGCCGAGAATAACATTGCAATCTGCCGGAAAATCGAGCTGAACGAGCGTCCAATTCTTGATGTCAGACACGGATGTTCCCTCCCTGTTCTTCTCAAAGTTCAAAACCGTTCTGCCTTCCTCTGTCTATAATACAATAGGAGACGGAGTTTCGTCACGACGGATCTCCGCGTGCAGGAGCCAATCCGCAAGGTAGACGAAACCGTCCTTCTTCGCGGAAGGCATGATCACATCGGCGATATCAAACACCTCAGGCGCAGCGTTCTCGGGGACGACGGCGACGTCGGCCTCCCGGAGCATCTCGAGGTCGTTATGGTGATCCCCTGCTGCGACAATGATCTCCGGAGCTTGCGGAAGAGTCTGAAGCCATCTCCTCAGGGCGGAGCCCTTCGAGACACCGAGAGGAAGAATATCGAGGAAGCCTTCCCCTGCCTGGACAATCTCGGCCCTCCCGGAGAACCGCCTGTTCAGGTCGCGCTGCAACGAGCGGATACAGCCGGGGATGCCATGAAAGATCACCCGGAACACATCATGCGGTACAAGGGGTTCGGTCAGCGAACAATCCACCGGAATCCCGACATCGGTAAAAAAGCTTCGGGTCATGGTATCGCCGTTTCGGCAGACTGCTCGTTCGTCTCCTATGATCTGGAGCTCGACAGGGTGTTCCCACCCGGCATGGACGATCTCGAGCGCAAGCGACGGATCCATGGCCGTCTCGAAAAGCGTTTTCCCGGTATAAGGTTCCATCATCCGTCCGCCGTCGTACAGTATCGCGGGCAGAGAGGTCCCGGTTCCGCGTATGTGCGGCAGCGCGGTGGCCAGGATTCTCCCTGTTGCGACCATGATCGCCCACCCCTTCTCGCGAAGCCGGGCGCAGGCCGAGGTCACTTCCGGAGTGAGGCTCTCTCCGAAAGAGAGTGTTTCATCGATATCCGTTACAAGAAGCTTCATTGCCATTTCCAAATCCTCCAGATCGCTAAAAAAAGGGAGCCGTCTCTATTCTCTCCTGCACCGGAGAGAAGCGGCTCCCTGCATTCCAAAAAGGCCGGCCGTGAGCCGGTTAAAACAAAGGGCTAGTTTTTCGCAGCCCGTTTTTTAAGTTCCTGAATGACGTCGTCGGTGATGTCGATTCCGCCGAAGTAGACGGCGGTCTGTTCGATCACGACGGTCACGCCCTTCAACTTCGCAACGGTCCTGACCGCAACCTGGGCCTCCTGGAATATCGGCTGCATCAGACGGCTTTCTTCCATTGCGAATTCGTTGCGCTTCGCGCTGAAGATCTGCGCCTTCTTGTTCTGGTCCGGCTCCTTGTCGACAGCCAGCTTCATTTCGTTCTCCTTCTGCTGGCTGATCTGCTGCAGCTGCTTTGTTACCGCCTCGAAACGGGGGTGCTGAAAGATGATCTTCTGGGAATCTATGACGCCTATCTTCTCATTGGCGGCGGCGATAACAGAAGACGAGATGATGAGAAGAAGAGCCAAAGAAAGAATAATTCCGGTACGTTTTCCTGAAAACATGAAACTACCTCCTCGACAGTCGGTAAATATGGATACGGTAGGAATTCTATACCGAAATCCATTGGAAGTCCAGGTAAATTTACGCAAAATCAGCGATACGGCGGATCTCCCCGGCGACTCTCCGTACATCTTCGTCGGAGATTCCGTAGAAAACCGGCAGGCTGATCTCCCTGGAGTAGTAATACTCGGCGGCCGGAAAATCACCCGGCTTGTATCCGAAGCGGTCTCTGTAGTACGGATGCAGCGGTACCGGCGGATAGTGGACCATTCCGCGAATCTCCTTTTTGCGCAGCTCTTCGAAGAAAAAGCTGCGGCGTTCCGAAGGAACCTGGAGCGGATACAAGTGGTATGCGTGCCCTTCGTGCCGCGGAGGGATGCGGAAAGACGGCATTTCCTCGAAGAAGGAGTCGTAGAGTGCGGCAATCTCCCTCCTCCTCAGCAGGAACTTCTCTATCTTCCGGAGCTGACTGAGGCCAAGGGCGGCGTGAATATCGCTCAGCCTGTAATTGAACCCCAGGATCTGCATTTCGTTGAACCAGGGGCCGTCCGGTTCCCTTGTCATAAACATCGGATCCTTCTCGATGCCATGGGTTCTGAAAAGGCGGAGCCGGCGTGCGAATTCCTCTGAATCCGTCGTAACCATTCCTCCTTCTCCCGTCGTGATGTGCTTCACAGGGTGAAAGCTGAAAGCCGTAAGATGCGCCTCCTTCCCGACGAAGACTCCGTTCCTTCTCGCACCCAGGGCATGGCAGGCGTCCTCCACGACGACCGCTCCGCAGGAGGCGGCGAGTTCCAGGAACGGAGCGATGTCCGCGGGAAATCCGGCGAAACTGACCGGAGCGATCACTTTCGTCTTTCGGGATATCTTCTCCGCGGCCTTTTCAGGATCGAGGCAGAGCGTTGCAGGGTCCATATCGGCGAAGACGGGAACGCCTCCCAGGTAAAGCGCCGAGTTGCTCGTCGCGGCAAAGGTCATGGGGCTGGTAAGGACCTCGTCCCCCTTCTCCACGCCCGCGGCGAAATAGGCACCATGAATTGCAGCGGTACCGTTTGCGAAAGAAACAGCATAGCGTGCACCGACGTAGTCGGCGAAACTCTTTTCAAACTCAGACACAGAAGGCCCCTGCGTCAGCCAATCTCCCTTCAGCACTGCCACCACCGCGTTAATGTCGTCATCGTCGATATACTGACGACCGTAGGAGAGAGATTTCATCGATTCAGCTCCTCTCATGCACATCGTATTGTTGCCGGCCGGCGGTTCTCCGCCGCCGGAAATAATCAACCATTATTCCGGCGCACTGCTCTTTCAGGACGCCCGAAACGACCGAACATCTGTGATTCAGGCGTCCGTCCCGCACAATATCGTACAGCGTTCCGCACGCCCCAGCTCTCGGATCGAAACAGCCGAAGACGAGGCGCGATATCCTCGCCAAGACAACAGCCCCTGCACACATCGGGCAGGGTTCCACCGTCACGTAAAGAACGCACCTCCGAAGATTCCACGTACCAAGGGAGACAGCCGCCCGCCGCATCGCCAGAATCTCGGCGTGGGCGGTAGGATCGGCTTCCTTCCTGTTGCTGCACACGGAGAGGATTTCGCCGTCGCGAACTACCGCCGCTCCCACGGGAACATCCCCGCGTGCCGCGGCTGCTGCCGCTTCGTCCAAGGCACGGAGCATGTAAAATTCGTCATCTGATCCGGGGCTTGTCAGCTGGGAAAATACAGGCATTCCGTCAGGAGAAGGAGGCGTCCGTCAGCAGGGAGTACAGATCGGGGTGCCTGCCGGTGACAATATTGGTCCCCGGAACAACGGTCTTGCCGCGGCTCTCCGAGCGGCGGACAAGAGAAAAGACGGCCTGGGGCTCTCCGGGGAGCGCCGCAGCGGATACCGCACCGGAAGGGGCGACGATGTAACTCTCGCGGGCGGATCCTTCGAAGGACGCGATGATGGTGATTCTGTTCTCCGAAGCACGAGTCCGCGCGATCTTCTCGAAAACAGACCGCTGCCGCTCGTCGCGGAGGGAGGCGAACCACAAGACCGTCTCGGCGCCCTCCAGCATCAGGCAGCGAATCGGCTCCGGATTCCACCCGTCGTCGCCGAACACGACTCCGAATTTTCCTGCGGGAGTATCGACGGGAAGGAAACACCCTTTTTCAACCGACGAAATCATTCCCGAGCGGTCGAAAAATACAGCTCTTTCGGCCTTCCGGTCTCCGTCGCACAGCGCGCACGCCGCCACACATCCCCCCTGTGCAAGAGCAGGCGCGAGGGCGGCGGCGGGGTCGTATCTCTCACCACAACGGACCGGCCCCGGAAGGCAGAGAAACGATCCGCCCTGATCGGTGCTCCGGGCCAGAAAACGCCCCGCGATCTCCAGAAATTCCGGAAACGAGGAGAAGGAAAACTGAGCCGCTCCGAAAAAGTGTTCGTCCTCGACCGGCGAGAGCGGAAGCGACAGGTTTCGGAATGCCTCCGTATCTTCCGTTCTTTTCACGATCGCGCCGTATTTTTCGGGAGTCCGCACCGGACGCGCCGCGGGAACGACGCCGAGGTTCACCGCTGCGAAGAGAATCTCCTCGTCGAGAGATCCTGCCGAAGCGGCTTTTTCGCCGAAAGGATCGATGACGCAGCTGCCGCCGCAGCCGAGAACCGATTCGGCTTCAATTCCGACCTTGTTGGCAACGGCGATCCAGACCCCGTTCTCCGCCGCCCTTGCAGGCAGCATATAGTCGATCTGCGGACTTGAAAGACGGCTCGGGTCCCTGCCGGATGCCACCAGGTTGGTCGGGTCGAGTATCAGCCGGGCGCCTTTCAACGCGAGAATACGGCTAATCTCCGGAATGCGTCCGTCCGCGCATATCATCATGCCGATGGTCCCCCACGGCGTCTCCGCAACATCGAACGATTTCCCCGGGACGACGTACCGTCCGTCGAAATGCCAGAGGTTCGATTTGTAGGTTCTCATACATTCCTCACCGTCGGGCCCCCAGAGGACCGCGGCGTTCCTGAGATGTTCGCCGTCCTCCAGGATCAGGCCTGCGGCAAGATATATCTTCCGCTCCTCCGCTTTCCGGGAAAGGTCGCGGAGGGCGCCTTTCCAGGACCAGCCGGTCCCGATGCCTCCCAAATAGTAGGACGGGTAGAATGCCTCCGGAAGCAGGACGAGATCCGCTCCTCCTTTTGAAGCATCATCGATCAGACACAAGGCCTTTTCCAGGACAGCCTCCGAGCGGTTGCCGTCCATGGCCCTCATCTGGACGCATGCTATCCTGAGCACCTTTTTTTCGCTATTCTCCCGCATCGAGATCACCCAGAAGAGGCGCCAGCTGCTCCAGCTGCACGGTTCCCTGAATATCCGAATCAAGCAGGGGCAGCTCCACAAGTTTCAGGGAAGCAAAACGGTTTCTGATTTCCTCCAGGTATCCTTCCTGCGCGGCACGCCTCTTCTCGAAGAATACGCCCGCTTCGGGAGGAATCACCTTGTTTACCAGAACTCCGCCCACAAAAATACCGTGACGTCCGAGGAGACCGACAGCCCGTTCCGTCTCGAGGATCGGAAGTTTTTCGGCGTTCAGGACGAAAAAGAAAGCAGAGGCCGAGGAATCGGTCAGATAGCGGCGGGCGAGTGCAAACTTGTCGCGCCGCCCGGTGAGTGTGGCGATGATCGGATCCTGCTTGATCTTGTCCGTCAGTTCGCTGTCGTACCGTGCGGCCATCTTCATGAGATGCATCGCTTTTTTGCGTTTTTCTATCAAGTGCTCGATCCACGCTCCGAGAATCTCCGGCAGCGTCAGCAGGCGGAGCGTATGCCCCGTGGGAGCGGTATCGAAGACGATCGCGTCGTACACCGTTCCCGCAGACTCCATCAGTTCGATGAACTTGTCGAAAATCGCGGCCTCTTCGGCCCCCGGAGACATGTAGGCGATCTCGATCTGCCGCTTGATCTCGTCGACGATCGTCGCGCTCACGAGGTGCAGCATGTTCTCCTGAACGGATTTCATGTACTTCCTCGCTTCGACTTCGGCGTCGATCTCAAGCCCCCACAGGTTGGGCGAAAGAGGAACCGTTTCAAAACCTATCGGCTTGGCAAACGCGTCCGCCAGCGAATGTGCAGGGTCGGTCGAGACGACGAGCGTCCGGATTCCTTTATGCGCAAGGGCAAGAGCATATGCGGCGGCACAGGAAGTCTTTCCCGTGCCTCCCTTGCCGCCGAAAAAAATAAAACGCCTCATTGCGTTCTCTCCTCAGTCGAAATCGAATTGTGCCGCTTTTTCGGCGATAATGAACTTCCTGTTCTGCATCCGCCGTTCCCAGGTCTCCAGATCGTTCGCCACGTAGGGTAGCAGTTCGATCATGTAGTAGGACATGGGATTCGGCACTCCCAGGAAATCACCGAAGAGCAGCAGCATGAGGTTGTCGTTGATATCGAAGGCTTCCTTGCGGACAACTGCCATCTGCCTGTCGACGAAAGCCCCCTGGTGAAAAAGACATATGAACCTCCATGTCTTGAGGAGGGTTTCTATCAGCCGGTTCATTCCTGCTTGTCCGGGTGCTACTTTTTGACCGTATCGATGTTGAGAACTCCTGCCACGGCAACGTTTTCCCTGGGCATGTCCGTTATCATGATCCGGACCCTGTCAGGCGTCACGCCGAGAGAGTCGCAGATGGTCTGCGTCACGTCGGCGACGAGCTTTCTCTTCTGTTCAACGGTTCTTCCTTCAAACATCTGGATGTTGACGACTGGCATTGAAATTCCTCCT
>CAYRPJ010000027.1:0-57257 GCA_964426245.1 uncultured Synergistaceae bacterium
AAACCGCTCCTTTTCCAGTTCTGATAAGGCTTTAGGTGTTGTTCAGGATGCCCTATTTAGAATAGAATCATCCAGTCTGTATAAGAAAAGAGGAGGCGTGCAAAGTGTACCGAATGATCGATCTCTTCTCCAGGGCCGGAAGTGCGGCCTCGGGCTTCCTCGTCGACCGCTTCCGCGGCGGGTACGAATGCGTCCTCTCGCTCGACAGCGACATCGCCGCAATAAGCACGCTCGCGACCAACTTCGGCGGAGAGGATTCCGCCGAACTCATCGACAACATGATTCGAGGCAACCGCTTGAAGAATAATAAAGATCTCCCCCTGGAACTGGCAGTGTAGGCGGAGGAATTTGGTTTTTCTGCGTGCAGGGAGCCGTTGCCCCGAGATAGAAGGTTGAAAAAGAGTCCGTACCTTCAGCAAAGCGAACGGGAAGAATTTTCAATATGTTCCTTTTCGGGAGGGATACACTGTGAAACGCTTCTTCTGTTGTTTAGCTCTTTTCCCGTTTTTCCTGCTCTTTCCAGAGATGGCGGCGGCCGTTGATTTTACCGGCATATGGACCTTTTCCAACGAGGACGGAACGGAGTACTCGTTCGACCTGGTCCAGCGCGGTGCGGCGCTCGAAGGCACATTTTCGACATACGAGCCGAAGCTGGACAAGTACGGGGAGGCGCATATCGAAGGATCCGTGGAGGAGCGCCGCGCATCGTTCTCGGCCGGGGCCGAAAAGGGCGTCCTCGCGATGGAGGAGGGAGACGTCTCCGCTCGATGGACGCCGCAACGCGCCGGAAGCGAGGGTCTGTTGCCCCCGTCGGGCAGCGTGCTGCGCAAGGACTTCGGCGCAATGGGGTTCAGGCTGCTCTCCGGAGAAAAGCACTTCGTCCTCGACGACGCGGAGACCGAAAAGGACGTGCTGAAGCTCCTCGGCAAGCCGGAAAAAAAGTCGAAGGCCGAATTCTGGGGCGCGGACGGGCTCATCCACCAGCGGTGGTTCTATAAAAAACTGGGGATCGCCGTCGATTTCGTCAAGGAGGACAAGTCCGGAGTCGGAGAGGCGTTTTCCGTCACGATCTCAGCGCCGTCGGAGAGAAAGACGAGCCGCGGGATAGGGATAGGGAGCACACGGAGAGAGGTTCTGAAGGCCTACGCGGCGGAGATCAACCGCGAGGAGAGCCGGCTTCCGGAGACGATCGTCGCCGGTTCGGTCTACGGAGGAGTCGTCTTCACGATGAAGAACAACAGCGTAGTCTCCATCTTCATCGGCGCGGCGGCGGAGTGAGGAGAAGCTCTGCACGACCGTCTAGCACGGAGCGAAGAGTGCGACCGGGGAACCCTTCGGGAAAAACATTGACAGTGAATACCGGAGTGCTACAATATACAAAAATAGTAGCACAAAGGAGTGTTCGTCTTGCATATGGCTGACGCGTTGATTTCTCCCGCAGTCGGGGGCGCGATGTGGATTGCGACCGCAGGGTTGGCGGCGTATTCGGCGAAGAAGCTTCGGGACAATCCTGACGACGGGCGGGTCCCTCTGATGGGCGTCCTCGGAGCGTTTGTCTTCGCGGCCCAGATGATCAATTTCAGTATTCCGGTCACAGGCTCGAGCGGCCATCTCGGAGGAGGGATGATCCTGGCTATCTTACTGGGGCCTCACGCGGCTTTTCTGACGTTGGCCTCGGTGCTCGTCGTCCAGGCGCTTTTCTTCGCGGACGGCGGCCTGCTCGCCTTGGGGTGCAATATCTTCAACATGGGCTTCTACACCTGCTTTTTCGCCTATCCGTTCATCTACAAAAAGCTTGTCGGCGACACTCCGTCCAGGAGGACGATCTTCATCGCGGCCACGCTTTCCTCCGTACTCGGTCTGCAGCTCGGCGCATTCTCCGTGGTGCTTCAAACGCTTGCGTCCGGAATTTCCGAACTTCCCTTCGGAACATTCGTTCTGCTGATGCAGCCGATTCACCTCGCGATCGGCATAATCGAGGGGCTTGTGACTGGGGCGGTGGTTCTCTTCGTCTGGAAGGCCCGCCCGGAAGTTCTGGAAACGGCGGCCGGGACTCCTCCCGCACACGCATTCTCGCTGAAACCAGTGCTCGCCGGACTTGCGGCGGCGGCCATCATTACAGGCGGCATGCTCTCGTGGTTCGCCTCGACATACCCCGACGGCCTTGAATGGTCCATTGCGAAGACCTCCGGAAGCGAAGAGCTTGCGGCCCCCGAGGCGACGGTGCATTCGACATTGGCTTTCATCCAGGAGAAGACGGCGTTCCTGCCCGATTACGGCTTCAAGCCGGGGAGCCGGGAAGAACCGGCCGAGAGCACAGCGGAGGCGTCCGAGCCCGATACCTGGCCCAATCTTGATGCGGGAACAAGCGTCTCGGGGCTTATCGGCGGCGCACTGACGCTGCTCTTGGCCGGTGTGATCGGGGTGCTGCTTCGCCGCTCATCCGCTGCGAGGAGATAAATTCCGGGAGGAAAGCGCTTTCCCCCCGGTTTTCCAAATGCCGCATTCCATCGACAAAAACATTGCCGATCTTGTGAACGCCTCGGGCGAAGCCCTGGGATCCAGCCCGATCCACAAGCTGGACCCCAGGGCCAAGAGTATTGTCGTTTTACTGTTCGTCGCTGCCGTAACGTCGTTCGGCAAGTACGAGGTATCGCGCCTCATGCCCTTCGTCTTCTACCCAGTCGCCATAACCGCGCTTTCGGGCGTCCGCGCAGGGACGGTCGTGAAACGGACGCTGCTCGCGGCGCCCTTTATTCTCCTGGTTGGTCTGTTCAATCCCCTCTTCGACCGGGAACCTCTCCTCCGAATCGGTTCGTTTGTGGTGACCGGCGGATGGTTGTCGTTCCTTTCGATCATGCTCCGGGCGTTTTTCGCCGTTTCAGGCGCGGTGCTTCTCGTGCTCACGACACGTTTTGATCATCTCTGCCTTGGCCTGGAAAAAATGGGCGTCCCGCAGGTTTTCGTCACGCAGCTGCAGTTTCTCTACCGCTACATCGGCCTGCTGGCGGGAGAAGCACAACGGATGCTCAGGGCGCATGACCTCAGGTCGGGGAAAAACGACCGGAAGATCTCGCTGTCGACGTACGCTCCGATGCTTGGAACGATGCTGCTGCGGGCTCTCGACCGGGCGACGAGGATTCACCGTTCCATGCTGAGCAGAGGTTTCGACGGCGAAGTACGTCTGCTGCAGCCGCTCTCCTTCAAGAGCACTACGGACGGACTGTTCATTCTCGTATGGGGAGGTTTTTTCCTGATGTGTCGTTTCGTCAATCTGCCGGAACTTCTGTTCTTCGCGGTGACGGGAAGATGAGCCACCACTATCTGGATGTCCGCGACCTCCGCTACGTCTACCCCGACGGGACGGAGGCGCTGAAGGGGCTCTCGTTCCGGCTGGAGCACGGAGAAGCCGTCGGCCTCGTCGGCGCGAACGGCGCGGGAAAGTCGACGATGCTGCTTGCCCTTACCGGCCTCGTCCTGCCGAGCGGAGGCGCGGTCGACGTGGGGGGAACGCTGTTGTCGAAGAAGACCGTTGACGCCGTGCGCCGGAGGATCGGTTTCGTCTTTCAGGACTCCGAAGATCAGCTCTTCATGCCCACTGTGTTCGACGACGTAGCCTTCGGCCCTCTGAACCAGGAACTTTCGGAATCGGAAGTCCGCCGCAGGGTAGCGGATTCGCTTGCCCGGGTCGGTGCGGAACATCTGGCGGACAGGCCGATCCACCGCCTTTCCGGGGGAGAAAAGCGCGCAGTCGCTATCGCGACCGTGCTTGCGATGCTGCCGGACATCTTGATTATGGACGAACCGGGCTCCGGGCTCGATCCGTACGGACGCCGCCTCCTGATTCGCCTGCTTTGTGAATTCCGGCATACACGCCTGATCGCGACGCACGATCTGGATATGGTGCTGGACGTCTGCCCCCGTACGATCATCCTTCACGAAGGAAAGATCGCGGCGGACGGGCCGACGCGCCAAATCTTCGCCGACACGTCTCTTCTCGAAAGCTGCCGCCTGGAAGCACCCTTCGGGATGAAGAGGACGGAATAAACATTTTTCCCGGCAAGGCGAACCGGATACCTACGCCTCCGGCCCTCCCCTGTCCAGGGATGAGTCGTCTGAACACCGCCAGTGATATGATAGGCGATGCTAAACCGATATCGCGTCTGATGCGCGCTCCGAGGGGGCTGTCGGAGATCTTCTGCCGGCGGGTATTTTCAGGGGAGGGATACCTTGTGAAACGTTGCGTGTATTTAGTTGTTTTCCCGTCGCGTCTGTTCGTCGCTGCGGAGATGGAGTGATGGACGCTGAAAGAACGCCGCAAACGATCAGCGAGGAAGACCGGACCGCGCTGAATCTGCTGCAGCACTTCTGTTACACGATCGGCAGTGCGAACGACGCCGAGGATCACGGCTACGGCGGAGAGGCGGGACGGATGCGGGAGGAGTCCTGCGATTCGATCCGGAACCTGATGAACCAGCATCCTCTCCTCGCGGAACTCTTTCCCGGACTGCGAGGAGAACTGGACACGGGCCACATCCTCGGCTTCGGATGGAGTACGATCGCGCGCGAAGCGGACGAGCTGCTCGCAGGAGACGTCCGATGAACGCCGGCGAGGCTCCCTGCAAGCAGTGCGGCGTCTGTTCGAGCCTCTCGGACACGGAGTACGCGTACAGGAAATACGGCTGGCCGGAACACGATTCTTATTTGCCGGACGCGGCCTATGCTCTCGTCATCATGAGGGATTTCAAACCTCTGAGCGACCGAAAGATGCAACTCCGGCAATGTCCCGGTTGCGGTTCGTGGTTTTTATACAGGAGCGACTACGAATACCTGGTCAACGGAACCGAGGACGAAGAGTTCCTGACCCGCCTGACGGAGCAAGAGGCCGCCGAATACCGCGCGCTGCAGGATTGAATACCGGCCGTATTGCGGCTTCCGGCAGGCGGAGTTGAAATTTCTATACTCCCGAACCGCGGCATGCTTGCCTGCAACTTCATCCGGTGCGTTTCGAGTGAAAACGCGGAGTTCACTTGTACGGCCAGCGTTCCTCTGTCGGCCGGGAAGCAGATCGCGGGAGCGGAACATCAAGGCTTCGACAGTCGAAAATACCCCCGCGCAGCATATAGGGAAAAACACCTATGGCGTATTTATCAAAAGAAGGTATAATATCGCTGGTTTTTTCTTCCGGGGCACTATTTTCGGAAAAAAGGGCTTATTTCAGAGAGGAAGGAGGAGTGCGTCATGGATTGGGGAAGAGTGCCGGCGGACACCATGGTGGTGGAGAGCAGGGAGATCACGCTGCGCGACGTGGTGCAGGCGGCAGCCGACGGCGTGGACACGCCTGAGGGGTTGATCGAGGTTCTCGGCCTTGAAGAGGGCGAAGAGGGAACCGAACACCTGCAGCCCATTCTGGACGTCTTTCTTCCGGCCATCGAACGCCTCCGGAGCGGCAGCTGCGGCGGCGGGTGAGCCGGTTGTTCCGGCAGCTGTTAGCTGCTGATCGAGGACGATACAAGAGGGCCGAAGCCTTCCCTTGGGGAGCTTCGGCCCTCTTTATGCTTATCCTTCCATGCAAACCGGACGACATCGTCCGGCCTGGCCGGGGCCCCCGTCATTCGTTCGCATTGTTTACAATCTTTCTTCTTGATATACTTGATCCGGTGCAAATAACTTTCCAAGGAGGCCCCATGGACTATCGAATCACACTCAAGGGACATCTCTTTCTCTACGAGCCCGATAAGGAACGGCGTATCGTCATGGGAAGCCCGACTCCCCTGACTCCGGCGCAGATACTGCAAAAAATCGGCATTCCGGTATCCGAGATCTACATGGTCGCTTCCGGGGGAAAACAAACCCCCTTGGACGTTCCGCTCTCGGACGAACAGGACGTGGAGTTGTTTCCTGTAATAGCGGGAGGGTAATCGCCTTTTCGTCCCGAAAGGACGCCATGCTGTCGTTATATGACAACCGAATAATTAAAAAGAAACCGGAAATTCCACTCCCAAGGAGGTCGAACGAATATGATGCGCGCTGTCGAATTTCGTATGCCCCAGGTACTTCTTCAAGGTCCCGGAAGTCTCGCTCTTCTGGGGAAGGAAGTGAAGCGTCTCGGCAGGAAGAAGCCCCTCCTCGTCACCGACGGGATCATGGAGAAGGCGGGCTACGCCGGTCAGGTGAAGGCGATTCTCGTCGAGGCGGGGTGCGAAGTCGCCGTCTATAACGGCGTGGACGGAGAACCCGGCGACAAGCATGTGGAAGCCGGACTTGCGGAGTACAAGAAGAACGGCTGCGACTTCCTCGTGGCCCTCGGAGGCGGAAGCCCCATCGACACCGCAAAGGCCGTCGGCGTTCTGGAGACCAACGGAGGGAAGATCACCGACTACATGGGAGCGGACAAGGTCGCGAACCCCATTCCCCCGCTCGTCTGCATCGCCACGACTTCCGGCACCGGATCGGAAGTCACGAAGGTCACCATCATCACCGACACCGGGAAGGACGTGAAGATGCTGATCGCTTCCCCCTTCGTCATTCCGGCGGTTGCCGTCGCCGACCCCGTGCTTACGCTCTCCGTGCCGCCTTCCGTCACCGCCGCCACCGGACTGGACGCCTTCTGCCACGCGATCGAGGCCTTCGTGTCGAAGAAAGAACAGCCGTTGTGCGATGTCCTGGCCCTCAACGCCGTCCGCCTCGTCTCCGAAAACCTGCGGAAGGCATGGTGCGACGGCGACGACCTCGAAGCGCGGGCAAACATGATGCTCGCCTCCACCCAGGCCGGAATTGCCTTCAACAACGCCTCCGTAACGCTGATCCACGGAATGTCCCGCCCCATCGGAGCGGTCTTCCACGTCCCCCACGGCATATCGAACGCCGTTCTTCTGCCAGTCTGGGCCGAGTACACCCACATCGCCAAGCCGGAAAAATTCGCCCTCGTGGCCGAAGCCATGGGCGAGCCTGTCGCCGGGCTCCCGGTTCTGGAAGCCGCCCGCAAAGCAGTCGACGCGATCGTGAAACTGTGCCGCGACGTCGAGATCCCGCCCGTCCGCGAACTCATCAAGGACAAGGCCGAGTTCGAGAAGCATCTCGAGAAGATGGCGCACGACGCGGTGGTGAGCGGAAGCCCCGGAAACAACCCGCGCTTCGTCACCGAGGCCCGCATCGTCGAACTGTACAAGAAGGCGTATTAGAGGAGCGGCAGGGAAGACGCTCCTTTTTCACATCCGTCTCTCTTCCCGATAAGGAGGGAATACGCATGAGCAAGGAAGTTTCGACCGTTCTTCTGGAAATAGATCTCGCAGCGGGAAAGAGCGGCGAAAAAGAAATCCCCGAGAAGTGGTGGCGCGAACATCTCGGCGCTTCAGGAGTGGCCGCCCGCCTTCTCTACGAGGAGAAGGTCTACGAAGCGGATCCTCTGGGAGACGGGAACCCCCTGATCTTCATGAACGGCCTCTTCACCGGCACGCCCGTTCCGTGCGCCTGCAAGATGTCCGTCTGCGCGAAATCCCCCCTCACAGGTATTTGGGGCGAGGCAACAGTCGGAGGGTTCTTCGGGGCGGAGCTGAGAAAGACCGGCTACCAGGGCATCATTCTCCGGGGCAGGTCGCCGAAACCGGTCTATATACTCGTCGAGGACAAAAAGGTTCAGATAGTCGACGCCTCCCCGATGATCGGAATGGATACCTACTCCACGTCGGACGCTCTGAAAGAGAAGCACGGCTCGAAGCACGAAGTGGCGGCGATCGGCCCCGCAGGCGAGAAAATGGTCCTCATTTCGGGAATCATGTTCGGCGGCGAGGAGACCCGCGCGGCCGGAAGGACCGGCATGGGGGCCGTCATGGGCTCAAAGAACGTGAAAGCCGTCGTGATCAAGGGGGCGGGAGCCGTGGAGGTCTTCGACCGGCCCGGGCTCGTCAAATCCATCAAGGAGTCCGTTTCCGCCATCCGGGCGAACACGAAGGGACTCTCCGACTTCGGAACCGCCGGAGGCGTCATGGCTGTCGAGGCCAACGGCGATCTTTCCATCCGGAACTGGTCCCTCGGCTCCTGGGAGGAGGGTGCGGCGAAGACCAACGGACAGCGGATCGCGGAGAGCTGTTTTATCTCGCATTACGGATGTTTTGCCTGCCCGATAAAGTGCGGCAAGAACGTCAAGGTGGAAAAAGGGCCTCACGCGGGCGGCACGTCGCACGGCCCGGAGTACGAGACCTGCGACGGATTCGGCGGCAACCTGCTGAACGACGACCTCCCGGTGATCGTCGCCGCAAACGACCTCTGCAACCGTCTCGGCCTGGACACCATCTCGACCTCCGGCGTCATAGGCTGGGCGATGGAGTGTTGGCAGGAAGGACTCGTAGGTCCGGAACAGACCGGCGGTATCGACCTTTCCTGGGGGAACGGGGAGGCCATCTTGAAGTTGACGGAGCAGATCGGGCGAAAGGAAGGGTTCGGCGCATTCCTCGGGCAGGGCGTCAAGAGGGCCGCGGAGGAGCTCGGCGGGCTGGCCCCGGAGTTCGCAGTCCACACCAAGGGTTTGGAGTACGCCTACCACGATCCGCGCGCCTTCACATCGATGACGGTGAACTACTCCACCGCCAACCGGGGGGCATGCCATCTCGAAGGACTGAGCTACTTCGCCGAACAGGGAGCCTTCCCGCTTTCGCTCCTCGGCTTCGACAAGGAATTCACTCGCCACGGATGGGAGAACAAGGCGGAGATAGCCATGCTGATGCAGAACCTTATGGAGGTGCTGAACGACCTTGGGCTCTGCAAGTTCCTGATTCGCGGAAAGGACGCCACATGTCCCGAAACGTTCGCGAACTGGGCTACCCTCCTCACAGGGTGGGAATATACAAGCGAGGACCTGATGAAGGCCGGCGAGCGCAACTTCAACCTCAAGCGCCTCTTCAGCGGAAAACTCGGGATCAGCCGGAAGGACGACGCGCTACCGCCGAGGCTGGGAGTCCACGACAAGGGAAGCGGCGCCGCCGAAGGCAGCGTTCCCGCCCTCGGAAAAATGCTGGTGGAGTACTATCGGCTTCGAGGATGGAGCAAGGAGGGCGTACCGACGAAGGAGAAGCTGGCGGAACTCGGGCTCGTATGATACATCCGCAGAGAGAGGGAGACGCCTGTTGTCGGGGCGTCTCCCTCTCTCTTGATTCGTTTTCTTTTTCGGCAGGAGCGAGCGGTTTCCTCTGTGGATTTATGTCATTTCACCCGCATCGAGTTCAGGATCACCGAGATGGAACTGAACGCCATCGCTCCCTCGGCGATGACCGGATGGAGCAGGGCGGCCATAGCAAGCGGAATGGAGATCACGTTGTAGGCGAACGCCCAGAAGAGGTTCTGCCGGATGACCGTGAAAGTCTTGCGGGAGATGGCCACAGCGTCGGCAAGCCGGGAGATCCCGCCCTTGACGATGACGATGTCGGCGCTGTCGATGGCGAGGTCGGTTCCGGAGCCGATCGCCACGCCGATGTCGGCTCCCTTGAGCGCCGCGGCGTCGTTCATTCCGTCGCCGGTCATCAGCACCTTGCCGCCCCGGGCCTGGAGGGTGCGCACGAGGTCGAGCTTCCCGTCGGGGCGGACGCCCGCGCGCACCTCGTCGATGCCCACGCGAGCGGCGACTGCACGTGCCGTCTTTTCGTTGTCCCCCGTCGCCATGACGCAGGAGATGCCCATCTCCGAGAGGCGGCGTATTCCTTCGATCGCATCCTCGCGCAGCGGATCTTCGACCGCGAGAAAGCCCGTTACAGTCTCCTCCCGGCGCACCTCGACCACCGTCCGGCCGAGCGCGAGGTGGGCATCGTACTTCGACGGATCTTCGGGACGGCCGACGAACCAGGCCGTACCCCCGACTCTCCCCCGGACGCCCTCGCCGGTGATCTCCTCGAGGTCGGTCACGGGAAGGCGTTCCCCGGACGCTGCAGCGATGGCCTTGGCGAGCGGGTGGTTCGAGAAGGTTTCCAGCGAGGCCACCGCCGCGAGCGCCTCGGGGGAGAGGTCCGTCTCGACGACGGTCGGCTTTCCCTCCGTGATGGTGCCGGTCTTGTCGAGAACGGCCACGGTCACGTCGCGGGCCGTCTGGATGGCCTCGGCGTTGCGGATGATGAGTCCCTTCTTCGACGCCGCTCCCGTGCCGGTGATCAGGGCCATCGGCGTCGCCAGCCCGAGCGCGCACGGACACGCGATCACGATGGTGGTAATGAAGGCGAAGACGGAGAGGGAAATCGGATCGCGGAGCGAGGTCACCCACGGCATCCACCGGGCGGCTCCTTCAAGGAACGGGGCGAGCCGTCCGGCCTGGAAGTACCAGAAGACGCCGCTCAACACGGCCAGCGTCGCCACGCCCGGCACGAAGTAGTTCGTCACGCGGTCCGCGAAGGCCTGGATCGGTACCTTCGCTCCCTGGGCCTCCTGGATCAGCGAGACCATCTGCGCCAGAAAGCTGTCCTCTCCGACTCGGGTGGCCCGGATGCGAACAGCTCCCGTCAGGTTCAGCGAGCCGCCCGTCACTCCGTCGCCCGCGTTCTTGACGACGGGAAGGGATTCACCGGTGATCATTGACTCGTCCACCGAGGTCGCCCCGTCGAGCAGTTCACCGTCGCTCGGGATGCGCTCGCCCGGCTTTACCAGCAGCGTCATATCCTCCTTCACGGCCTCGATGGGAACCATGATCTCCTTCCCCTCGCCGTCGAGCACCCGTGCCTCGCGGGCCTGGATGGAGAGCAGCGCGCGGATCTCCTTCGACGCCTTGTCGCGCAGACGCGACTCGATGTATCGCCCCGTGACGTGGAGCGCCATGATCATCGCGCCGATGGCGCCGAACGAGACCACGGGGAAACCGGCGAACGCCAGCGCCGCAGTGGCCCACGCGGCGACCGAGCCGGCGACCACAAGCACGTCCATGTTCGCGTGCAAGTGCGAAAGTGCGATCCACGCGCCCTTGATGGAATCGCGCCCGGCCCAGAAGATGACGATTGCGCCGCCGAAAAACTCCAGCGGATAGTAGAGCGGCACGTGCCGCCCGATCATGTGAAACACCATCAGCATCATCAGCGGAGCCGTCACCAGCCAGGAGACCGCGAGGTTCTTTTGTATTCTCGCGTACCGGTTCTTCTCGAGGTCCTCGGCGCGCTCCTCGGAGACCGAGTACCCCGCCTTCTCCACAGCCTTCACAAGCTCATCCTTCGGGATCTCCCGGTCGGACACCACAAAGGCCGTCTCGGTGGCCAGATTCACCGCGGCGAAGACCACCCCATCCACCTTGCCGAGCGAACGCTCGACCATCCGCGAACAGGTAGCGCACGTCATTCCGGTGACGACGATGCTCGTCTTGAACTGCTGCTGCTCTTTATCAACCATGGATTCTTCCTCCAAATCAACAACGAATTCTTCCCCGCAACGAGGAAACAGGCGCGGACGGACAGTTTCGCATAAAAAGGCCCGTCCGCGGCATACAGTGTTCCGGAAGGGGCTACGCTTCGAGCGTCGCGTCGTATCCGGCGTCCTCGATAACCGCCTGCAGGGAAGCAGCCTCCGCAGCCTCGGCCGTCACCTTCTTCGCCTCGACGGAGACCTCGAACTCCTTCACCCCGGCGGCCTCCAGGGCCTTGGATATGCGCATCTTGCAGTGGTTGCACGAAATATCGGGAACGGAAAAAACAAATTTCGGCATAGAAACAACCTCCTCTTGAGTCTTTGTACGGCATAAAAAACCCTACCTGTTCAGTAGTATATACCAGCAGGAGTATTTATGCCAGAGGGAGAGGAAAGAAATTCCTACAAAATAAGTAATCTATACAGCAACTCATCCGAATGGATCCTATGAAAATGAAATGCGGCTGGTGTTTTGGCCGCAAAAAGTTGGGGGACGCTTCGTCCGTTCAGTCATCCGGTCTGTGCTCTGACTACAAACTTCCTGTTGCAGAATGTTCTTTTCAAGTCGATAATAGGGAAATATCAAAAACCGCATGATCTTTCGAGCTGAAGCGGAGAGTCCGTTTCACCGCGAGTATTTTACGAGGGGACAGGGCATGTCGTTACGCAAAAAGTTCTTTCTGTTTGTGACGCTGACGCTGACGCTGATGCTGCTGATCGCGAGCGTCACGTCGAATCATACGACAATGCAGGCATTCCGTGCCGTGGAGCGCCGCTTCTTCCGGCAGGACATGGCGCGCGTCCAGAACCGTCTTGACTCCGAACTGCAGATTCTGCGGGGGTACGCCGCAGACTGGGGTGCGTGGGACAGCATGTATTTTTTCATGGAGGACGGAAGCTCCCGGCGCTTCGACGAGATGCTCGACAGCAACAGCCTTCGCGCCCTCGACGTCGATCTGCTCGCGCTCTTCGACAGCGCGTTCCGACCAGTCGTCGCGTACATCGTCGACTCCGGGGGAGGGAAAAAACCCTTGCCGGAGAGGCTGTCCGCCGATCTGAAGAACAAGGCGCCTCTCCTGATGGAGAAGGCGCGCCAGGGGGCCTATGACCGGATCTTAGCGACGGGAGATTCGGTATTTCTGCTCGGAGTCAGTCCTATTTTGATGACGAACCGGACGGGCCCTTCACGCGGCCTGATCCTCGTGGGAGCCTCACTGGAAAAACGCCTGCCGGTTCTGATAGAGAGCCTCGGCACCGATTTCGACCTGTTTCCCGTCCGTTCGGAGGCCATGCCGGACCGCTCCTCCGGCGACGTTCTTATTTTCGCCGGGGAGAACGGCGAGGCGGCCGTCTGGCAAAACAGGGAAGAGGACGCCTCCATCATGATCAATGCTCCAAGGACCATCTACGAAAAGGGCAGGGAGTCCATTATTGCGTCCTTCTTCTGGGTCGTTATGAGCGGCATCGGCATTTTTTCAGTCGTGATGCTGCTTCTTGAAAAGCTGGTCCTTCGACGTTTGCGGAATCTCCGGGAGGTATCCGACAAAATTTCCGGTGAGGGGAAAATCGAACTTCGAGTGCCCGTAGAGGGGCATGACGAGATCACCGCCCTCTCCAGTTCGTTCAACGCACTGCTGCATTCCCTGGAGAACCTAGTGATGGACATTCCCGACGCACTCTTCATCACCGACGCCGAAGGCGATATCATCCTTGTCAATTCCGCGGCCCATAAAATTCTCGGCCGTTCGGACGGCGAGGATCTGAAGGACATTCACATCTCGACGATTCTCGGCGAGGAAAAATTCGATTCCTTCAAAAAACACGGTTCCTCGAGAGGAGGAAAAAGTGAAGAGGGAGACGTCTTCGAAGCCCAGCTCCTTCGGGTCGACGGCACGCTCGTCCCCGTGGAGATCCACCGCAGGCACATCACTTTCGGCGCACTTCCTTTTTCACTTCTCCTGGCGCGGGACCTGACGGAACGGAAGAAACTCGAAGAGCGGCTCGCCGACAAGGCGTACTTCGACGACCTGACAGGCCTGCCCAACCGCTACTCCTTCATCAAGGCGCTGAACCGAGCTCTGAAGAGCCGCGAGGCCTCGGAGCAGAAAACCTCCGTCGCCGTCATCAACATGGACCACTTCAAACTGATCAACGCACAAGTGGGAAACTTCAACGGCGACCGGATCCTTCTCACGACGGCGGAAAGAGTCAAGAGCCTTCTGGAACCACCGGAACAGCTCTACCGGACCGGCGGCGACGAATTCTCCCTCCTGCTGCCGGCTCCTGCGGACGGAAACGACAGGACGCAGCTGCTGATCGACCGCATCCGGAAGGCGATCGGCGAATCGTGCGCCGTTGGTGATGAATCGGTCTTTCCGAGCGCCAGCATCGGCGTTCTCCTCGATATCGCAGAGGGAAAGACGTCCTCCGGAGTCATCGACGCATCCCTGCACGCCCTTGCGGAGGCGAGAAAAAGCGGAATCGGCGGAGTGGGGTACTACCGCACTCCGGAAGCGAGGGAGCGCAACGAAACCGACGCCAATATCCTGACGATTCAGGCCGAACTGCACGCTGCAATGGAAAAAGACGAATTCCTCCCCTATTTTCAGCCCGTCTGCTCTCTCGATTCCGGCAGCGTCCACGGCTTCGAAACCCTGGCCCGCTGGCTGCACCCCCGAAAAGGCCTTCTCCTCCCCGCGGCCTTCATTTCCCAGGCGGAGCACACCGGATTCATTCCGACCATCGACACCTGCATGATCGAGAACGCTCTCCGCGCACTCGTCGGGTCGGACAGTCTGGAGAAACCCCGGTCGACATTCTTCACGGCCAACGGTTCTTCGCTCTTCCTCCGAAGCCTCTCCGCGGTGGAGACGATAGAATTCCTCCTTGAGAAAACGGGCGCCGACCCGACGCGCTTCACGATGGAGGTTACGGAGAGCACGTTGATAGAAAACCTCGACGACGTGCGAAGAAAACTCGACCGCCTGAAGCAGAGCGGCATCCGGATCGCCCTCGACGACTTCGGGACGGGGTTCTCTTCCCTGCAGTACATCAACCGCCTGCCATTCGACTGCATCAAGCTGGACAGAACGTTTATCAGCCAGATCTTCCACTCTGCGAAGACGGAATACATGATACGGACGATCATCGCCATGGGGCGAGAACTCGGGCTCGATGTCATAGCGGAGGGAGTGGAGACGGAGGAGCAGAGGGCATGGCTCGAGAAGGCGGGGTGCCTGAAGGCCCAGGGGTACTACTTCTCGAAACCGGTTCCCTGGAATGAGGCGGAAAAAATGATACTGAAGGGGGGAGTCCGATGAACAGACTCTCGAAGCTGCTTCTTCGATGCCTCTTCTCGCTCCTCGTTCTTTCGGTTTCCTTCCGCGCTGCGGAAGCCCGAAGCGCCGACGGGCGCATCGTTGTGCTGGTGCTCAACAATCTTCACAGCCAGCTGCTGCCCGTTTCGACAAAGGTGAACACGACGACCGTTCTCTTCGGCGGCCTTGCGCACGCAGGAGGGGTCATCGCACAGCGAAGAGCGTCGGAGACCTCCCCCGTCCTTCTTTTCCAGACCGGAAACGCGGTATCCGGCCCCCTCTGGCGCTCCTTCGGCGGGGAACCGGAATTCGCCGCCATGGAGCGCCTCGGCGTACATGCGGGAACGCTGGGCAACCATGAATTCAACTACGGAACGGAGCATCTGAAAAAAGCGCTCGCCCGTACGTCGATGCCGGTCGTCGTGTCGAACCTCTCCTTTAAAGACACGATCCTCGGGGAGCGCGTCCGGAAGAACGCTATTCTGCCCGCAGGGGGGCTGAAGGTCGGCGTCTTCGGACTGGCGTCACCGAACCTCTTCGCTCTGGCCGATGTGGGAGATTTCGTCCATGTGGAGAAAGATCTGCCTGAAGTCTCCCGTCGCATGATCGCGGACCTCCGGAAGCAGGAAGCCGACATCGTCATCCTGTTGAGCAGCCTCTCCCTGGAGGAGAACATTCTGCTGGGCGGGTCCGTGGGAGGAATCCACGCCATTCTGGGAGGCGCATCCCGCGAGGAGCTGCACGAGACACTCTTTATCGAGGGACCGGACGGCTGGGAGACGATCCTCGGACAGGCCGGCGCCTACGGCGCGTTCGTCGGCAGACTGGCGCTCGCCGTCGAAGGCGGCAAAACAACGAGAGAGAAATCTTCCTGGAGTCTGCTCCGCGTGACTCCTCAGACGGAACCGGACCGAGCAGTTATGGCACTCGCCATGGAGTACGAACAGAAGCTTAACGAGGTGATGCTGCAGAGTATCGGTTTCTTCAGCGATCCCGCGGACGCGAGGTCGTTGACGGTCCGGACGCGGGAGGCCGCTCTCGGCAACCTCATCACGGACGCCCTGCGCTGGAGGTTCAAGACCGACATAGGCATCATCAACGCCGGGGGCATCCGGAGCGACCGCGTCATCCCGGCAGGGAGCGTCTACCGGAGAATCCTGGACGAAATCCTCCCCTTCGAGAACGAAATCCATATTGTCCGCCTGACGGGCAGGGAGCTCCGGCAGGTCTTCGAAATCTCCGCATCCGCCCTCGTCGGAAGGAGCGGCGACAGCTACGACCCCTCGGTCCGGACGCATTCTGGCGGTTTCCTCCAGGTCTCGGGCATCCGCGTGACCTACGCACTCTCCGGCGAACCTACGCTGCTCCACCCCGAAGGATCGCTCATCCGGTGGGGGAACCGCGTCAGGTCGCTCACCGTCGAACGAAACGGGAGATGGATGCCGGTGGAAGACTACGCCGTCTACACGGTCGCCGCGAATTCGTGGACGGCAGGAGGCGGCGACAGGTACTTCGTCCTCCGGGACGCCCCGCAGGAGAAGACCGGCTTCAGAGATATCGACGTCCTCGCCGACTACATCGCCTCACATCCGGGAGGCAGAGTGAACCTCTCGACGGACGGACGGATACGCATTCTCTTCCCGAAATCTCAGTAACACGCCGACCGTATCAGGAAGAAACGGACATGTGGACAAGCCTGCACAAATCGGCGCATCTGTTTCGCCGGATTCGCCGTCATGTCCGTCGCCGTCTTTCCGGCTGTCCGCCGGAAGTAATCAAACAGCAGTAAAATAAGCGGAAAGAAGAAAAACGAGGGACGGCGCGCTTCAGAGCGAAAGCCGCCCCTCGTCCAGTCTCCAAACCTGCGGAAAGAGGCGATCGACGAAGTCCGGATCGTGGCTGACGGCGAGGACCGCCCCCCTGTGGGAGAGCATCCACTGCTCGAAACGCTCCTGCCACTCGGAATCGAAATCCCGGCTCGGCTCGTCGAGCAGCAGCAGCTCCGCGTCCCGCACGGCGAGAGAGGCGACGGCGACCATTCTCCGCTCCGCGGCGTTCAGGTCCAGCGGATGTTTGTTTTCCTTTCCGGAAAGCCCCGTCGCTTTCAGCGCCGACGCAACCCTCTCCATCCGCTCCTCCCGGGAGAATGGAGCGTCGCGAAGCGAGAAGAGGACCTCCTCCGACACCGTCGCGTGGAATATCTGCCGCTCGGCGTTCTGAAAGAGAAAGCCGATCCGGGAAGCCCGCTCCTTCGGGTGCATCGCCGACACGGGAGTTCCATCCAGCAGCACCTCTCCCCGCTCCGGCGCGAGCAATCCTGCGCACAGCCTCATGAGCGTCGACTTTCCGGCGCCGTTGGGCCCTACGAGAGCCGCCCGCTCCCCGAATCCAAGCGAGGCGTTCAGCGAGCGCAGGAGAGGCTCTTCCAGCCCCTTCCAGCGGAAGTCGAGCTCCGAAATCCGGAGCAGCGGCATGGAACCGGTCGCCAGGGATTCCGCGGCGGGCGGGACGGGCCCGACGGTTGCTTCATGCGCCGGTCCATCGGCGGAGACTCGCGATGCACACCGCGAAAGCGTCCGTTTTCCAGTGCCGCAGGAGGCACGTTCGGACCCGCTCGCAGGCTCTTCGCACAGCACATCTGCATGGCCCTCTGAAACGTCCGCTTCGCTTCGCAGCCCTTGGACGGCACGGGGAGCGCGGAAGCCCGGAAGTATCTCCGGCTCTTCCACCACGAGGCCGTCACGAAATAACCCGATCCGATCGCAATACCGCCCGAAAGGCGAGCGGTTCCGTTCGAGCAGCAGCACCGCCGTACCGCGCTTCTTCGTCCACTCCCGCAGCCGCTCAAGGAGAACGGGAATGTCCGCGGAAGCAATACGGCTGAAGGCCTCGTCGAGCAGCAGCAGGCGCGGACGCATCGCAAGGGCGGAGGCGAGCGCAGCCTTCTGGGCCTCTCCTCCGGAGAGATGGGCAGGAGGACTCTCCCGCAGATGCGCGATTCCAAGGAGCGACAGAACATCCTCGACCCGATCGCGGATCTCGTCCACCGGAAGCGCCAGATTCTCCGCTCCGAAGGCGACCTCCTCGAAGAGCGTGAAGGCGCACCCCGAGAGGGAAAGCTGCGGATTCTGCTGGACGAACTGCACGTCCGGCGACCACCTGAGGGTGGTCCTGGACGCGACGGGCTCCCCGGACAGTTCGGCACACCCCGAAAGCGTGCCGCTCCGGTGCTCGGGAACGCCGCCGCAGAGCAGCATCGCCAGAGTGGATTTTCCGCTGCCGTTTCCCCCTTCGAGCAGCATCCATTCGCCGGAAGCGAGGCGCAGCGCGGGGACCGTCAGCAGCGGCACGTCCGCGCCGGGTGCGGTGAAAGCCGCGCCGTCGAGGCGGAGGAGGGGCGCCGGGCAAGACCCTGAAACTTGAAGGTTTTCGCTGATTGCAGCAGGTTCGCCGATTCTGTCCGCATCGCCGGTTGCGGTCGTTCCCTGAGATTCCGAAGAAGTCTCGGACCCTGGAGCTTCCACGAAGGGCAAAGCCGCGGACTTCCCGCTGAAGAGGCTTGAGCGGCGCGGATACAGCCCGAACGCCTTCATGTCGAGCGCCGCGCTGCGCGAGGGGAGGTCGTTCAGGAGGCCGAGCACCAGCGGAAAGAGCAGCGCCGTCAGGGCAGAGGCCCGTTCGCGAAACGTACCGTGTACGGAAATTCCGCGCGCGAGCTGCGCCTCCTGGATCTGCGCGATCCGAGCCTTGATCTGCCCGGTCAGCAGCAGCGGGCTCGCCAGCAGGAAAGCGAAGCTCGAGGAGAGTCTGCCCGCCAGAAGCGAGCGTATCAGCAGGGGGGGAGGGACATAGGCGAGCCATAACCGGCTGGCGGAGACGACGGAGAGAATGCGGAGCCAGAGTCCGAACGCCCAGAGACCCCGAAACGGCTGAGCCGTTCCGCCGATCAGCGAGGCGAAGACTCCTCCGTGAATCAGCCAGAAGCCGGAAGCCAGCGGCAGCATAAAGAGCAGAACGCCCCTCGCGCTGCTCCGCGACTTCGGCCAGAGGCAGAGCGCGGCCGCAGACAGTCCCGCCATGACCGCGACAAAGGGAAGGGCCGGGAGCAGCATCGAACCCCCGACCCAGATGCCCCACAGAACGAAGGAGCCGAAAGGCCCCGTCAGTGAACGCAATAGCGCCACGCTGTCTCAGGCGACGTCGGACGCACCGGGAAAGCTCGACTTGATGCGTTCGGGAAGCTGCTTGACGAGCAGCCATGCGACGAAGCACGCCACGATCTTGTCCACGAGGTTCGTCCAGATCACGGTGATCGCGACCGACTGCAGCAGACGCTGCCCGACGGCGGTCAGGTAGGCGACCATAAAGTCAGCTCCCGAACCGGTCACGCCGCCGAAGAGGTAGGTGCGGATCGGTGTGGCCACAAGCGTCACGAAGATCGTCACCACAATTCCCGAAACCAGAACCTTGGGCAAGGAGCGGAACATCCCGTTGTGCGCCAGCAGCCCCGCGACGAGACCGATAACCATCGCGACGGGAGCGAACGCAGCCGCCACGGGACTCGTCAGAAGCCCCCAGATCAGGTTGGTGCACAGCCCGGTCAGCATGCCGATCCACGGTCCCATCAGAATCGCCGAGAGGACAGTTCCGATCGAGTCCATAAAGATCGGCAGCTTCAGCGTGGAAGCGATCTGCCCCAACCCCATGTTCAGCGCGATGCACAGTGCTACCAGTACCAGTGTTCTGTTCTTCATTATTCGTATTCTCCTTTATCTGATTTTCGCGGCAGAACCGCAAGTTCCTCGTATGTCGAACGCTCGCAGTATTCGCGGCGGAACTCCAGACCGGGAAGCTCGCCCAGCACAAGCTCCATGGTCGTGCGGACGACGCACCCTTCCAGCACGTGCCCTCCCGTCGTCGCGCCCTCCGGGTTCGAGATGGTCATGTGCAGGTGCTCGCCCTTCGCGTCCAGCGTCCCGACGAGCGAGACCACCTCGAAACATCCGTCGAGAAGAGTCCCGTCCGGACGGCCGGCGAAACGCAGATGCGCCCACGACAGGCTGCCGACCACTCCTGCCACGTATCCGGCCCGTATATGGTGCGTACGGACGATCCGCCGCAACGAAGAAAGAAGCTCCTCCCCAGGAGCCAGCCGGAAGGCCAGAAAACGTCCTTCCGATACTCCGACGTGTGTTGTGTTCATCGCCGCCTCCCTGAATATCGACCGCTATTGTTCGAAAAATCGCGGGAAAAATTTACGATTAGCGATGAAAATTATAACATAAAAGGAGTTCGTGAAAAGACCCGCCCAGGAGAGTCAACCAGAAATGATCTTTCTTGAGAAAGGATTGAGATGCCGGACTGCGCCGCATTCATGATACGGAGCACATCCGGAGGGAGCGGAGCGGCTCTTGCCCCCTCTTCCCGAAACTGCTTGTACACCGCATGCTATAATCAGTGGTGTTTTTCAGCGGTAAAATTGTGCTATGGCACAACGAAAGCATCCACGATCACGGCTTGAAAGAGGTGGACCGTATGGCGGGAAGATCCGATGAAGACAAACGAAGAATCTGCTTCCTGGTTGCAGACATCACGGCCATGATCGTTTTTTCAACGGCGCTCTGCATGGCCATAGAGATCTTCGCGGCGGGGCTCACGTTCCTTCAGTCTGTTCGGGCGAGGATTGCGGCCGTTCCGGTCAACCTCCTCACCGGAAGGCCGTACGGATGGTTTCGGGACAGGCTCTTCCTCGCGCTCGGCATCGACAGGACGAACCGCTGGAAACCCGTCTTCGGCGACACGCTCGCGTTCGTCGTCTTTCAGGTTCCGCTCTATGTCGTCGTCCTTCTCTCGGCCGGGGCCACGTGGCGGCAGATAGCGGTCTCCACAGTTACCATGTCGCTGATCTTTTCCCTGGCCGGCAGGCCGTACGGCATCTTTCTCGACTTCTGCAGACGGATCGCGGCGAAGATCGCGGGGGAATGAACCCCGCAACGCTTCCGGCGTTCCGAGCGTCTCTTCCAGAAAGAATATCCCCGGCTCAGCAACGAGGCTCCCTCGCTACCCGCCCCACCCCGCGCTCATCAGTTCGGTGAAGTCGCGCCTGGAGAGGACTTCCGCGCAGTCCCGCCAGTCCTTCTCCGGGGCCGTCGCCGTTGCGGTGTAGCGCAGGTCGAAGCCGGTCGCCGTTCTTTGCGCGTCGATATACTCGTCCAGTTTTTCGTCGAGGGTTTCGATGTTCTCTATCCATTCGTCCCTGATCGCGTCCGGCAGTGAGCCGAAGAGATCGTAGCGGTCCTTCATCCGTGCGGAGAGCCGATCGTAGATCTTTTCGTCGACGGTTCCCTCGAAGACCAGGTTGAGCATGTCCACCGTTTCACGCCGCTGTCCGAAGCGCTTGATGCGCCCGAGCCGCTGTTCGAGCCTTGTCGGATTCCACGGCAGATCGACGTTGATCAGCGTTCCCAGCGTTTGCAGGTTCAGCCCTTCGCAGGCGGCGTCCGTCGCCGCCATGATGCGGATTTCGTGCTCGGCCACCATCCGCTTCAGCGTTTCGCGCTCCGCGAAGACCTTCTCCCCCCGTTGAAAGAGGCGGCTACGCCCCGCCCCTGCGTAGAGTCCGACAGGCTCCTCCGGGTACCTCGCGGCAAGCGTCTCGGCCAGCCTCCCCGCCGTGTCGTAATACTGGCTGAACACGATGACGCCCCGGTCGAGCCAGCGTTCCCTCTCCAGGTAGTGGAAGACGGCGTCCGTCTTGGGATCGGAGGCGACGCGTTCGAGACGTTCTATCAATAGCCGGAGCACCTCGTGTTCCTCGGACGTCTCGATCCTCAGCTCCGCTTCGAAATCGTCTCCATCCTCGCGTTCGGTCTCTCCCCGCAGGAGTCTGCGGGCGGTTTCAAGCCCCGCGTGGACGCTGGAACAGAGCCGTTGCTCCAGCAGGTTTTTCATAAATCCCGTCCCCCTGCCCCGCCCTGCGAGCAGTTTGCCGAACGCACGCGCCCGTTCGTAGGCCTCGCGGAAATCCTCCGTCGAGCGAAGCGCCCTGCCCTCGAAGAGCGCGTCGAAATGGAAGACGTCCGCGGCCCGCAGTCTGTTCGGATGCACCTCCACGCCGATTCGGGGCAGGAGCCCCGTCTCCTCCAGACTCTTCCGCTTGCGCAGCACGACGTGCCGGACGAGCGGATTTTCCCGCTGAAAGAAACCGGCTCCCTGTATTTCACGCTCCAGCTCCTCTTCGAAGATCTCCCGCGTCTCTCCGGTAAGCTCGGTCGGCGGACGGCTGGTGCGGTGCTCCCCGTTCGGGAGTCCCAAGTCCTGACGGATTGCGGAAAAGAGCCTCCTGGCCCGGGGTTCCTCCGTCGACTCCACGAGAGGAAGCGGCGAACGGAGCAGCTCCCATGCCCGATCCGGATTCAGCTCGGTCTTCCGGCCGGCGAGCAGGTCGAGCACCTCGTCCGGACGATGCCAGGGGGAAAAGTCGTCGCCCAGCACAAAGGCGCCCCGCCCCTGATGAAGGATGCGGAGCAGATCCCACAGGTCGGAGGGGGATGTCTGCACGGGGGTCGCTGTCCCCAGAAGCACGTGCTCGGAGCGTGCGGCGATCGCGACCATGAAGGCCAGCAGCTCGTTCGGCGTCTCCGCGTTCGCTCCCGTTCCGCGCCGCGTTCTGGCCTTGTGCGCCTCGTCGAGGATGACGACGCCGAAACGCAGTCCGAGCAGGTGCTGCTTCTCGGGAGAGTCGCGCATCATCAGCCCCGTCGAGACGATGCCGATGCGCAGCGGGCATGAGGCGATCCGCTCCCTGCCCGCCGGAGAGATGGCGCGTTCGTCCGTGTCCAACCAGACCTTCCGCAGTGTGTCCCATCGTGCCGCAAGAATGCCGAGCTTGTCCAGCAGCTCCGTCTGCCACTGCTCGACGAGCGTGGCGGGCGCGAAAACCACCACCGGTTTCCGGGCGCTCCCCTCCCTGTCCGAGAGCATGCAGAGCGCCAGCGCGGCCACGGCGAGCGACAGCGTTTTGCCCAGTCCCACCTCGTCGGCGAGCAGCAGACGCACCGCGCCGTACATCCGAAAGCGGCGCACGCACTCGGTCAGAAAGCCTTGCTGCCAGGGCTGAAGGCGCTGCCCCTCCCGATAGAGCGGCGATTCGACCAGAGCGGCCGGGGCGAGGTCCTCGATCTCGTCGATCTCCCGAAAGTCCACCTCGCGGCGGCGGGAGCGCCTGCGCACCTCGCGGAGGACGGCCTCGGGCAGAGGTTTCGCCGCATTCCACAAAAAATCGAACTCCGCTTCGATCCATGCGACCCCCTCGGGCGACTCGTCCTCCCACAGAATTTCGTAATGGTTTCGCCATGCGCTTCGCGTCTCGTTCATCGAACCGATGAACCCCAGCTTTCGGCCGTTCTTCAGTTCGACGACGCCCGCCTTTCCGTGCATGAAGCCGCAGATTTCGTCCGGAGCCACGCGCACCGCCCGCCCGTGCCTCTGCAGAAACGAGTCCAGCAGCCGATAGCGCTCCCGGTGGAGCAGCGTCTCGGCGGCGAGCGCCGCATCGTTCCAGCGGCCCAGCATTTTCGCCTCCCGGAGCTGCGCGACCTTCAGATCGTCGGGGTGGATGTCCGCGTTGCAGACGATTTTGACCTCCGGGATCGCCTCCAGCAGCTCGCCCGCCACCTCGAAGAGCGAGCTGGTGAAGTAGCCCGCGATGCGCTTGTAGCTTTTCGCCTCGCGGAGGTGCGGGAGAAGGAATGTCGAATCCAGACTGCCCGTGCGGGAGGAGAATCTCCGGATGCTCATCGCGGCGCTCACTCCCCGAAGCGGAGGTTTTTCAACCGAGCGCCGAGCACCTCCGCGGCGGCGCGGACCTCCGTCCCGGGCGACGTGCTCTCCAGAAAGGCGAGAAGGTCGATCAGCAGAGGACGAATCTCCAGGAAATCGGCCATCTCGGCGCGCATCTGCTCCACCACCGCCCCCGGCTCCGTCTCGTGCAGAATCTGCTGCACCCCCGTGATCAGACGTCCCAGCCGGGAAGCGCCCAGCTCTGTGGAATCGGTCAGATCGCGCGAGGCGAACTCCGTCGCGCGCTTGAGCCTCGCACGGTTCGGGCGCATGTCGCCCATGACGCGGGCGTAGTCGGCCACGCGGAAGGCCTTGGCGAAGTTCTGGTAGTTGTCCAGCTTGGCGGCGCCAGTCGTCTCCATGTCCATCATGCGCAGCATGAAACGCTCGATCCCCGTCAGACGGCTCCAGGTCTCCGCGGAGAGCCCCTCCGGGATCAGGATGGCGGACGCGGTTTCGGCGGCCTGCTGGACGATCTCGTCCACCACGGTGATCTCGCCGGGCCGCCGGAGGCGAAGCGCGAACGTCGTCACATCCTCGCCGCCGATACGGGTGCAGGCCGTGAGCACCTTCAATGCGGCCGCGTACCCCGCCATCTGCAGGTCGGCGTCGTTCCAGACCGGTTCGCCGGAGCGGTTTTTCACCGTGTCGTTCAGGTGCATCATGGTCTCGATCTGTCGCTGCACCTCGTGGCGCACGGCGGGAAGCAGGCGCTGCTTGAAGCCCGCGCGCTCCCCCGGAGGGCGTTTGCGCAGAGCGAGAATTACCGTCCCCTGAACGTACCCGCCCTTCTTGAGTTCCGACGTCGTTTCGGTGGCGATGTACCATGCGGAGGCCACCTGCAGCCCGGCGGCCCAGAAGATGCCCGCCAGGTCGCCCCAGACGGAGGTGTCCTGATGGGTGAACATGACGCACTGCATGCCGTTCTCCGGCATCCGGGCGGCCATGGCCGAGTAGGCGGCCGCCATCCCCCTGCGGAACTCCTCGCCCGAACCCTTGATGGCGAGCGCCCGGCGCGAATCCCACACCCACTCGTCGAAGGGCTTCGGTGGATTCTTTCGCAGCCACGCGATGAAGAACTCCGTGATCTCGTGATAGTTCACCGCGTCGGCGTAGGGTGGGTCGGTGATCCAGAGGTCGCAAGATGTATCCAGCTGAGAGGACTCGTTGTTTTTTATAGTACACTGCGAATTTATAAGTCCTCTATCGCGAAATGTAATGTCCATCATTTCGATCAGTGAGTATGCCGATCTATGAGCGTAGCTGTAAAGGGTGTTGAGAGCTTGGTTTGAAAAAACATCGGTTGCATTGTCACTTGCCCCGCCAGTTCTCCCGCCAGCCTTCCCCGAGGATTTGGGCGACGTTGTCCAACGGCATAGTTTTGCATTAAAATTTAATATATCGCAAAAACTTAAAGCTGTATTTGTGTTAAAGTGTTTTGCAACGAAAGCGCTAAGGAGTAGATTTCTCGGCGCAAACAGATGATGCCAGTGCGTCCATCCGCGTGTACGGATGGGTTCGTCGGTTTTGTCCCCCGGCTCGATGGCCATGTCGGGGATCAGTCCCTCCTCCTGCCAGAGGGCGAGGTTTTCCGCGACGAGGCGCTCGACGGTCCGTTCCCTCCCGAGGTCCGCCTCCGTGGGCGCGGCGAAGAAGGTCTCCTGCCGGGGCTTGCCGAGCGTCTCCTTCCTGATCCATTGGATTGCGTAGAGGCGCTCCTGAAAGATGTCGCCGGAACGCGGCATGAAGTCGCTCTTCTCCCAGAGGCGCAGCAGATTGCCGTTGCTCCCGTCGGCTAGGCGGCAGTCGCCGCGCAGCGTCTTTATCGCCGTGCGGTATGTTCTGCCGTCCAGTTCGTAGACGAGGTCGCCTCCCTGCACCGTCCCCTTCTCCGCGGCGCGCATCCGCGCTTCGGAGACTCCCGTGCGGAGCGCGATGTCGAAGCGGCGGTTCGCCCTGTCAGGGACGAGTTCGGCGATCACCCCGCGCGTTTTCGAGATCGTCCATCCCGGAGCCATGGGGATCGTCCAGCCGGTCTCCGGGCATCGGGTCTCCAGGCAGTAGAGGTAGGCTTTGGCGCGGTTGCCCTCTTCGTCGTGCTCTATGCCCAAGCGGACGATCTCCGCGTCCACGGCCTCCGCAACCTCGCGTTGCGCCCGCTCGATCTCCGCCCGCCGCTCGGGAGGTGCGCCGACGATGTTGAGCGCTCCCCAGGTGAGCATGCAGGCGATCGGATTGAGATCCGAGGCGTAGACGTCGCACCCCAGCCGCGCCGCCTCGAAGGGGACGGAGCCGCCGCCGCAGAAGGTGTCGCCGACGCATGGAGGGTGTCCGTAGCGGAGCGTCCCGAGCTGCCGGACGAGTTCGGGGAAGGAGGTCGCGCGCACGCCCAGATGCGCGTACCGCTCGTTCACTTTCGGCCAGACGCGGGCATACAGCCACTCCTGATCCACCTCCTCGGGCCGTTTGCAGCGCGCGGCCCGCTCTTCGTAGCTGGAGAGGGAGGCGAGCGCCCTGCGGTAGAGTTCCAGCCTGTCCTCCTCGGCGACGTCGCGGCGCCACGTCAGCGAGATTCCCGAACGGTCCGCGTCCAGCGGAAAGGTCATGCGTTCGATGTCGTCGTCCGTCACGAGGGCGTCGAGCGCCTTCGCCTTGAAGAAGCGCCGGGGCGCGTCGAGGCGGATGCGCGCGGCGATCTCCTTCGCGGAGAAGGCGTTCGCGGCGAGCGCGCGCCTCGCCAACCCCTCTTCGTCGAAGGCCAGAAGCGCTTCGAAGAGTTCGAGGTCGGCCCGCGGGTCGCCGGTGGGGGGGAGCAGACAGCCGAGCACAATGGCGCGGACCAGGATCAACGGTTTGCGCCCCTTCCAGTACGAGCCCAGCGCGGTGAGAGTCTGTCCCGCGCCCGCTTTGCGCTCCCTCTGCGCCTCGAAGGAGACCTTCTGGGCGGGAAAGACGCTTTCGATCAGCGCCTGGGCGCCGGCAAGGGACGAGGGTTCAATCGGCGGGACGGTGAGGATGGACATGGAAACCTCCTGTTTTTTCGCGGCATTTTCGCTCGGACGCCTGCTGCCAAGCACCTCCCGAGCGGGGAAGATTACGGCGTGCTTTCGGGCGGACGGAGCGCTTCGTATCTTCCCTTACTCCCCTTTCCGTTGGTGCACGTTCTCGATGAAACGGGAAAGTATCGAGGCGGTAATGTGCCGCGGATTGGCCCGGTGTATCGTTTCCGCGATGTTCACAGCCTCCTTCGGAGAGATGCCTCCCGCTCCGAGAAGTTCGAGCAGAAGCTGCAATCCCCACATCACCGGAACCCCCTCGAGAGCGCAGAGCTTGCGAAGACTCTTGTCGTTGGTGACGCATGTGCACCTGTTTCTCTTGGCGGTGAGGAGGCAAAGGCGGTCCTGAAAAGAGACGGGGCCTCGGCCCTCCGCTGCGGAGAGCGCGTCTTCAAGCTCGGGTTCGTCAAGAATCAACCCGAGATCCAGCAGTTCCTGCTCGCTTTGAAACTCTTTTACTTCTTGAAGTACCGGAGTGATCACATGGATCTCTCCTACGTCGAGGACGCATTTTCGGAGGACCGAGCGTTCCGCTTTACAGAAGTCGATGAGGACGCACGCATCCATCAGCAGTATTCTGAGCGGAGGGCGTTTCACAGCACCGCCGCCCAGTTCGCCGACAGTTCGCGCATCTCGTCGACCGATATTCGCAGCATCTCCGCCCCGCGGCTCAGCGATATCTTTTCCTCCTCCACCGCGCGCCTGACCAGCCGGCTGAACCTGTCCTCGAAAAAATCGAACGGAGCGATCCCGAACGGTTCGGAAGCGAGCCCCCGTGGTTCTTCCTTGAACGGCAGGTTTCGATTGAAACGGTTTTTGTACGCTATGGTGAATTTCATCCACACGGACCGGTCGACGGCCTTATGTTCCAATAAACGGGCGATCACGGTTTTATAGCTCACTCTGAAGATGGTTTTGACCTTCAATACCCTATCGACCCAATGAAGACCGGCGGCATCGTTCCACTCTTTGCGGAAGGCTTCGTCCGTCATCAGAAAGTGGCCTGCGAACAGGTCGGCTTCCCGTTCTTCATCCTTGTTCTCCGCCGAATCGTCGACATCGTACGCATCCAGATGCAGCAGCAGATGGCCGAGTTCGTGGGCCGCGCTGAATATCCTGCGTTCGATCGAGATGCGCTCCTGAACATTGACCACTATCGCAGGCCCTCCGTCCTCCTCGGCGACGGAGAGACCGTAAAAAGCCTCGGAGCTGTTCGTGACGGTAAAGAGTTTGATTCCCGCATTTTCAAGCAGGCTGCAGATGTCGTTGACCGGTTCGGGAGAGGCCAGTCCAAGCTCTTCTCTGCAGTACGACGCGGCCTCCCGGGGGTGGATTCCGGAAGCTCGCCCCCTGATCAAACGCAGTTTCGAGGGAATTCTCTCGTCAAGAATCTCCTCAAGATAGTCGAGGTCATCAAGTCTGCGCGAGATTTCCGCAAGAAGGTTCTCTCTGCTCTTCATCGAAGCGCGCGATCGGAAACGGACCTTTTCCAGAACGCGGACGGGAAGGAAAAGCTCCTGCAGAGGAACGTCTAGCGCTTGCGAAACCGCCAGCAGAGTGTTCACCCGCGGTTTTCCCTTGCAGTTCTCGATATTGTTGATCGCCGAGAGAGAGAGATTGGAACACTCCGCAAGCTTGGTTCGGGAGAGTTTTTTTGCCAGACGGATGCGACGGGTGTTTCGTGCCACAACTTCCAGAGTCATCGAAATTCCTCCCTTCGTCTGGAATCAATAAAAATATACATCTTTACAAAGAACTGTCAAGATGTATTTTTATGGTTTCGTATCGGGCGATCCGGGAAAACCCTGCGTATTCTGCAAAGGGCGGCATGGAGAGCGGCGCAGTCTGTTTCATCCTCCTCCTTGTTCCTCGTCGGTGAAGAGGCTCAGAGTCGCCTGCTCTCCGGCCCCCTCCTTCTTCCCCCGTTTCGATGGCCGGGAGCGGCCCGCATGCCGGACCAGCAGATCTCCCTGCGGGACATCGCCAAGAGCGTGCCGCAGCGCGGCGCGCCAGCCTCTACCGCCGTCCGACACGCCGCCGGTGACGAGCGCGGTCATTCCGAAGAGCCACCAGCGCTCTTCCGGACGCAGGGCCAGCCAGTTGCGGACAGCGAGCGGAATGTGTTCTGCGTCCAGTTGTTCCACCGCCCAGGCGAGCACGCAGAGTTCCTTGCCCAGAAGGCGGTCGACCGGATTCTCGCCCGTCTTCCACGCCGCCGTCTTCAGCCCGCGCTCCGCCAGTCGCGCGTTGAAGGCGCGCTGCACCTCCGCGCGGATGGCGGTCCATTGCGGACGGGCGAGGAGCGCCCTGTCGATGACGGAATACTCGTCGCCCGCCGCCTGCATTCCCAGGTGTTCGCTGATCAGCACGTCGCCGCTTGCGGCGCGGGGTATCAGCACCTTGAAGTGGTGGGGGTCGGAGGTCGCCGGCACCCCGAAGCCGAGCGTGGGAACGGCGTCCCCGGTCCGGGTCATGCCTGCGGCTCCTGGAGCACGTCGCCGGGCTTCAGCTCCAATCCCGCTATTCTGGCGAACTCCTTGAGGGAGAATCCCGTGTCGAACCGGATTCCGTCGCCGATGACCACGTTGACGGGAGCGTCGGACTCGTTCAGCACTGCCCGCAGGCTCTCGACCACGCCTTCGATCATGGACGCCGTGGCCTCGCGCTCCTGAAAACGGACGGTCACCGTCTTCTCTCCCTCTCCGATCTCGATGCGCACTCCCTTGAAGAGGATTCCCCGCTGGTCGCGGAAGAGGTTGAGGACGCCGAAGACGCGGTCGGTGGTGTCGAGGGCGACCCGCCTGCCGTGCAGACGCGCCGGTCTGTCGTCGAGAATCCGCGCGGTCTTCTCTCCGCCCGGCTGTATCCTGAAATCGGCCTTCGCCGCCGCCTCGCCCGACCGGGCGAAGACGCTCAGGTGGCAGGCTTCCGGCCCGATTTCGAACGGTCCCTCGTAGGGCGTTCCATACATGGGGTTCGCGCCGTTCAGCGTGTACAGCATCTCGGCCTTGGGCGCGGCGGCGAGCGTGACGAGGCGCGTGTCCGCGGAGGGCTCCACCTTGTGGCGGATTTTGATGTCGGCGAGCCATCGGACGGGTTCGCCGCTCTCGTGGCGTCCCGTGGTGTCTTTTACGAAAAAGAAGAGCGTGCCTTCCGTTGTCGTGAAGTTGTCCAAGTCCTCGACGCGGAAATCCTTTTCCGAGACGTTCGGCCTCGGGGAGCAGTAAACAACCGGGCTTTCGCCCGCATGGCGCGGCGTCAGGCTCAGGACGGTTTCGCCGGTATCCGCTTTGGAGGCGACCATCGAAATATTGAGCGTCGTCTTTTCCTTGGGAAACGGGCCTTTTTCGACATCGCCGTTCTCCCCGAGACGCCAGCGCCCCTGCTTCAAGGCCTCGTTTTTCAGCGTCTCCATCCCCGAGGTCCCCGGCATCCACGGCCAGACGGGAGAGCACTTGGCGCGGGAGACGACGTCTCTCCACGGAGTACGGCGCTTTGCCGACGGCCAGAGGTACTCTTCAGCCATCGCGAAGTATTCCTCGAAGTTCCCGCCGTCGAGTTGCGGAACGAGCTTGCAGTCGGCGCGCGGACTCGCGAGCAGCTCCTCGATCTGTACTTCGGCGGAGTGGTTGTCTCTGCCGATGCCGAGTCCCTGTTCTATCGTGACGCCCGCAAGCGCGTCCCGTCCGTTCACGGGATCGTTCACGGGGAAATAAAGTTTGTTGTAGCCCGCGGAGAGCGCTTTCGCAAAGCGGTCCTCCGCCTCCTCCAGGCGGTCGCGCGCCTCCTCGTGGAGCGTGTCGCCGGCCTTCAGCCTCTTCGAGATCTGCTCCACGGCGTAGAGTTCGCGCAGGCGATCCTCCACCGCGTCCGCAAGCAAACTGTCCTGACCGGTGAGCACCAGCAAGTTGTTCTTCTCCTGTCTGCTGTCGAAGAAGCTCGACAGCTCCGAGGGAGGAACACGACCGTCCGGCTTGACGACGATGAGCGTGCGCGGTCCTCCGAGTTTCAGCTCGTCGAATTTCGGCAGCACCTGTACATCCTGGTAGGCTTTTCTGCTGCGCGGCTGCAGGATGCCGCTCAGGCGGTTGATGAGCGCCTGGTCGATCTTCGGCTGCGGTATCTCCCGGGCGTTGCGTTCGATCTGGCGGGAGAGGTTTTCCGTCTCCTTGACGAAGAAGCGTCCTTCCTGGCGGTGCAGGTACCACGCGCTCTCCCTCAGCTTCTGCAGGGCTTCGAGGAATTCGTCGGGTTTGCGCTGGGGAGCCGCCAGAAACTCGATGAGCTCGCTTTCGGAGAGACCGATGCGCCCTCCGACCGCGCGGGAGAGAGAGGACGCCAGCAGCAGGGTGTTCACCTGCCGGGCGGCGTCGGATCCGAGCTGGTCGTCGATTCGTTCGGCGACGGCGTTTCCGTTGTCGGCGATATCACGGGTTATCGCAGGGAGCAACGACGGGGCGATCCGTTGAATTTCGTCTTTCACCTGGTCGTCGTTGAGTTCGAGATGCTGCGCGCCGATCAGGTAGACATCGTCCGCCGGTCGCTCCTCCACGCTCTTCAGCAGGCGCGCGGTGAACTGCATCAGTCCGCGTGTCTGCCTGAAACCCTCGTTCTCCTTGAAGAGGGCGACGAGATGCTTGAAGGAGGGGTGGAAAGGGTAGGTCTCGCGAATCTGCTCGGCGATCTGTTCGATGCTTGCGGCAACAATATAGCCTCCGTCCTCGGCCCGTTTGATCTGCTGGGCGAATTCCTCGGCGGTGTCGGCAAGGACGCGGTCGTCGGGCAGTTCGTCGATGAGGCGTTTCTTCAGAATTTCGTATATCTCCCCTCCCGCGAGCTGTACCGGGGTGATTGTCATCGCCTGACGGCGCGTCTCGTCCCGGAGGTTCGAGATCGCCTCGCGCAGCTCACGCGTCTGTTCCCTGTAGGAGCCCGAAAGGTTGGCGAGCACGACGCAGCAGCGGGGAAGTTCGAGCGCCGCGGCCATAAGGTTTCGGAGGCTGTAGACGACCATCCGGGCCAAAGTCCCCTGGCCGTAGGCCTGAGTGGAAGCGTAGTCGAGATACGGGGGCAATTCGTCGAGGAGGATAAGCGCGGGGCGGTCGCCGATGATCTCCTTCCACGTTCGTTGATCGACCGGTTTCGGGCCGTTCGCCCAGTACGGCCGGATCAGTTCTTCGGCGCCCAGTCCGCAGGCGATCTCTCCCCAGATGTAATGATCGGGGTTGTTGCCGCCGTTGAACGCCGCGATGCGCGCCTCTCCGAAGTCGATCCGGTCGGTCAGATCCGGCGGAAGCACCTCGGAACGAAGATGGGGGTTTTTCGCAAGCAGGCCGAGGGCGATCATCAGATGCGTTTTTCCGCCTCCCATGGCCTGGGCGAGTTCGAAGACGGACTGGTCCGACTTGCCTGAGAGACGGAGCAGCCCTTCGCGGAAGAGTTGCTCCATGCCGCGGGTGACGTGGTTGCGCGAGAAGAAATCGCGGCCGTCCCCCTGATCCTCGATGAGTCGCGCCAGGTTCTCCACGCCCTGGCTCATTCTGTAGTTCCGAATGACGGGGTTGAACCGGCAGGCTTGTTTGACCGTCTTGATCATGCGCACACCCCTCTGTCTTCTTCATTTTCGACGGAAATCGGAATTTCGCACCCATGGGAAAATGGCGCCCCGGAGAACTTCCTCATTGGCCGCCGTCTTCGCGGAGCGCTGCAAAATCCATCATCAGACAACTTTTATATCAACAATCCAGATCATTGTAGCATAAGAGCGCATTTTTTCGCACGTATCGAATGCCGAACACATGTCCGCCTACATAATCCCTTCATATTTTTCCGCTATCATTGTCCGCGAACTGCCCCGGACGGCAGTGACCGACATTCAAAGGGAAAAAGAGGAGGAGTCGTTTTATGAAGCGTTTTGTTCTTGTAGCGTTGGTGTGCGTGCTGGGCATCGGGGTTCTCTCCGCGGGAGCGGCCGAGATCGAAAGCGGCGGGCAGGCCCTGCCGGAGGAAGCCGCGTCGCTTGTCGCTGCCGGAGGCGTGCTCGGCCAGCCGGTAGAGGTTCAGGGAACCGTCATCATTCCGGTGACCGCGTCGCTGCACGGCGGAGTCTTTCCGGTCGGAGTGCTGGTGGTGAGGGACGGCCAGGTGAGCGTCCTGATGGAGGAGAGCGGCAAACGATTCGCCGATGCTCTCGCGAAGGGCGGGAAGCAGGGCAGGCAGATGAAGGAAGGCAAGGAGTGCGCGATGAAGGCCGGCTCTTCCGGTGAGGGCGCTTCGGGCAAAAAATGCGCCATGAAAGCCTCCGGGAGCGACGATGCCTCTGCGAAGTCCTGCCCGATGAAGAGCGGCGGTGCAGACGGCGGAGCGAAAAGGTGCGCGATGATGCAATCCGGCAAGGCGTGCCCGATGAAGACCGCCGCAGCTTCAGCAAGCGCTCCTAGCGGCGGGACTCCTTCCGGATCTGAAACTCCCGAATCCGGGGAAGCAGCTCCCGCAGCGGAGAAACCCGCGGCCCACGCGCACCATTAAACATAAAACGAGTTGTTCCACCGAGCGGGTCTTTTCAGCGATATTTGACTGAGAAGGCCCGCTCCCCTTATTATTTGACGTATCGGTACGGAGAGGAGGTGGCGTGATGAACATCCTGGTTGTGGAGGACGAACCGAAGGCCCTGAGCGTGGTACGGGCCTATCTCGAACGGGAGGGGCACACGATTTTCGAGGCCATGGACGGAGAGAGGGCGCTCTCCCTTTTCGAGGCATTCGATATCGACTTCGTGATCCTCGACCTGATGCTGCCCGACGTGAGCGGCGAGGATATCTGCCGGAAAATCCGCTCCTCCTCGCAGGTCCCGATCATCATGCTGACGGCGAAGGCCGGCGAGGCCGACAGGGTGAACGGGCTCGCCGGGGGAGCGGACGACTACCTCGTCAAACCGTTCAGCCCGCGCGAACTCGTCGCCCGCGTCAACGCGATTCTGCGCCGCGTCCGCCCTCTTGAATCGGCGCGGACGCTTGATTTTTCCGGCGGCCTCTCCATCAACATCTCCGAACAGCGCGTCTTTCTGAACGACGGGCTCGTCCCGCTCACACCGGCGGAGTACAAGATTCTGCTCACCCTCGCCCGCAGACCGTTCGAGGCCTTCACCCGCGAGCAGCTCATCGCCCGCGCCTTCGGCGATTCCTACGAAGGGTACGACCGCGTCATCGACGTCCACATCAAGAACATCCGGCAGAAGATCGAGACCGACCCCCGACGCCCCGTCTACATTCAGACCATCTACGGAACAGGCTACCGCTTCGAGGGCAAACCGTCGTGAAACGCTCGTTCCCTCTCGCCGTGCGGCTAACCTTCTCGTTCCTCCTCGTCGCGGGCATTTTTTCCGTCACGCTCGCCGGCGTTCTGGAACTGCTGATCGACCGGCAGTTCCGGGACTACATGGAGGAGGTCCGCATACGGAAACACGCCGAGATCGTACGCTACTTCGAGCAGCTGTACGCCAAGGAAGGCTCGCTGGACGAGGACTCGGGAACCGAAATCGCCGAACAGGCGATGATGGACGGAAACGTGGTGGCGCTTCTGGACCGGAACGGCGGGCTTCTCTGGGGCATGGACAGAGAGATGGTCGAGCTTCACTACCGGATGATGGGACATCCGGACTCGGTGTACGAGGAGCGGGAGTACCCCGTCCGTTTCGACGGTTCGCCGGTCGGAAGCGTGCGGGTCGGGAACTTCACCGGCGCCCATCTCTCGCCGGGGGACGCTGCCTTCCGCAAGAACCTGCGCAGAGGAGTGCAGGCCGCCTCCGCCATAGGAATTTTCGCCTCGGTCGTTCTGTCGTTCTTCCTCTCGCGGCGGCTCGCCCGTCCGCTCCGCAGGACGAAGGAACTGGCCGAGCGCCTCCGCAGGGGCGAACTCTCCGTCCGCATCGCGGAACGCTTCGGCACGAGCGAATTGGACAGCCTCGCGGACGCCCTGAACTTTCTTGCGCAATCCCTGGAGGAGCAGGAAAAGCTGCGGAGACATCTCACCCGCGATATCTCCCACGAGCTTCGAACGCCGCTGAACGCGCTCAACGCACTTGTGGAGGCGTGCATCGACGGCGTCATGGAGCCGACTCCGGAACGGCTCGAGGACTGCCGGGAGGAGATCGTCCGCCTCGCCGCCCTCACCGGGGATCTCGAACGGCTGAGTGACCTCGAAGGAGACATGCTCGCCCTCTCTTTAGAGCGGCTGGACATCGCGGAGGCCGCGCGTTCGGCGGTGCGCTCCTTTCAGCCGCTCTGCATGCGGAAGGGGGTGACGCTCGAAGTACGCGCCGAAGAACAGATCGTCGTCTCCGCCGACGGAGACAAGCTGCGGCAGGTGCTCGTCAACCTGCTTTCCAACGCGGTCGAATACACTCCGTCCGGGGGCTCCATCCTCGTGACGGCAGGCCGCCGGAACGGGAGAGCCAGTCTGAGCGTCTCGGATACCGGCATCGGGATACCGAAGGAGGAGCTGCCCCGCATCTTCGAGCGCTTCTACCGGGTCGACAGGTCGCGCAGCCGCAACTCAGGAGGCGCGGGCATCGGCCTCGCCATCGTGGACAAGATCGTCAAGGCGCACGGCTGGAAGATCTGCGCGGAGAGCGATCCGGGCGGAGGGAGCAGCTTCACGGTGGAGTTTCCGTAGGAGAGCGGAATCCGCGCGCCCTTGCTTTCGAAGGATATACCCGACCGATTCTTCCTACAGCGGCCCCAGTAAATCGATATCGTCGGCTCGTTTTTTTCTCCTCCACCTTCTGATGAAAGCGACGACCAGCAGAAAGAACGCCAGCGAGGTAAGCTGCTGGAGAATTCGCGTCACCCCCTGCGATACCAGGAACGGGGGCAGTTTGTCCCACCACCTCGGCCGGTAGGCAAGAGCCGGTTCAGGCGAAATCGAGAGGATCACCGACCGGAAGACGGATTCATATTGCGGATACTCCTGTGCGAGAGCGGTGCCGGTCGCCAGGATATACCCTATTTCCGTCATGATCATTCCGCTCAGACCGTACGTTTCGCCGAAGTCTTTTACATTCATCTTCATGGAGATCCACAATATCTTTTTTTCCTTGTCGTACAGCAGCTTCACATCATTCGCGTCCATCTTCATCACGTTGTCGTAGAACTCTTCCAGGTCATCCAGGCCCTCCTGAACAGCATCCGGAGGGAACCGCTGTTTCAAAAGACTCTCCGGAATCCGCCCCGCTTTGTTGATCTGCAGAAGGATGCAGGGGGTGTCGAACCAGTCCTCGGCGCTTTTCAGCGAGAAGCCGTAGTCGTTGTGAGGCACCGAGGCTTTCGGATCGGCTTTTTTCATTCCACGTTCGTAGTCGTCCAGGACTTCCCTCGGAATCTCTCTCCAGTCATCGGGGATGGAGATCGAAAAACCGTCCTTTTTCAGCTCGACGATACCCGCCGTCGCGTCAGCAGCCCAAAGCACGGCAAGAAGAACGAAGAGCAGCATCGTCATTCTGCGCATTCAACCCACCCTCTTTCTGTACGGTTTCGGCTCTTGAACAGACTGACTTTACCGACTATTCAGCAATTCTACACGATCCAAAGGGAAAAGGAAAGGGAAGGCAAATTCGGCAAAGCGCGTTTCCGGCGCCTTCGTTTCGGGCTGTGCCCGTGCCAGGAATATTCCCCGCTGGACGCGGCGCGTTTCTCACCGTGCATCGGGCAGGAATTTCCGGGGGAAAAGCCGCATCCGATACGGCAAGTCTATGGCACAATCTGGCGGTTGCAAGAAGGGAAATGGGAAACGATCTGAAGAATCGGAGAGCTGGGTGACCGGAAAGCACGCCGCCGGAAGGAGATGCTTCATCCTTCCAGCGGCGTGTTTTACTTTTTTCCTACGACTTGAGGAGAACAACGCAGAAACCGTCTCCCCGTTCTTCCTTTTCCACCTTCCAGCCGCGGCTTCCGGCGAAGCGGGCCACGTTCTCCCGCGACGTCACCGTGTCCACGAGCACTTCGACGCGGCCTGCCGTCAGTTTTTCCAGCACCTTCTTCGTCTCGAGGACGGGCTGGGGGCATGAAAGTCCGCGAGCATCGACCGTAACCGTATCAGCCATTGTTCATTCCTCCTCGTCAATCCATCTTGATGCGGAACAGGAAACCGACCGCAAGGCAGAAGACCATGCCGATCAGCGTTGCGGTCATTCCGAAGGACGTCGCGCCCGCAGGCGAACTCGCCAGCGAGAAGTTATGCGCGAACCCCGCGCCGACGAGCATTCCGAGCACGAAGATCCCCGCATCGCCGTCGCCTTCGCCCGACATGATGAACTGGCGTCCGGGGCACCCTCCGGCAAGCGTGAAGGCCAGCCCTGAAAGGACCATTCCCAGGAAATTCCAGAGCTGGTTGGTGTGCGCCACAGGCTGGCTCTCGAAGCCGGGCTTGAACTGGCCGAGAACGAGGTTCACCGCAAAGGCGGCGATCAGGAAGGCTGCGACGCCGTTGAAGAGATGGGCGTCTTTCAGCATGATCAGGTCGCGGATCGCGCCCACGGTGCAGAACCTGCTCTTCTGTGCCATCCACCCGATGAGCAGCCCTGCGGCCAGGGCGATCGCGACGGGCGCCACCGCTGCCCCCGGCCCCGATGCCGAGAAGAAGACCGGTCCGGTTCCCTCGGCCCCGAAGAGCGGCCTGAAAAAGAGCAGTGCCAGAAGAGCGAGCGCGGACAGAGGCATCATCGCTCCGGCCCACTTGGGTGATTTATCGGCCTTTCCGAGGCTGAACCCTTGCCATAGGAAAACAATGCCGATGCCGACGCCGACAACGAGACCGCCGATTCCGGCGAGCGCGTTCCAGTCTCCTCCGGCGAGGCGGGCGTAGGCCCTCCAGGGACAGCCGAGGAAAACGAGCGCGCCGATCATCGCGAAGAATCCGAGGAAGAAGCGGACGATCGGCGACGAGCCGGAGCGGGGCCGGTACTCCTTCGCAAGGAACGCGGCGAGAAACGAGCCGAGAATGAAGCCTGGAATCTCCGGGCGGAGATACTGCACGACGCCCGCCCTGTGCAGCCCCAGGGCGCCCGCGATGTCGCGGGTGAAGCACGCCACGCAGATGCCCATGTTTCCAGGGTTGCCGAAGAAGACCAGCAACGACGCCAGCGCGCCCACCACGCCCCCCGTGATGGCGGGGCCGAGACGGGACATGAGAAGCTTGTTGAAACCCTTCATGAAAAAACCATCCTTTCAAATCAAACTTGGAATAGAATAAATTCCTTCGAGTAACATTATAATTCTTATTCCAAAGCATAGCAAGGAGGAGCGTGCCCTTCGGCACAACATGCATGTTTAAAGGACGCAAGGTGGTTGCACATGCTGCAGATTGCATCCCACAAAATATATTCGTGCCAAGGCTATGCAAAACGCCGGGAGAGGGGTATAGTACTGAGAAAGACTATCAACAAGCCGACCGAAAGGCCGGACTTCGATTCGAGGAGGTTTTATCATGAGCAGCGAGATCGTCCGCGTGGGCATTTTCATCTGCAACCGCTACCACACGTGCGCGGGGGGGAAGTGCCTGCGCTCCATGCGCAACAGGGAGGGCGCGTTCAGCATCTATAAGGACAGGGAGGTCGAGCTTGTCGGCTACACGACGTGCGACGGGTGTCCCGGAGGGAACATCGAGTACGCACCGGCCGAGATGAAGAAGAACGGCGCGACGGTGATCCACTTCGCCACGGGGATGCTGGTCGGCTATCCGCCCTGTCCCAGGATCGACTACTTCCGGCGCTACATCGACAGCGCCTTCGGCCTGCCGGTAGTCGTAGGAACGCATCCGATTCCGGAGAAATACTTCACCATTCACGAGGCGCTCGGAACGTGGAAATCCCCGATGTGGCAGGAGTTCATCGCTCCGACGCTCGCTACGCCGGAGATCCGCTTGGCCTACAACTGAGAAAAAGACTACAAAAGGGGGAGGCTCGCGCCTCCCCCTTAATTTTTCCGAAGTTCCGGGCTACCCCAGAATCTCCTTCAGATCCTGCTCCGGCGTGGTGATCGGTTGGAGGTTGAACTTTTCGCGGATTGTATTTTTTTCATAATCAGGGTAAAATCACTATACAAAGCTTCTATAACTCGGAAAAAAACCTTTTGAAAATCAACAAGTCTATACTGGCTGTTTCATCTTTAAATAAGTGGGCATATTCTTTTTAAAAAGCGCTACTTCATCGAAAGCGGAGGAAGCATCATGCCGAAAATGAGCGCCCTTTCGGAGTATTTCAAGGGAGTTGCCGTGAAGTACGCGAGTAGAGTGGAAACGGATCTGAATTCCTCGAATCAGCACGAACTCAACGGCGTGACGCCTCTTCGAGCGATACTCGGCACTGCAAAAAGGGAGTTCTCCAGCGTGCGGTTCATCTCGTTCGGCGAGGATGATTCTGTCTTCGTCAGAGAAGGAAGCGCAACATGGTACGATGCTCGGGAAAATCATCATTCGAGAACGGAGTATCGTCTTTACTACTCCGGGAATGAAACGATGTCCTCTGTGCGGGCGGGAGATCTGCTTGTCGTGGCTCTTTTGGAGAACGAGAAACTAATGATCGCATCGGCGCCTTCGGGAAGCGAGGCGGAAAGAGAGCTTGCCTGGCTTTTCGCGCCCCCCGGTTCCGAGATAGGGGAACGATTCACAGTGAGAACCCCCGAGAGTATGCGCAATATCGCTTTGAACTTCGTCGTCAGGTCGATTCTGGGGCTCCTCGGAATCGACGCTTTCGAAAGGCTCGGAGTTTGCTATCTCGAGGAGATGTCGCGTAGGTTCGGAGATGTCTTCCCGGGAACGGCGATCTTTTCCGCGTACGCAAGCGACACGCTGGATATCCCTGCGGACCCGGACGAGGCGCTGCCTCTTCTCATGGCGAGAGAAGAAGCTCTCTTTCGCCTCTTCGAGAAAGCGGAAGCGGAACGGCGTCTGGCGAAAGGGTTCGACACTGTCGACGAATTCGAGGCTTACGCGAAATCCTTTATGAACAGGCGATACTCGCGGGCCGGACACGCATTCGAGCATCACCTCGCGCGCGTTTTTCGGCGAGCGGGGCTTTTTTTCAGCGAGCGCGCGGTGACGGAACTTCGGAAACGTCCGGACTTCGTTTTTCCAAGCATCGAGGCATACAGAACTCTTCCCGATACCGACGTCGAAAAAATCGTCACGGTCCTCGGCGCGAAGACGAGCTGCAAAGACCGCTGGCGGCAGGTCGTGAACGAAGCGGGCAGGGTCCGTACAAAACATCTTGCGACACTTCAACCCGCTATCAGCCTAAACCAGATCGACGAGATGCGAGACGAAAGCGTCGTTCTCGTGGTCCCGGAAGAATTGCGTCCTACCTACCCGCCGGAGAGAAGAAGCGAGATAATGAACCTCGCTGAGTTCATATCGATTGTCAAGGGACGCCAGCGTTTGTTCGAAATACTGGGCGGAGAATAGTATTTTCCGCTGCCCGAAAAACTCCTCCGTCCTAGAGTCCCCTGTTTTTTCAAGAAGCGCCTTGAAAGAGTTTCCGCTGAAAGAGCAGGCGCTCTGCTTTCAAATCCATTATATGCGGTTTCATCGCGCGAGCGGCATACTCCATCAACGGAACGACCACCGAGTTACCGAACTGTTTGTAGGCCTGTGTGTCCGAGACTACGATCCGGAAAGAATCTGGAAATCCCATCAATCGTGCGCACTCGCGCGGCGTCAGCCTTCGGGGATTCTTGCCCTCTCCGCGATCCACCAGAATTTCCGAGCCGTCCTTGTAGTATCGTGCCGAAAGCGTCCGTGCAAAATCCCCTTTGTTCACTAGACCGAAGCCAAAACCGTTCCCCTTCGCCCGATGCTTTTCGGCGTAATCCTGAAGATAGCGCCACAGATTCTCGGTCAGAGTGTACTTGGAGCGCACTCTTCCGCGCTCGTCAAGGAACCGCCCTTCGTCGCAGTCGATCTCGAGGCCGTCCTCCGTATGCAGAATTCTTTCGAGCGTAGGGCTTTCCGGCCCGATCTCCGGCAGCAGGGCATCGTCCCAGTCGAACGGAACCGGGTCGCGAAAACCGATGATCACGATGCGTTCTCTATGCTGCGGAACGAAACGGCGACCGTCGATCACCCTCCAGAAAACCTGGTAGCCAAGACGATCCACCAAAGTCTCGCGGATCACCTTGAATGTTCGCCCTTTGTCGTGCGACAGCAGATTCTTGACGTTCTCGAGCAAAAAGGCGCGAGGGCGCTTCTCGGCCAGAATCCGTGCCACATCGAAGAAGAGGGTTCCCTGAGTCTCGCAATCGAAACCGTGCGGACGACCGAGAGCATTTTTCTTCGAGACACCCGCGATGCTGAAAGGCTGACAAGGAAAACCGGCGAGCAAAACGTCGTGGTCGGGGATCGAAGAGGTCTCGATCTTCGTGATATCTCCGGCGATCTCGCAGTTGTCAGGGAAGTTTGTGCGGTATGTTTTTCGAGAATATTCATCCCATTCGCTGGTGAAGACGCATCGCCCCCCTGCTCTTTCAAAGCCGAGGCGGATGCCGCCTATTCCGGCGAAGAGGTCGATGAACGTGAAGTCTACTCCGTTCACTTCCTCGAAGGACGGCATCTCCGAAAGAATCTTTTCAAGGGCCAACCCGACATGAAAGGGAAGCCTAGTTTGCCTGTTCTCCCAGCGGGAGATCGTCTTTCTGCTGCATCCGACGCGCATTGAAAGCTCTTCTTGTGTAAAAAGTGAGCGTGCCTTGCGAAGCAGATCCATGCTTTCGGCGTGCGCTTTGTTCGCCATGGGTATCACCTCCGGGAGTTTCCACAGTCATTATGTCCCATAATATTCCCAGAGTCAATAAGTAAGAGAAAATTCTTCGACGTTCGACGAGTGATTAACTTATCGAGTTTCTTTCTCGCACAAGATTTTCAAGAAAGAAAAGGGGGAGGCTCGCGCCTCCCCCTTAATTTTTCCGAAGTTCCGGGCTACCCCAGAATCTCCTTCAGATCCTGCTCCGGCGTGGTGATCGGCTGGAGGTTGAACTTCTCCTGGAGCACCTTGAAGACGGGCTCCTTGACGAAGGCGGGCAGCGTGGGTCCGATCTTCATGTTCTTCACGCCCAGGTAGAGGAGCGAGAGGAGGATGCAGACGGCCTTCTGCTCGTACCACGAGAGGATCAGCGACAACGGCAGGCCGTTGATGTCGGTCTTGAACGCGTCGGCCAGCGCCATTGCGATCCGGACCGCCGAGTAGGCATCATTGCACTGACCGGCGTCGAGCAGCCTGGGAATCCCCTCGATGTCGCCGAACTCGAGCTTGTTGAAGCGGAACTTGCCGCATGCCAGGGTGAGGATGACGCAGTCATCCGGCACCGAGGTCGCGAAGTCCGTGTAGTAGCTCCGGCCCGGCTTGGCGCCGTCGCATCCCCCGACGAGGAAGAAGTGGCGGATCTTGCCGGCCTTCACGAGGTCGATCACCTTGCCCGCCACGGACATCACGGTGTTGCGGGCGAAACCGACGTTGATCCAGTGCGGCGTCTCGTCCTCGGTGAAACCGGGGGCGGCAAGGGCCGCCTTGATCACGGGAGAGAAGTCCTTGTTCTCGTCGATGTGGGTCGCGCCGGGCCATGCCACGAGACCGGTGGTGAAGATGCGGCCCATGTAGGCGTCCTTCGGTTTCTGGATGCAGTTGGTCGTCATCAGGATCGCGCCGGGAAACTTCTCGAACTCCTCGCGCTGGTTCTGCCACGCGCTGCCGTAGTTGCCAACGAGGTGCTTGTACTTTTTCAGTCCGGGGTATGCGAGGCAGGGGAGCATCTCGCCGTGCGTGTAGACGTTGATCCCCTTTCCCTCGGTCTGCTGCAGAAGCAGCTCGAGGTCGCGCAGGTCGTGTCCGGAGACGACGATGCACTTGCCCTTGACCGCGGTCACGCGCGCCTTTGTCGGTTCGGGGTGCCCGTAGACGGAGGTGTTGGCCTTGTCGAGCAGCTCCATGACGGAGACGTTCCACTTGCCGGCGTCCATGGCATGTCCTACGAGGTCGTCGACGGTGAATGTCTCGCCGGAGAGGTAATCGAGCTTCTCGTGGAAGAAGCCGTAGATGTTGTTGTCCTCGTACCCCAGCACCTTCGCGTGGTCGATGTACGCGGCACTTCCCTTGAGCCCGAGCAACAGCAGGTCGCGCAGCCCCTGGACCACTTCGCCGTACTTCTCGCTCCACGCTTCGGGGTTGACCTTGCCCCCCTCGTTGATCATGGCGCTCCGCGTGGCGGGAAGCGGGAATACAGCGGGTCCGCCGAGCGTTTCGGGAGTCTTTCCGGCCTTTTTACAGGCGTCCTCGTAGAGAGCCTTCGCCGTGCAGCGGACCTCTCCGGCCTTGCGGATCAGCTCTTCCATGCGGGCTTCGTCGAAGTTCACGTTGGTGATGGTGGTGAAGAGCGACTCGACCACGAAGACATCGACGCTCTTGTCGATCGCGCCGAGCTGCCTCGCCCGGTGAGCGTACATCGAAATCCCCTTCGTCACATGAAGCAGCAGATCCTGAAGATCGGCCACCTCGGGGCTTTTGCCGCACACGCCGAACGCGGTGCATCCTGTTCCCTTCGCCGTCTGTTCGCACTGGTAGCAAAACATTGGTTTTTCCTCCTCGAAAATGGTTTTTTTACTGCTTCTTGTGAGAGAAACGAATCGTCTCTTTGTCTATTATATCCCCGCGCACGCCTATCGTGACGATTTTAAGCGAGATGTTCCGTTCCGAGGCCTCGCAGGCCGCCTCGAGGATCCGCGTCATGCCGCCGCAGCAGGGGACCTCCATGCGCACCACGGTGATCGCGGGCGTTTCGTTGTAGGAGATGATCCGGGTCAGCTTCTCCACGTAGCTCTGCGCGTCGTCGAGCTTGGGGCATCCGATCAGGCAGATCTTGTCCCCTCCGGCGAGGAAGGTCCGGTGAAAATCCGGGAAGGCGAACGGTGTGCAGTCGGCCGCGACCACAAGTTCCGCCTTGCGGAGCCAGGGCGCCGTCTCCGGAACCAGGCGGATCTGCACGGGCCAGTTGACGAGCTCCGATTCGAGTTTTCCGGGAGCCGCCTTCTCCGTATCCGAAGGGCGGGAGCAGGGGGAGGGAGCTTTCCGCAGGTCGCGCGCCGCCGAACCGGGGCAGCCGCAGGGAAGAGGGCCGGCCGCGGCCTTCGCCGCCATGTGTTGCTTCACGGCCTCCTCGTCGTAGGGGTCGGCTTCGCGTTCCTCGAAGGTGATCGCACCCTGCGGGCACTCTCCGATGCAGTCGCCCAGCCCGTCGCAGTAGGTCTCGCTCACCAGCTTCGCCTTACCGCCGATGATCCGGATCGCACCCTCGTGGCAGGCCTCCGCGCAGATGCCGCAACCGTCGCACTTGTCCTCGTCGATTTTGATGATCCTCCGCATTACTTTGCTCATTTCGTTTCTCCTCTCTGTAGATCTGCAAGCGTCGTCGCTTTTAAATACTCTACAAACTCTCTCGTCAGCTTTCCGAGCATGGCCCCGAAAACACACCGGACGAAGGGGCACTCCTCCCTGTGGAGCAGGCAGTAGTCTCCCTTGGGGACTCCCTCGATCACGGTGTAGATATCGAAGAGCGTGATCTCCTCCGGATTTTTCGCCAGCTCGAAGCCGCCCTTCGGGCCGCGCGTCGAATGTACCAGTCCTTCCCGCACCAGCCTCTGAAAGACCTTGGCGAGGTGAGCCTCCGATACGTTCACGGCCTCGGCCATCTCTTTCGCGCTTCTTCTCTCTCCCGAGGCCAGCAGCCCCATTCCGTGAAAGGCCAGAGAGACTGCCTCGGACACAGCAACCACCTCGCTCATGGTCTCGGCTCCCTTCTCGTTTCTGGTATTATGGTACCGTAATTCCTAAATATGTCAAGGGGGGAAAAACAAAATTTCTTCGAGGGTTCATTCAGAAGGAGTTATTGCTTCGGAGAACCGTCTTCCGGGAACGACGAAATCGGATGCGGACCGCACTTTTTCCCCTCGCCGGCCCGGGAAGCATCACGGCGGGAGTCCGACCACTCCGTCCGGAGCGTGAAGAAAAAGCGGCTTCCCTCGCCGGGAACGCTCTCCACTTCGAGAGAGCTCTCCATCATCCTGAGAAGAGCGCCGCAGATGGAAAGACCCAGCCCCGTACCGCCGTATCGTCTCGTGAAAGAGGAGTCAATCTGGTAGAAGGGCTCAAAGATCCTTCTGCGCTGCTCTTCACCGATGCCGATGCCGGTGTCCCCGACGGAGAACGTGAAGGCGCCGGTCGCGGCGTCGATCGCCTCGAACTCCAAAGAAAGCTCGACGGAACCTTTTTCCGTGAACTTGACGGCGTTGCCCAGAAGATTGACCAGCACCTGCCTGAGGCGCGCGGGATCGACGACGGCATTGCATGGCACGTCCCGCCCGACGCGGATCGAGAGGCTCAGCCCTTTCTGCTCCGCCGCGTTGCGGACGATGCTCGCCGCTTTATTGAGAATGTCCAGAATGTCGGTGCGGACGGGCTCCAGCCCGAGGTTATCGGCTTCTATCCTGGAGATGTCCAGGACGTTTTCGACGACGTCGAGCAGCGACTGCGAGGAGGCGGAGGCCGATTCGAGCCAGTCCCGCTGGGTCGGGTCGAGCGTCGTCCGGGAAAGAAGGTCGAGAAAGCCGATAACGCCGTTGAGCGGGGTACGCAGTTCGTGGCCGGTGTTGGCGAGGAAGGCGCTCTTCGCACGGCTTGCGGCCTCGGCCTGCCGTCCGAGCCTCTCTGCGTTCTCCTTTGCGGTGCGGAGCGCTTCCTCCATGGATTCGCGCTCCGTGACGTCGATTCCGACCGACCGATAAAAGAGAGGGGTTCCGTTTTCATCGAAAAAGGCCCTTCTGCGCCACTCGCGCCAGCGGTGCTCACCGTTCCGGAGCACCTTCCGCACGGAGACGCCGTACGGCTGCTCCGGCGTCAGGGAGAGAAACTTCCGACGTTCCTCTTCGCGGATATCTTCGGGCAGCCGGTTCAGAAAACTTCGTCCGGCGAGCTCCTCCCAAGGTTTTCCAAGGTCCTCGCACAACATTCTGTTGGCGTACGTCATGCCGCCGTCCGGCAGAAATTCACAGATGAAGAGATGGAGGTCGTCGGCAAGCGTCCTGTACCGATCTTCGCTCTTCCGAAGCGCCTCTTCCGCGATCCTGCGTTCGGTGACGTCGCGGGATATGCTGCCCGTGCCGATCAGAAGTCCGTTCTCGTCGTAAATCGGATATTTCTCCGTCAGGACGTATCTCGTCTCTCCGGAGGCCGTCGGCAGCGGTTCCTCCCGGAGGATGCGGCATCCCGGCGGCAATTTCTGCGCTTTCCGTTCGTCCTCCATGTAGGTCCGGACCGGTTCGGTATCAGGAGGCATGCCGTAGATCTCGGCGTCGGTCCGTCCGACGAGATCCTCCGGAGAAGAGTATCCGGCCGCTCTCGCGAAGGCGGTGTTGGTGGCGACCACGCGCAGGTCGAGATCCTTGAAGACGATGATGTCGTCGCTTTGTTCGACGACGGAAACCAGAAAACGGTTTTTCCGGTCACTTTCCCTGCAGTTTCCGCTCATGAACGGATCCTCCCGAAATTCCGCAGCATGACTGCTTCTCATCATTGCCTTTCAAAAACCGTTCCAGGATCCCCCGTATGGAATACAGGTCCGCCGGCTTCGACATGTAGTCGTCCATGCCGCTCTTGAAACAAGCTTCCCTGGTTGAAGGCTGCACGTCGGCGGTGAAGGCGATGATCGGGGTATGGAGACTGCACGGCTCGATCTCCCGTATCCTTTGCGCGGTCCAGTGGCCGTCATGGCCCGGCATCTGCAAATCCAGAAAGACGAGGTCGGGGAGATGCTCCCTAAAAAGCGCAATCCCCTGTTCGGCGCTCTCAGCCTCGATGACGTCGGCCGGGGTGATCTTGGAGATGAAAAGGCGGAGCAGCCTTCTGGTGATCTCCTCGTCCTCTATGATCAGGAGAGTCGGTTTCTTTTCCAAGGCGAGAGGATCAAGGGGAAATGTTCCCGGAAGTTCCTGCTTCGGTTTCTCAGCATCAGGGACGCGCCCGACGCGGAGGTCGAAGAAGAAGCGGCTTCCCTCGCCGGGAACGCTCTCCACGCGGAGAGAGCTTCCCATCATCTGCAGCAGGGCGCTGCAGATCGAAAGCCCCAGCCCGGTCCCGCCGTACTTTCTCGTGTTGGAGGAGTCAGCCTGGTAGAACGGCTCGAAAATCCGGGAAATCGACTCCTCTCCTATGCCGATGCCGGTGTCCTCGACCGAGAAGGACAGGATGCAGTTCTCATCAGCCTCGGCCTTGCAGGAAAGCATGAGTTCGACGCCCCCTTGATGGGTGAACTTGACGGCGTTGGCCAGCAGGTTGACCAGCACCTGTTTCAAGCGCGACGAATCGACAAAAACACGCTGCGGCACGTCGGGCCCGATGTCGAGCGAGAGTCGCAGCCCCTTCTTCCGGGCCGTGCCGCGGACGATGTTCAGCGACTGCCGCGCAAGCTCCCGCGGATCGGCCGGCACGGATTCCAGCTCAATCCTTTCCGCTTCTATCTTGGAGATGTCCAGAACGTCGTTGATCACGTCAAGGAGCGAGTACGCGGACGTCCTGATCCCCTCTACGTACTCCTTCTGCTTCTCGTCGAGCTGCGTGCAGGCGAGAAGGTCGAGGAAACCTATCACGCCGTTGAGCGGCGTACGGATTTCATGACTGGTGTTCGCAAGAAAAGCGCTCTTCGCCTTGCTCGCGGCCTCGGCCTGCTCTCCGAGCCATTCGGCATTCTCCTTGGCGGTCTGCAGGGCCTCTTCCGCCTGTTTTCGGGCCGTGATGTCCATCGTCACCGTGAGGAGGTGCGGACGGCCGTGTATGGTGATGCGCTCGCCGGAGAGGAGACCGTGGAATATCCTTCCGTTCGCGTCCGTCGCGTGCACCTCGTAGTCGGTGATCCGTCCGGTGTTCCGCATCTGTTCCCCGATCTCCGCCTGCTGCTTCGGATCGAGGAAAAGCCCGATCTCCCGGGCCTGCTTGCCGACGATATCGCTCTTTTTGTGCCCGAGCGTGTTCAGGAAGGCGTTGTTGGCGTCGACGCACCGCTGATCCGGAAGGGATGCGAGAATCATCATGGCGGGGTTGTTGCGGAAGACCGCCTCGAAGACCTGCTCAGCCTCCTGTCCGGGATCGGCATGTTCTCTGTCGACAGATTCCGAGAAGGTGCGGAAGTTCTCCTCGCTCTCCCGGGGCGCCCCCCCCGAGCACCGTTTCGGTTGGCGCCCGGATGAGAAGGCATGTTCGTTTCGTTCTTCGATCATTATGGCCCCCTCCAGGCAGTCCTTCCGTTCCCGGCTTCGAGCATTGCAGCGGGAGAACAGGAGCGCGAAGGAATAAAAACGGGCGGTCCGAAGACCGCCGGAATTCATCTCAGGACTTGTACCCCTCGCGGCGCGGATGATAGACACCGATCATGAAGCTGTCGGTCAGCGCCTTCATCGCATGCGGCTCTCCGGGCGCCAGTACGAGGACGCACCCCTCGTCGAGAATGATTTTCTCCCCCGAGACAGTCATCTCGACCTTCCCGGAAACGACGTTCATAATCTGTTCGTGGGCATGGTCATGGAGAGGGAAGAAAGCCCCGGCATCCATGCTCCACTGTGCGAATGAAACGCTCTCCGAATGGACGAAACGCGCACGCAGTCCCGGCAGAACATGCTCGTTCTCCAGGCGGTTCATGTCGATGAGCTTCACGATAATCCCCTCCGATTCGTCGTGTTTTGATAAGCCTTAATGATGAGATTGTATCACAACTCCCTGACTTCTCACCGCTTCCACGTCTCCGGAACGAGGAGGAGTACCACCGTATAGAGCTCCAGCCTCCCCATCATCATGAAGAGAGAGAGCATCCACTTTCCGGCGTCGGGGACGGCGGCATAGTTCTGCATGGGGCCGACGCCCCCGAGGCCCGGACCGATGTTGCCGAGCGTCGCCGCCACGCTCGCCATGGCGGTGACCAGGTCGAGGTCGAGCGCCGTCATGAAGAGAGTACCGGCGGTGAAGATGGTGATATAGAGGATGAAGAAAGAGGTCACGGAGGCGATGATATCACGCCCGACCACTCTCCCTCCGACCCGGACATGGACGATCGCCTTGGGGTGAAGGATGGTGGAGAGTTCGGCCCGGACGTGCCGCGCGAGGACCATGATGCGGAGGTTCTTCATACCGCCGCCCGTGGAACCTGCGCACGCGCCGACGAACATAAGCAGAAAAAGCAGAAACTGCGTGTACATCGGCCACAGCTCGTAGTCCGCGGTGACGTACCCTGTGGTCGTGATGATGCTGACCACCTGGAAGGCGCCGAAGCGCAGCGAGTCCACCAGTGAGCCGTACGTCCCGTGGGACCACAGAACCAGCGTGACGGTGACGATACAGAATAGCGTCAATCCCGTGTAGAAGCGGAACTCCTCGTCCTTCCAGAACGCTCCCCATCTTCCCAGCAGAAACCGGTAGTGCAGGACGAAGTTCACTCCGGCGAGGAACATGAAGATCGTGATGACCCAGTCGAAATATGCGGAGTCGTACTGTCCGATGCTCTTGTTCAGCGGGGAGAAGCCTCCCGTCGCCATGGTGCCGAACGTGTGCGTCAGGGCCTCGAAGAGATTCATTCCGCCGAACATCAGCAACAGGGTCTCGGCGATCGAAAGAATAACGTAGACACCCCACAGATAGAGAGCCGTCTGCTGGATGCGCGGTGTCATCTTTTCGGGGATCGGTCCGGGAACCTCCGCCTTGTAGAGCTGCATTCCTCCGACTCCGATGAACGGCAGGATGGCCAGGCTGAGGACGATGATACCCATGCCGCCGAGCCAGTGCGTGAGATCGCGCCAAAAGAGGATGCCGCGCGGATTCGCCTCGATATCGGAGAGCACCGAGGCTCCGGTGGTGGTGAAGCCGGACATCGCCTCGAAAAAAGCGTCGGTGAAGGTGGGCACCGTCCCGGAAATCCAGTAGGGCATCGCCCCGACGAGAGAGGCTATGACCCACGCGAGCGAGACGACGACAAAGCCGTCCTTGATGCCCAGATCGTCGTAATCTGCATTCCTTCCGAAAAGGAAGAGGATGATCGAGAAAACGATTCCGAAGAAGATCGAGACGAGAAATGCGCGAATATCGCTGCTGCCGTCCCAGAGCGACCACGCGAGCGGCCACAGCATCGAGAGCGATACGATCGCGCCGAGCAGCGAAAGGACCTTGGAGACGAGACGGAGATGCACGGCTACTGCACTCCCATGTAGTCCATCGCCTCGGGCATGAGGTCGGAAGTGGCGAAGACGATGACCTTGTCCCCCGGTTGGATGACCGTGGCTCCCACCGGCACGAAGACATCCCCCTTGCGCACGATGAGGGCGATGAGCATCCCCTTCGGCAGGCCGAGGCTCATGATGGTGCGTCCCACTGAGGGGCTCTTCGCCGGAATGACCAGCTCGAGCATCTCGGCGTCGATCTTCTCGATGAGCGAGAGCACGCCCGCCCCTGCCTTATAGCGCGCGTGCCGCAGGATCACGGAGGCCAGGGCGCTGTTGGGGTTGACGATGGCGTCGACCGACATGTAGTTGTCCAGCTTCATGTAGATCTTGCGGCGGACCACCGCGATCGTCTTCCGCGCGCCGAGCGCTTTGCCGATGACCGCGAAGAGGAGATTCGTCTCGTCGCTTTGGGTCGTGCAGACAAGGCCGTCCGCTCCCTCGATCCCTTCCTGGCGCAGCAGGTTCTCGTCGGCCCCGTCGCCGCAGAGCACCATCGTCCGGTTCAGCTCGGAGGCAAGCCGCTCGCACTTGTCACGGTTATGATCGATCAGGCGAACGTCCAGGTTGCGGAACTGGTTTTCCAGCTTCCAGGCCACCTGGAAGCCCAGCTTGCCTCCGCCGATGATGATCACCCTCTTCAGGGGGCGGCTCTTCTTCATCTGGTAGATCTCCTCCAGCTTCCACGCCTGCTCGCGGGAGGTGACGATATAGCAGAGGTCGTTCGCCTGTATCGTCATTTCGCCGTACGGGACGTACCCCTTGCCGTTCCGCTCGATGTAGACGATGATGGCGATGAAGTTCGGATAGAGCGTCCGGAGATCCTTCAGCGCAAGCCCCACCAGCGCGGAGTTCGGCGCGACGCGGAGCGCGTAGATTCCCGACCGTCCGTCGAGCAGCTCCGCCGTGTGGACCGCCGACGTCACGAAGAGCAGTTCCAGGATCTCGCGGGCCACGGAACGCTCCGGCGAGTTCATCACGTCTATCCCAAGGTCCTTTGCCCATGTCGGGCTGTCGGTGAACTCAAGCGCCCGCGCTCGCGAGATCACTCGTTTCACACCGGCGCGCTTGGCGATCCAGCAGGCGAGGATGTTCACCTCGTCGTGATCGGTACAGGCCACCAGAATATCGACGTCGCATCCCGGAAAGATTCCGGCCTCCTCCAGAACGTGAGGGCGCGCGCCGCTTCCGCGGACGGTGATCACATCGAGTTCGTTGTCCACCTTGTCCGCCCGTTCCTCGTCCTCCTCGACGACGGTGACGTCGTGTTCTTCCTCTGCAAGGGTATTCGCCACGCTGTATCCGACTTCTCCTCCGCCGACAACCACAATCTTCATCTCTCCGAATCCCTCCGGCAGCCTTTCGAGGCCCTGATAATCGCACAATCGTTCCGGGAGCTTCCGCCCGCCGTAAAGAAAAACCTTCCGCCCGTCCGAAGACGCGCAGTTCACGGACAAGATACCCTACTTTGAAGAAAAAGGCCATACCCCGCCGTGCCGCCGGCCGAATTTCAACCGCCGTTTTCGCCGTTCGTCTCCCGCTCTTTTTTCTCGATCAGCTTCTCGATGTCCTCCTCCATCCCCGCGACCAGCAGCCTGTCTCCCTCCCGGATGAGCGAGCCGGGCCGCGGGAGAAAGCGTTCCCCGTCCCTTTCGAGAAGAAGAAGGATTCCGTTGTACCTGTTTTGAAAGTCGAGTTCCGCGAGCGGCTTGTCCAGCATGCTGGGAAGAGCTTTCATCTCGCCGACGAGAAAGCCGTACCCCGGCACCGGCGAGAAGGTCGAAAGCCACGGGTGAACGAGCAGGTCGGCGAGTTTCCTCCCCATGTCCCGCTCCGGAAAGACGACCTTGTGCGCGCCGACCCGGGCCAGAGCCTTTGCGTGCAGGGGCGTCCGGGCGCGGGAAATAACCCGGGGAATACCCAGCCCGCGCAGGATGGTCGTGATGAGAATGCTCGCCTCGATGCTCGACCCGATCGCCACGACGGCGATGTCGGCCTCCTTCGCGCCGATCTTGACGAGCAGATCTTCATCGGTCGCGTCCAGCTGTGCGCAGAAATCCACCAGCGGCGATATCTTCTCGACGGCCTCCTTGTCCAGGTCCGCCGCGATGACGTACTGCCCGCTCTCCACAAGTTCCTCGCAGATGGAAATGCCGAACCGCCCAAGCCCTATCACGAGAATGGTCTGTTTTTGTTCCACGCCGCACCTCCGGATTTATCCTACCGGTATATTCGTCTCCGCGTAGGAAATTTTCGATGCCTTCACCTCCCGCGAGATCATGCCGTACATGAATGTCAGGATGCCGACCCTCCCCCAGAACATCAGCAGGATGACGACGATTCTGCCCGACGCGGAGAGGGACGAGGTCGCGCCGAGAGAGAGCCCGACCGTCCCCATGGCCGAGATCGCCTCGAAGAGAAGCTCCTTGAACGGAAGTTCCTCGACGAGGATGAGCAGAATCGTCCCGAGAAAGACTGTGGAGAGGTAGAGCACAGTGACGGCAAGGGCGCGGCGGATGTTGGAATCGGGAATCGAATTGTTCCGGACGACCATTTTCACTCCGCGAATCTCCGAGAGAGCCGCGCCGGCGAGCAGCCCCGCCGTGGTGGTCTTGATTCCGCCGCCGGTGGAACCGGGAGACGCTCCGATGATCATCAGGAAACAGAGGATGAAGAGCCCTCCGTGCGAAATCGCGGTCATGGGGACCGTGTTGAATCCTGCGGTGCGCGCCGTGACGCTCTGGAAGAGGGCATTCCATATCTTGAGCGGGGATGAAAAGGGCGCCAGCCCGCCGTTGAAATCCGTGAGCAGCAGCAAGGCAGTCCCGGCTGCAATCAGGATCCACGTCGCCTTCAGCACCAGCCAGGAATGAGCGGAGAGGCGCGTCCTTCGGCGGAAAAACATCAGAATGTCCGAAATGACCAAAAAACCAAGGCCTCCCGAGACGATGAGCAGCATGATCGTCCCTGGAAGAAGATACCCGGTCGCGTACCCTTCGAGCCCGGCCGGGAGCGTCGAGAAGCCTGCGTTGCAGAAGGCGCTGACGGAGTGGAAGATCGCGTGAAAGAACGCCTCGCCTGCCGGAAAGCTGCGCCGGAATGCCAGGAAGAGAGGGATGACGGCGGCCGCCTCGACGAAGAGGGTGATCCGGATAATTTTGAGGAGCAGGCGCACCGCTCCCGCCGGAGTGTCGATCCCCAGGCCGCCCGTCACGAAGAGGCGCTGGCGCAGCTGGATCTTTTGCCCGAGAAACAGCATCGCGGCTGCGGCGGTCGTCATGATGCCGAGCCCGCCGAGCTGTATCAGGAGCAGAACAATCCACCGGGACGCCGGGGAGAGAGCGCTTCCCGTGTCGACGACCACCAGTCCCGTGACGCAGACGGCGGACGTGCTTGTGAAGAGGGCGTCCAGCAGCGAAAGGGGAGCGTGCCGCAGGTTGAAGATCCAGAGAAGCAGGGCCCCTGCAATAATGACCGACAGGAACGCCGATATGATGGTCTTTTCGATGCGAAGGGAGCTGTAGGTCCTGATCATGGCGCGGAAACACCGTTCGGAGGTGTAAAGGACGTTCCTCCGGCGAACCTTTCCGCTCTATTCAGGCCGTTCATGAAAGAATCGCAGGACATTCCGCATACCCCGCCTTCTGCAGAAAAACCGTCAACCCCCTCATGCGCGAAGGAGCCGACAACACCGCACAATGCGAAGGAAGACTATGAGTATCGCGTATTTGATTATAGCACGGGAAATTCGGAGGCCCCCTCCGCCGGAACTTGGAAGGAATTTTCCGGCCGAGGGGGATAATTCAGGAAGCGAGAATCGAACGCAGCGCGGAGAGGGTCGCCCGGACATCCTCCTCCGTGTTGAAGTAGCCAGGGCTGATGCGGAGAGCGCCGCCCGGAAAGGTGCCGAGCGTCCTGTGGGCGAGCGGAGCGCAGTGGAGGCCGGGACGTGTCTCGATACCGTGCTCCTCCGAGAGCCTTCCGGCAATGAGTCCGTTGTCGTGCCCTTCGAAGTTCACGGCAAAGACCGGGAGGCGGCCGTCCATCGTCTTCCGCCCGGAGAGGAGAACACCGGGGAGCGAAAGGAGTCCTTCGATGAGCTGCGCGCCGAGCGCCTCTTCGCGCATTCGGATCGCATCGATCCCTGTCTCCCGGATCCATTCCAGCGCCGCGAAAAGACCGGCGACCCCCGGAAGATTGGGTGTTCCCGCCTCGAACTTGTCCGGCATCGCGTCGGGCTGGAGCTCCAGATGGGAAAAGCTGCCCGTGCCCCCCTCGACGAACCATTCAGTCCTCTCGGCAAACTCCGGTTTCCAGAGGATCCCGCCGATGCCCTGGGGGCCGAAGAGTCCCTTGTGACCGGTGAAGCAGAGTGCGGCGAGGCCGAGTTCCCGCGCATTCATATCAAGCAGCCCGGCGGTTTGGGCGCAATCGACGACCATCGGAACGCCCGTTTCGCGGCATATTCCGGAAAGCGACGCGATATCCTGAATCGTGCCGCAGACGTTGCTCGCGTGCGAGAAGATCGCGAGGTCGGGGCGGCGCGCCATCGCTTCGGCGAGCGTTCCCGGATGCAGAAAGCCCTCTTCGTCGCACGGCAGGATTTCAACCTTCACTCCTTTGCTTTCCAGCCTGCGGAGAGGCCGAAGCACCGCGTTGTGCTCCATGCCCGACGTGAAGACGGTCATGCCGGGCTTCAGATATCCCTTCAGGACGACGTTGATCGACTCGGTGACGTTCGCCGTGAAGCTGACATACCGGGGGTCCTCGTTCCACCCCCCAAATAATGAGACCAACTCTTCCCGGCAGGAGAAGACGAGATCCAGGCTTTTCAGATCCCGCTTCGAGGCGCTACCGCGAGCGACGTTCGCCCCCCCCGACGTCAGAAAGCCGTACATCGCCCCGGCCACACACTCCGGCTTCGGCCACGTGGTGGCCCCGTTGTTCATGTAGATGGACATAGCAATCTCCTTCAGGTTATATAAAATATGCTCTATTGTACATCTTCCCCGGAAAAAGGCAAAACGGCAAGGCGGATTTTTTCCTGTTTTTTCGGAAGCATTCCTCCTCAAAACGATTCTTCGGGAAAAGAATGCTATACTTTTATCGCATATTCGGCGAAGATTCTCTCCTTTCGGATAGGGGAGAGATGCCGGAAACGCTTCGCCGTGCGAGGGAGGCCGCTTATGCGCTGGAAACGACATCTGCCTATTCTCACCGTTCTGACGGTGGTGTTCTGGTACGGAGCGACACGCAACTACCTGCTCTTTCACTCGGTCGTCGAGTTCGCCAATATAACGATCTACCTCTTCGCGGCCTTCCTGGGCGTCTTCGCCTCGAAGATGACGCCGGACCCTTTCCTCTACGGCATCAGCGTCGTCTATTTCGCCCTGGCCCTCGTCACGGCTCTTCACACGCTCGCTTTCGAGGGGATGGGAGTCTTTCCCGGATGGACGGCGAACCACCCCACGCAGCTCTGGATGCTGATGCGTTTCATCCACGGGCTCGGCATTCCGCTGACCCTCCTCTTCTCGGCTCATCCCCGTTTTGTCCGTGCTTTCACCGCAGGCGCCGTCCTCACGACGTTCGGCGGCATCCTTCTGGTCGCAACAGGATACTTCCCCGACTGCTTTCTTCCCGGCGAAGGGCTGACCTTCTTCAAGGTGACCGGCGAGTACATCGTCGCGCTGCTGCTTGCAGGGTCCATCCTCTATTCGCTCAAGTTCCGCCGGGATGAGGCGAAGCTCTACGGCTACTCGTTCGAACTCTCCCTGGCCTGCTTCATCGCCAGCGGTATGGCATTCACCCTCTACACGGACGTCTACGGCTTCTTCAACATGCTCGGGCATATTCTCCACGGATACGGCGCGTACATCCTGCTGCTGGGCTTCGTCGTAAAGTCCGCGCAGACCCTCATGGACCGTCACTTTCACGATCTGAACGAGCAGATCCGGAGGATGAACCGCGAACTGGAAGACCGTGTGGCGCAGCGCACTCTTGAGCTGGAGACGGCCAACGCGCTGCTGGCGGAGGACATCGCCCGGCGGAAGGAGGCCGAAGACCGTCTCCGCAGGGCGAAAGAGGAGGCGGAGGAGGCCAACCGGGCCAAGAGCGTCTTCCTCGCCACGATGAGCCACGAGGTCCGCACGCCGCTGAACGGCATCCTCGGCATGGCAGCCCACCTCAAGGACGAGAGCCTGAAGCCGGAAGAGCGGGAGGAGTACCTGTCCATACTCGTCCACTCGGGAGAGTCGCTGCTGGACATCCTGAACAACATTCTCGACATCGCGCGCCTGGAGTCCGGGAAAGAGCACATCGAACGCTCTCCCTTCCGTCCGGCCGCGCTCGCAGGCGAGGTCATCGAACTTTTCAGGCACCGCGCGGCGGAGAAGGGAGTTGCCCTGACCTTCTCCGTGGACCGGAGCCTGCCGGACGTCCTGCTCGGCTACCCGATGCGCCTGAAGCAGGTGCTCTTCAACCTGGTCGGAAACGGGCTCAAGTTCACCGAAAGCGGAGAGGTGAGCCTCTGGCTCGGTTGCGCGCGCCGCTCCGGGGACGAGGTCCTTCTGGCGATCGCGGTAAGGGACACCGGCATCGGCATCACTCCCGAAGGGGTCGAGAGGTTATTCAAGCCCTTCAGCCAGGCCGACGACTCCATCTCCAGGCGCTACGGCGGGGCAGGCCTGGGTTTGGCGATTTCGAAACGCCTCGTGGAGTTCATGGGGGGCGCGCTTTCCGTCTCCTCCAAGGTCGACGAAGGGAGCGTCTTTTCTTTCACGATCCCGGCCGCAGCCGGCAAGGAGGAAGCCTCCTCGGATCCGTCCTCAGGCGGCGCCGGTGAACTGCCGCTTCACGGCCTCTCGGTTCTGATCGCCGAGGACAACGCCATCAACCGGAAGGTGCTGGAGAAGATGCTGGAGAAGGCGGGCATCTCGTTCGACTCTGCGAAGGACGGGATAGAAGCGGCGAAAAAGGGATCGGACGGAGGCTTCGACGCAATCCTGATGGATATCGAGATGCCCGGAATGGACGGCTACGAGGCCGCCCGGATCATACGCCGCCGTGAGAGGGAGAGCGGCCGTCACGTCCCGATAATCGCGCTCTCGGCCCACGTCTCCGAGGAGCACCGGCAGAAGGCCCTGGAGGCCGGAATGGACTCGTTCGTCACGAAGCCCGTCCGAAAGGCCGATCTGCTGCAAACCCTCGCCGAAGCGGCTGGGAGGGGGTAAGGGGAGAGTTCATGTTTCTTTAAGCATCCTTTAGGAGCTCACCGAATCCGTCCGGGAAAGAAACGGCTCTTTTTGCCTCACATCCGGCGCTCAGCGCCGCCGAAGAGCCAGCCGCTCGCCAGGGCGGTGAAGGGGGCGACCGTCACCAG
>CAYRPJ010000028.1:0-52067 GCA_964426245.1 uncultured Synergistaceae bacterium
GCCGAAAGCACCGTTCCGTCCACGGCGAGCGCCGGAGTCGTCATGACGCCGAATTCCATGATCTTCATAATGTCCGCGACCTTCTCGATCTCGTACTCCAGACCGAGTTCCTTCGCCGCCTGGTCGGCAAGTTCGCCGAGCTTCTTGCACTTCGGGCATCCCGTGCCCAGAATCTGTATTTTCATCGTATCTCCTCCTGATCGCCGGTCTTCTCCGAAGCCCCGCATCCGCAGAGCAACACCATCGCCCCGAGCTCGTCTCCCGAAACAACCCGCTCCACGCAGGCGAGGAGCGATGCCAGACAGGGCATCCGCAAGCTGTAGTAGACGTTCAGTCCCTCTTTTCGGTCCCCTAGGATACCTATGTATTTCATCAATGCGAGATGCTTGCTGATCGTTGTCCGGTCATAGTCGAACATCTCGACTATTTCACACACGCACATATCTTTTTTTGAAAGCGCCTCCACGATCCGCAGGCGGACGGGATGCGCAAGGCCCTTCAGGATACCGGCCTTTTGAAGATTCAACGCCTCTTTATCCACAACACCGCCCCCTTATGTGGTAATAATACCACATAAATACAACCCGTCAAGAGACCGGCTTTCTTCCAAATCCGCAGGCGGAGAGATCATCACCGATGCCGCCGGACCGAAGCTCGTTCAAAAGCGCCGGTCAACGGCATCCCGGAGTGAAAGACAGCCGTATCAAGAGGCAAGCGGCAGAACTCTCTCTCCTGACCGGTCACGCGGGATCTCTCCGCAGGGAGGCGCCTCCGTCCGGGTCGAACAAGTAGAGCCTGCCGGGATCCGGGATCACATGCGCCGCCTCGCCGGGAGCGAACCCGGTTGTTTCCTTAGACTTTCCGACGAGGATTTTCGATTGTCCTCCGATCTCCGTTTCGACGTGCCACAGCACCTCGTCGCCGAGAAACTCCTGGAGCAGGAAGCGCCCGGCGATCCCCTCCTCCGAAGAAGAACGGACTATCGCAGCGTCGGCAGGCCGGAATCCGACAAGAACCCTTTCCTTTCCGTAACGCCGGAGCATCCCGAAGTCCCTTTCCTCAGCGGCCAGGGAAACTCCTTCGGAGAGTAAGAAAAATCTCCCGTCCCGGCACACTATCTCCGCCTCCAGGAAATTCATCGCGGGCGTTCCGATGAATCCGCCGACGAAGGCGTTCGCGGGATTCCCGTACAGATCCTCCGGCGTCGCATGCTGCTGGACGATGCCGTCCCTGAGGACGACGATGCGGTCTCCGAGCGTCATCGCCTCCGCCTGGTCGTGGGTGACGTAGACAAAGCTCGTACCGAGCGTCCGATGAAGCCGGGCGATCTCGACGCGCATCTCGAGCCGGAGCTTCGCGTCGAGGTTCGAAAGCGGCTCGTCGAGCAGGAAGATTTTCGGCTGGCGCACCATCGCTCTCCCCAGCGCGACCCGCTGCCGCTGTCCTCCCGAAAGCTGCCGTGGAAGCCGCGGAAGATAGGGGACGAGCCCCAGTCGTTTCGACGTCTCCAGCACTTTCTCCGAAACAACGGCATCCCGCTCCCCGGCGACGCGGAGCGGGAAACCGATGTTTTCCGCAACGGTCATGTGAGGGTAGAGCGCGTAGCTCTGGAAGACCATGGCAACACCTCTGCGCTGCGGCTCCACGTCGTTCAGAAGCTCTCCGTCGAGCAGCAGTTCTCCCTGCGAAATCTCCTCCAGCCCGGCGATCATCCGCAATATCGTGCTCTTGCCGCACCCGGAGGGTCCGACGAGAACAGTGAATTCACCGTCGCCGAACGACAGGTCGAGCGTGTCCACCGCCTTTCGGGCCGCCTTCGGATAGAGCTTCGACACACCGCGGAACTCCAGTCTGCCCATCAAACTGCCCCCTATCCCTTGACAGCCCCGGCGAGAAAACCGGACTGCAGATGTTTTTGAAAGTAGTAGGTGAAAAGCAGCACGGGGATCGTCACGACGAGCGCGTACGTGGACGAGAGAAACCAGCCGCCACGCTCGACGTAGTAGTAGACGGTCAGGGGAAGCGTCTTGTGCTGCATCGTCAGGTACGTCGCATATGTGAACTCGTCCCACGAGTTGAGAAACCCGAAGATCAGGCCGACGACGATTCCCGGCTTCGCGAGCGGCAGGCTGACCCGGAGGAAGGCCTGGAACCTGGAGCATCCGTCGATGTACGCGGCCTCCTCCAAGTCACGCGGAATCGCCTTGAAGCTCCCTATCAGGATCCACGTCACGAGCGGGAGCGCCCGGACCAGATGCGCAAGGACCAGCCCGGCATCGGTGTCGAAAAGCCCGAGACGGATGAAATTCACCGTGATGGGGAGCGCTACGCCGACCTCGGGCACCATTCGCGTGAAGAATATGAGAATGACGCAGACATACCCGGCCTTCCCCGGAAGACGGGCAAAGGCGTACGCCCCGGGAGCGGCGATGAGAACAGAGAGAAGCGAGACGGCAAAGGCGACCGTCAGCGACTTGCGGAGCGGCCCCTGGATGTTGCCGGAGGTGAAGACCGAGACGAGATTGCCGGCTGAGAAGACGAACCGCCCCTCGTTGAGATAGGAGCCGGGGTCGGCGAAGGCTATCCGCACCATCAGGTAGACGGGAAGCAGGACGCACAGGAGCAGCACGAGCAGGAGCGAGAAGAGCAGCCCCCTTCGAACGGCGCTTCCGGAGCCGCCTCTCATGAGGAAGTCACCTCTCTCCCGCCCGACAGCCGGAGATATGCGCCCAGCGTGACGAGGATCATCACGAGAAGGATCACCGAATCGGCCGCCGACGTGTACGGATTCAGCGCCTCCGCGTATTCCGAGTAGGCGAAGGTTGCCAGGACGGGCTCCGATTTGCCCACCAGCACGAGCGGAAGCTCGAAAATACGGAAGGCGTCGATGCCTCGAACGACGAGCGCCATGGTGATGGAGGGCTTCAGCAGGGGAAGCGTGATGCTCCGGAAGATTCGCCAAGGCCCCGCACCGTCGATGCGCGCGGCCTCGTAGATGTCGCCCGGAATACTCTGGAGCCCGGCCAGCAGAATCAGCATCACCAGCGGCGTGACCTTCCACATGTCCGCCGCGACCACCGTCATCAGCGTGAGGAATCCTCCCGCTCCCCAGTCGACCGGGAGATGTATCAGTCCGAAGCGCAGAAGAACGGTATTCAAAAAACCTTCCGTGTCGAATATGTAGCGCATGTTGGCTGCCGCTACCACCGTCGGGACGCCGAGCGGGATCACGAAGAGCGCCCGGAAAAGCCCCCGGAGAGGAAACGCCCGGTTGAGCTGTACCGCGAGAAAGAGGCCCAGGGTCAGCTCCAGCGACAGCCCTGCGGCGGTGATGAAGAGCGTGTTGCGGAAGGCCCTCCAGAAGAGAGGATGGCGCATCAGCTCCCGGTAGTTGTCCCACCCGAAGGAGAAGCCCTCGGCAGCGCCGCTCGCGTCGAACGACATGACGATGAGCTGCAAAACGGGGGCGTAGGTCAGGGCAGCCACGTAGACAACGAGAGGAAGGGCGAGAAGGAGTTCAAAACGGTACCGTCGCATCCACCCCGCGCTCCTCCCCGCCTTTCCGGCGGAGACGCGCATTCCGCTAGCGATACCTCGCTCTGATGCCGTCGAGCCTCTGCGCATACGCGTCGAGCTCACTCCGGACATCGCCGCCGCGCACCACGATCGAGAAGAACGCCTCCTCGAAAAGCTTCTGGTATTCCGTCCAGTAGGGGACGTTCGCCCGGAAAATTCCGTGTGAGAGCGCTTCGTTCACCGCGACGAAGACGGGCGAATCGACGCCGGCGTAGGCGTCCTGCCGGACGGAGGGCCATGCGAGCCCCTTGACGAACGCACTCTGAACTTCCCTTGAGAGCATGTACTCGACGAACGCGAGAGCAAGTTCGCGGTTCGGCGTTCCGACCGGAATACCGAAGACGTCGCCGCCGATGACATGCGCACGGCGGACAGGACCGGGGAAGCCGGAGTACACTTCGACGTTCTTCTTTCCGTAGTCCTCCGTGAGAATCTTGTACCCGAACGGCCAGTTCTGCATGAGATAGACGGAGTCTCTCGCAAGGTAGTCGTTGGACGTGTCGTACTTCGCCCTCCGGCTGTCCGGGGAGGCGTGCTGCCAAAGTTCCCGGAAGAACCGGAACGTCCTGACGCACCCCTCGTCGTTGAACGTCAGGGGATCGCCGCCCGCCCCCACGATGTACTCGTACATCTGCGTCACGGTAACGGCCCCTCCGAAACCCTTGATCAGGACACGCCCGACCCCCTCCTTCTCCTTAAAGAGCTTCGCCGCCCCAAGCCATTCCTCCCACGACTGCGGGGGATTCAGGCCGTACTCGTCGAACTTTTCCCTGTTGTAGTAGAAGATCTGGACGTTGGGGCGGAAGGGGATGAAATAGAGCGTGCCGTCGAAAGTGCAGGCCTCGATCATGGAGGGATATACTTCCGCCGGGATTCTCTCCCTGAGCGCCGAGAGATCCTCGACGAGCCCCTCCTTTATCAGCACCGCAAGCTGCATATTGTCCTGCGCGAAGATATCGACGAGGCTGCGTCCGGCCATCTTTCCGGCGGCCAGAAGCTTCGGCAGATCGGAAGCGTCGACCTGTGAGGCTTTTACCTCGCAATCGTGCGCCTTCTCGAAAGCGGGAAGAATCTCCTCGCGGAAGAACGTCCACTCCGACTCGGAGAGCGAGAAGGAGACGTTCAGAACGGGCCGCGCATCCGCGACGCCGTTCCACAATAGCAACACTCCGACAAAGACACGGAGCATCGCGCCGTACAGACTTTTTTGTCTCATCGCAATCCCTCCTTAAATAGTGGTTTTTGTATCCTACCGCAAAACCGCAAGGAGGGCAAATTTCCGCATCCGGGCCGGTTCACGCGTCTTCTTCGAGCAAAAACAGGAATACGGTCACGGCGAGAAGATCCGCGCTGCCTCCGGGGCTGAGACGGCGCCCGGAAAGCAGGAAGTCCGTGTCGCGGACGGCGTTGCGTCCTTCCTCCGTGCCCATGCCTCCGAGATCGAGGGCCCGGCGGGCCGCTTCACGGGCGAGACGGTCTCCCTCTCTTCCGCCGCGCGCGAGGAGATTCGTGTCCTCCGCCTCCGTCATGAGCACGAGGAGCGTCTCCGCGAGAACATCGTTGAGAGGGAATTTTTGGGCCATCCGCCGGCGAAGATGCGGAAGACCCGCTCCGAGAACCGCCGGAAAACCCCGCTCCGCTTCACCCCGGATGCCCGTAACGCCTTCGGAAAGGTAGAGCCTCTCCCCCGCCGTCCGTTCGGAAGGGAGCTTCGTTCGGGCGTCGGCGAAGTCGCGTTCCACGATGCCGCGCACGATCAACGCACCCTGTCCGGCGCATGCTTCGGGCGAGAGGGGCTTTTTCTGCGCACCGAGCATACCGGCTGCGGCGCAGAGAACGCCGAGCGAGAAGACCAAACCCTTGTGCGTGTTCACCCCTCCAGTCGCGGCGAACATCATCCGTTCTGCGCGCACTCCTTCTTCGCGCAGCAACGGAAGCAGTTCGGCCGGATCCGGCGCGGCCTCCCTCCCGAGGCCACCGCAAACGGCGGACTCATCCCCGGTGAGGAAGCCCGATTTCGCGGCAAACGAGGCTCCCAGGCGGGCGAACCGCTCCCAGAACGGAGCGAGTGCGGCGGCGCTGGCGAGGAAGGTGAAGTAGTCCATGTCGGAATGAGAACCGTTCGAGAAAGGGGTGACAAGTCCCGGCTTCGGGGCGGCCGCGGCCTCGTAGAGCACCGCGGTCCGTGCGCAGCGGGCGATGGAGGAGCAGAGATCATCAGGGGAAACCGGATGCTCGGGCTCACCGGTATCGAAACTCCCGTCATGCGACGGCATTCCGGAGATCGGACAGGAAGAAACGGAATTCGGCCGTTGGCTGTTTTCTCTCTCTCCCGCCGCGATCCTCTCCGCTGCGGCGCGGAGTTCCTCCGCGGAATGCGCGCGCGCCGTCACGCACGGCAGAGCCGGTCCGCCGCAAACCATGCAGCGTCGGGACGGAAGCTCCAGTTCGAGCCTCCCCGGCACGGAAGTATCAGGAAACATCACGTCGGCGTCCACAAGCGCGCCGCACGGGTGCGACTCCTCGAAAGCGACCGTGCGGCGCTTGACGTCCGCCCCGTTCCCCCGAACCGTGCAGAATCCCTCCGGTCCGTCCGCGGAGCGGGAGAACTCGTACGAAAGGATGTGCATACCCTCATGCTCCAGAAAGTTCCGGAGGTCGTCGAACCATCTTCCGGCTTTCCGGTCGTACTCCCCGCCCAGCCTCAGGGAAGCGGGCATGCGCAGCGTGAAGGAGACCAGCGAACAGCCGGACGGAAGCGCGGAGGCAAGTGCAAGCCGCCGCCGCCACCGCTCCTCGCGCGCGTCCAGGGGAGACTTCATCAGGCTTTAAGCGCTCGTTCCAGGGCCGTCTCCAATCGGGCGCGGAGCGTGCATTCAAGCGCCCCGCGATCCTGGATACGGACCGCGGCCCCCCGGATTTCCGATGCGTTCATGACCTCCTCCGCCACGGAGCGGATGCGAGCCCCGAACTGCTTGAAAACGATACTCTCCACGTCGAGCCGATTTTCGCCCCCGTCGGAGGGGGCGACCGTCACCAGCACGTCGCTCGATTCGAGTGATCCGGCGACGCTGTTCTTTACACTGTTCATCTCATTCTCTCCCTTCAGCGGACAATGCCCGCGATCAATGCCTGGACTCGCTGCTCCGGATCTTTTCGATCACCGGAACCGCATCTCCGGAGACGAGCCACTTCCAGGTGGACTCCGGAACCAGCGGACGCACATCGTCCAAGCTGCCCTCACGGATCAGGGCGCGTACCCGCGAAGCGCTAACCGGATGCCCGTCCAGTTCAAACCGCGGCATCTCGTGTACCTTGACCGGAATCCATCCGTCTCCTCCGCGCATCAGCCGCTCACGCATCATTCTATTGTAGATGGAGGTCACCGGGCAATACGGCTCCGTGCCGACGAAACGGTCCCTAACCCGAAGCGCCGGCGCGACGTACCGCCCGAAGAGTTCGAGATCGAGTGCGGCGTAAAGCTCCGTGATCCGCTCCCCCTCCTCCGCTTTGATCCGCGTGAAATAGGTCGGGAACGTGGCGGAGGAAATGACGTAGGGGCCGCCCGGAAGCACGGTGACGTTCGGGAGATCCGAAGCGCCCTCCTGCACAAGGCGGAAACGGATTTCAAAGGGAAAGAGGGAGCGGTCCTCCTCGACGACGAGGACATGGAGCCACGGTGTGCGTGCAGAGGCGTACTCGATGAGGCTCCGATGCCCCATTGTAAACGGGTTGCAGTTCACCACCACGGCGCCGGCTCCTTCGGGACAGTCTGCGGTTTTCTTCGCCGTTTCGTCCCTCCATTTCCCGATTCCGCGTCCTCCCCATTCGAGCAGCGAGGCTCCCAAGCCCGAGCGCTCGACGGTCACAGTAGCCAGCGAAGAGAAACCGAGCGCCTCAAAACGCTTCGCCTCATCCGGCTTCGAATAGAGGAATAGCTGCTCGAGTCCGCGATCCATCGCCTTTCGCAGAAGCGCCGAGGTCACGGTCGCGGCCATCCCTTCCCCCTCCATCTCGCGGTCGACGGCGATCCCCTGCAGGATATTTCCGACAAGAGAACCCGTTGCCACGAGGCGTTCTCCATCGAAAAAACCCAGGATCACATCCTCGTTTCCGGGCGCGGAAAGCCCCCTGGATTCCAGAAGCGCGGCACGATCCTTCATCTCCCGTGCCGAGACCAGCAGCCGCTCCTCGATTCCGAACATTTCGACCCCTCCTTTCCGGTTCCGATGAGCTCCGGTTATTCCTTTTCCGTGCGCAGCGAATGCCTGGCCGCGTTCAGGGCTCCTCCGGCGAAGAGGATTTCCAACTGCCTCCGCGACAGGCCGGATCGCGCCCGGATCACGGCGCCGGTCGTCGCATTCCGCACCTCCACGACATCCCGTTCGAGAGAGGCGCGGAGGTCTTTCAGTTCAAGCCGGTCTCCCTGCGAGATCTTCGCCAGATCGGCCTTGTCCTCGAAGAGCAGCGGCAGAATCCCCGCATTCACGAGGTTCTGGCGGTGAATCCGCGCATACGAGGCGGCCAGAATCGCCTTGACGCCCAAAAAGAGCGGCGAAAGCGCCGCGTGTTCGCGGCTCGACCCCTGCCCGTAGTTCTCACCTGCCACAAGGATACCGCCCCCTGCCTTCCGGGCACGTTCAGGGAATGACGGGTCCACGATATTGAAGCAGTATTCGGAGATGGCCGGAAGATTCGAGCGAAGAGACATGATCCGGCTGCCGGCGGGAAGGATGTGGTCCGTCGTGATGTTGTCGCCCATCTTCAGCAGAACCTCGCCCTCAATCTCATCGTCCATCGGATGAAACTCCGGAAGCGGCTTGATGTTCGATCCTCTGCGAACCTCCACGGAACTGCCGTCCCCGGAAGGAAGGATCACCATCGAATCGTCGATGATGTATTTTTCGGGCAGACTCACTTCAATAGCCTCGCCGAGCGTCCTCGGATCGGTGATGACTCCGTGCACCGCCGAAACTGCCGCCGTCTCCGCGCTCACCAGGTGCACAAGCGCATCTTTCGTTCCGGAACGTCCTTCGAAATTCCGGTTGGACGTCCGCAGCGACACTCCCCCGCTGCAGGGAGCCTGGCCGATGCCGATACACGGGCCGCAGGCGCTCTCAAGAATGCGTGCTCCCGCGGTGATGAAGTCCGCCAGGATGCCGTTTTTCGTGATCATCAGCAGCGTCTGACGCGATCCCGGGGCGATCGCGAGGCTGGTACACTCCGCGACTCGGCGCCCCCTGAGGATCTCCGCCGTCCGGGCAAGATCAAGATACGACGAATTCGTACAGCTTCCGATGAAACACTGGTCCACCGGTCTGCCCGCTACCTCCCGCACCGGGACCACTTTGTCCGGCCAGTGCGGCAGCGCGACGAGCGGTTCGAGCGCCGAGAGATCGATGAGGATTTCCTCGTCGTACTCCGCTCCTTCGTCCGCGGCGAGAGGAATGAAATCTCCGCCTCTCCCCTGAGCGTCGAGAAAGCGCCTCGTTTGTTCGTCGCTTGGGAAAACGGACGTCGTGGCGCCGAGCTCCGCCCCCATGTTGGTGATCGTGCCGCGCTCCGGAACAGTGAGCGTCGCCGCGCCCTCTCCGCAGTATTCGAGAATCTTGCCGACACCTCCCTTTACCGTGAGAACGCGAAGCACCTCCAGGATGACGTCCTTCGCCGCAACCCACGGGCGGAGACTCCCTTTCAGCTCAACTTTCAGCACCTTGGGCCGGGGAATGGAAAAGGGTATGCCCGCCATCGCGAGGGCTACATCGAGACCTCCCGCTCCCATTGCCAGCATTCCGAGCGCACCGCCCGTCGGCGTGTGGCTGTCGGAGCCGAGCAGCGTCTTGCCGGGAACGCCGAAACGCTCCAGGTGCACCTGGTGGCAGATGCCGTTTCCGGGACGGGAGAAGAGAATGCCGTATTTTGCGGCGATGTCCTGGAGATAGTTGTGATCGTCGGCGTTCTCGAAGGTCACCTGCAGCGTATTGTGATCGACGTAGCTCACGGAGCGCTCGGCTTTTACCCTGGAAACCCCTATGGGCTCGAACTGGAGATATGCCATGGTTCCCGTCGTATCCTGTGTCAGCGTCTGGTCGATCCTCAGTGAAATTTCAGCACCGTCCGGAGAGCTTTCTGCAAGATGCCCCTCGATCAGTTTCCAGACAAGATTTTTTCCCATGCTCCCGCCTCCTCGTAAATATACAAAATACACTTTTTTCCCACTTTACAGTTTCTCTCTCAAGGAGTATTATACGACATGGATGCAGGATTTTGGATAGTGGATCCAACTTATTTTAGAAAAAAAATTCTTTTCGAGGAGATGATCGCGTGCCTCTCTTGAAGAACGTCCCGGACCTTCGTACCAAGCCAATGCGCGACATCATCTACGAACATCTCCGGAAGGCGATCGCACGCTGCGAACTGAAGCCGGATTCGACGTTCACCGACGGAGAGATCGCCGATGAGTTCGGTGTAAGCCGCACTCCCGTACGCGAAGCGGTTCAGAAACTCGAAGCCGAGGGGTACATTGAGCGTGTCCCCATGAAGGGGAACCGGGTTTGCACGGTTTCTCCGTACGAACTTGCCAACTCATTCGCCATACGAAAGGCTCTCGAAACCCTCGCCGTACGGTACGCCGCCGTACGGATCACAGACGAGGAGCTCGATCAGATGAAGACGCTCCTCGATGAAGCGGACGCAATTTTCGCCGAATACAGCGGCGAAGAGCTGCTCGACCGGTTCTTCCCCATCGTCAAGAAGTTCAACCAGATAGTGTTCGAGGCATGCAAATCCGAACGGCTTTCCGAGCTTGTCTGGGCCCAGCGGGATCTCTTCGACCGCTACCGGGTCATGAGGCTCATTCTGCCCAATCGAATCCACAAGAGCCTCGCCAGGAGAAAGGCGCTCTACGATGCCTTTCTTGCACACGACCCAGACACTGCGTGCGCAGTCTGGACGGAGCACCTCGACGAATCGTTCGTCATCTGGCGCGAAAAGTCGGGGTACGCGAAGGAACTGGAGGATTTCAGGTTTTTCTAAGGGCTGGTACCGCGCCCTCCGAAGCGCGGAGAAGCAAAAATCCTAGTATAGAGGGGGAAACACAGGAATGAAAAAGTTGTTTGCACTTATGTTGCTCATCGCGTTGTTCGCAGTCGCGGGAACCGCCTCCGCCGAATGGAAGCCCTCCCGCACCATCGAGCTCATCGCCCCGGCCAACCCCGGCGGAGGATGGGACATGCTGTGCCGCACCGTCCAGAAGGCCCTGACCGACGAGAAACTCGTCGAGAGAAACGTCATCGTCGTCAACAAGCCGGGCGGCGGCGGCGCCACCGGCTGGAACTACCTGAAGGGCAAAAAGGGTCAGGGAGAGTACCTCGCCGCGACATCCACGCTCATTATGCTCAACAATCTTCTCGGCAAGAGCGAGATCACCTACCACGACGTCACTCCCATAGCCTCCCTGCAGACAGAATGGATCTCAATCGCGGTCGAGCAGGATTCCCCCTGGAAAACAGTGAAGGACCTCTTCGACGCGATCAAGGCCAATCCTTCAGCAGTGCCGATCGGTGTCGGTCCCACCCTCGGAAACAACGACCACCTGATGTTCCTTGAGCTCGCCCAGGAATTCGGCGTCGAGCCCGCCAGCATCAAGTTCATCGTCTACCCCGGCGCGGGCGGTGAGATCGTCCCGGCTGTCCTCGGCGGACACGTGAAGGCCACCAGTATCGGCCTCGGCGAAGTGCTTGAGCAGCACAAGGCCGGGAAGATGCGTGTCATCGGTGTCAGCGCCGACCAGAAGCTCGACTTCCTTCCGGACGTCGACACTTTCACGGCCCAGGGCGTCAACCTCGTCTTCCCGCACTGGCGAGGAATCGTCGCCGCTCCCGATCTGACTCCGGAGCAGGTGAAGTACTGGGACGACGTCTTCTCGAAGATGGTGCAGACCGAGACGTGGAAGACCCTCATCGCGAACCTCGGGTGGAGCAACTTCTACCAGAACTCCGCAGAGCACACAACCTTCCTTGAGAAGAGCACCAAAGAGTTCGATGAACTGCTGAGCCAGGTAGGCCTGAAGAAATAGTTCCGAGTCATCTTCGCGGCGGGAGGATCGGGCGATCTTCCCGCCGTCTTTTTCCAGAAACGATAAAAAGACGGAGGTTGCGCAATGAGCAAAAATTTTACCAGCGGGCTGCTCTCCATCGTTTTAGGAGCGATCTATTTTTTCACGGCTGTTCAGTTTCCTGAAGTGACTGCAGGAGACAGGACCGGACCTAAGCTCTTCCCCTTGATCGTCGGAAGCGTCGCCATGATAGCCGGTGCACTTCTCTGCTTCCTGGACAGGATCAGCGGAAAGTCCAAACCGGTCGAGTGGAATTTTGCTGCGGACCGCGCAGTGTGGTTCAAAATCATCGTCATCATGATACTGGGGATAACATACGGACTCGTTCTCGATTCATGGGGGTACCTCGTCGCCACGGGCGCCTTCATGTTCTGCGCGACGATGCTCATCAACCGCGGACGTTTTATCCAGAATATCCTTATTTCCGTCTTCTTTCCCGTGGTCACCTACGCAGCATTCGCGATCGCGCTCCAGCTGAGCCTCCCGCGCGGCATCATCGAGAACATGCTCCCCTTCTAGGAGGTTCTGACACAATGGATGTCATATTTGAAAACCTTGCCATAGGATTTTCCACCGCCATCACGGCTTACAACATTCTGTGGGTCTTCATCGGGGGACTTCTCGGCACCATCATGGGAATGCTTCCCGGCCTCGGTCCGGCGACGGGAGTAGCCATCCTCATCCCCATCACTTACGGAATGAACCCCTCGACGGCACTCATCACCATGTGCGCCGTCTACTACGGGGCGATGTTCGGCGGCTCCCGAGCCTCCATCATGATCAACACACCGGGCGACGCTTCCGCCATCGTCTCCTGCTTCGACGGCTACCCCATGACGAAGAACGGGGAGGCCGGAGCGGCCCTCGCTATCTCCGCCATCGCCTCCTTCATAGGCGGCACCATCGGAATGCTCTTCCTCGTCTTCCTGACCGGCCCGATCGCAGCGGCGGCGCTCCGGTTCGGCCCGGCGGAGATGTTCTCGCTGATGCTCTTCGCCCTCGTCGCGACCATCACGCTCGCCGAGGGAAGTCTTCTGAAAGGCGTCATCGCGATGTGCATCGGCTTCATGCTCTCGACCATCGGCATCGACGCGCTGACCGGCATTCTCCGCTTCACATACGGCGTGGAGGAACTCCAGGACGGCATCGACTTCCTCGTCGTGATGATAGGAGTGTACGCCATCTGCGAGGTCTTCAAGAATCTGAAGAACCTGGAGACGCAGTACAAACTGGACTCGAAGAGCATCGGCAAAGTATGGGTCAGCTGGTCGCAGTTCAAGAAGTGCATCATGCCGATGATCCGCAGCTCACCGCTCGGTTTCTTCGTCGGCGTCCTTCCCGGAATGGGGGCCAGCATCGCCACCTTCATGTCCTACGCCATGGAGAAGAACCTGAGCAAGACACCGGAAAAGTTCGGCAAGGGCGCCATAGAGGGACTCGCCGCCCCCGAAGCGGCCAACAACTCCTGCGCGGCGGGCGCGATGGTTCCTCTGCTCACGCTCGGCATCCCCGGATCCGGGACGACGGCGGTCATGCTGGGCGCGCTGATGATGCTCGGCGTAAAGCCGGGACCGATCCTCTTCTCCCAGTACCCTGAGATCGCGTGGGGGGTCATTGCATCGATCCTGATAGGCAATATCATTCTCGTCATCATCAATCTCCCCCTGGCCATTCCCCTGGTGCAGCTTCTGAAGATCCCCCAGAGAATCATGATGCCTCTCATCCTGGGCATGGCCTTCATGGGAACGTACTTCCTGAACTACAGCTCCTTCGATTTCATCCTCGTGATGGGCTTCGCTCTCGGAGGATACATCTTCTCAAAACTCGAAATTCCGCTGCCGCCCATGGTTCTCGCCCTGATCCTCGGCGGCACCACGGAGCAGTCCTTCCGAAACTCGATGTCCCTTTCGGACGGGTCGCTCTCCATCTTCTTCTCCAAACCGATCTCCGTGGTACTCATTACACTGGCCGGAATATCGCTCGTCTACTCTCTGCTGAAAAGAAGGAAGTATGTCGCATGACCAATTTTCCGAACCGCCCACGGCGGTCCCTGCTCTACATTCCGGGGAACAATCCTGGAATGATCCAGAACTGCGCGATCTACGGTTCGGATGGAGTCCTCCTCGACCTGGAGGACTCCATCTCCATATCCGAAAAGGATTCGGCCCGCAAACTGGTGAAGCATGCGCTTCGAACGCTCGACTTCGGCTCCGTGGAGCGGGTCGTCCGGATCAACGGGTTGGACACTCCCTTCTTCCGAGAGGATCTGGAGGAGATCGTACCGGCCCGCCCGGACGCCGTCCGCATTCCGAAGATCGAGTCTCCGGACGACGTCAGGACCGCCGATGAAATCATCACCCGACTGGAGCGGAAATCCGGCATGGAGCCAGGTTCCGTCCGGATCCACGCGATGCTCGAAACAGCACGGGCGATCGTCGGCGCGCCGGCGATCGCTGCGTCGTCTCCCCGCATCCTGGGGCTGACCATCGGAGGGCAGGATCTCGCAGCCGACCTCGGTATCAAGGTGACCCGTGAAGGCTTCGAGATGCTCTATGCCCGAAGCGCTGTCGTCCTCGCGGCGAAGGCGAACGGATTGCTCGCGTTCGATACGGTCTATACGGATATCAACAACCTGGAAGGACTCCGGGAGCAGGCGGCGATGGCCGTCTCGCTGGGATTCTCAGGCAAGGCCGCGATCCACCCTTCGCAGATCACCGTCATTCACGAGGCGTTCACTCCGGAGGAGAAAGAGGTCCGGAAGGCGGAACGCATCGTCCGGGGGGCGCGGGAGGCCGAGGAACGGCATCTCGGCGTCGTGGCGGTCGACGGACGCATGGTCGACGCACCCGTGGTCGCGCAGGCCATACGAACGCTCGAACTCGCCAGGCTGGCTGGAATGGAGGTCGAGGGCCTATGAAACTGGAAAAACTCATTAAGAACTCCATCGGGAGAGAGATTCCGACGTTCGTTCCCCGACTCGGCGAGTTCGCACACTACGCAGGCCCCAGAGCAAGGCTCGACGGAAAGCATGTGTGGACGCCGACGCTCTTTCCGAGAAAAATAGCCGCACCGACGACGAACAAGGTGGCGCGGAACCTGAAGGATGCCATCGAAAAATCGGGGCTCCGGGACGGCATGACGATCTCTTTCCATCACCATCTGCGGAACGGGGACGCCCTCGTCGGCATCGTCCTCGGACTTCTCGACGAGATGGGGATCCGCAACATCACGCTCGCCCCGAGTTCACTGGGCGACTCGCACGACTGCGTCGCCGAAGCGGTCCGCAAGGGCGTCGTGACGCGGCTGAACACATCGGGTGTCCGCGGCGAGGTCGGCAAGGCCATCTCGCGGGGAGAATTCGAGGTTCCGGTGATGATCCGCAGCCACGGCGGGCGGGCTCGGGCAATCGAGGAAGGGAGCCTTCACATCGACGTTGCCTTTCTTGCCGCCCCGGCGTGCGACCGTCTCGGCAACTTCACGGGCTCGGCGGGCAAGACGGCCTGCGGCTCGATGGGGTACGCGATGATCGACGCGCGTTACGCCGACCATGTCATCGCCGTGACGGACAACCTCGTCGAGTACCCGCTCGCGCCCCGCATCTCGATCCCCCAGTACCTCGTGGACCAGGTCGCCGTGATCGACTCGATCGGCGACCCGTCGAAGATCGCCACCGGGGCTACCCGCGTGACCCGCGATCCCGTGCAGCTCCGGATCGCGGAGCTGGCGTTCGGTCTCCTCAAGGCCTCCGGAATGCTGAAGAACGGCTGCTCTTTTCAGACCGGCGGAGGCGGCCCCAGCCTCGCTGTGGCCCGTTACGTGAAGGAATACATGAAAGAGCAAGCCATCAGGGGGAGCTACTGCATCGGGGGCATCACCGGCTATATGGCGTCGATGCTCGAAGAGGGGCTCTTCGACGCCCTGTTCGACGTGCAGAGCTTCGACGCCGCCGTCACGTCGTCGATAGCGAACAACCCGCGCCATATCGAAGTCGACGTCTCCTGCTACGCAAATCCGTTCAACAAGGGCTGTCTTGTCAACGACCTCGACGTGGTGATCCTCGCCGCGCTCGACGTGGACGTGGACTTCAACGTCGACGTGCTCACCGGACACGACGGCGTCCTTCGGGGCGCCTCGGGAGGACACTCCGACACGGCGGCGGGAGCGAAGCTCACCGTCATCACCATCCCCTCGATGCGGAACGGCGTCCCGTCGATACGAAACCGCGTGCAGACGGTCGTGACCCCTGGCGAGACGGTGGACGTCATCGTCACGGAACGCGGCATGGCCATCAATCCGTTGCGCGAGGATCTCCGGTCGCTGGCATCGAAGGCCGGACTGCCGGTCAAGGACATCCGCGCCCTCAAGGCCGAGATCGAGAAGGTCACCGGCATTCCCGACGAGGTTCACTTCGGCGACGAGATCGTCGGCCTCGTGGAGTACCGGGACGGGACGATCATCGACACCATACGAAAAGTGCTGTAATACAGGCGCAGGCCTCTTTTTTCCAGAAGGGGCCTGCGCTTTTTGCGGCACGTCTTTTGAGGGCTACGGCACGGCCCTCGTCATGCCTCCGTCTGCGAGCATCGTCTGCCCCGTAATATACGTGTTCGCCTCCGAGCCGAGGAAGACGGCGAGACGTCCGTACTCCTCCGGATCTCCGTACCGCCCCAGCGGAATGCGCGAGAGGGCCGCCGCGCTCACCTGCTCCACAGGGAGCCCCTTTCTCTCGGCCAGAGAGCGGTCGAGCGACCGGATCCGCTCCGTGTCGAACCGCCCCGGTCCGATCGCGTTCACGAGGATGCCGTAGGGAGCGAACTCCGCGGCGAGGCTTTTCGTCAGTCCGATCACGCCGAGGCGGAAGGTGTTCGAGAGGATGAGGTTTTCGATGACCTCCCGCACCGACGACGAGGTCGAGTTCACGATGCGCCCCCATCCGCGCTTCTTCATGTACGGGAGCACCTCCCGTATCGCCCGCACATAACTCAGCAGCGTCAGCTCGAAAGCCCCTGTCCAGACAGCGTCGTCGAACGCCTCGAACGTCCCGGCCGGGGGGCCTCCCGCGTTGTTCACCAGGACGTCGACACCGCCTCCCGGCCCGGCGGCGAAGGCCACGAGCCGCTTCACGTCCTCCGCTTTCGTGATGTCGCACGGATGGAAACGGGGCGTCCTCCCGGTCATATTTCCGAGGTCCGCGGCGGCGGCTTCAAGCTTCTCCAATCCCCTTCCGGAGAGCACCACGTCGGCTCCCTCCCTCAGGAACTCCCCGGCCACCGCTTTTCCGAGCCCGGAGCCGGATGCCAGCACCAGCACAGTTCTTCCGTTCAGTCCGAAATACAAGCGTCACCCCTCCTCACAATTTCTTTGCCTTCATTATACATTTTCCCGCATTCCTTCGCAGGCGAACAACAATGAAGACCAGGTCCCGAATGATACAATCCGGGCATAAATACGAAATCCGCAGGAGATCTCGTCGCCAATACTGAAAATGGTGACGGTATGATAGAATATCAAAAAACAAAAAGGTGGTGCATCGACTGCATGAAAAGCATGCTGGACCGTCCGCCGCTTCGGCTGCAGCCTCCCGAGATGGTGCGCGAGAGAGCCGAGAGAGTCATGCTGGCTCTCTTGCCTGCCGCAATCATGGGAATCTACCATTTCGGATTCCGCTCCCTCTATGTCATGATCGTTTCCGTTTTTACGTGCGTCTTTTCCGAATACGCCTGGCAGCGCTTGAGGGGAATTCCCATAAGGATAGGCGATATGAGCGCCGCGCTCACAGGTCTTCTGCTCGCGATGTGCCTCTCTCCGGGAGTTCCGCTCTGGCTTCCGATCGTGGGCGGCGCCTTTGCCATCATCATCGCCAAGCAGATGTTCGGCGGCCTCGGTCAGAACTTCGTCAACCCTCCTCTCGCCGCGTACGCGTTTCTCCAGGCTTCCTGGCCCGTCTACATGGCCCCCTGGATTCCGGAGGGCGTCACCGGTCCCACCGCCCTTGCGATGGTCCGTATGGGAGGAGGATACGGCGTCTCCATAGCCGACGCCCTCATAGGACACGGCGAACTGGGAAGCGTCGGCGAGACGTCGGTCGTCGCGCTCCTTGCCGGCGCGGCCTTCCTCATCTGGAAGAGAGAGATCGACTGGAGACAGCCGATTATTTTCATCGGCACGGTCTTCGCGATGACGACTATTTTCGGAAGAGCGGGCGTCCCGGTGAATCCCTTTCACGAACTGCTGCTGGGCGGCCTCTTTCTCGGCGCCTTCTTTATGGCGACCGATCCGGGGACGATTCCGTCGACAGGGGCGGGGCGCTGCATCTTCGCTCTCGGCTGCGGCCTGCTGACCTCCATGATCCGCCTCTGGGGAACATACGCGGAGGGTATCGCGTACTCGATTCTCCTGATGAACCTCACGGTGCCCATCATCGAAGACATCACGCAACCGCGTACTCCGAAGGAGGCTGAAGAAGCATGAATATAAAGCCATCTCTCTTTGACACCTTCATCGACCGGATGAAGAAAGGACTGTTCACGGAAAATCCCATCTTCGTCCAGGCCATCGGAATGTGTCCCACTCTTGCCGTGACGTCGAGCGCCGAAAACGCCTTCGGCATGGGACTTGCCGCGACGACGGTCCTCATCGGATCGAACGTGGTCATCTCGGCGATCCGCCGGCTGATCCCCGAGGAGATTCGAATTCCGGTCTTCATCGTCATCATCGCCGGGTTCGTCACCCTGATGGAATTCATCCTCGCGGCCTGGTTTCCCGTCCTGAACAGCGCTCTCGGAATATTCATTCCGCTGATCGTGGTGAACTGCATCATCCTCGGGCGCGCGGAGGGGTACGCCTCCAAGCAGGGAATTCTTCCCTCACTTTTCGATGCTCTCTGGATGGGGCTCGGCTTCACGATCGCGCTGCTTCTTCTCGGCAGCGTGCGCGAGGTCCTCGGAGCGGGAACGCTCTTCGGGCGCGAAATCATGCCGAAATTCTTCCGGCCGGCGACCGTGATCACGATGGCTCCGGGAGGCTTCCTGGTCCTCGGAATCGTGATGGGAGCTATCCGCGCGTTCAGGAGAAAGACCGGAGCCGACGCGGTGAAGTGTTCGGCGTGCCCCGGCTGCGATAAAGGATAGAGGAGGGGGATATTATGGAATTCTTCTCGGGAGACCTGTTCCGGATTTTCTCGGCGGCGCTTTTGGTCAACAACATCGTTCTCTCCCGCTTCCTGGGAATATGCCCGTTCCTTGGCGTCTCGTCCCGGCGGGAGACGGCCGTCGGGATGGGGCTGGCAGTCATCTTCGTCATCATGGCATCCTCGGCCGTCACGTGGATCGTCTACAATCTCGTGCTCGATCCGCTCGGAATACCATACCTCTATACGCTCTCGTTCATCCTGATCATCGCGTCCCTCGTCCAGTTCGTCGAGATGGTCATCAAAAAGATGAACCAGGCGCTCTACCGTTCGCTCGGCATCTTCCTGCCCCTGATCACCACCAACTGCGCGGTGCTCGGCGTCTCGGTCATCAACATGAACGAGGGATACTCATTTCTGCAGGCCATGGTGCACGCTCTCGGCGCATCCCTCGGTTTCTTCGTCGCGATTCGCCTGATGGCCGGGCTGAGGGAACAGATGGCGGACAACGACATCCCCGAGTTCATGAAGGGACTCCCCATCACGCTCGTCACCACGGGACTCATGTCGCTCGCCTTTCTCGGCTTCAGCGGCATGCTGAAATAGGGGGGAAGAGAATGGAACAGATACTCTACCCGACACTCGTGCTGGGCGGACTGGGAGCTGTCTTCGGCTTGCTCCTCGCGGTCGCGTCGCGCGTTTTCAAGGTCGATTCGGATCCCCGGATCGCGGCGGTGATCAATGCTCTTCCGGGAAACAACTGCGGCGCCTGCGGCTACCCCGGCTGCGCGGCCTATGCGGAGGCGGTCGTCACACAGTGCGCCCCCAACAATCTCTGCACCCCGGGCGGCCCTGACACGAGCTGCGCCATCGCCGAGATCATGGGACAGGAAGTCTGTCTTGTCGAAGCGCCGCGAAAGACCGCGTTCGTCCGCTGCAGAGGGACGGGAGCGCTGGCGCCGTCCAGTGAAGGCATCGTCGAGTGCGCCGAAGCGGAGATTCCGGAGGGGGCGGACGTCTGTGCCTGGGGGTGCGTCGGCAGAGGCTCGTGCGTTCGGGCCTGCAAGTTCGGCGCCATCACGTTGGAGGACGGGTTCGCCCGCGTTCTGGAGGACCACTGCGTCGCCTGCGGAGCGTGCGTCAAGGCCTGTCCGAGAGGACTCATCGTCCTTCTGCGGGCCGACCGGCAGTACCGCGTGGCATGCATGTCCACCGACAAGGGAGCGGACGTGAAGCGACTCTGCCCGACGGGCTGCCTCGGGTGCGGCATCTGCGTCCGGGCGTGTCCGGAAAAGGCCATCTCGTTGGAGAACAACCTGGCCGCAATCGACGAGGAAAAGTGCGTCTCCTGCGGGATATGCGCTCCCAAGTGCCCGGCGAAGACGATCACATCTCCTCCTGCGCCGGAGCCTCAGGAAGAATAGCCCGCTTCTTTCAGCCTCGAGAGCAGACGGGCGGCAAGAAACCCGACAGCGAGACCGGTAACGACACCGGCAACGAGCAGAACGGGAAGATATGCGATAAGGGGGCGGACATCCCCCATCAGAAACACGACGACGGAGAACTGGCCGATGTTGAACGCGACGGCCCCGATGGTGCTGATGCCCGCCACGGAGAAAACGGAAAGGCTGCGGAGGATCTCCATGCTGAAAACGGCGAGCAGACCTCCGAAAAAACTGCAAAGAAAGGCGAAGAGATTTCCGGTAAAGAGAAGCGTCAGCAGGACTCTGGAGACGACGACGAGCAGTGCGGCCCTCGCCCCGAAAAGGCAGAGGGCCGTCACGACGAAGATGTTCGCAAGGCCTATGCGGACTCCGGGAAGGGGCAGTGCGGGAAGCAGATTCTCCAGCATTCCCGTCGCGAAGGCGAGCGCGACAAGCAGGGCCACGACGCCCGTGCGCCCGAACTCAATAGGTGACCGCATCGTACTCCGCCTCCCCGGCAATCTTCAGGACAAGCCGGTTCGGAAGACACACCGCCGCGTCTCCCGGCCGTGAAAGCCAGCCGGTCCGGACACAGTCTCCGTCCGGACAGTCGGAACGAAGTATCCGGATGCGCCTCCGTTCCGCCCGGATGACGATCTCTCCTCCAGCACCGCCTTGCAATAAGTATTCAAAGGGGTATTCCGCACCGGAAAGCGGAAAGGCGCGCACCTCGTCGCCGTTCACCGTCAGCACGGCGACGAGCGCTCCGCCTGCAGGCATCAGGATTCGAAACGCGAAAAGCACCGCGGCCAGCAGCAGAATACCGCCGATGAGCAGAACATCCGCTCTTTTCATTGCATCACCTGCAGCACGAAGTCGTCGTCCAGCAGCCGCAATTTTCCTTCGAGCCCCTTCGTAATGAGCACTCTCCTGTTTTCCGTCACGAATATCCCCTCGGTTCCCCGGAACTCGGCCCGGCCGAGCAGCTCCGTTCCCCTCTCCGGGCCGAGGACGAAGCACGCTGTCGAGAGCGCGTCGGCAAGAGCGGAAAAATCCGCGACGATCGTGACGGAGTGCAGTCCGCTTTCTGCGGGAGAAGCCGTTCTCGGGTCGAGAATGTGATGGAACCGCCTCCCGTCCTGCTCGAAAAACCGCTCATACCCTCCCGACGTCACCACGGCGAGATCGGAAAGTTCCATGCCGGCAAGAACGGAACCCCTGGGGCGCAACGGGTGCTGAATGCCGATGCGCCACGGTCCGCCCAGAAGCGCCACGTTTCCGCCGATATTGACAAGAGCCCGCCGGACCCTCGCCTCCTTCAGCACCCGCACGGCTTCGTCCGCCGCATACCCCTTGGCCAGCCCTCCGAGATCGAGCTCCTGTCCCTGAACGGGCAGTCCGACCCGGAGAGAATGCTCCAAGAGAATTCCCCGATATCCGATCAGGCGGGAGACCCGCTCCAGTTCCTCTCTCTCCGGGACGCGCGTTTTTTCCGTTCCGATTCCCCAGAGGCTGACCGCCGCCCCCACGGTAGGATCGAACGCGCCGTCCGTCAGCTCCGCCATGCGAACGGCCTCGGAAAGCACTCCGAATACCTCTTTCTGCACAAAAACGGAACCCCCGCCCGCGCTGCGGTTGATACGCGAGATAGCGGATCGGGGATTCGTCCTCGCGAAGAGAGCGTCCACCTGATGAATCCGCTGCAAAGCCTGTTCTAAAGCCTCTTCTTCACCCTCGTGCGCCGTCAGGGAGAGGATCGTCCCCATCGCGAAGGAGTCGATGGTTGTGCGGCGGGGTGCAGCGGGGTAATTCCGGAAGAGCGCGGCTGCGAGAAGAAGAACAAGGGCGCCTGTAACAAGCGCCCCCGTAATGACAGCCTTCTTTTTTCTCATGATGGGGATATCCCGCTCCTGGTCCTTACTCCCGAAGCTTTCGGAAGAGCGAGACGGCCTCGTTGACGCCGGACACCACCGCTCCGCTCGAGAAGGAGGCTCCCGAGACGGAATAGACGCCGTCGTCTCCGGCGGAGCCTTCCGTCACAAGGCGCAGCGGTTCCGCATTCTTTCCCTTGAAGGAATTCTGGAATTCGTCCCCCGCCACCAGCGAGCCCAATCCGGGAGTCTCCTCCTCGTGGATCACCTTCAACCCGGAAACGACGCCCTCCTCGGTAATACCGACGACGAAGTCTATCGGCAACTCGTAGTACCCCTCGGAATCGACACGGAAGAGGAAACCGATGCGTTCTCCGGCGGAGCGAGCTTCGTAGACTTCCTTGACCTGAACTGCTGCTCCCGGCAGACCCGCCGGGAAATCCGTCACCGGGACGTATTCGTCGGCAGCGAGACATGCCTTCATCGCGGCGTTCAACTCATTGTCGCCTCCGGAAACGACCGTAGGCTCTTTATCGTCTCCTGAAACAGACGAAGATACTTCTTCCATTCCCCGAAGCTGCCGGAAGAGAGCAATGGCCTCGTTGACGCCGGAAACCACCGCTCCGCTCGAATAGGAGGCTCCCGAGACGGATTCGATGCCGTTTTGCCCTGAGTCGCCGTCCATTCCGAGCGTGAGCGGCTCAGCCTTCTTCCCCTTGAAACGCTCCTGGAATTCTTCCTCCGCGACCAGGGCTCCCAATCCCGGAGTCTCTTCTTCGTGAATCACCTTCAAGCCTGAAACGATTCCGTCCTCCGCAATGCCCACAACAAATTCAATGGGGATTTCATAATACCCTTCTGAACCCACATGGAAGAGATAGCCCGCAGCGATTCCTCCGGAACGCGCTTCATAGACGCCCTTGATCTCGATGTTCGAAGGCGTCTCGACGGAATATCCGGTCACGGGAACGTATTCATCCGCGGGGAGACATGCCTTGAACGCACTGGAGAGAGGATCTTCAGCGGTTACGGGAGAGGAAGCGCCGTCCTGGAATTTTCTGTAGAGAGCCACAGCCTCGTTCACACCCCGCACGACGGCGTTGCTCGTGATCGTGGCGCCTGATATTGCCTGGACTGGATTCTCTCCTCCTTCGCCGAGAGTGAACCGGACGGTTTTCCTTCCGCGGAACTGTTCTCTGAACGGAGGTTCGGCGGCTCTTGAACCGAGTCCGGGCGTTTCCTGCTGCTTCAGAATCCATTTTCCCTCGACGATTCCGTTGACGTTGATTCCGGTCATCATCTCGATCATGCCGCCGTACCCGCGGACTTCAACGACAAAGACACACCCCTTTTTCTCACCGCCGCTTCTCCCCTCGTACACGGCCAGAACGGAACCTTCCGCCCTGCCCTCAAGGAGATGAAACTCGTCTGCTGCAAGAACCGACTTCATCGCGCGGAACCGCTCCTGGTCGCGGGAGGCTTCGATATATTCCTGCGTCAAGGCGTTTCCCGCTCCCAGCAAAAGGCCCACCAGAGCAGAAACGAAAGCAAGAGTCGCGGTCAATCTGAGTATTTTTCCCATCGTGACACCCTTCCACTAACGTCAAGAAATTCCGCCGAAGAAGCCCTCCGCGGTTACAAAAACGGGCCGAACCGGAAAGCTGCGTCCAGTCGGCCCTCTTCCTACTTTTTACGCCGCGTCGGAACGCACCGGCATTAAAACTCGATTTCCTGTGTCGGTTTGCCGCGTTCCCAAATGGTGACAGTACCCTTATCAATGTAGAAGAGCAGAGCCGTAGGATCGTCCGCCTTCACGCCCCTGTATATCTTGGCCGCGGCTTCCATCACTTCGGGATCCTTGCTCACGCCGCCGGAACCCTCCACGCGGATCTGCTTCAGGCCGCTCGGCATGCCGACAAAGGCGGCCTTGGGATTCTTCATAAGCTGCTGCCCGACTTTTTTCCCGTCGCTGGTGAGGAACCAGATCTTCCCGTCCCTGACGAAAAGAAAGGTAAGATAGCGGATACGGGGCTGGTCTCCGTCCACAGTCGCGAAGGGAACGCCACGGTTCTGCGGAGCCTCTTCGAAAAACTTGAGCGCCTCGGCCACCACGGGATCTTCCAGGCCGGACGACGCAACCGCAGGAACGGAAATGAGGCAGAAAAGGGAGATCACAAAGAGCATCGAAAATATACGTTTCATCATTATCATTACCTCCGTCTCTATCATGTTCAGGGAACTGGCGACGATTCTGCCGCCAATTCCCTGAAAAGGATAATAGCATTCTCTCCCTCAAATTACAATAGACAATTCCTTGCGATATTGAAGCATCTCAAGGAAGATGCATCTTGTGGAAATCCCCGGTCTTTCGGATGCGGCGGGGCTTCAGTCCAGTTCCGCGATGACGTCGATCTCCACCAGGATACCGAAGAGTTGGCTTCCCACGGTGATCCGGACCGGATAAGGCTCGTTGAAGAACTCCTTGTAGACTTCGTTGTAGGCATGAAAATCTTTCTCAAGGTTCGCCAGATGCGCCGTGACCTTCACCACATGGTCCATCGTCGCGCCTCCTGCCTCGAGGATGGATTGAATGTTCTTCAGAACCTGGCGGGTCTGCTCCGCAACCCCCTCCGGAGTTGTTCCGGTCTGGGGGTTTCTGGGTCCCTGCCCGGAGACGTAGACGCGATTGCCGCAGACGAGCCCCTGGGAATAAGGTCCGATGGGATCAGGCGCTTTGTCGGTGCGAATGACTTTTTTCATCATTTTTTCCTCCTTGAAATATGATAATGATTCTTGTTTCATAGCACTTCGATCAGTCGTACAGATGGCAGGCGACGCTATGGCCGCCCCCCCTCCCGACGGATTCCGGAACATCCCGGCTGCACCGCTCCATCGCCCGGAAGCAGCGCGGGTGGAACGGGCATCCGGAAGGAGGGTTCAGGGGGCTCGGTACGTCGCCTCCGAGGATGATGCGCTTCCCTTTCTTTCCCGGCACGGGAACGGGCGCTGCGGAAAGGAGCGCCTGTGTGTACGGGTGCAGCGGATCGGAGAAGAGGACATCCGTTTCCGCCGTTTCGACGATTCGCCCCAGGTACATGACCGCCACCCGGTCGCTGATATGCTTCACGACGCTCAGGTCGTGGGCGATGAAGAGGTACGTCAGGTCGAGCTTCTCGCGGAGCTCGGCAAGCAGGTTGATCACCTGCGCCTGTATGGAGACGTCGAGCGCCGAGACCGGTTCGTCAGCCACAACGAGCGAGGGGTTCAGGACGAGCGCACGGGCAATTCCGATTCGCTGTCTCTGCCCTCCGCTGAACTCGAATGCGTATCGGTTGAGATAGGAGGAATCCAATCCCACTTCGTCGAGCATGTCCGCAACACGTCCTTTACGTTCCTCGAGCGATGTGACACCGTGCGCCTTAAGAGGCTCTCCGACGATCTGGGCCACGGTCATACGAGGATCAAGAGAAGCGAACGGATCTTGGAAGATCATCTGGAAATTTTTCCGCGCGGCGCGAAGTGCCTCGCCCTTGAGCGACAATAGATTTTTCCCCTCGAACAACACTTCTCCCGATGTCGCGGGAAAAAGCCTGAGCACAACCCTTCCCGTGGTGGACTTGCCGCACCCCGACTCTCCCACCAGACCGAGCGTCTCCCCTTTCTTGATGAAGAACGATACGCCGTCAACAGCCTTAACGTATCCAGAAACCCGTTGAAAAACGCCCGAGCGGACTGCAAAGTGCTTTCGGAGATCACGTACTTCTATCAGGCTGCCGGTCATTTCGCTCACCTCCCTTCCGAACGGCCGGCCAATTCGCTCCACCGTCTGCATCTGGAGAAATGCCCCGGAACTGCTTCCAGAAGTATCGGTTCCTCTTTGAGGCACTCCTTTTCGGCCAGTGAACAGCGATTGCTGAATTTACACCCTGGAGGGAGGGATTCGAGCGACGGGACCATCCCCGGAATCGCCCTGAGAAGCGTCGCTCTGCCGTCCATCGGTGGTATGGAGTCCATGAGCCCTTGCGTGTAAGGGTGCAACGGAGAGCGGAAAAGATCCTCCGTCGATGCCAGTTCGAGAATCCGCCCTGCATACATCACGGCCACTCGCTGGGCCGACTCCGCGACGATCCCTAGGTTGTGAGTGATCAGAAGTACCGACATCGTCCGCTCTCTTTTAAGTTCATCCAGAAGCTCCAGAATCTGGGCCTGAATAGTGACGTCGAGAGCAGTGGTGGGCTCGTCGGCGATGAGCAGCTCGGGATTGAGCGCCAGCGCCATCGCAATCATGGCCCGTTGACGCATTCCACCGCTCAGGAGATGGGGGTATGCATCCATCCGCTTTTCGGGGCTTGGGATGCCCACTTTGGACAGCATCTCCACAGCCCGGTCGCGGGCAGCATGTTTCGACATCTCCCTGTGAGCGAGAATACCTTCCATGATCTGATACCCTATTGTATACACTGGATTGAGAGAACTCATAGGCTCTTGAAAGATCATGGAGATTTCTTTTCCTCGGAGCTTCATCATCTCTTCGTTGTTCAAGGAGACAAGGTCTCTGCCTTTGAAGCAGATGCTTCCCGAGACAATTTTCCCGTGTGGACGCGGAACAAGACCAAGAACGGCCAAAGACGTCATCGATTTGCCGCTTCCCGACTCCCCCACCAGACCGAGAGTTTCCCCCTTTTCAATATGCAGACCGACGCCATCCACAGGATAGATGAACCCCGACGACGGTGATGGAAAGCTTACAGTGAGATCACGAATGTCGAGGAGACGCTCCCCGTTTTTTTCCGCCACTGCCTACACCCCCTCGATATCCCGCCGGAAGTGCGGGTCGAGTTGATCGCGGAGCACATCGCCCACCAGATTGAAGGAGAGTACCGTGAGAACGATGCATGCACCCGGGAAAATCAACAGCCATGGGGCTCTGGTGAGATACATTCTTCCCTCGCTGAGCATGTTTCCCCAGCTCGGAATGGAAGGGGGGATACCGAGGCCGAGAAAATCGAGAGCCGCCATGTCGAGCAGTGAGAAGGCGAATGTGAAAGTTGCCTGCACGATCAGCGGCGACATCATATTGGGAAGAACATGCCGGAGAATGATCCACTTTTTTTTCACACCCGAGGCAATAGCCGCCTCGATATAGGGCTCCTCCCGGATCTTCAGCGTGAGCCCATGGACGATACGAGTGGTTCTTGTGAGGTAGGTGGCTCCGACGGCGATGATCACATTGATCATCCCCCGCCCCAGAATGGAGACGAGGACGAGAGCCAGCAGAAGAGGAGGAAAGGCCATGAGCACGTCGATCAGACGCATCAACCATGGCTCGATCCTCTTGAAATATCCGGACGAAACGCCTATAAGCACTCCGATGGACATGGAAAAGAGAATGACTCCCGCCGAGCCGATGAGGCTCGTTCTAGCCCCATGGACAACCCTGCTGAAAATATCTCGCCCGAAGTTGTCCGTGCCGAAGAAATAGGTGCCGTCCGGTCCCTTGAGTTTATCCATCGGGCTCATCGCTCGCGGATCGAAAGGAGCGATTTGATCCGCGAAAAGCGCGAACACAAGCAAGATCAGAATCATGACGAGCCCTGCAAACGCAATTTTCCGCTTGTAAAAAGTCGATAAGAATTTCATGCGCGGCATCCTAACTGTACCGGATGCGCGGATCAAGAATTGCATACGTCAGATCCACGATCAGGTTTATCAGCATGTACACAAAAGCGATGATCAAAATAACTCCCTGGATGGTCGGATAATCTCGTCGCAATACTGATTCCACAACAAGCCTCCCGATTCCGGGGAGGGAAAAAACAGTTTCGGTCACAACTGTTTTCGAGACCAACCCTACGAATGTAAATCCAAGGGCCGATACCACTGAAATAAGAGAGTTTCTAAAAATATGTCGTATATTCACAACGCTCTCGGACAGGCCTTTTGCTCGCGCTGTTTTAACATAGTCCGCATTTGCAACATCCAGCATGCTCGATCTGGTGAGGCGAATTATGAGAGCCGAGTTCGGAGCCGCAAGAGTTATGCATGGCAGCACGAGATACCGCAAATTCGTCCAATCACCCGACTGGAGAATGGATGGAAAACCGGATGAAGGCAGCCAACGCAGCACAACTGCGAAAAATATCATGAGATTGAGCCCCAACCAGAACGTCGGAACCGACGCAAAAAACATAGATAGACCGGAGAAAAACTGATCTAGCCAACTATTGTATCGAATCGCAGATAAAACACCTATCGGGACACCGATGCAGATAATAAGAATCATTGAAAGGAGCGCGATGAACACGCTCGTCTCGGCCCGATCAAGAATTATACCGAGCACCGGCTGGTGAAAAAAAATCGACGTTCCGAAATCTCCCTTCAAAACCCCTTGCATCCAGCGGAAGTATTGAATATAAAGAGGGCGATTCAGCCCCATCGTTTCACGGAGGGTTTCCACCTGCTCTGGAGTTGCCTGATCTCCAAGCATGACTCTCGCAGGGTCTCCCGGAATGAAATGGATGAAGGAGAAAACAATGATCGACGCAAGCAAAAGAGACGGTATCATGCTTCCTATACGCCGTACAATATACGAAATCAAGCGAAACCCTCCTTTCCTGTCACGCGCCGGGAGAGGGGCATAGCCTCTCCCGGCGCGCCTTCTTAGGACGGCAACCTTCTATTTGAAGCTTACTCCCCAGAAACGAGCCCAAATCAACGAGGTATCCTCAAGCCCCTTCAATCTGGGAGAATAGACGTCGTACATGAAATTGACGCCCGTTTTCATGATCGGAACCTGTTCGTAGACGAGCTTTTGAATCTGATCCCAAATATTCCTGCGCTCTTTTTCATCGAGCGTCATCGCGAACTTGGCGGCAAGTTCCTTCTTCTCCGGAGTCGTCCACCATCCGGGATAAGCTTCGCTCATGAACGTGAAAAGCACCGGATCGGGGACGAATCCATGATAGGTGAAGAACATGTCCCACTGTGTCGGATCCGCTCTCTTCGAAACAAGAGTCGCCCAGTCGTAGATCTGGAAATCGATGTTGAAACCGGCTTGTTTCAGCTGTTCGGTAATAACGAGCGAACTGTCGTAGTGCACTTTGTACGATGTCGTGGCAAGATACGAAATCTTTTCTCCATTGTACCCCGCTTCTTTGGCAAGTGCCTTAGCCTTCTCCGCATTGCCCTGGCTGTACCGTTCCGTACCGACAGTCGTATGCCACAAAGTGCCTTCAGGCATGATCGAGCCGTCCTTCTTCCAGAGGGCTTCGGGACCGATAGCGGCCTTCAGGGCGCCTTCCATATCGATAGCCATAAGCAGCGCCTGACGGAGTTTGAAATTGTCCTTCAGGATGCCCTGACGGGAGTTCACGAACACCAATCCCTGGCTTCCCCCCTGCTGCACGGTGATCACAAGATCCGGATCATCTTTCAAAGTATCGTACAGGTCTCCGGCGATTCTCTCCCCGTAATCGTAATCTCCGGCTTTCACTCCGGTCACACGGGTTGAATCATCCGGGACGGGGATAAAACGAATTTCATCGAACAATGCTTCTTTTTTCCCCGCATATCCATCGGAAGGTTCCGTTCTTGACACATAATCGTCGAATCGGGCAAGTTTGATGTAACGGCTCGGATTCCGTTCAACGAACTTATAGGGGCCGGTACCGATGTATTCAGTTTCAGCAATGGGCGCTTTCTCCGCTTTTTCCGCGACCTCTTTCAGATAAATCGCCGGGCCCCCGTTCATGAAAGCCATAAGGTTCTTCCACGGAGCAAATGGCTGTTTGAAATGAAGGGTTATTTCATACTTTCCGGTAGCCTCCATCTTGTCGATATTGTTGAAAAGAACGGGACCTCGCGTACCGAATTTGCTCCATCGATCAAGCGACGCGAAGACATCTTCAGATGTCATCTCTTTTCCATTATGGAACTTTACCCCTTCTCTCAAGCGAAGAACGATGAGCTTGCCGTCGTTTTTGATCTCTTCATCTTGTACAAGCATGGGCACAGGAGCGTAGTTCGAATCGAACGTGTAAAGTCCCTCGAAAATATGCATCGCGATCATCGTTGTGAGGTCCGCTGTGATGACCTGCTGGTCCAACGACGGAGGTTCATCGATGACCGCAACTCTCAGGATCCCTCCGGAAGCCGAAGAAATCCCGGCGCCGGCGAACATCATGCACACCACCAAAGAAAACACAAAGAGCAGCTTTACGTTATATTTCATTATTCCGAACACCCCTTTCCCGTACATACAGACCCTCTTCCACGAATGCAAGGCCTCATTTTTCCTTCTCCGATACATCAATACATCAACAATTCCTGGTCTCATTGCCGCAATCTACCTTACCGGCGGACAATCCCCCCTTTCAAATACTAGACTCTGACGCTTTTTCCGAGCATGGGGCCTGTGACCCTCCCGTCTCGTGCAATAATTCTCCCGTTCTTGAATACGATGTCGATACCCGTGGACAACTGCCTCGAATTTCTGTATTCAGCATTGTCCTTCACAGTGGCCGGATCGAATACGACCAAATCCGCCCGCATTCCTTCCCGAATGACACCCCGGTCAAACAAACGGAAGCGCGTCGCCGGCATTCCGGTGCACTTTCGTATCGCCTCTTCCAATGAGAAAAGCTTCTTTTCCCTTGCGTACAATCCAAGAACTCTCGGGTAGCATCCGAAAGCACGAGGATGAGGGTTTCCCTCGGCCAGCGGACCGGATATTGAGGTGGGAAGAGAATCAGATCCGATCATGGTCAAAGGATGGCGCAGGATGTTTTCCATATCCTCCTCGGAATGGGAGAGTATGACGATCGTCGCTCCCGCCTCCTCGGAAAGAATGATGTCAAGATACGTCTCTTCGGGGCTGTTTCGCCGTTCCTCCGCGATTTCGGCGAACGTCTTTCCCACGAGGGATTTGTCGTTGTTCGTCGATCCGATAAGAATGCGATCCCATCCCGTATCCTTCGCATGGTTGTCCCAGCCGGGAAGATCCACCAAAAAGTCCGCTTTTATTCTCTCCCGGACTTGAGCGTCTTTCAACCGCTTCATCAGTTCGGGCACTCCTCCCGCGTTCGCCCATGGAGGAAGCAACGACGTCCCGTTGTTGCTTCCCGCAGGGTACGGATACGCGTCGCAGGTAACGTCCAATCCTCTCTCCCTGGCCCGTTCCATCATACCAAGAGTCTTCTCGGACCATCCGCGGAAACGACGCATGACTTTATGGTGAGAGATCTGGAGGGAGCATCCGCTCTTCTCCGCGATGTCGATCGCTTCCTCGAAGGCATCGAGGAGCGAGCCCGCCTCTCCCCGGATATGCGCGCAATAAATTCCTCCGTACCGGGCGACCACTTTACAGAGTTCGACGATCTCCTCCTTCTCGGCGTAGCAGCCGGGAGGGAAGATAAGCCCCGTTGAAATACCGACGCAACCGCTTTCCATCGCTTCGGTCACATGAGCTTTCATCTGTTCAAGCTCCGCATTCGTGCAGGGGCGCGCTTCGGCGCCCATCACCGCCATGCGCACCGTTCCGTGGCCGACAAGCGGAACAATATCTGTGATATGCCCTTGGGAATCCAGCCGATCAAGCATCTGACTGGTGGAGTTCCAATTCCATTCGATCGGCGCCGATTTGGGCAGATAGGGAGCAAGATAGCGTTTCAGGTGATCAAGATACCGCTCCGAAAGAGGAGCGATTGACTGACCGCAGTTGCCTGCGATCTCGGTGGTAACGCCCTGAAGAATTTTCGCGTCGGGATCGTTGACGAACAGAGCCGTCCGGTCAGAATGAGTGTGCGTATCGACAAATCCTGGAGCCAGCGCTTTTCCCGAGACATCGATGACCCGGGATGCGCACTCTCCGGGGACTCTTCCGACCGCTGCTATCTTCTCATCCTTGACGGCGAGGTCGCCGAAGAAAAAAGGACTTCCCAACCCGTCATAAATTCGAGCATTTTTCAGAACCAGATCGAACATTGAAATACCTCCAGTGTAGTTGATCGTTCCTTCCCCGGTCTTTTCATATATCCATCTTTGCTTGAAAAGCAGTTATCGATATAATCGATATAATCAAGGAACAATGAGGTACTCTCCCGTCCGGATTCCGGCGCCGGCGGGAACGTTCGGATATTCCACCGCGTCCCGCGCGTTGAGGTCCCATACGACCTCGCCGTCCTTGAAGGTCATCTCGCACTCCAGCCGCAGGTTCCCGGCGAGACGCCCCCCGACGGTATCCTTGAAACCGAACGTACCCTCCCGAACCGTCCAGAGCGCGACGTCCGCGGGAGAGTCCTTCGAGAGCCTCCCCAGCGCCGGACGTCCGATCATCCTCGCCGGGACGTACGTGGATCGTGCGATCACCTCGGGAAGCGGCATTCCCATCGCGAGACACTTCGACATCGTCGTCGGCATGTCCATCATCGCCCCGTTCATGCTGAACGTGTGGAGATCCGAAGAGATCGAATCGGGGTAGAACCCCCCGGCGAAAGCGGGAACTGCGTTGCTGAAGAGGAAACTCCCTCCTCCGTGCCCCAGGTCGAACAGGACGCCGCGCTCCCGGGCCTCGAAGAGGTAGGGGTAGACTTTTCCCTTCCCGTCGGCGACGGGAACGGGCCCCCGAAAGCAGTGCGTGCTGATGTCCCCCGGCCGGAGCTTCTCCGTCACCAGGCGCCAGTACGGACGCTCCTTCAGAAAATAGCCGAAATCGACCATAACGGGCAGTTCCGCCATCGCGCCCGCATCCACCGCACGTTCCACCGAATCCCAGTCGGGATTCCAATAGTGGGCGCTTTTGATGCCTACGATGATATCGGCGTGTTTTTTCGCCTTCCGGGCCGTGGCCACGGGGTCGAAATCGGGAGAGTGCTGTTCGATGATGTCGTTGATCATCCCGTAGCTCGCAATATTCAGGAATGAGAGAACCCGGGTCTTCGCACGGTCGATCACCGAAACGCGGAAGAGATCGAAATTCCGCCACCCCGCGCTCCCGGCGTCCACCATGGTGGTGACACCCCCGCGAAAGCTGAAGCCGTCGGGAAAGACGCTGTTCTCACCGGCCCAGGCATCCGGATTGCCGCCGGTGGCGAACAGGTGAGTGTGGATATCGACGATGCCCGGCGTCACCAGAAGACCGGACGCGTCGATGACTCTTTCCGCACCTCCCATGGGAAGATCCTTTCCTCTCCCCGCGACAAGGCCGTCGGCAAGGGCCAGGTCACAAATCTCGTCAACTCCGACCGCCGGGTCCAGGACTCTTCCGCCCTTGATCAGGACACACCCCTCCGGCGGAACGAAGCTTCTCGAATCGGTCAGTTCGGAGTGAATCTCGCCCGGGTTGGAGGATCTTTCAGACATCCTTTCCCTCTCCCTTCTCCCTGAAAATGTGTTCGATCTCCTTCATTCTCACAATTATAGCGTCGATCTCCTCGTCCCTAAGTGTCATCGGGTTCACGAAGACCGATTGCTCGTCGGCGGCCATGGTAAAGATGGATGGATCCCCCTCCCGGAGCAGCCGGAGCACTTCCTCCGCGCAGCCGGGACGATCGAAGCGGAAGGTCATCTGCGGAAAGGGCTGCCCGGCCTCGTTGGGATAGATCCGCTGAACCGAGATCATCGAGCTTCCCTCGAATTCCTTCCGGGCCGATGCGATTCGCTCCTCGGCCCAGCTCATCCGCGTTTCTGAGTCCATCGCCACATACTGCTCCACCGCCGCCAGGAGTCCGACCATCTCCTCCCTGCCGACTTTGAACATCCGGCCGACACCGTAAGTCGGAAAACCCGTTCGCACGATCCATTCAAAGATCTCTTTCTTTCCCACCATCAGGCCGCTCGCCTGCGGCCCGCGGAGATCCTTGCCGCCGCTGAATACGCAGATATCCGCCCCGGCGCCGGTGATCTTCCACAGGTTCTCCGCCGGCGGCACCTGCGCCGCCGCGTCCACGACAACCGGTATTCCGTGCCGCGCGGCGACCCGAAGCGTGTTTTCGAGCGAGAGCGCTCCCTGCGCAACCCACCCGCCCGGAGGCATGAAGAAATAGAAGATGGCCGCCGTGTTCTCGTTGATGGCATACTCGAGGTCGTCCTCGACGGTTGGAAGAATCATGTTGGGAAAGCCGATCTCGACGATGCGGGCGTTCAGAAGGCGGACTCCCCAGTCGTACGGGTTGCGGTGGGCGCGATGGAGAATGATCTCGCTTCTCGCTATCTGCTCCGGCGAAAGGGAGGGGAACGGACGGCCGTAATGGCGTGCTATGCAGGACGCTCCCGCGATGTGGAGCCCCGCCGCCGCTCCGTTCGTCACGAATGCGGCCTCGTTTCGGGTCAGGGATGCCAGGCGTTCGTTCACCTTCGCCTGCAATTCCTTGATGACCACTTGACTCCTCGCCGCCGCCGCCATGGCCTCGAGCGTCTCCTCGCTCATACGGGAGCCGCCGACCATCGTGTAGGTTCCCGCAGCGTTTATGACCTTCCGAACTCCGAGTTCCCGATAAATATCCCTGGACACTGCGTATCGCCGCCTTTATTTTGAGGTTTGACAATACCGCTGCAACTACCAACACACCGGAATACCGCTTTTTTTCAGAACTCTTTGCGGGCCTCAAGCCATCCTTGAAACTCTTTCCGCAAAACCCTTTCTATAGGTTCTCTATTATTGCGTCGGCAACAATCTTCGCTTCGCTTTCACTCAGACATTGCGGGTTGATAACGATCTCCCCGCCGCGAATATCCGTGTAAATCTGCGGATCAAGAGACAGAAGGCGGTCATACAGCTCTTGAGAAGTTTTTTGTTTGGGCTTTACGTAGACACGCAAAATATTGGCAGGCTGTATCCCCGCTTCGTGCGGATATCCTGTCCGCACGAATGCTTTGCCGCATTTATCGATTTCGCCCGCCATGAACATCGACATGGCCGTCCAGATTTCATTAATTTTTTCATAATCTTTTTCGAGGAAAAGCTCCACCGCACGTGTTATTCCGGCGATCGTCTCCTTGTCTATTTTCATCGAACGCGCGATGCTGTAGTTCGGGCTGCTGCTCGCCTGGCACGCTTCGACCAGATCCTTGCGACCAAGGATCAACCCGGAAGACTGCGGCCCCCGCAGTTCCTTGCCGCCGCTGAAGAGCACCAGATCGGCTCCCATCTTTTGATATTTCGATATATTCGACCGCGGCGGCAGCTCCGCAGCCGCATCGACAACCACCGGAACATCCCTTTTCTTCAGGATAGGGATCAGTTTCGGCAGTTCTATGGAACCCCTCATGCTCTCATTCTCGGATACATAGAAAAACATCGCCGTCTTCTCGCTGATCGCCGCTTCGACCTGTTCCGGCATGGCGAACGACGTCGCTCCGATTTCCACGACTTTTGCTCCGGACAGAAGCAGCGCTTGGTCGTATAAAATGCGATGGCATTTGAGCATGAGCACTTCGTTTTTCATACCCTCGACGTTCGGCAGTTGAAGGCGTTTGACGGGATCGTTCCGTGAAATGCACGCCGCCGTCGCAAGAGCGATCCCCGCCGCCGCACCGCATGTAATGCAGCAGGCTTCGCTCTCCAACAATTCCGCGATGTATTTCCCGGCGGCTCTGTGCAACGCGTTGATCTCGACGTAATGCTTCGAGGCCTCCGTCATCGCCTGCAACACTTCCGGGGCCATCACGGAACCGCCGATCTTCGACACCGTTCCGAACCCGTTGATCAGCGTTTTCACTCCAAGCTGCTTGTAAATATTCATGGCTTCATACCTTCTGTCGGATAAAGTCAGAACTTTGCCGGTGCGATGTAATGAAACTTTTCATAGTACCGGAGCCCGTCATACGGTTCCTGTTCCCGTTCGGTGAAAAAAATCCGGACGAACTCCTCGTAAGAAATCCGCTCTTCCTCACTGCAGTGTTCCAAAAAAACCTTCCACATATTGTCGAGCGGGGTGGCGTGCAGTCGTATCGCTTTCCGCTTGATCTCAAGATACGGACTGATATCAATCACGCAATTCGTCGCTTGCGGCCCTCGTGCGAAATAATATTTCTCGCGCACGAAATGGGGCATGAGCCCCATATCCTTCGTCTCGGGAAGGTCCAGCTGCCTTCCGGCCATCCAACAGGCCTGTTCCACAGCTTTGCCGGTAATTTCGTGGTCGGGGTTTTCTTCGTAATGCCCGTACGGATCGAACGATATGACCGTATCCACCCTCAGGAAACGAAACAGCATCATCAGCCTGTGGCGCATCTCCACGAGCTGTTCGTGGCACATGTAATGGTTGTTGTAATTGAAATGGTACACTTTCTCGATGCCGAGAAGCCGCGCAACGTCTTCGGTTTCTTTCTCGATGCGCAGGGCGGTCTCGCCGTAAGAAAGGCCGTAGCTGTCCATACAGTCATCGGTCATACGGATAAAATATCCCGTGCACCCTTCCTCGATGAGTTTCAGCATCAATCCGCAGGCGTTGAAAGTAAAATCGTCGGAATGAGGAAAAACAGCCGCAAAAACCTTTCCGCTCCCTTGTCTGTTCACAGTATCCCCTCTCTCGAAAAAACTCGAACTCACCGAACGGCCGCCGTTTCGAACGTCCTATGCCGAAGAACCCGCGATATCGACATTGAACGTGGCGAGAAATTCCCGCAATCTCGGATGGTCTTTGTCGATAAAAATTTCTTTCGGCGTTCCCACGCGCGCTATCTTTCCGTCATCCATAAAAACAGTTTTATCCGAAAGTTCATATGCGAAGCGCATTTCGTGCGTTACAACAATCATCGTCGTGCCGTCCCGCGCCAGCTCCTTGATCACGTTCAGCACCTCCCCCACAAGCTCGGGATCAAGAGCGCTGGTCGCCTCATCGAAAAGCATGATCAGCGGATTCATTGCGATTGCGCGTGCGATGGCAACCCGCTGCTGCTGGCCGCCGGAAAGCTGCGAAGGGTAGCTGTTGATTTTTTCCGCGAGACCGACCCGCGTCAGCCACTTTTCAGCTTCCGCTTCAGCTGATTGCCTGTCCATTCCCTTGACCTTGACAAGTCCAAGCGTGACATTTTTCATCACCGTCATATGCGGAAAAAGATTGAACTGCTGAAACACCATGCCGGTGTGGATACGCTGGTTCGCGATATGCCCCTCGGACAGACGGGAACGATGTTTTCCGCTTGTCTTATAGCCCAGCTCCTCGCCGTTGAGGTGTATGGTTCCCTCCTGAAACATCTCGAGCAGGTTTATGCAGCGAAGCAACGTCGTCTTGCCCGACCCCGAAGAGCCGATTATCGTGACGACTTCTCCCTGGTTGATATCGAGGTTCACATCCGAAAAAACTTTATGCGGACCGAACCACTTTCCAAGCCCGCGGATCTGCAGTAAAGAATTGCTCATGCGCTCAGCCCCCTGCTCAGTTTCTTTTCTGCGAATCTGCCTATCTGCTCCACGGTGATGTTGATCGCAAAATACACAAAACCGGCGAATGCATAATACTGCAGCGCATCATTGTATCTGGCGATGAGCTGCTGCGTTGTAAGCATAAGTTCCGCCACCCCGATGAGAGAAAGAAGCGTCGAACCTTTTATAATCTCCGTCATGATATTGATCCAGGGAGGGAGCATGCGGACTAAGGCCTGGGGCAGAAGGATATAGCGCAGAATCTGCCGAAATTTCATTCCGATGGCTCTTCCCGCGTCTATCTGTCCCTTGGGGATCGTTTCCAGCGCTCCTCGCGTGTTTTCAGCGACGTGAGCTCCCGCATTGAGCGAAAGGGCGATGAAACCGGCCGTGAAGGGAGGTAAGTTGACATTCCACGCCCGCAGCCAAAAATCGACGTAATAATAAACGGCAAACACTATGAGCAAAGCCGGCATTCCGCGTATTATATCAACATACAATCTAAACGGAAATTTAACATACTTATTACCGTAAGTTAATATTATGCCAAATAAAAGGCCAAAAATTGTACTTATAGCAATTGCAAGCATCGAAGCCGAGAGCGTGTTGGAAATACCTGCTATAATCGCATTTTGAGAACGGAGAATGTTTTCAAAGAACCCGGCGCCCATGAGCTTCACCTCGTTTCATTGTATGCGGAATCTGCGCTCCACGAGCCGCAGAAGAAATGCGATAAGGTAACATGCCACGACATACATGGCCCCGACAATAAGCCATACTTCGATCACACGGAATGTAATCGTGTTCACCTTGCGGGCCAGATATGTGAGTTCAGCCACAGCGATCGATGAAGCCAACGAAGTGTCCTTGAACAGCGAGATGAAATTATTGGAGAGTGCGGGAAGGACGTTTTTAAACATGATCGGCATCTGGATATACAGCATGATCTGAAATCTACGGAGACCAATCGCCGCTCCCGCCTCGATAATACCGACGGGAATGGCCAGCAGTCCTGCTCGGAAAACCTCGGTCAGATACGCCCCTGCATAGAGCGAAAGGGCAAATATGAACGACGCATGCTTGCTCAGCATCACACCCAAATCCGGCAGGCCGAAGTAACAGAAAAACGTGAGCACGAGCAATGGTATATTTCGTAGAAACATGACATACCCCGACGCAAAAAGCTGCAGGGATCGTCTCTTTGATACGGCGCAATAGGCGACCGTCAGACCGATGATCATTCCAAAGAACAGCGAAGAGACGGCCAACCAGATCCCGAGCCCTAGCCCTGCGAGAAATTCAGGGAAATACGAAAAGACTAAGCCGAAATTAAATACATATGCCATATGATTGCTCCTTACAAAGAGAGTCGCCAGAACGTTTTTGAAAAAAACCTGGCTTGAAACTTTTTAGCAATCTCTACCGATAGTCCTGTTTGGCTTGCAATTTCCGGGTTTTCCCTGCTTCCGGTGTTCTCTTTCCGGGACCGGCAGCTCCCCGCGCCGGGCGGGGAGCTGCCGGCTTCATCAAAACAATACGTCCTCCGCTTATTGAAATGAGGAGGACGACCGGAGAAAATCCTTATTTTGCACGGTACATGGAAGGCATTCCGATCAACGGGGGCTCAAGCTCCTCGCCGAACCACTTTTTATACGCCTCGAAGTAGCGGGGGTAAGTCGTTCCGGTCATAGCGTCGAGCAGCACCTGATTGACGTAATTGATCCACACCTGATCGTTAGGATTCATCGCGGCGCCATAGTTCTGTGGATTGAAGCCGAATCCGGAATCCGTATACTTCTCCGGCTGTTTGGAGGCGAGCCACTTGATCGAGGAGAGGTCGACAGCACCGGCGTCCGCACGCCCGGAATCGACAGCCTGATAGACCAGTCCCTGGCTTTCATATTGATCGTCTTTCGCGCCTTTCACCATGCGCTGAACGTTTGTCGCCGCATCGGCGTTCTGCAGGATCGCTATCGTCACGGTTTTTCCGGCTGCCACCGCCTCGACGAGTTCTTTGTGCGATTTGTACTTCCCGCCGGTCTTGAGTATCAGCCCTATGCCTTCGGTATAGTACGGAATTGAAAACGCAACCTGCTGTGCACGGGTAGGATTGATGGTCATAAACTGAAACGTGATGTCGACCTTGTTGGCAAGTGTATTCGGGATACGCTGATCGCTCGCCTGTTCCACGAACCTCACTTTTTTGGGGTCGTTGAAAAGCCCCATCGCAAGGATTCGCCCCATTTCAATGTCAAAACCCTCGTATTCACCGTCGGCATTGATGGAATGCCAAGGAACGTTGGTCGACCCTGTTCCGACGATTAAATATCCACGCTCCAGAACCTCCTGCAGCTTGCTTTTTCCGGACGCTGCAGCAATTCCCGTTATTACAAAACACAGCAGCAAAGCAACCGCCAATATCTTCTTCATCCTCAAATTCCTCCTTGCAAATAAGTTTTTTCTGATTCATGGTACAGCGGATCTTCTGAAACTCAAAGAGCGGAATTTGAATATTCAGGCCTTCATAACCCGTAGGTATCGCAGACAGTATCAAAGATTCATTCCGACGCAGCGCGAAGTTCCGGACTAAAAAATCCCCTGAAACATGAATCCCCCCTTCGTTTCGATACATGATTTCGGTACTTGGAGCTGTTACAACCTTTCATTTTTCATTCCGCAGCGAAAAATTCCCGTCTTTGCCGCCCGGCTTCAGAGAATGCGCATCATTGCTGATCCCATGCTTTCCCTGAACCTCCGGAACCGTTTCCCGACCTTATTTCGAGGATTGACTTTCTGCATGAACCTCGTCAAGATAAGCGTAGAGACTGAACTTGGAGATATCGAGGAACTGGCAGATCCGGTTCCCCGCCTTGGTGATCAGGAAAGCGCCTTTTTGGTCGAGGAACTTGACAACCCGAATCTTCTCTTCCCTGCTCATGTAGGATACGGGCTTTCCCACCTCTTCCTGCGCCTTCTGGAGAAGGGCGTCGAGGAGCTGGTTCACGTCATTCACGAAGAACTCCTCCTCCTTGATGCCGTCGCCGTTGGATATCAGGGACCTGATCGTCTTGTCGGCCACCATAAGATTGGAAATATCGAAATTGACGCAGAGACATCCGACGACCTTGCCTTCGTCGTTGCGGATGTAAATCGAGGAGGAGCGAAGCACCCTTCCTTCGCGGGTGTTGGTGAAATAGCCGTATTTGTCGCCGTCGAGCACCGTTCCCCGCAGCACCTCCAGGCCGAGGTTGCTTCCGCAGTCGCCCACGTGCCTGCCGGTGACGTGGCCGTTCTCGATCATCACCACGGTGCTCTCGTATCCGTCGGTGAGGTCGTGAAGCACCACTTCGCAGTTCGTGCCGAAGATTGCGGTAAGGCCCTTCATTAACGACTGAAACATCCGAAATTCATCCTGTACCCGATTCACCGAAGTTCCTCCAAAAAAATATTTAGGTTGTCTGATTTTCTGTTATTATACTGTCTGAAAAATACGACGTCAAGAATACACAGAAGGAGGCGGATATATATGAACATTCGAAAGTACGAGGTGCTGCGGCGAATCTCCGATCTCGGCGTGGTGGGGATCATCAGGACTCCCGACGTTGAGAACGGCATATCGTCGGCGGAGGCTATCTTTCATGGAGGGATCGACGTCCTCGAGGTTTCCACAACCTTTCCGGGCGCGCTCGACATCATGAAGGAGATCGGAGAGCGGGGCCGCTGCAAGGGACTGATTCTCGGCGCGGGTACCGTGGCGGACGCAGTGACGGCGCGCCTCTGCATCGACGCTGGGGCGGAATTTCTCGTCTCGCACTGCTTCAGCGAAGAAGTGGCGAGAATGTGCAACCGCTCCGGCATCGCCTACATGCCGGGCGTCGGGACCGTCACCGAGATCGTCCGCGCTATGGAATGGGGGGCCGAGGTCGTGAAGGCCTTTCCCGGCGAGGTGCTCGGCCCGAAGTTCATCAAGGCGGTCCACGGGCCTCTGCCGGACGCGCAGATCATGCCCATCGGAGGCGTGGCTCCGGGCAACCTCGACGACTGGTTCAAGGCGGGAGCGTTTGCAGTAGGCCTGGGGAGCGCGCTCGTCAAGCCGGGCGGCAAGGAGGGCGACTACTCCGCCATCAGTGAGACCGCCGAGCAGATCGTCACCCAGATCGCCCAGATCCGAGCCCATATGAAATAGCCATGGCGAAGATCGATCGACTTGAACTCTTCAAGGTCCCTCCCCGCTGGCTCTTTCTGAAAGCCGTCACCGACGAAGGCGTTGCTGGATGGGGAGAGCCCGTCGTGGAGGGACGTGCCGATACCGTGGCCGCGGCCGTCCGCGAAATGAGCGAATACGTTGTCGGCGCGGACCCGACGAAGATCGAAGACCTCTGGCAGGTTCTCTACCGCGGAGGCTTTTACCGCGGAGGGCCCGTTTTGATGAGCGCGATCTCGGGCATCGAACAGGCCATGTGGGACATCACGGGGAAGATGTTCGGCCTCCCGGTTCACCGGATGCTCGGCGGCGCCGTTCGAGAGAAGATGCGCGTCTACTCCTGGATCGGCGGCGACCGCCCCGACGATGTCGTTCTCGAAGCCCGAAAACGTGTGGACGCCGGGATGAACGCCGTGAAGATGAACGGCACCTCCGAGATGGCGTGGATCGACAACTTCTCGAAGATCGAGGAGGTATTGTCGCGCGTGCAGGCGCTCCGGGACGCCTTCGGGCACTCGCTCGACATCGCGGTGGACTTCCACGGCAGGGTTCACACCGCCATGGCGCGGGTGCTGATGAAGGAGCTGGAGCCGTACCATCTCATGTTCATCGAGGAGCCGGTCCTCGTGGAGAACCGGGAGGCGTTCCGTGAGCTTCGCCGGCACACGTCCACCCCTATCGCCACGGGCGAGCGCAACTTCGGTCGATGGGACTTCAAGGATTTGATCACATCCGGCGGAGTGGATATCCTGCAGCCCGACCTCAGCCACGCGGGAGGCATATGGGAGGTGCGGAAGATCGCCGCCATGGCCGAAGCCTACGATCTCGCCGTCGCACCGCACTGCCCGCTCGGACCGATAGCCCTCGCGGCATGCCTCCAGCTCGACTTCTGCACCCCGAACGCCTTCATCCAGGAGCAGAGCCTCGGCATCCACTACAACCAGGGAACCGACCTGCTGGATTACCTCAAGGATCCTTCGGTCTTCCACTACAAGGAAGGGTTCGTCGTCCTTCCGGAGGGACCGGGACTCGGCGTCGAGGTCTGCGAGGATACTGTCCGCGAAAAGGCGAGCACCGGCCACGACTGGCGCAATCCCGTGTGGAGAAACACGGACGGAACCGTCACGGAGTGGTAGGCTGGAACAACGCATGAGAGAGGGGCTCCGTAACAATAAGGAGCCCCTCTCTCATACCTGCGGATCTCTTTCCGCGAGTTGTCGGATGCTTCTCTACACAAACGACGGCAGCCAGAGCACCAGGAAGGGAACGTACGTGATCAGAAGCACCACCACGAAGAGGACAAGGTACATGGGAAGAAGTTCCCTGACGAGCTGCCCAAGCGAGATCTTCGCGATGGAGTTCGTCACGTAGAGTACTGTGCCGACAGGGGGTGTGATCAGACCGACGCAGAGGTTGGCCACCATGATGACACCGAAGTGAACGGGGTCGATTCCGTAAGCCCTTGACACGGGCAGCAGGATGGGGACAAGCAGGAAAAGGGACGGCGTAAGATCGATGAACATTCCCACGAGGAAAAGCACGATGTTCATGATCAGAAGAAACACAATCCTGTCGCTGGTGACCCCGGTGATGAAGTTTGTGAGAAGCTGCGGCACCTGTCCGACCGCAAGATACCAGGTCAGCGCCATGGCCGTGGCGCAAACCAGCATTACGACTCCAGTGTTGAGCGCTGCGGCACGGAAGATCGCGGGATAGGCATCGAATTTCACTCCGTAGACCGTGTAGGATATGATGCAGGCATAGACGACAGCCACCGCCCCAGCCTCGGTTGCGGTGAAGATACCGCCCAGTACTCCGCCGAGGATGATGAGCGGCAGGATAAGCGCCCATACGGTCTTCGAGAGGATTCTCAAGAACTCCCTGAAGCTTACCCGTTCTCCCGACGGGTAGCTGCGCTTCCTCGCCATAACCCAGCAGACACCCATCAAAGCCACTCCGATCAGCAATCCGGGAACGGCGCCTCCCAGAAACAGTTTGGAGATGGAGATCTGGCCGATGGAACCGAGAATGATCATGGGAATGCTCGGAGGAATGATGGGGCCGATAACCGACGAAGCGGCGGTGATGGCCGCGCTGAACTCCCTGTCATATCCGGAACGCTCCATCATGGGCATCTCCAGGGATCCCAGGGCAGCGGCATCCGCAACCGCCGAGCCGCTGATACCGGCGAACAGCATGCTCGCCACCACATTCACATAGGCAAGCCCTCCGCGAATTCTTCCCATGATCGCATTGGCGAACAACAGGATATCCCTGACCAGCCCGGCCTTGTTCATAAACTCTCCCGCCAGCATGAAAAAGGGGATGGCAAGGAGGGTATAGACATCCACGCCGGAAATCATCCGCCTGGCGAGGACCATCGCGTCGGGCATTCCGAGGACGAACATGAGCACCATCGTCGTGAGACCGATCGCGAAGCCGATGGGCAGGCCCGCAAGGGAAAAGAAGAGAAGAGCGCCGAGAAAGACGGAGAGGACAAGCATCAGGCTCCCTCCTTCTTTACCGGCAACCACGTGTCTTTTATCTGCTTGGCAAGTTCGATCAGAAGCAGCAGCGATGTGACGGGAACGGCCGAATACTGCCAGGCGACGGAAATAAGAAGAATGGATGTCCTCTGGATACGAATGCGGTAGATGTACTCGACACCCCCTACAAATACAAAAGCAGTAAACCCGAACATCAGGAGAAGCAAAACAGTCTGATAGACTTTGGCGCTCTTTCCTGAAAACTTCTCGGAAAACATCGTGAACGCAGGATGCATCATTCTACGCGTTCCGGCGACAATGGCGCTGAAGCAAAGCCATACGAAAGCAAAACGGCTCACCTCGTCGACCCAGGTAAAGGCATGATCAAAATACCGGAAAATAACGTTCGTGAAAACAGAAAAAACCATGACCACAAGGCTGGCGATCATGACAATATCAATAAGCCTATACATCCCCTCGTACAGTCTGTCCCGGATACTCAACTCAACCAGGCCCCTCCCTTCAAGAAAGTGAAAAAGGGGCGTACAGAAAACCGTACGCCCCCGACATTCCGCGGATTTCTATTACTTGCCGTACTTCTTGCCCGCCTCGACGATCGCCTTGTAAATCGGTTCGGCAGCGGGGGTCTTTTTCAGGAATTCCTCGACGATCGGAGCAGCAGCCGCTCTGAAAGGAGAAAGGTCGGGGTAGGTGACCTCGAGCCCCTTCTCTTTCGTGAGGCGTATGAGCTCCTCGTCGCCCTTCTTCGTGGCCTCGGTGATCTCTTTTATCGATACCGCTATCGCCTTTTCGATGACCGATCTCTGGGAATCCGTCAGGCCGTCCCAGAACTTCTGATTTGCGACGAAATACTGGAATCCGAAAATGTGGTTCGTGATGGCCACGTATTTCTGGACATCATACCAACCCGAGTAGTAGGAGGTCTCCAACGGGTTGTCCTGTCCGTCCACAACCCCCTGCTGAAGCGCGGTGAATACCTCGCTGATCGGCATGACCACCGTGCTGAATCCGAATCCCTGCATCAGCTTGATGATGACTTCGCCCTGCCATACGCGCATCTTTATGCCCTTGCAGTCATCCATTGAGTTTATCGGTCTTCTGTTGTTGGAGATGACACGGAATCCGCGGGGGAATGCCCCGAGAATTTTGACCCCGAGAGGTTCGAGGTGTTTGTATACCTGTTGGCCTATCGGGCCGTTGAAGACCTCGTCGGCGTGTTCGTAGCTGTTGACGAGATACGGCAGCTGGAGGAGCTTGAAAATTTCGACCGTATTTTCCCAGAGGTTGCCCGTCATCGCCATTTCGATGGTACCGAGCTGGACACCTTCCACAAATTCCTGCTCTGCTCCGAGCTGGCTGTTGGGATAGACCTGTACTTCAAGCTCCCCGTTGGTCTCCTTCTCGACCATCGGCTTGAAGACCTCGTACAGCACCTTGTTGGCGAAATTTTCCGCCGGGAAATAGTTGGCGATCTTGATCACCTTCGCTGCCGACGCGCTTCCAATTAAGGAAACGCAAAGCACCAACGCAAGAAACAGAACACAGGAACGCTTCAACATCCTTTCAACCCCCTTCAGATTTGAACAACTACCTGCACGAATACAAACGCCGTACTTTTTGTGACTTTTTGCATTATATATCCCGCTTCTGAAAAAGTCCATCCTGTTCAGCGCCATAATTCCGCGCTTCTTTTCGACTTCTTCCGCGACCGACAAGCGAAGCGGGGAAGGGATCTCTTCACTCCCCGCGTTTCTCCCGGAATTTCGCACTCCGAACTTTTGAGTGTCCGTTATAGCGCGGAACCCGAAAACTTTCTGCAAAGGACTGAGACCGGGGCTAGGACTTGAACGGAAGGACCTGTTCGCGATATTCGGCAATCGATTTCTTCCGAAGCTCCTCATCGGTGAAGATATCCCACGCCGTCATCGCAAGCGCTTTCGCTCCGAGCAGAACAGCCTCGTCCCCCCGGGGCGATACGGCCGCCTCGCGAAAGCGGTCCGAGTGGCTCGTCGTCGAATCGTCCGCGATGGCGATATATTCATGGATCGTGGGAAGTTCGAGGGAGACGTTCCCGATATCCGAAGACCCCAGCGGAATCCGCGCATCGGCAAAGACAACCGTCTCTCCCAGCTTCGCCATGTTGTCCCGGAAACGCTCGCCCATCGTGATATTGGGGTGCCGCTCCGCGTAGATGACATCGTATTTCATGGCGAAATCGGCGCCGGTGAGCAGCGCCGCCGATTTCGCGGCGCGCTCCATGTCCTCCAGGATCAGGAGCAATCCCTTTTTCGACGGGCTTCTGGGGACGAAGCTGGCGGAGGTGTAGTCGGGAACAACATTGGGAGCTTTTCCTCCGTTTGTTATGATACCGGTGAGGACGTGCCCCTTGTCCCACGTCTGACGCAACCCGTTGAGGGAGTTGAAATACTCCAGCATGGAGGTGAGCGCATTGACTCCCTTCCTGGGCTCGACCGCGTGGGAGGCTTTTCCGAAGAACTCGACATCGACATGCGTCGCCGCTATACCCCCCCTGCCGTACAGATTCTCCGTACCGGGGTGGATCATCAGGGCGAAATCGACATTCTGAAACGCTCCGCGTTCAACGAGGAAGACCTTTCCTCCGCCGGATTCCTCCGCCGGGCTTCCGATAACCTGAATTTCGCCCGGCAGCTCCGGAACGGTCTTCGAGAGGGCGATTGCCGCCCCCGCCGCGACCGAGGCGATGATGTTGTGCCCGCAGGCGTGTCCGATATCCCGAAGCGCGTCGTATTCCGCGATGAAGGCTATGACCGGGCCCTCTTTTTTCCCCGGAAAGGACGCCCTGTAGGCCGTTGGAAGATCGCAGAACGGCGTCTCCACCTTGAATCCGTGTTTTTCGAGGAGTTCCTTCTGGAAAACGACGGCTTGGCGCTCCTCGAACGCAAGCTCCGGGTTGGCATGGATAGTATGGCTCAGCTCCAGCAGTTCGGAACGCAGTTCCTCCGCGATTTTTTCAATATGCGAATGCATTGTCTCAATTCCTCATTCCCAGACGTAGGCTTCCGGGCGCCTGTTCGGAAAGCTGGGAAGCTGGCGCCGGACGGTCTCCACCCGACTCATATCGATCTCCGCCACGATAAACCCCTCGCCGTCCGAAGCCTGTGCAATCACCGTTCCCCAAGGATCGATGATCATGGATCTTCCGTACGCCTGGAAGTAGGGCTTCATTCCGACCTGCCCTGCGGCGACGAGAAAACACTGGTTTTCGATGGCTCTCGTCCGGAGGACCACTTCCCAGTGGTCCTTGCCGGTGAAGAGCGTGTAGTTGGCGGGCACGAACATCAGTTGAGCGCCTTTCAGCGCAAGGATCCTGTAGAGTTCGGGGAAACGCATATCGTAGCAGATGGAGAGCCCCATCCGTCCGTACTCCGAGTCGAAGGCGACAATCTCCCTGCCGGGCATTTTCGCGTCGGACTCCCTCACGCTGGGTCCGTCGGTGATATCCACATCGTACAGGTGAATTTTCCTGTACTTCGCCACAATTTCTCCGGCAGGATCGACGACAATCGAAGTGTTGTACACCTTCTTCTCTCCCGGGACAAGCTCGGCGTAGCTCCCGCAGTGAAGCCAGACCGAATGTTTTTTGGCGAGGTTCGAGAAAAAGACGGACGTCTCTCCCGGAATGGGCTCCGCGCTTGCAATGCTCTCCTCCAGTTTTCCGATGAAATTGATGTTTTCGGGCATGGAGATGAACTGTGCGCCTCTCCCGGCGGCTTTTTCGATGAAAGACTCTATCTTCTTAAGGTTTCCCCGCTTGTTGTTTCCGACGTCAACCTGAAGAACGCCCATTAGAAAACGACTCATGCATATTCCTCCTTCAATTCAACCTCATCAAATCAATAGGGCAGAAGCAGCGACGGCAGCCACAGGGAAAGCTGCGGAACAAAAGTCAGCAGCAGCAGCATCAGGATGAGCGTCGGTAAAAAGGGAGCTACGCCTCTGACCACATCCTCAACCCGTTGTTTCGTGATGTCCGAGAGAATGAAAAGACCGATGCCTACCGGAGGCGTCGCGATGCCGATAGTCAGGGCGAAGGCCATGAGAACACCCAACTGGACCGGGTCGACGCCGACACGCTGCATCAACGGCACAAGGATCGGCGTGAGCAGAATCATGATGCTGGCGGCGGAGGTGATGGTTCCCAGAAGAAGGAGCAGCACATTGACGAGCACGAGGATGATCCACTTGTTCTGTGTCAGGCTCAGGACGAACTCGGCCATGATCACCGGAGTTCTTTCAAGCGTGAGGATATAGGACATCGTCGAGGCGATTCCGAAGAGAATGAGGCTGTTCGCGGCGGTAAACATCGAGGAAACGATGACTCTCCAGAGATTGTGCATGGTGAGCGTCCGGTAGCACAGCCCCAGGATCAGCGAGTACAGAACGGCGACGACCCCCGCCTCGGTCGGGCTGACGTACCCCGACGTCATACCGTACAGAATGATGACGGGAGCGAGCAGCGCCCAGATCGCCGTTTTGAAGATGCCGAGCCTCTGCTTCATAGGCATCCGTTCCTCGCGGGGGAATTTTCCCGGAAGCCTGTGCGCAAGCCAAGCACTCGTGATCATAAGTCCAAGTCCGATGATGACCCCGGGAACTATTCCGGCAAGGAAGAGCTTCGCGATGGAGACGTTCGCCATGACGCCGTACAGAATGAAAGAGACGCTGGGCGGTATGATCGGGCCGATCATCGATGAAGCCAGCGTCACCCCGGTGCTGTATTTCAAATCGTACCCGGAGTCGGTCATCGATTTGATCTCGATGGGTCCAAGGGCCGCACAGTCGGCCGCCGCCGATCCGGAGATACCGGCGAAGATCATCGAGCAGAGGACGTTGACATGGGCGAGACCGCCCTTCCAATGACCGACGCAGGCGCGTGCAAAGGCGAATATCCGCTCGGCGATGCCGCAGCTGTTCATGATGTTGCCCGCCATGATGAAGAAGAAGATGGAGAGAAGGCTCCACGTCATGGAGCCGTCGACGATCCCCTGTGCGAGTATGTAGACAGGAAATCCTCCGAGCCAGCATCCTACAAGGACCGCGATCCCCATTGCAAGCGGAATCGGCATCTTGAGGAAGAGAAGGACAATAAGTGTTCCGAGCAATCCTATCGAAACCATGGTTACACCACTTTCCTGATATCGGGCTTTTCGACTCCGGAGGATCGGAAGGTAGCGATCAGCTTTTCCGTCATTCTCCAGAGGATGCACAATCCCAGCAGATAGAGGGGCCACGTATTGACTTCAAGTGGAAACGGAAGGTACTGTTCCGGTTTTCCGAGGCTCACCAGTCCCCGATAATCGAGGTTGGCATAGATCAGGACCGCTCCGAACACCGCCCCGAGAAGCGCCATGATCCGGGAGATCCAGAGAGCCAGAACCTTCGGAAGGCAGTCCACGAAAAAGCTCACTTCCACCTCTTCGCCCTTCAGAAAGACGATCGCCGCTCCGGGGATGATGGAGTACAGCCCCAGGAAAAGAAGCACCTCAACGGTCCAGGCAACAGGCTTTCCAAAAGCCCTGGAAACCATCTGGAGCGTCGCGATGATGATCATCAGAAAGCCGTTTATGCCCAGAAGGACGGAAAACCCGCTGATAAGGCCCCGTTTTATGAGCGCGAGATAGCTTTGCACGGTTATTCACCTCGTTTTGCGCAGGCGGCCCCCTTTTTCAAAAAAGAAGGCCGCCTGCACGTTTTCTCGTAATGCTCAGCAAGATCAGGCGAACGCTGTTTCTATTTCACGGCGTCCTGTGCTCTTTTCACGAAGCCGGCCGGAATGACTCCCTGCTTTTCAAGTTCTTCGACAAGCCCGCTCATTTTTTCCTGCCACGGCTTGAGGTCTATTTCGATCATCTCTACGCCGTACTTCTCCTTCATCTCCTGCACGAGCTTCTCGCCGTTCTCGAGGGCAAGCCGGGTGCAGATCTCGCCGCCCTGCCGGAGTCCTTCGTGAATGATCTCCCGTTGCTCCGGAGTGAGGCTCTGGTATCTTCTTTCGTTCATGACGATCGCTATCTGCTGCGAATACTCATGGGTCACCGTGAGGTACGGCGCCACTTCGCAGAATTTCTGGAAGAGCGCGTCCGTCACGGGACACGTTACGGCGTCCACGGTTCCCTGTTTCAGCGCGAGATAGGTCTCGGAGTAGGGGATGACCGTCACAGCCGCTCCGAGATACTCCCATGATCTCACCGAGAGAGGCGCGGAGGGCATACGGATCTTGAGCCCCTTCACATCGTCGAGACTCTTGATCGGGCGCTTCGAGGCAAGAACCCGATAGGGGCCGCGGAGCCAGTTCTTGTCCCTGTTCACTATCCGAAGTCCGGCCTTTTCGAGAAGACGCTGCTCCAGCTCCTGCTGCACATCGCTCAGAAGGTACTTTCGAAACTGCTCGTTGTTCTCGAAAACATAGGGGATCCCGCCTCCGACAACCCGGAACTCCGGAACATAGGGGTCATAAAAGGAGTACCCTTCCGCGTAGAAATCCTGCAGCCCGTTGATCAGATTCTCGACCTGCTTTTTCGAGTCACCGAGTGCCTCCGCATAGAAGATGTCGATGATGATCTCGCCGTTCGTCTTCTCCTTCACGTAGTCGGCGAAATGACGAAGCGCTACCGACTCCTGATGAGCCTCGACCTGCTTCATTCCGAGCTTCATCCGGATAACCGCCTCGGAGGCTCCGGAAAAAGCACCGCAAAGGAACAGAACCGCCATCGCTGCACACAAAACTCTTTTCAACACGATGCAACACTCCTTTCAGTCTCTGATGATGCCTCTTACTTCAGCGCCCTGATCTTCTCGACGTAGCCGGCCGGAATGTAGTTCTCCTTCTCCAGCTGCGTGATGAACTCCGCCATCTTCTCTCTCCAGGGATCCAAATCGATTTCAAGCATGGTGACGCCGTATTTTTCGACCATCTCCTTGACAAGAGATTCTCCGTTTTCAATGGCCATCTTCGTACACATGTCTCCCGCCTCGCGAAGCGTCTCGTAAATTATATCCTGTTGCTCCTTCGTGAGGCTCTGAAAACGTCTCTCGTTCATCACGACCGCGACCTGCTGGGGATACTCGTGAGAGATCGTAAGATACGGAGCGACTTCGCAGAATTTCTGGAAGAGAGCGTCGGTGACGGGGCAGGTCACCGCGTCGACGGTTCCCTGCTTCAAGGCGAGATATGTTTCGGAATACGGAATGACGGTGACGGCGCAGCCGAGGGTTTCCCATGCACGAACGCTCGTAGGATTCGATGGCTGCCTGATTTTAAGCCCTTTGAGGTCGTCCAGGGTTGTGATGGGCTTCTTCGCCGCGAGAACACGATAGGGCCCCCGCAGCCAGTTTTTGTCGCGGTTGACAACTCGAAGGCCTGCCTTTTCGAGAAGTTTCCGCTCTATCTCCTGCTGCATGTCGCTGAGAAGATACTTGCGATAGTGATCGTTGTCTCGGAAGATGTATGGAACGGCGCTTACGTTGATCTCGGGAACGTACGGCGCATAGAAACCATACCCGTCGGCATAGAAATCCTGCATGCCGTGGATCATGTTTTCGATCTGCTTTTTGGCGTCTCCCAGGACCTCTCCAAAATAGAGATCGATGACGAGCTCACCGTTCGTACGCTCTTTCACCTTGTCCGCAAAGTACTTCAAGGCAATGCTTTCCTGATGGGATTCAACCTGTTTCGAACCGAGCTTCATCCGAACAACCGCTTCGGAACTCTCCAGAAATCCTCCGGACACAAACAGCAGCGCGAGAAGCAAAAGAACGTTTCGTTTCAGCACACTATTCATCCTCCTAGAATAAAGTAGTTGCAACTGGGAGCAGCAAATAGCCCGTAGAGTTG
>CAYRPJ010000029.1:0-48358 GCA_964426245.1 uncultured Synergistaceae bacterium
ATCGTGAACCGTCTTCTGCTGCGCCGCATGCTCGACACGATCCTTCCGTCGATCTTTCCGGACGATCCGTCCGAATGGACCCCCGGCGTGCTTTCGCGCGCCGACTACGAGCGCACCTTCGACATGATGGAGACGGTCTTCGTCGAGATGACGGAGAGGGTTCCCTATGAAGTCTTCTTCCCGGGGGGCGGCGAGCCATGAAAGAGCATCTCTTTCCGCTCTTCCCCGACGGACGCAGGGGAATCTCCATCGCCGCCAAGCTCTCCCTGATGATCATCGCGGGCGTCGGCGCCATCTTTCTCGCGATGGTCTTCTACGGTTACTCGACCTCGAGGGATGCCCTGCAGGAGGAGTTCGGCGCCCGGATGGAGAATCTCGGAAACGCGGCGGCGAGCAAATTCCGGCAGATCCCTCGCGTCGCCGAGGCTGTCACGCACGATCTCGTTTCCATGCTGACCTTTTTCGATCCTCCTCCAGAGAAGATTCCCGAAATGATGAAGGCGCTTCTGAAGTCTCATGCAGAGGTCTCCGGACTCTCCATCGGCTTCTCCAAACAAGCGGCGAATCCTCTGCTGCGAAACTTCTGCCCCATCGTCTTCCGGAGGGGGGGCACGATTCTCTACCAGGATCTGGCGCAGGAACTTGACTGGACGGTGCAGGACTGGTACCAGCTCCCGCTTCAGATGGGAAGGCCCCTCTGGACGGAGCCGTTCTTCGGCGACGACGGATCCGGAGCGATGATGGTCAACTACTCCATCCCGGTCTACGACTCTTCCTGGCGCTATCTTGCCTCCGTCGGCGCTTCGCTCGAGCTGAACTGGCTGGCCGACATCATCTCGACGATGGAGGTCGGCGGTCACGGCTACGTCTTCCTGGTGACCTCCAACGGCGCTTTCGTCTCCCACCCGCGACGGGAACTGCTGATGCGGGAGACGCTTTTTACCGTTGCCGAGACGGAGAAACGCCCCGACCTGATCCCGCTGGGGCACAGCATGATACGGGGGGAGACCGGCGTGCACTCTCTCTACGATCCTCTCCGCGGAAGGCTGCTGGTTTTCTTCCGCCCCGTGGGGGAAATGGGGTGGTCGCTCGGAATCGTCTTTCCCGAGGAGGAGGTGCTGGACGACATCATCCACCTGCACCGGGTGCAGACGTTTCTCGGCCTTGGAGGAACGCTTGCTCTGCTCCTGATGGTCTTCTTCATCTCCGGCAGGATCAGCGGACCGATACGGAGGCTCAAGGACGCCACGCAACGGCTCGCCTCGGGAGATCTGAACTCCCCTCTCCCGCCGATCTCGGGGAGGGACGAGGTGGCGCTTCTGACCGTCTCGTTCGCCTCCATGAGGGAGAACCTCCTTCTGTACGTGGAGCGTCTGAAGACGGAGACGGCGGCGCGTGAACGAATCGCCAGCGAACTGGACATCGCCCGGTCGATCCAGATGAGCCTCGTCCCCAGGACCTTTCCGCCGTTTCCGCAGGACGGGCGGATCGACCTTTACGCGCGCCTGGAACCGGCCCGCGAGGTGGGAGGGGACTTCTACGACTTCTTCCATACCGATGAAGACCACCTGCTGCTCGTCGTCGGCGATGTCTCCGGAAAGGGAATTCCGGCCGCGCTCTTCATGGCGGTGACTCGAAGCTTCGTCAAGGCCCTCGCCGCAGCCTCCGGAGGAAACCCATCGCCCGCAGGACTGATGGCCGCGGTTAACGACCAGATCGTCGAGGGGAACGATGCCTGCATGTTCGTCACTCTTTCCTTCGTCCTGGTCGATCTCCGGGACGGATCGTTCCGGTACGCCGGAGGAGGGCACCCATTCCCCAGACTGTTCGGGAGCGAAGGCGCCGCGGCGCTTCCTCCCGTGAAGGGGCCTCTCGTGGGAGCGATGCAGGGCATGTCCTTCGAAGAAGGCTCGGGAAAACTGAAGGAGGGGGAGGGACTTTTCCTCTTCACGGACGGCGTGACCGAGGCGTTCGACTCGGACGAAGCGCTGCTGAGCGAAGAGCTCATGGACCGATGGCTCTCGGAGACGCGCTCCCTCGGAAGCGAGGCGCTCGTCCGTGAGATGCGCAGGCGAATCTCCAGCTTTGCAGGGAGCGCAGAGCAGTCGGACGACATCACGCTGCTCTGCTTCCGCTATAGGGGATCGGAAGGCGGCAAACTGTAGACAGCTTGTGCCGCTCTCCCGGAAATGTCATGCAGGTTCCGGTATAATCCGGCTGTAATGCCGGGGAAATGCCCGTTGTCCCGGATCGAAAATTGCCGGATACAAACGGAAAGAGGGGATAATGTCGTGATGATGAAAAAGAAATGCGACAGGGAGCGCCCTGGTCTTTACGGACGTTTTTCTGCCGTTGCGTTGCTTATTCTTTTGCTGTTGAGTCTTCAGTCTTCCGGAGTCGCCGCCGGTCCGCTGGAGGGGAGTCTGCAGCTCGTCGTGGTGTCGGCGCAGGAGTGGGAGAGCGTGCCTGCGGTTCTGCAGCGCTACGAGCGCGATAGCGGCAAGCTGCAGTGGAAACCCGTCGGAAACCGGATTTCGGTCAGCCTGGGACGCGGCGGCCAGGGGTGGGGAATCGGGTTGCATCCGGATGAGGCGCGGCTGCCCGGCGAGCCGGAAAAACGCGAAGGGGACGGACGTGCACCGACCGGGATTTTTGAACTCACCGAATGTTTCGCCTATAGTCCGGAGGAACTTGCAGGAACCGCCATGCCCGTCCTGAAGGCGGATCCGGATCTGGTCTGCGTGGATGATTCAGCCTCCCGCCACTACAACGAGGTGCTCTCCGGCGCCGTTCCGGACAAGGACTGGAAGAGCGAAGAGAAGATGCTCCGCAAGGACGGGCTCTACCGCTACGGTGTCGTGGTGGCGCACAACCGGAATCCGGCCAGCCCCGGCAGAGGGTCGTGCATCTTCCTCCACGTGGAGCGTTCAGCAGGCTCTCCGACCGCCGGGTGCACGGCGATGAACCGCGAGGCTCTCAGGGAGCTGATCCTGTGGCTCGACCCGGCAGCGAGGCCGCTGCTCGCACAGTTCCCGCAGGCTGTGTACGAACGCGTGCGGGAGGAGTGGAACATGCCGTAGCACGTCGGTTGTTTCTGAACACGACGGTCAAGAACGGATCGTGGACGGAAAAATTTAGGAAAGGGTTGAAAACGGAAATACCCGTTTTTTGATCCAGCATTCCCAGACTTGTATTTACAGTCGCATCATCACCCGATCTGTGGTTTTTTCAGGTCGTGATAAGCTCCCGCCAGGCGGGTGTATTCATGTTGTTCACCGTGCGGCAAGAGCCGCCTCATCCAGGGAGACGGCGATCTCCACCCTGCCGTGAGGGCGCTCTTCCTCTCCGCAGGGGAAGTAGCACTCGAGCACTCGTCCGTTCGTCGTGTACTTGTTTTGTTTCACCCACGCAAGAAGCCGCTCAAGAGTGGCCGGAATCGCCTCGTACGGTCCTCTGTGGAGCGAGGCGGCCAGCAGTCCTCCCGGCAGGATCTCGCCAGCAGGCTCTTCCGTCGGAATGCAGAGCGTCGCCCTGACCGGCCCGGTGCGCAGGTCGTAGAAACAGAAGAGAGGCCCCGAGCCGCCGTTGCTCCCGCAGAGACGTTTGACCTCGGAGCGCGCCATCTCGCGAAGCCGCATTCTCTCTCCGGCCAGAGGGGCGGAGAGAACCCGCATTGGGAGAACCCTCGCCAGCACACAGTCTTCCGGTCCCCGGTGCTTTTCGATTCGTTCCAGTTCTTCCAATGCCATCTCCAGGGACGCGATTTTCTGGGCAATCGAGCCGCGCTGCGCGGCGATACACCCTTCCCATTGCGCTGTCTCCAGGCCGTTCAATACGGCGGCGATATCGTCAAGGGAAAAATCAGCCTGCCGGAGGTGTCGCAACAGCTTTGCCTCGGTGAGCTGGGATGCGAGGTAGTGCCGGTATCCTGTCGCAGGGTCGGTGAAGGCGGGAACGAGGATGTTCTGTTCCGCGTAGAAACGGAGCATGCGGCACGAAAGACCGCTCAGCTTTGAAAACTGTCCGATGAGCAGAATGGAGGGGAATACTTCAAGAGACTTCATGGGATGTTTTTCGGCTCCTGGCCCGCCGCGCTCAGCATTTCCATCTCCTCGTCGAGGATCTCATCTTTCAGTCTCCTTTTCCCTTCCTCGGCCAGGGCGAGCAACTGCTCGCGAAGGTCGGCCATCTCGACGCTCCGCAGGCGCAGCATATTCTCTTCCTTTTCCAAGGAATCCAGGATGCCGCTGATGTCCCCTCGTCGCAGTGCCTCGAAAACCCGCTCCGGATCCAGCCCGAACGAACGCAGAGAGCGGCCGAGCTCGTCCATGATATTCCCCCCTTTTCGGCGCCCGATTGTAATCCGGGGATATCGTACACCTTGACACGGTGTGAGAGTCAAGCCTCGCGGTATCTCTTCGGGCCCCTCCTTTGTCGGGCGTGTACCCGTCAAAGTACAAAGAGTATGTCACGAAGCCCGGGCTCCTTCAAGTTCACAGAAAAAAGATTTTTTTTCTTGACATTGACACCGTGTCAATGTTTATACTGACAGCAGGATGAGGCAAGCAATCCCTGTTTTCTTTTAGGACTCAGTATTGCGATTGATGACGGAGGAATTCGGGAGGCTCGACGACAGCTTTGGGTATATAAAGCGTGAGATCTGCGGCTTCTTAAATTTTGATGGAAAAATTTTTTATTTTCGCTCTTGACATTGACACGGTGTGAATGTTTATACTGTTCTCGTAGAAAAGAGGGTGTTTTTGATTCTTCGAGACGACTTGTTATCATGGTAAAGTGAGCGGGCGGGATTTGCCGCGTTCCCGTCCGCGAACGGAAGCGCGTGAGCCGGACCCGGCGGAAGGGCGCATTGCTTCATCTTGGGTCGATGGTCGGAGAGGAGCGCGGGATGTTTTACAAACTGAAGGAGCGGTACAGGCTCAGAGGCTGGGAGCGCTTGCCGTACGCGATTCAGGACGTTGCCACGGGCGGAGTCGTCTTTCTGGACGAGAAGGCCTTTCAGGCCGTCTCGTTCTGCAACGGAATGGTGGATGCCGATTTACCGCTGCTGCTTCCCGCTCATCGCGAAATCGTCGCCCGGATGAAAGAGAGCGGAGTCGTCGAGGAGTGCTCATTCGGCGAGGGATTGCAGGACGAGCAGAAATACAGGCCGATTCCGTGCAGGTACATCCGCAAGGCGCACTGGTCGATTACGGGGAGATGCAACCTGAAGTGCCGTCACTGCTACATGTCCGCGCCGCACGCGAAGTACGGCGAACTGTCGCTGGAGAAGTGTCTGGACATTGTCCGCCAAATTTCGGAAGCGGGCATCCTCGACGTCTCGCTGACCGGGGGCGAGCCGCTTGTCAGGACCGATTTCTTCGATATCGTGGATGCACTGCTTGATGAGCGCATCACGATCTCGCAGGTTTTCACCAACGGTGTGCTGGTTGACGACGCGCTGTTGAACGAGTTCGAGGCCCGCGGAATTCGCCCGGAGTTCTCGCTCAGCTTCGACGGAATAGGCTGTCATGACTGGCTTCGCGGTGTGCCAGGAGCCGAGAGGAAGGCGATCGAAGCGATCCGATTGCTCTGTTCTCGCGGTTTTACCGTCTCCATCGAAACGGCGCTCTACCGGGGCAATCTTCATACGCTGCGGACCAGCCTGGATCTGTTCGCCGAGCTCGGCGTCGAGAGCTGGAAGGCGACCCCCGCGACCGACGCCGGAGAGTGGCTGAACGAGAAAGGCCGATACACGCTCTCGGTCGGGGAGCTGTACGAGGCCTACCTCGACTTCATTCCGTACTTCAGGGAGGCTGGAGCGCCGCTGACGCTCATGCTCGGCGGTTTTTTCCTGTGCCGCAAGGGCGAGGATTCCTACCGGATCCCGTGCAGGAAGTACGACGGAAGCCGAAAAATGCTGCGCCAAACGGTATGCGGGAGCGCCCGGACGACGATGTACATCTCGGCGGAAGGGAAGCTCTTGCCGTGCATTCCTCTCTCCGGGATGCCCCTTCAGGATGAGATGCCCGACATAACGAAGACATCGCTGTGCGGGGCGCTCTCCGACTCGAAGTACCTGCGGATGATCGATACGCGGCTTGAGGATCTGTTGGAAGAAAACGAGCGGTGCGCTTCCTGCGAACACCGTCTTTCCTGCGGCGGAGGCTGTCGCGCCGGCGCGCTTGCCGCAGGGAACGAATATCTCGGGGTCGACGAGTCGACATGCGCCTTTTTCAAAAACGGGTACGAGGAGAGAATACGGGCCGTTTGGGGGGAAAAAGGAGGTGGGAAAGGGGCATCCGGACGTGGAAACGGCGGCGGAGAAAATTCCCGGAGTTGCGGCTGAAACGAATATCGTTCGGAGAGAGGTGGGGGAGATGTCGAAGGAAAACGTGCGGCAGTTCTATGAAGCGTTGTCGGAGGATGCCGATCTGCAGCGGACGTTCAGGGAAAAAAGAGAATCGCTCTCAGGAAAGTACGGGGACAGCCCGCTCGGCGATGATCATCAGGAGGAGCTTTTCCTGAAAGAAGTTCTTCCGATCGCCCGGGAAGCGGGGTACGACTTCTCGTTCCAGGATCTGAAGGAGTACGCGGTCGAGTCGAAGAAGACGGGCGAACTTATGGACGAGGAGCTGGCCGCGGTGGCCGGGGGCGGCGATCTGTGCGTCTGTGTATTGGGTGGATATGGTACTTTTGGAGACGTGACGATCGGATGTGCGTTGTACGGAGGGGCCGAATCGTCTACTTTCTTCTGCTTTTGTTTCATGGGAGGAGGAGGAAAGCCGAAGTAGCATCGCAATGGATCCGAGGAGGCGATGCGGAATAGCGAATTGAAACTCAGTATTGGCTGAAGCATTGTATGTTTTGGCCAAAATACCCTGCAGAGGAGGATGGCTATGAGTAATGACGGTGCAAAGGCATTGGCGGCGAAAGTGTTGACCGACGAGGATCTGGCGAAGAAACTGGGTGAAGCGAAGACCGAAGCGGAATTCGATGCGGTGGTTGCAAAACTGGGGTACACATGCACGGCGACTGAGTTCGAGGCTGCCTTCAAGGAGGCGCAGGAGAAGACGCCGCTCAGCGATGATCAGTTGGATCAGGCTTCCGGCGGTTTGAGCATAGTGGGTGTGGATTACGCATTTGTAGCTGTGCAAACATCGAAATGAACGAAGGGGACCTTCCCCCTTCAGTAATGGAAGCGGAGAACGGGAAATTCCCGGTCTCCGCTTCCAGGCGGAGGCAATCACGTGGATATACTGCTTGTCAAATCGCACCGCTATGTCTGTGGGTACATTCCCGGAAGCAACCTGGGAATGAATATTTTGATCCAGTTGTTGACGCGAAAAGGGTATGACGCCCGGATGTTTCAGGGCTATGCCAAGGAATCTCTGAACTATGTGAAAGCACTCATGAAAAAAGATGATCGCCCCAAAGTCATCGGTTTTTACACTGATTTCGACAATGTGCATTGGATCAGGATCTTCGCACGGGAAGTAAAAAAAGAGTACCCCGAGGTGATTCTGCTGGCGGGCGGACCTCAAACCGTCGGTTTGGACGCGGGGTTTTTCGAAGAGACGGGGATTGTTGCGGCCTGCATCGGCGAAGGGGAAGAAACCGTCCCGGAACTCATGGAGTATTTCATCCATAATCGCGGCTCTCTGGAGGCGATTCAGGGAATCGTTTTTCCGGATGCGTCGTCGAACCTTGTAAAAACACCGCCGAGAACCCCCCCGGAGGCGCTGGACGATATTCCCTGGCCGGACATTACGTTGACCAACGATTATAAACACTACTCGCTTCTCCCCATTTTAACCGGAAGGGGCTGTCCTTTCGGATGTACCTTCTGCTATGAGGGAGCCAATGCGAAACGTGTGCGCCGCCACTCCGTTTCCTCGCTGATGAAGGAAATCAGGGCTAATTTTCAAAGGAATCCAAATATAAAATATATAAATTTTCTTGATGATACATTTACCTTGGATGCTAAACGAGTCCAGCGGATCTGTGAAGAAATCAAAGAAATCCGGAAAGACTTCGATTTCGTATGGTTTGCCAGCGCCCATATTTCACTCATCGACAAGCATCGGGACATGGCCCGCACTCTGGCTGAGGCTGGGCTGAAAAAAATCTTTTTCGGCCTGGAATCCGGCAGCGACGCTGTTTTAAAAAGCTACAACAAGAAAATAACACGAAAGATGGCCGTAGACGTCATTGTGCATTGCGTTGAATCAGGTATTTCCGCTATTTCCGGCAATATTATTCTTGGAGGTCCCCACGAAACCAGGGAAACCGTTCAGGAATCCGAAGACTTGATCATGGAGCTGCTTCATCGGGCGCCGGGCCAGTTTGAAACCGCCTACTTCTCATTTCTGCCCTTTCCCCAAACGCCTATAACGATGAATCCTCAAAAATTCGGCATGGAAATCTACGAGTCCCTCGTCGACTGCTGCAACGAAGATATCCCGCTTTCCGGAACCGAAGCATTGGATTTCGTAGAGCTGACAAAGATCCGCCTTCAGGCCAACAAGCGGCTTCAGGATGAAATGCGGAAGATCTATCTCGACGGAAAAATTCCCGAAGAGGTTATTCTGGATGCGTACCGTCTGGGCGGACGTTACGGGGTGTTTACCCGCTGGAACGACTACGTGTACAAAAACCTGCCCATCGACGACGCCTATTGGAAAATGCGGACTTTCGGCGACTATGTCGTCAGCAGCCGGCTGGGCAGCCGCGGAGAAGACGCTATTCTGCACCGGACCTTCGAGCTGTGGCTTTATACCGATCTCAGCGGCGAAAAACCGCGGATTTTCGATATCCCCCTGGAAGAAATAGACTACACTCTTCTTAAGTTATGCAGCGGAAAACTCTCGAAACGGGAAGTTTTACAGCAGGGAAGATTGGCGCTCGACCCTTCGGGAGAGCAGTCCGGTTTCTATAAACGGGCGGAAGAGTCGCTGAAAGCAATGGAAAAAAATAAATGGATTCTCTGCCAAAAGCCATGAAAAAGCCTCCCCTTGTTCTCCTTGTGTACACCCAGCGGATGATCCGGGGGCGGACCTTTGAAATGATCGGGAATCTGGGGATTCTTACCCTGGCGGCCCAGCTCAATGCCAACGGCTTCGAAGCAAAAGTATGCACCTGTATTACCACCGATGTCGTAAAAATCATCGAGCGAATGAAAGAGAGCCTGTTCGCGGTCTGTTTTTACTGCGACTTCGATAATCAATCGGCTGTGAGGGCTCTCGTCAAAGCTCTGCACGAAAAGAAAAAAACAGGGGTGCATTTTTATACGGTGGTGGGAGGACCCCATACGCTGCATATGACCGAAAGGGATCTGGAGCTGTACGACGCCGACGCCATTCTCAAGGGGGAGGGGGAAGAATCCCTGCTCGCATGGCTTCAAGCAAGGGTTGAGGGAGAAGAAATCCAAGTGCCGGGTGAGATTCTTCTCCGGGAGAATTCGGAGTACGTCTATCTGGAGGATTTTTCCCGATATCAACTGCCGCAAGATGAAGCGGTACTGGATTATGAAGAGAGGTCTCTTCTATCGGTGATCACGGCCAGAGGCTGCCCGTACCGATGCGCCTTCTGTTTTGAAGGCGGCAATTCAAAGAACTTGAGAATGCGGAACGCGAAGGATGTTCTTTTCGAAATCCGGGTGCGGTTGGAAAAAAGCAGGAGACCCCGGTACCTGTTTTTTTGCGACGACACCTTCACAGCCAATCTCAAGAGGCTGAAAGAGCTGCTTGAAGGATTGCGGCGTCTACGGGAAAGTCATGATTTCGTCTGGTTCTGCGAAGGACATCCTGGCTTCCTTTCACATCATCCGGAGCTGATCAAAGAAATGATGGAGAGCGGCATGGTCCGGATGCAGATCGGTATGGAGTCCGGAGCCGATCACGTCCTTAAGGCGTACGGGAAACAGGCCGGTCCCGAAGACGTGAAAAAAGTGGTGGATACCTGTTACGGAGAGGGACTGCCCCAGCTCGCCGGTAATTTCATCATCGGCGGGGCTTTTGAAACCCCGAAGACCCTCGAGGCGACCACCGCCTTTGCACTCGACCTGCTGCACCGCGCTCCCGGAATGCTGGATCTCTCCACCACCTTTCTGACGCCGCTTCCCGGTACCCGTATTTACAAGGATCCCGGGCATTTCGACATTGTGCTGGAAGACCGGGACTGTCTCACCTCCATCGAGGATTTCCCGGTGAACCGCACCCGGGATTTGTCCTTGCCGGAAATCTGCAGGGCACGCTCTGCCTTTCTCACGCGGATTTCCAACACGATGAAAGAGCAGTTCAAGAACGGGCGGATCCCCGGCCCCCGAATCCGCAGGGACTTCGAGCTGGCCTTTCGGTACGGCATCGCGGCGGGATACCTGAAATTCATCTACGGCCGGAATGCGGTCATGACGGCCTACTATCGAAAACTCATCGAGTACGGGGGGCTGTTGAAAGAATGGGAGGAGCTTGAAGCGGCGGAAAAAGAAAATTATATCATCCAGCGCATTCCGGATTTGTCGATGGTGGATTTCAAAACTTTGAGCGGCACGGAAACGGATATTCTTCTGGATGCCGGTTTGTTTTCGGTGAAGGAGTCGGCGAAAACATTGAACCGCTCCATGGAAGAAATGGCCGCCTGTCTTGAAAGAATGAGCCGGCGGCATCTGGTGCTGTTCTCACCCTGCCGATGAGGCCGTATTGAAGAAGAGCGATTCTCAAACGGTATCCGACGATGAGAGCGGTCCTGTCGTAAAAACCTATCTATGATGGAGGCCCGGAGTGAAAACGATCAACTTGAGACTGATGCTGATTCATCGCGGAACGAGAACTCATTCGATCACCCAGATCGAGCCCATCGGCCTTATGTCGCTGGCGGAGATGATGACCGGCAAAGGGTTCGATGCGGCCGTTTTTTCAGGAGAGCTGTTGAAGGGTCTGGACTTCTTGAAAGAGACCGGATGCAACCGGAATACTGTGGTGGGATTATACTGTGATTTTGAAAATCAGTCGGCGGTTGAGAGTTTTTCCAGGGTGATCAAGGAGCGCTTCGGAGCCGTCGTTCTTATCGGCGGCCCCCAGACGGTGGGACTGGGAGAAGATTTTTTACGGGCTTGCCGTGCCGACGGGATCATTCGGGGCGAAGGGGAATATTCCCTCCATGCCGCTCTCCGGGCATTGGAAATAGAAGACGGAGAGCAGTGGGAGAGCATTCCCGGAATGTGTTCGTTCAAAAAAGACGGGACGTACTACGACAACGGGATCTATCCGGTCATCGAGGATCTGGATGCCCTCCCCGTCATCAGCGGAAAAATCAAATCGGCCCAGCACCGGAGCATCAATCACATGGCGGTCATGTCGGGCCGCGGATGTCCTTTTCACTGTTCCTTTTGCTATGAGGGCGCCAACAGTAAAAACGTGAGGCAGCGCAGCGTGGCCAGCGTCATGAAGGAGATCCGCCTCCGGTTGAAAGAGAATCCCGGTGTGAAATATATCTTTTTTTGCGACGACACCTTCACTCTGAACAAGGACCGGGTGCGCGCATTTTGCGAAGAACTCGAAGAGCTCCGAAAAGAGCACGATTTCGTCTGGTTCGCCGACGCCCATGTCAACGTCGTTCTCAGATATCCGGAAATCGTGAAAATGATGGTCGACGCCGGCCTGGTCCGGATGCAGATCGGCATTGAAAGCTGCAACCAGCACATAATCGATATCTATAACAAGAATGTGCGGCGGGAAGGGTTCTTCGAGGTCATCGAGATCTGCAAAGCGGCCGGACTTCCCCAGCTGGTGGGCAACATCATCATCGGCGGAGCCCTGGAGACGCGGGAGACGCTGAACTGCACCTTCGACACCGTCTATGAAATGATCCGCGCGGGCAAGGGAATGGTGGAAGTGGTCAGCACCTTCTACATGCCATTTCCCGAAACGGCGATGTCCAAGGACCCCGACAGGTTCGGCGTTTTCGTACAAGACGAAAAGGCGCTCGCCTCCGTGGGGGATTTCCCGGTGATCGAGACGAAAGCCCTGAGTATCGAAGAGATCTGCGCGGCCAGGAACGAGTTTTTCGAGGGAACGACCGGCGTCATGCGAAAGATGTTCCGCGACGGCGGGATCCCCGACGAAACGGTGCTGCGAAGCTACGCGCTGAGCGAACGCTACGGGCTCAGCGGGATGTGGCAGAGCCTGGCGTACTCCAAGTTCCCCTATCTCGACGCGCAATACAAGGCCCGGATTCGGGGGGACGCCCTCACAAGGGATTATGACATGCACTCCGTGTTCGACACGTACCCGCAACGGATCTTCCTGCTTTCGTTGACGCCCTCGCTGGCGGCGGACATACCGTCCGTGAACGGATTTATCTTTTCACCCTTTGAATTCGACGTATTGAAACACTCCTCCGGTAAACTGAGCATGCTTCAAATGGCGGAAGCGATTTTCCCCGAATACGGGGAAGTCTTCGAGAGTTTTGAAGTATTCAAGCCGCATCTGCTGGAGACCGTCAAAAAACTGGAAGCGGCGGGGATGTGCGTTCTGTCGGGCTCATTGAAGCCGAAAGAAGCGGATCTGGAATGGAAAAATAACAAACAAGCAGGGGAGCGCCAGGTGAAAAACAAGGTCATTCTGTTCAAATTATCGACCATCGGTATGGAGATCGCCGGTTTCAGCAGAAACGGAGCTTTTCTGGGGCTCTACGGGCTGGCGGGCTATCTGGATGAAAAGGGGTATGACGCCCTCGCATGCGAATGTCGGCCGGATCAGGTCATGGAGTATATGCGGCGTATCCCGTTCAATGAATTGTGCTGCGTCGGTTTTTCGGTGGACTTTGAAAACAGGCATATCGTCAAAAAAGTCAGCGCTTCCGTAGCGGAAGCCTATGCGATTCCGGTGCTGATAGGCGGGCCCGAAGCCCTTTCTCTGGATGAAGAGTATCTGCGCCGGTCAAAAGCCGCCGCCATCGTGCGAGGCGAAGGAGAATTGGCCATGGTGGCGGTTCTGGAGGCCTTGAGAGAAAAGAAGAGTCTGGATGATATTCCCGGAATCTTTTACATTGACGAAAAAGGCGAGAGTATTGATAGGGGCGAAGGGCCGGTGGTGGAAAATTTGGACGAGCTGCCCTTCCCGGCCTATGATAAAAGCATGACGCCCATTGATTACACCAACCTGTATGTCATGACCAGCCGGGGCTGTCCCTATCACTGCGTTTTCTGTCATGAAGGCGCCTTGAAACGCCCCGTGCGCAGGCGGAGCGTGGCGAATGTCATTGCGGAAATGCGCTCCCTGCTTCTCAAATATCCCGAACTCAACTACTTTTTATTCTGCGACGATACCCTGGTCACCGATCCTGCGTGGCTGGACGAATTCTGCCGGGAGGTAAAGGCGCTTCGCTCGGTCAGGCCTTTCCAGTTTTATTGCGAGGCCGATGTAGCGTCCCTGAGCAGACGTCCCGAGGTCATAAAGGACATGGTGGAAGCCGGGCTGAACCGGCTGCAGATAGGCATTGAAACCGCGGATCCGGAGATGCTGAAGATTTACCGCAAGAACATCGCGCCGGAAATGGTGGAAACGGTGGTGAAAGCCGCTTATGATGCCGGGGTTCAGCAGGTTTTCGGGGCGCTTCTGGTGGGGGGGCCCTTTGAGAACCGGGAGCATATCGAAAAGAACAAGGCCTTTGCCGCCAAGCTGATGCGGCTGGGACCGGGGATGATGGAAATCGCCCCCAGTATCCTGATGCCGTATCCGATGACCGATATCGGTCTCCATCCCCAAAAATACGGGCTGAAGATCTGCGACAAACAGGGTTTGGGCAGCATCTCAGATTACCCTCTCATGGAGAGTGAGACCATGGACCGGCGGGAGATCATGGCGGCCTATCAGGAGTACATTCAGAGCTTCGTGGATGAAATCAAGGCGATGCTGAACAGCGGCGAACTCGGTCACGAGGATATTCTGCGCTGTCACCGCATCTCTCTCAATTCCAAAGGGCCGAAATACTGGATGAACATCATAGCCCATCATAAACCCTCTCTGACCGCATATTACACAATGCTTGCCAGAGGGGCGGCCACCCGCGTGACGGACGTGCCGCCGGAGGAACTCCCTGGCTGGCGCCCCCAGCGACTGATAGAAATGTGGCGGGATGTGGACTTCTCCAGGGGCTATCCCCTTTTATGGGGAGAGGCGCTGTCTCCCTTTGAATATGAAATTTTAAAATATGCCACGGGAAAGAGCACCATTGCAGCCATTGCCGGCATCCTCCATGAGCGGTTCGGAAAACCCTTCGGAGAAACAACGGAAGAGTTGGTGGAGCGGATCATAGAAACCTTGAAGGTGTTTGATAAGAAATACTGGCTGCTTGTGGTTCCGTACTAGAAAAAAGGTGATGCGATGAAGATTCTTCTCTGCAACGTGTCGAAAAAATACGAAACGACCGCCCATGATTATGTGGGGCTCTTTTACCTGGCGGGCGCCTTGGAAGCAGCCGGGTACGAGCCTTTGGTCTTTCACGGAAAACCGGAGCATCTCCTGGATGAGATAGAGAAGCACCGTCCCGAAGCGGTGGGATTCTCCTGCGATTTTGACAATGTCCGGATCATCGAAGACCTGACCAGAAAGATAAAGGCACGCTGGAGGCTTCCGATTGTCGTGGGCGGCCCCCAGAGCATCGCTTTGGGAAGGACTTTTCTTGAAAGCAGCGGGGCGGACTATATCCTGCGAGGCGAAGGGGAAGTCTCTCTGCCCAAGCTCTTCAATGCGGTCTTTAAAGATGAGGGCGATATCGACGAGGTGAAGGGGCTGGCGAGAATCAGAGACGGGGTGTTTCTGGAAACCGCGCCCGAGATCATCGCCGATCTGGACGCCCTGCCCCTTCCGGCCTACTCCACATCGCTGCATACCGGCCATTCCTATGGCAACTTGATTTTTACCGGCCGGGGGTGTCCCTTCCGGTGCGCCTATTGCGCCCCCAGTCCCGGCAAGCAGAAGGTCCGGCTCAGGAGCATTCCCCTGGTGCTCGAGGAAATCAAAGCCAACCTGAAAAGGAATCCGGCGCTGAAGTGCCTTATTGTTATGGACGATACCTTCACCCTCGGCCGGGAGAGGATAGAAGCGTTCTGCGAAGGGATGAAGGAGATACGAAAAGATCGGGATTTGGTCTGGTACTGCGAATGCCATGTGGGACGAATCAGAGGTTTTATGGATGTCCTGCCCGCAATGATCGATGCCGGGCTTATCCGTTTGCAGATCGGGATAGAATCCGGTGATCAGAACGTAATCGACCAGTACAACAAGCACGTCAGGATCGACGACATCCTTGAGTTCGTAGGCTACGCGGCAAACTGCGGCCTTGCCCAGATCGCCACGAACTTCATTGTGGGGGGGCCGAAAGAAAAAGACGGATCGACCGCCGCGCTGATCCGGACCCTCATCGATCTGGCCCCCGGAGTCATTGATATCATTACCGGTTTTTTACGAGCCTATCCGGGAACCGAGATTTCCGAGCATCCGGAGAAATTCGGTCTGCAGCTCCACGACGAGTCGGGCCGCAGAACCGGGGACGACTATCCCTTCGTAACGCCGGCGGAATACAGCCAGGATCAGGTGATGCGGCAGCGCCAGGAGCTCAACAAGATCATCCGCCAAAGCATGCAGCAAAAAATCAGAAATTATGAACTGAAACAGGAAACGGTGAGGAAGCAGTTTGAAGCCGCCATGAAATACGGAATTAGAAGCCGGTGGTTTGCGGAAATTTCGGCCAATCCCAGAGCTTATGAATACTATTACATGCTTTTTTCAAATGAGGGAGAGGCTTTTGATGAATCCATGGATTTCTCCAGAGATTATCCACAGCGGACCTTCGAATTGTGGCGCGCCATGACGTTTTCCGACGGTTTTCCCCAGCTCGACGGCATGGCGCTCTCGCCGCTGGAGTATGAACTCCTCTTGCGGTGCGCGGGGAAAAGAAGCCTGAGCACGATTCAGACGGAACTCTACGAGCTTTTCGGCGGCTCGTATGAAAACGAGGCGGAATTCCGTCAACACCTCGTCGACATGCTGCATCGTTATAATGCGAAATACTGGCTGACGCATTTTGTGATGGAGCTTTAAGCTCCGAAAAGCGAAACGAAAGGTATAGCGTTCATTCCAACCGCCGGACCCACCGTCCCATCACCCGGTCGGCCTCCGCGAGGATGAGCCACAGCTCCTGAAGAGCCGCGATCAGTTCGCTTCTGCTCTTCTGGAAGGCCTCCTGCGCACCGATAAGGTCGAGCTGGGAGCCGAGTCCCTCCCGGTACATCAGTTCGGCGATCTCGAGCTCCTTGTCGGTCCTCTCGGCCTGGCGGCGGCGGATCGCGGCGATTTCGAGCGCACGGGACCAGCGCTCCTTCACAAGATCGACTTCGCGCTGTATGCTGTCTCGTTTGCTGCCGATCTCGTATTCGACCTTGCGGAGCATCATCCCGGCCGCCGCGGTGTTGTTGGCCGTCTTTCCACCGTCGGCGAGAGGGACGGTCAGCGCGGCCCGGACGAAAACCTCTCCGACACGGTCCTCGGCGAAGGGCGAGGTGAAATTCTGGGCGACGCGCACGCCTACGGAGATATCGATGAACGGCGACAACCCCTTCGCGGCCAGCGAGCGCTGTACCAAGGCGCGCTCCTTCGAGAGCAGGAGCGCGGCGACGTCGGGGCGGCTCTCCCATGCTTTCGTCGCGTCGACCGAGAGTTCCAAGCCCTTGGGGTCAGGAGGGACGATATTCGGATCTATCCGCGTTCCTCCGGCGAGGGCGCTCATCTCGACGAGCTGCTGTTCATAATTCCGGCGCGCCTGAAGGAGGAGCGTCTCCCCGTCGTCCACCTGGGACTGCGCCCGCAGCAGTTCCAAGAGGGAGACCATCTCCTTGTCGAACTTCTCTTTCGTCACGAGAAGGGATTCGTTCCGCTGCACCACGATCCGCTCCATCGCTTCCCGGTAGAGTGCCGCCATCACTGCCTGGCGGTAGGCGGAGGCGGCGAGGGCGAGGCGTTCGTTGACCGCGTCGGCGTATTGGGTGCGCAGCATCTCGACGGCGAGCAGCAGATCCCGCTCCTGCAGGCCGTAGCTGCCCGAGAGATTGAGCCGATGCGAGAGAGAGAGGTCCATCTGCCTGTCTCCCCGGTCCTTGTCGAGCCATTTGCTCGCCTCGGCGGAGAGTCCCGCGGTAGGACGCTGCACGGCCAGTTCCGCCCGGGCGGAGAAGAGCCTGGCTTCGATCTCCTTCCGAATCGCGGCGAGTTCATTGTTCCGTTCCAATACGAGCTCGAGGTACTGCGCCTCGGCGAGCGGCGCCGAGAGCGAGGTTCCCGGAAGAATGAATATGAGCGCCGGCAGCAGGGTGAAAAGTGCACGAAGTTTCATGTTCCCTCCTCGGAGCGTATCGGTGTATAATTCTGTCAAGATAACGTCATTGTACTCCAGGACGCATCGCAAATCCAGATGTTGTTTGCACACAAAGGAGCGTGTTCTGCGGTGAAAAGACAGATTTTCAGGAAATCCGCACTCGATAGGCTCTCATCGCCCGAACAGCTCGATATGCTCTTTCAGGTCGTCCGGCCCGCGTTCTGGGTGACGCTCTCCGCGATGCTGCTTCTGCTGGGAGTGCTGGCCGCCTGGGGATTCTACGGAACAGTGACCACGCTGGTCTCCGGGCAGGGAATCCTGCTGCGGCACGACGCTCATGTGGACGCCCCTTCGCCCGGAACCGGGCGTCTCGAGTCAATCTACGTCGATATCGACGATCCTGTCGAGAAGGGCCAGGTCATTGCGCGGCTGGCCCAGTCCGAATTGTGGCACCAGATAGCGGAGCTGCGCGGCCGGCTGGAGATTCTGCGAATCGAGCGGACCATGGGCACGGAGATGGGCGACAGCAAGAAGATGCTGGAGTCGGAATATCTCGCGAGGCGCAGGCAGGCGCTGAACTCGTCGATCAAGGTCGCCCGGGATCGCGCCGACTCGCTGCGCGAGCAGCTCGAGCAGTACGACGCGCTCTACGCGAAGAAGTACATCACGCGCAGCCAGTACCTGGAGGTGAAAGATCGCTACAACGCGGCGCTTCAGGACATCCTCTCATTCAACGAAGAACTGGCGCGCCTCCCGATGACCGCGGCCGACTCGACATCCCAGATCGAGCGCCAGCGGATCGATGTCGACATGCGCCTGCTGACCGCCGAAAAACAGCTTGCGGCCCTCGAGGACCGGTACGACCTGGAGACGTCCATCCGCAGCCCGGCCTCCGGGAGAGTGCTCGAAGTCTTCAAGTCGGAGGGACAGGTCATATCCGCCGGGGAGGCGCTTCTCTCCGTGGAAAAAGTGCTCGATGACGGGACGCCGCTCTACGTTCACGCTTTCGTCCAGCCCCAGGACGGAAAGAAGATACTGCCTGAGATGGAGGCGCAGATCTCTCCTTCCGTGGTGAAGCAGGAGGAGTTCGGCATCCTGCGCGGCCGCGTGACGCACGTGTCGTCGTTCCCGGCATCCGCGAGAGGAATGACGAGAGTCCTGGGAAACGAGCAGCTCGTTCAGACGCTCTCGCGCGGCGGCGCTCCCATCACGGTGATGATGGCCCTCTACCCCTCGAAGGAGACGGAGAGCGGCTATGTCTGGTCCTCCGGCGACGGGCCGCCTCTGGAGCTTCAGAGCGGCACGCTCTGCGGCGTGACTGTGGTGGTGCGCCGGCAGGCCCCGGTGACGCTGGTTCTTCCTTTTCTGAAGAAGTTCTTCCTCGGAATCGGCGAGGAGATCGGCGGAGGGAAGGACGATGCCTGATCCCCGCATCATGAGGACGCCCTGGAGAAATCGGCGGGTCACGACGCCGACGATGATCCAGATGGAGGCCACCGAATGCGGCGCCGCCTCCCTGGGGATCGTCCTTGGATACTACGGCCTTTTTCTGCCGCTGGAGAGGCTTCGCGAGGAGTGCGGCGTCAGTCGGGACGGCAGCAGGGCGACGAACATGCTCAGGGCCGCCCGAAGCCACGGAATGGAAGCGAAGGGCTTCCAAAAGGAGCCCCAGTCTCTCTGCGATTTGCCGCTGCCGATCATCCTTTTCTGGAACTTCAACCACTTCCTGGTGCTTGAGGGCATCAAGGGCGATACGGTATACCTGAACGATCCGGCGGCCGGTCCGCGCACGGTGGACCGGGAGACCCTGGACCGCTCGTTCACGGGTGTCGCCCTGTCGATCGTGCCGGGGGAGGCGTTCCGGCCGGAAGGCCGTCCCCGCAGCCCGTGGGCGGCTCTCGGCAGAAGGCTGACCGGGGCGAGGGCGGCGCTCTTCTTCGCCGTGCTGGCGGGGCTGGCCCTGGTCATCCCGGGGCTGCTCGAGCCCGCCTTTCAGCAGATCTTCGTCGACAGGCTACTGATCGAGGGGCGCCTCGAGTGGTTTCGGCCCATGCTCACGCTGATGGCGCTCGTCGCGCTCGTCAAGGGCGCGCTGACGTGGCTCCAGGGATCGGTGCTCCTCCGGCAGGAGCTGTCGATGGCGATCCGTTATTCGGCGTCGTTTATGAACCATCTTCTGAAGCTTCCGTACACTTTCTTTCTGCAGCGCTACGCGGGGGAGATAGGCAACCGCGTGCAGCTCAACGACCGTGTCGCGCAGCTCCTCTCGCGGGAGCTGGCGACGACGATGCTCCAGTGCATCATGGTCCTTTTCTACGCGCTGATGATCACCCTGTACGATCCTCCTGTCTCGGTGATCGCTCTTTCGACGGCGGCGACGTGCGCGCTCCTGATCGTCTCGGTGAACCGGAAGAGGACGGACCTGAACGAGCGCTTCACCGGCGAGGTCGGCAAGTTCGCCGGAACCGCCATCGGGGGACTCTCGGTCATAGAGACGATCAAGTCCTTCGGAGGCGAGGACGAGCAGTTCGCACGGCTTGCCGGGTACCTGAGCAAAATCGCGGACTGCCGTGCTTCGCTCTCCCGGCTTGCCGTCCGTATCCAGGCCGTGCTTCCCGCCCTCACCTCGCTGGCCGCCGCGGGAGTGCTCTGTTTCGGCGGATTCCGCGTGATGAACGGCGTGCTCACGATGGGCATGCTGCTCGCGCTGCAGACCCTGATGCAGCAGACGATCAATCCCGTTACGGAACTGGTCGCGCTCTGGGATTCGTTTCAGACGGCGCAGGGAAACCTCAACCGGCTCGACGATGTGCTGCGCTACCCGCGCATGGCCGAGCGCCCCGCTCTCGAAGAGGGTGCGATGGCGGGGGGGCGCAAGGTCCGCCTCTCGGGGCGGCTGGAGATGCGCGACATCTCCTTCGGTTACTCACGCCTTTCGGATCCGCTGATCGAGAACTTTTCGCTGACGCTCGTCCCCGGTTCGCGGGTGGCGCTGGTCGGGGGATCCGGATCGGGCAAGTCCACCCTGGCCCGCATCGTGTGCGGCCTTTTCGAACCGTGGACGGGCGAAATCCTGCTGGACGGCCGCCCCCTGGGAACGATTTCCCGCGAAGAGATGGCGACCTCCTTCGCCTTCGTGGACCAGGAGATATCGCTCTACGAGGGGACGATCCGCGACAACCTCTCCCTCTGGGATCCCTCGATCCCGACGGAAAACCTCGTGGCTGCCTGCCGGGACGCCTCCATCCACCGCGACGTGGTCGCGCGCCAGGGAGGATACGACGCGATCGTCGAGGAGAACGGACGCAACTTCAGCGGAGGACAGAGGCAGCGCCTGGAGATCGCCCGCGCGCTCGTCCGCTCCCCGTCCCTGATCGTCCTTGACGAAGCGACGAGCGCCCTGGACGCGCCAACCGAGGAGGCAATCGACCGTGCGCTCCGCCGCAGGGGGTGCACCTGCCTCATCGTGGCCCACCGTCTTTCGACCATCCGCGACTGCGACGAGATCATCGTGCTTCACCACGGCAAGGTCGCGGAGCGGGGAACTCACGAGGAACTGATGCGGCTCGGAGGGCGCTATGCCGGTCTCATCGAGAACTGAGAAGCAGGCCGCCGCTACCGGAAGAGAGGGGGGAGGACGATGAACCCGATGTTCGAAGAACTCGCCGTTCACGGAACCGTCCTTGAAATCACCGGGAAAACGCCTTTCTTCCTCGACGATCCGGAAATCGTCTGGTGCGTCCTCGCAGGACAGGTCGACGTCTACGTTACCGCCAGGGAAGGCGCTCTTCAGACCGGCGGACGGGATTACCTCTTCACGATGGAGCCCGGGGAGGCCCTCTTCGGCGTGGAGAGGGGGTTTTTCGGCGATACCATGGGGCTTCTCGCCGGAGGAATTCCGGGGACGAGGGTCCTTCGTATTTCACGTTCGAGCCTGCTCGAACGGACGGACGAAGAGGGAATCGCCTTCACAGCCTCCCTGGCCGGCAGATTCCTCGAGGGGCTGGGGAGGGGCATCGTCAAGGACATCGTTCCTCTTCCGAGGCTGAAGCAGAAGATCGAAGGAGAGAGGACGAGGCTCGAGGCGAACAAGCCGGCGGGAAGCGAGTCGCTGCTTTGGGGAGAGATCGAAGAGGGACGCGCGCTCTTCGTCGGTACAGAAGATCTCTCGCCGGGAGGCCCGCTCTTCGCGCTTCCGCCGAACTGCTGGATCGTCCCGCTGGAACCCTGCACCGTCCGGACTCGTTCCACGGAGGAGCTGCTTCGCGGAGGAGAATTCGCGTCCGTTTTCGACGCCTTCTGCGAGACGGTCTTCTCCTCGCTCGCCATGAACGCCAGGCTTCGCGCCGCCGACGACCTCGGCGCTCTTCGACAGATGCAGATGTCGAGCAGACGCGCGATCTCCTCGGCCCTCTCGACCCTCGCATCCGCGCTCTCAGGAAGGTTTCGGGAAGACGGGGCGGAGGCCGAGGATTCGCCGCTCCGCAGAGCCTTTTCGAGGGTTGCGCAGTTCCTGGGGCACAGGATCGCCCCGAAGGGGGAGGGAGCCGGCGACGAGTCGCTTCGCGATCTTGCCCAGGCTTCGAACCTGAAACTGCGCATCGTGACGCTCGCCGGTCCGTGGTGGCTCTCCGACGGCGCGCCGCTGATCGCGTATCGCGCCGGTGCGCCGGTCGCCCTGCTGCCCACGGCTCGAGGATACAGGATCGCCGACGACGACGGAGAACGGGCCGTCGACGAGAAAATCGCCGGAGCGCTCTCAACGGACGCGGTGCAGGTCTACCGGCCTCTTCCCGCAACTCCGCTGGGAGGAATCGACCTGCTGCTCTTCGGTTTCAAAAGGACGAAGAAGGATCTCGGCTTCGTCTTCTTCATGTCGATCGCGCTCGCGCTCCTCGGGATGATCTCACCCGAAGTCAACCGCCGGATCTTCGGCGAAGTCATACCGCAGGCCGAGCGGGGCCGCATGCTGCAGCTCTTCGCCATCCTCGTCTCGGTTGCGGTCTCGTCGGGGCTGCTGCACTTCGCCAACGGCATCGCCTTTCTCCGCACCGAGGCAGTGCTGGATCACGACATCTCGACCGGACTCTGGGAGCGAATTCTGCGCCTGCCGGTCGGCTTTTTCCGGAAGGCGACCGCCGGCGACCTCGCCAACCGGGCGCTCGGACTCTTCACGCTCCGCGAGACCGCGTCGCGGACGGTGAAGACGTTGCTCGTCCAGAGCGTCTTCCTGTTCTTCTTCCTGGGGCAGTCGTTCTGGTACGACTGGAGACTTGCCCTCGCGGGATTGGGGTGTCTTTTCGTGCCGGCGATCCTGATGGTGGTGGTGAACTTGGTCCAGCTCGGCTTTCAGCGGAAGATGATCGCGCTGCAGAACCGACTGCTTGCGTTGACATTCCAGATCATGTCCGGCATATCCAAGATCCGCGTCGCCGGCGCCGAGGAGCGTTCCTTCGCCCGGTGGGCGGAGCTTTTCGGCGCTCAGCGGACGCTGGGAACGAAGGCGAGGAAGCTGGAGGTCTTTCTGAATACCGTCATGGCGCTCTTTCCGCTCTTCGTCGCCATCGCGATCCTCTTTGCGCTCGTTCGATGGAGCGCCGCCGACGGTGCGTACGAAACGGGGCGGTTCATGGCCTTCTGGTCGGCTTTCGGGGCGCTCCAGGGGGCTTTCTTCCAGATCGTGAGCTCCTTTACAGCCACGATGAACATGCTCCCGCTGGTCGAGAACCTCGCCCCCATTCTCCGTGCAGAACCGGAGACGGGGGAGATGAAGACAGATCCGGGGGAGATCACCGGAAAGATCGATCTGGAGCAGGTCGTCTTCCGCTACCTCAAGGACGGCGCTCCGGTACTGAAGGGGCTCGATCTCCACATCGAGCCGGGGGAGTTCGTGGCGGTGGTAGGACCCTCCGGTGCCGGCAAGTCCACCCTCATCCGCCTGCTGCTGGGATTCGACGAGCCGGAGTCGGGGGGCGTCTTCTACGACAACAAGGATCTCGCCGAGCTGGATCTGGGCAAACTCCGGAGGCAGATCGGCGTCGTCCTCCAGAGCGGCGGGCTGCTGTCGGGCGACATCGCCTCCAACGTCCGCTGCTCGCGCAATCTCACGGTCGAGCAGATAGAGGAGGCGCTCCGGATGGCCGGAATGGAGGATGACATCGCGGCCATGCCGATGGGGATCCACACCGTCATCACGGACGGCGCGAACACGATCTCGGGCGGGCAGAAGCAGCGGCTGCTCATTGCCCGCGCCATCGCGGGAAGGCCACGCGTCCTGATATTCGACGAGGCCACGAGCGCCCTCGACAACAGGACGCAGGCGATGATCAGCCGGAGCCTGGAAAGCATCCAGGCGACGCGCATCGTCGTGGCGCACAGGCTCTCCACGGTCATCGGCGCCGACCGCATCTTCGTCCTTGAGGACGGCCGCCTTGTCGAAGAGGGGAAGTACGACGAGCTGATGGCGAAGAACGGCCTCTTCGCCGAGCTGGTCCGCAGGCAGACGGTGTAGGGCCTCGTTCCCTTCCTCTTTGGGAACGCTTCCGCTGGCTGTTGCGTGGTCGGGAAGGAAAAAGCGAAGATGGCCTCGGCGGCGGTTCTTGAGAATTCGTGCTTTGAATGTATCACCGGCTGAATTTCCGGAGGAAAGCTCCGAGGCCGAGGAGAGGGAGTATATCGCCGTCTGCGGTGCTGTCGCGAGGAGGGGCCGGTCGAATAAACCCGCCCTTCTCTCCCGCTGATCCGCGGCAAAGAGACAGGGTTCAGGAGCATGAAACACACTATTCACCAGACGTCTGAACACGGTTTTTTCGGAGGGGAGTGCGCGCGGCATGACGCCTATTATCGGCGATGGTGTGGAAAGAAACGGCGACGGAGAACGGAAACGGGACCGGTTGCTGGCGGCCGTCGTCGAGCAGAGCGACGCGATCGTCGTCGTCAAGGACCTGAACCTGCGGGTTGTCGCGGCAAACTTGGCGTTCGCGAAGGCCGCAGGTTTTTCGTCTCCCGATGATCTGATCGGAAAAACGGACGCCGAGATTTTCGGAGTTCCTTCCGGGTCGGAGCCCGTACGCAGCTATATGGAGGATGAATGTAGAGCGCAGACGCTTTCTCCCGGCGAGCGCATCGTTCGCGAGGAGCCGGTTTGGACCGCCTCCGGGGAACTCCGGTATGTTCTAACCCATAAATACCCTCTTTTCGATGAAAACGGTGCACTGATCGGAACCGGCAATATATCTGCGGACATCACCGGGCGAAAAGCTGCCGAGGAGGCGTTGCGCAGCAGTGAGCGGTATTTGCGGACCATTCTGAACACCACAATGGACGGTTTCTGGGTGATCGACGCCCGCGGGCGGATCGTCGATGTCAACGACGCCTACTGCGCGATGTCCGGCTATGCGCGCGAAGAGATCCTCTCGATGGGCATTGTCGATCTCGACCCCTTCGAGGATCCGGTGGAAACGGCGGAGAGAATAGCGCGCATCGTCCGCAACGGCTCCGATATTTTTGAACGGCGTCATCGCCGCAAGGACGGCTCCGTGATGGACGTGGAGCTTTCCGTCTCCTGGCTGGATGTCGACGGCGGGCAGATCGTCTGCTTCTGCCGCGACATCACCGGTCGCAAGCGCGCCGAAGCCGCGGTCGCCCTTGCGAAGGAGCAGGCCGAGGCCTCCAACGTCGCCAAGAGCGAATTTCTGGCCAACATGAGCCACGAGATCCGTACCCCGATGAACGGCGTGCTGGGGATGACCGAGCTGCTGCTGGACACGGACCTTGATACTGTGCAGCGGAACCGCGCGGAGACGATCCGTTCGAGCGCCGAATCGCTTCTGGTCTTGATCAACGACATTCTGGACTTCTCCAGGATCGAGGCGGGCAGGCTGGAGCTGGTGACGCTGGATTTCGACCTCTCCGCTCTGCTCGACGGTCTTTGTTCTTCCATGGGCGTGGGCGCGGGCCGGAAAGGGCTTGGGCTTGCGTATTCCATCGAATCGGACGTCCCGCTCTTCCTGCGGGGCGACGCGGGACGCCTGCGCCAGATACTGACCAATCTGATCGGAAACGCCGTCAAGTTCACCCGCGAAGGGGAGGTGCGCGTGACCGTCTCCCTCGCGGAGTGCGGCGAACGATCCGCTCTGCTCCGATTTTCGGTGCGGGATACCGGAATCGGCATTCCGGCCGACAAGATCGGAACGATCTTCGATAAATTCATGCAGGTGGACGCCTCTTCGACTCGCCTGCACGGCGGCGCCGGTCTTGGACTTGCCATATCGAAGCAGCTCGTCGAGATGATGGGGGGCTTTCTCGATGTGACGAGCGAAGAGGGAAAAGGCTCCGAGTTCTCGTTCACCGCTCTTCTGGAAAGACAGCCCGAAGGCACGCGGAGCGACGGGGTTCATTGTTCCGATCCCCTTGCAACGACACGCTTCGAAGCGAACGGGGCACGGATTCTGCTGGTGGAGGACTCGCTCGTCAACAGGCTCGTAGTGCGGGGAATGCTCGAAAAGCTGGGAATCTACGCCGACGAGGCGACGGACGGAGAAGAGGCGCTCGCCGCTCTTGACCGGCGAGATTACGATCTGGTGCTGATGGACTGCCAGATGCCGCGGATGGACGGATACGAGGCGACCCGAAGGATCCGCGCGACGGGAGGAAGCGTCCGTAACATTCCCGTCATCGCGATGACGGCGCATGCGATGAGCGGCGACCGGGATAAGTGTCTCGCGTCGGGGATGAACGACTATATTTCCAAACCGTTCGCGCGCGGCAACCTGATGGATATGCTGAACAAATGGTTGCCGTCGGCCCGACAAAGCCCGGAACATAGGCAATGAGAGAGGGGAGAGCGGAATGGATTGATTCTACATCGCGGCGCTTGCCGGCATAGCGCTGTTCTCCTCGTCGGCGTCCGTTCATTATCGAAGAAAATGGATGTCGAGCGAGAGGAAATACGCCCTTCTGAAAGAGCGGGAGGCGCGTTTTTCCGAGAGCGAGGGCAAATTCTCCGTCCTTGTGGAAAATGTCGCGACTGGCATCCTTCTGCGCGAGAAAGACGGCACGATCGAGTACGCCAACCCCGCATTCGTGAACCTCGTCGAGAAGGCGGTGGAGATCATCGCCTCCGAATCGGGGAGACACTTCGATCCGGAGTTCGTGAAGGTTTTTCTGGAGTTCGCCGAAGAGTTTCGGGCGATCTCCGAGCGGTGATGAGGGGTATCTCCCGTGACGACTCATGAGGACATCGCAGAACGTGAGGTACATGGACGGATCCGAAGCAGTCGATGGTAAAGGCGGAAGTGTTTTCGCAGCTTTCCATATATTATTTTTAGGAGAGAGCCGGCATGTTGAGAAAAATGAAGATAGGCGCGAAGCTTTCCCTCGCATTCGGCGTTTTGCTGCTGATCGTCGCCGGAGTCGCCGCGACGAGCCGCGGACGTATGAGGGATGTGCAGATGGAGGTTGAATCGCTTGCCGGTCGGTATGTTCCGGAGATGGTGCTGGCGGCGGATGTGCAGCAGCGGATTCAGAAGATGATGTATGAAGTGCGCGGTTACAATTTTACCTCCGACAAGGCGTTCCTCGAGACCGGACGAGATCTGGCGGAGTCTGCGAGACAGGCGGTGAAGCGTGCTGCAGGCCTTGCGGAGCGACATCCGACGCTCACCGCCCTGCGCGACGGCGCCGCGCAGGCGGGTGCGCTTCTGGAGGAGTACGTCGGCCTGATCGACGGCACCGAGTCGGCGGTCAACACCGTTGCAGGAGCCCGGGAACGCGGGTACGAGAGCGCGCGTCTGCTTGTCGAAACGATCGAGGCTTATATCGAATCGCAGAACGGCGCGATGACGACTGCCATCGATGGAGGAGAAGAAAAAGCGCAGCTCCGCGACAGGCTGAACAAGATCACACTGGCGAACAAGGTTCTCGATGTTGCGAACGCAATCCGGATCGATAATTTCGTCGGTCAGGCTACACGCGATATCGTTCGTCTCGAAGGAGGATTGGAACGATTCCCGGAGATAGAGAGCCTCGTGAAGGAGATCCGGGGCGCCACGAAGCGGCCGGTCAATCTTGAGCAGCTCGACGCCGTTCAAAAAGCGGCCGAAGAGTATAAGTCAGGAATGGAGACCATTCGGGACAATTGGCGGAGGCTTGATGAGATCAACCGGAAACGGATCGATACCGGTCAAAGCATCCTCGAAATAGCCGACAAGCTGGCGCAAAAGGCCGCGGCGCATTCTCTCGAAATCGCCGCACAATCTTTCGAAACATTGGCCGGGACCATCACGATCGTTTTTGCCGCCATGGCAGCGGCAATCCTTTTCGGTGTGGTCGTCGCCATCGTCATGACGCGCAGTATCACGATCCCGCTGAAACATGTCGTCGACCTCTTCTCCATATTGCAGAGCGGCGATCTGAGGGCAAACGTATCGGGACCGCTCCTTTCCAGAGGCGACGAGATAGGCGCTCTGGGGCGCGCATTTCAAGCGTTGACGGAGAATCTGCGCACTCAGATAGCCTCGGTGAAAGAGACTGCGGATAGCCTCGCCTCGTCGGCGTTTCAGATAGCCGCCTCGATTTCGGAAGTCACCGCCGGGGCGGAGGAGACGTCGGTCGCCGTAGTGGAAACCACCGCCACGATGGAGGAGGTCCGAACCACGGCCGAGGCGACGCACGCAAAGAGCAGGGAGGTCGCCGAGATCGCCAGGCAGGGTCTTGTGGTGCTGCAGACCGGGGAAACCGCGATAGAAGCTCTTTTCAATGGGATGGAAAAGATCGGCGAGCGGATGGCCTCCATCGCCGAGACGATCGTCCGCCTCAGCGAGCAAAGCCAGGAGGTCGGCGAAATCACGGAGACCGTTGAGGATCTCGCTGAACAGTCGAATCTGCTTGCGGTGAACGCCTCAATCGAGGCAAGCAAGGCGGGCGAGCAGGGGCGCGGTTTTTCGGTTGTGGCGCAGGAGATCAAGAGCCTCGCGGATCAGTCCAAAGGATCGGCAAGAGAGGTTCATCGCATCCTTCGGGATATTCAGAAAGCCACAAGCGCTGCGGTGATGGCCATCGAACAGGGCGCGAAGGTGGTGGAGCAGGGGACGAAGGACGCCGTTCCTTCCAGAGAGTCCATGAAAGCGATTGCCAGGAGTTTCACGGAATCGGCCAGATCGGCGGCGCAGATAGCCTCCGCCAATAATGAGCTGCTTGGAGGCATAGGCCAGGTTGCAGAGGCGATGGAGAGCATCAAGGCCGCGGGTGAGCAGAACGTGTCGGGGATGAGGGAGCTGGATTCGGCCTCCGCTTCTTTGAAGGAGACAGGGCGGAATCTGAAGCTCCTTGTGGAACGGTATATTGTGTAAAAGATAAAATGAGCGGACCGGGCGGATAAGAGTCCTTGCGGGTATAGTGCGGATGCTCGGAGACGTATATGCTTGAAAATGATCGGAGGGGTATATGAGTGCGCTTCCTTTTTCCGTTTAAGAGGCATTCGACGTGTTTTTTCCATTCTCTTATGCTTCGATCTGTTCAAATGCCGGGAAACGCGCTTTCTTTCGACCTCTTCGTCACGTTTTCGGCGAACGCTATCAGCAGAATGCGGAGGGTGTTCCCGGTCGGGAGACATGTGTGCGTTTTGTTGATGCTGCTGTTTTTCTTTTCAGCGGGAGGAGCCTTTGCCGGTGATTCCGGAACAGAGAGAACGCAGAAAAAAGTCCTCGTTCTTCACTCCTATCATCAGGGGTACGATTGGACCGATTCGCTGCATCGGGGAATCGTTGAAGGACTGGCTCCGGAAAGCACAGGGCTTTCGATATACACGGAGTACCTGGATGCGGTTCGTACTCCCGGAGAGAAGGGGAGCGAAGCGGTGCGTTCTCTCCTGAAACGGCGTTACACGGAGAGGGGCGTGGTTTTCGACGTCCTGCTCTGCTCGGACGACGACGCGCTGCTCTTTCTACTGGAGTACGGCAAGGAGCTTTTCGGAGACGTTCCCGTCGTCTTCTGCGGCATCAACAACTTTTCCCCCGATCTTCTCGAGGGGCGAAAGAATATTACCGGGGTCAACGAGGCGATCTCCGCGACAGAGACCATAGAGATCGCTTTGAAGCTCCGTCCTCGGGCGAAGCGTCTGGCCGTCGTCTCAGGTTCCCGCCTGACGGCGCGGCGGAATCTGGAGATCGTGGAGGAGGCGGAGCCGCTTTTCCGCCGCAGGGTGGAGTTCGTCCGGCTGAACGAACTTGAACCGGAGGAACTTGCGGAACGCCTGCGGGAGCTTTCTCAGGAAGATATCGTGCTCTACGTCTCCTACCTTCTTACCCCTTCGGGAAGGACTCTTTCTCTGAAGGAGAGCGCGGATCTGGTGCTCTCGGCCTCTCCCGCCCCTGTCTTCGGATGCTGGGATTTCCTGATCCCTCTCGGCATTGCCGGGGGCAACGTCGTGCACGGCCAGTCCCAAGGGGAGGCGGCCGCATCGCTCGTTCGCCGGATTCTCTCGGGGATGTCAGCCGACGATTTGCCCGTGCTCCTCGAAAGCCCCAACCGGTTTGTCTTCAACGCCGCCGTGTTGGAAAAATTCGGGATGCCTGCGGAATTGCTCCCTTCAAACGCGCTGGTGTTTCATGAGCGAAAGGAGAGCATGTTGGAGGAGTGGGAACGCCTCTCCGGGAAGGAGAACATTTTAGGCTACGAGGTGTTCCGGACGCACGGAGCCCCGATGATGTTGGTGGATCCGGAGAGAGGACGGATCCTCGACGCCAACCAGGCGGCCAAGAGCTTCTACGGATATTCCGGGCTGGTCGGGATGAACATCGACCGGATCGACACGCACACTCCCGATGAGGTGCGGACGGCGTTGAGCAGGGCACGGACGCTGCGGCGCAATCTCTTCAGATCCCGGCACGTTCTCGCCGACGGCTCCATCCGATTTGTCCGGGTACACGCCTACCCGGTGACTATCCACGAGATTCCGGTTCTCTTCTCTATGGTCATCGACGAGACGGAGCTGTTTGCCGCCGAAGCGGCGGTGAAACAGCGGAATCGATGGATTGCCGCCGGAGTTTTGCTTATGCTGTCGCTTCAGTCGCTCGCCATCGTCCTGCTCGTACGGAGCACCGCCCGGCGGAAGGCCGCCGAAAGGGAGGCGCGCAAACAGCTCAATTTCAGCAGATCCCTGATCGACACCATGCCCAACGCGGTCTTCTACAAGGACAGGGAAGGTCGTTATCTGGGGTGCAACACGGCCTACACCGATTTGACAGGCCTGCGGGAGGAGGTCATTCGCGGCAAGACGGTCGATGATCTCTGGCCGAAGGAGATCGCGGAACGCTATATCGAAAGCGACGAAGAGATCTTCGCTTCCTCCCGTGTGCACAGATATCAGGGAAGGACCGAGCATATCTCAGGAGAAGCCCGTGACGTGCTCTTCAGCAAAGCGCCGTTCTTCGACGAAAGCGGATCGATCGCCGGTATCGTCGGCGTGGTCACCGACATCACCGAGCGCAGGCAAGCCGAGGATGCGCTTCTTGAGAGCAACCGGAGGCTTGAGGAGAGCACTGCCCGAGCGAAGGAGTTTGCGGAGAAGGCGGAGGCCGCCAACAAGGCGAAAAGTGAATTCCTGACCAACATGACGCATGAATTGCTCACGCCGATGAACGGAGTGCTTGGGATGGCCGATTTATTGTTGATGGACGAATCCCTGACGGAGGAGCATCGTCAGTACGTGGAAGGTATTCATGCCAGCGGCGAATCCCTTCTTTCACTGATAAACAGGATTCTCGATATTTCCAAGATAGAGGCAGGAAAGGTTGTTCTCGAGGCGCGGAATTTTGATCTTCGGGTTCTTCTCGAGAGGTTTACGCATGCCATGCAGCCGCGGGCGGAGGAGAAAGGACTGAGTCTGTTTTTTTCACTTGCCCCCGAAGTGCCGGAGACGCTTCACGGAGATTCGTGGCGTTTGCGGCAGGTGCTCTTCAATTTGACCGAGAATGCGATCAAGTTCACGCACAAGGGAGAGATCGCCCTTTCGGCCGCCGTTGTGAAGAAGAACGAGGCCGGAGTTCTGCTCCGTTTTTCGGTACGCGATACCGGTGTCGGCATACCGGGAAATAAAAGGGATGTCCTCTTCAGGATGTTCAGCCAGGTGGACTCGTCCGCGACGCGCGAATACGGCGGAGCGGGGCTGGGGCTTGCTCTCTCCAGGGAGTTGGTGGAGATGATGGGCGGTGAAATCGGTGTCTGCAGCACCGAAGGAAAAGGATCCGAGTTCTGGTTCACGGCCGTTTTTGAAAAGATGACGGGAGAAGAAGACGGGGATGAGGGGGCGGGAAATGCGTCTCTTTCCGGTGGACACAATGTCCGCCTTCTGCTTGCGGAGGACAACGCCACGAACCGGCGCGTCGTTCTGGGGATGCTTGAAAAGCTCGGTGTGGAGGCGGATGCCGTCATTGACGGCATGGAGGCGCTCGAGGTCCTGACGCGCACTTCGTACGACATGATCCTGATGGATTGCATGATGCCGCGGATGGACGGATACGAGGCGACCAGGAGGATTCGGGCGATGGAGGGTGAAATTCGGGGAGTTCCCGTTGTCGCCATCACGGCGAATGCGATGAAGGGCGACAGGGAGAGGTGTCTCGAGGCAGGTATGAACGACTATCTCGCCAAACCGGTCTCGCGCGGCGCTTTGGCGAGGATTCTGGAAAAATGGCTTCCTCTCGTGAAATCCGCTGACCGGCTGTGTTGGAGCTCCGACGCTGATCCGCGAATGTCCGAAGAGGAGGAAACCCCGGAAGGGGTCGTGTGGGACAGATCCGCCCTGCTGCATCGCCTGGACGGGGACGAGGAGCTGACCGGCGAGATCGTCGCCGAATTTTTGGAAGACATGGTGTGCGAATTCGACGCGCTGGCCGCCGCGCTTGCTTCCGGCGACCCTGTAAACGCGAGAAGACACGCCCACACGATCAAGGGAACATCCGCGAGCGTGGGAGGAGAAGCGCTTCGCGCCGTCGCCTTCGATACGGAAAAAGCCGCGAAGGAGGGCGATATTGAAGCGGCGACATCCTGTTTCCGCAGAATGGAGCACGAGTTCCGAAGACTGAGGACGGTTATGGAGAGGGGAGGGGTAAGCTCTTCTTTCGACACCTGACGATGGCGGGCAGGTGGCGAAAGGAACGGGAACGATTGTCTCCGGAGGTCGATATTCCTCATTATGTCGATGAAGGAATTTTTTCCTGTCATTTGCTCAGGATTCAAAGAGGAGCCGCGCCAGGCGTCCCAGGCAAAATGCTCAAATTGTGCGCCCGGCTTTTTCTCCACGTTGTCGATTGTCTTCCGGCAAGGTTTCCGCTACACTTCACTCTTGAATATGAAGGGAGGAATCGCGTGTGAATGTCGATGAATTTCTCGCCGTGGCCAGGGGAGAGCTGAAGGCGGACCTCGTTCTCCGCGGCGCCCGGGTCGCGAATGTCTTCACGCTCGAATACGAGGAGGCCGACGTGGCGATCTTCGGCGGGCGCATCGCCGGAGTCGGAACGGGGTACGAGGGGCGTGCCGAGGAAGACCTTTCGGGGCTCGTACTCGCTCCGGGCTTTTTGGACGGCCACTGTCACATCGAGAGCACCATGCTCACTCCGGCGGGTTTTTCCGAGCTGGCCGCTGTCCGCGGCACTTCCGCGGTTGCCGCCGACCCGCACGAGATCGCGAACACGTGCGGCACGGCAGGTGTCGAATTCATGTGGAAGGAGAGTCTCGGCTGCCCCGTGGACATCCTGTACACGGCTCCTTCCTGCGTTCCCGCCTCCTCCTTCGAGACGCCGCTGGAACCCCTTGACGCGGGCGCCATCGCCGAGATGTTCGAGCGGGGATGGTGCGACTCGCTTGGCGAGGTGATGAACTACCCCGGCGTCATCAACGGCGACCCGGCCCTCTGGGCAAAGCTCTACGCCTCGGAAAAACGCCCCCGTTCCGGGCACGCCCCCGGCCTTTCGGGGAAGAATCTGTGCGCCTACCTCCTCTCCGGATGCGACTCGGACCATGAGAGCTTCTCCATCGGGGAGGGACTCGAAAAGCTCCGTCGCGGCATGTGGCTGATGATCCGCGAGGGAGCGACGGAGCACAACCTGGAGGAACTCGCCCCTCTCGTCAGGGAGAACGAGGCCCGTTCAAGCCGCTGCATGATGGTGAGCGACGATCTCACCGCCCGCTACCTCCGCGACGTCGGGCATATGGATGAAAAGATCCGCCGCGCGGTACGCCACGGCGTCTCTCCGCTCGTTGCCCTTCGGATGATCACGCTCTCGACCGCCGAGTACTTCGGCTGGCGCGATCGGGGAGCCATCGCTCCGGGCAGGCTGGCCGACCTCGTCGCCGTTGATTCCCTCGAGACGTGCTCCGTCCGCAGGGTCTGGAAGCGCGGATCGCTCGTCGCCCGCGACGGAAAACTCGCCGGAGACCCGGTTCCCCGAGTCGTTCCTCCTTTTGTCGCATCGGGCGTTCTTCCGCCGCCGAAGGAAGATGACTTCCGCCTCCCCGCCCCGGCAGGCGCGAAGGTCCGTGTCGTCGGACTCCGCCCCGGCCAGGTTGTGACGGAACATCTCGTCATGGAGCCAACCGTGCGGAACGGCCTCGCGACGGCGGATCCGGACCGGGACCTGGCGTTTCTCGCCGTCCTCGAAAAGAACCGCGGGACGGGGCGGCTCGCCGTCGGCTTCGTCCGCGGGCTGGGGCTGAAGGAGGGGGCCATCTGCTCCTCCGTGGCGCACGACGCTCACAATTTCGTTGCGGCGGGCATGGACATTCCCTCGCTGCGGAGGGCCTTCGCCTTTCTGATCGAACAGGGGGGCGGCATCGCGGCGGTACGGGGCGGCGACGTCCTGGCGTCCCTTCCCCTCCCGGTGGGCGGCCTGATGAACCCCTCTCCCGCCGACGAGGTGATCTCCGGCTTCGAGGAGGTCGAACGCGCCGCGGCGACGTTGGGAACCAATGTGAACCACCCCTTCATGACGATGAGCTTCCTCTCCCTCTCGGTGATCCCGACGCTGAAGCTGACCGACCAGGGGTACGTCGATCTCGGCAGGGGCGGAATTCAGTCTCTCTTTACGGAAGCATGATCTTAAACTCAATACATGACAGGAGGAATTGAAATGGCATCATTGTTGGAAAGCCGCTTTCAGCTCAAGGCGGCGGGAACGGATGTGAAGACGGAGGTCCTGGCGGGAGTGACCACCTTCATGACGATGGCGTACATCATCTTCGTGAACCCGGGAATCCTCCAGAACGCGGGGATGCCCTTCGGCGCCCTGATGACGGCGACGTGCCTTGCCAGCGCCCTTGCGACGCTGCTGATGGCCTTCATGGCGAACTACCCGATCGCGCTCGCGCCGGGCATGGGGCTCAACGCGTTCTTCGCCTTCGGCGTGGTCCTCGGCATGGGCATCTCCTGGCAGGTCGCGCTGGCGGCGATCTTCATCGAGGGTATCCTCTTCATCCTGCTGACGCTCACGAAGGTCCGCGAGAGCGTCGTCAACGGCATCCCCAAGTCGCTCAAGATAGGCATCTCGACCGGTATCGGCCTTTTTATCGCATTCATCGGCCTGCAGAGCGCAGGGATCATCGTGAAGAACGACGCCGTCCTCGTCGGCCTTGGAAATCTGAAGTCCGTCGAAGTTCTTCTCGCCTGCCTCGGATTCTTCATCATGGCAGGGCTTGAGGCGAGAAGAGTGAAGGGCTCCATTCTCTGGGGCATCCTGATCATCACGGCGCTCGCCGTATTCCTCGGCGTCGCGAAGGCTCCCGAAGGCCTGGTCTCGGCTCCCCCCTCCGTCATGCCCATCTTCGGCAAGATGGACTTCTCCGCGCTGGCGAACCCAAACTTCTGGATCGTCGTCTTCTCCTTCTTCTTCGTCGACTTCTTCGATACGGTCGGAACGCTCGTCGGCGTCACCAACCGCGCCGGGATGCTCGACAGCCAGGGGAGACTTCCAAAGGCCAGGGAGGCCCTGATGGCCGATGCCATCGGCACGACCGCCGGCGCCGTTCTCGGAACATCCACGGTCACCTCGTACATCGAAAGCGCCAGCGGTGTCGAGCAGGGAGGCCGTACAGGACTGACCGCACTCGTGACGGCGGTTCTCTTCCTGCTGGCTCTCTTCTTCTCGCCCGTCGTTTCCATCGTTCCCGCGTGTGCGACCGCTCCCGCCCTGGTCCTCGTCGGCATCTTCATGATGGCGAGTCTGAAGGACATGGACTTCGGCGACTGGACCGACTTCGTTCCGGCGAGCGTGGCCATCTTCGTCATGCCCTTCTCCTACAGCATCGCCCACGGCATCGAGTTCGGCATCATCTCGTTCGTGGCACTCAAGATCCTCGGAGGCAAGCAGAAGGACGTCAGCCCGATCATGATCGCCCTTGCCGTCATCTTCATCGCCAAGGAGATCCTCTTTTAGCAGGTCGGCACACAAGGAGATACAAAACAAAGGGGAGCTCCCGCCACTTCGGGCGCTCCCCTTTGTTCGTCCTATCCGACGACGTTCGGGACGGCTAGCCGAAGATCGACTTCGGGATCATGCCGTGGATCCCCTTGTCCCCGTCAACCACCTGCGTGACCCGGAAATCGACCGCCAGGCTGCACAGGGAGTAGGCTTCCTCGCGCGAGAGCCCCTTCTCCCTTTCGAAGAAGGCGATGGCCTCCCGGATGGCTCCCTTCATCGCCTCGTCAAGGTCCTTGTGGAAGGACATGACGATCCAGTGGCCGGGTGTCTCCGCCATCGGCATCCGCAGCGTCAGATCCTTGCGGACGATGAACTCGGCCTCGACCTCCTCGAAGTACGTCTCGGCGGCGGAGATGCTCACCTCGCCGTCCCCTTGGACGGCATGCGCGTCGGCTGCCATAAAGAGCGCTCCCGGAACGTTCACCGGAAGATAGAGGGTGCTTCCGGCTCCCAGCTCCTTGTTGTCCATGTTCCCCGCGAAGTAGCCGGGAATTGCGGGAGGATGCTCCTCGCCCGGCCGGGGAGCCACCGCCATCGTTCCGAGGAACGGGCGGACCGGGATCGTCACGCCGGGGACGAACGGAATGGTCTTCCGGTCCTCCGAGAGGAAGAGCGGCTTGAGGAAGCCGGTCTCGAAGCCCTCCGGCAGACCGCCGATTCCCGTCTCGTCCGGATAAATATGGGTGACGGCGTACTTGCCCGGAACGATCCGCTTGATACGGACCTCGAGGACGTCCCCCGGTTCGGCCCCCTTGATGAAGAACGGCCCGGTAAAGGCGTAGAGTCCCAGCCCCTCCTCCTTCATCCGATTGCGGCGGGCGAACATCTCGTCGAACGTCATCTCGGGCGAAAGTTCCCCGGCCATCAGCATCACCGTGTTGAAGACCACGGTGTCCCCGTCCTCTATCGTGAGAACGGGAGGAATGTCGCTCCGGAGCATCCCGTTGTAGGCCTGCTCCTTCGTGATGAAGAACGAGTGCGTCTTCGCCTCGGACGGCGAGGCGGCCAGCAAAAGCAGCAGTGTCAGTAAAACAATGAAAAGAATCGGCATCATGTGTTTTCCTCCCTGAATAAGAGAATCCGGAAGAAGTATATCATCAAATGCAAGCACCTTCGCCTGCCTCCCTTCTTATTGAAGCCCTCCGCTCCACGACTCGATGGCTGCCGGCGGGACTGCGAAGCGGACCTTCGAGCCCGGGCGAAGGCGAAGGGACTGGTACGATTCGGAGGGGTGTTCGGCCTGCCAGAGGACGCCGTCCTCGGAAGCGAGATAGAGGCGGATGCTGCCGCCCAGGGGTGTCGTCTCCTCGACGACGGCGGAGAAGAGGTTCCCGCCGAGGTCGGGGTCGATCGGCAGATCGGGGTAGAGGAGGCGGATCTTGTCCGGGGCCACGAAGACGAGGCTCTCTCCCGGAGTGTGCGCGCCTCCGTCGAGCGAGAGGCTGACCCGCTCTCCCTCGAAGCGGCAGGCGCAGTCCTCCCCGCAGGGAGTGATCCTGCCCCGGAAGAGGTTCCCCCAGCCGAGCGCGCTCCATGCCTCCCCCCTGGCCCCCTTCTCCCAGAGACGCTCCACCGGGAAGCTCTCCGCGGTCTGCCCGTCGCGGATCACGAAGACCCGATCTCCGAGCGAGCAGAGATCCTCTATCTGGTGCGTCACGTAGAGGATCGGGATGCCGGTCTCGGTTCGGATCTCGCGCAGTTCGCGCCTGAGGCTCCGGCGCAGCGGGCCGTCGAGGGCGCTGAACGGCTCGTCCAGCAGCAGCAGTTTCGGTTCCGCCGCAAGGGCGCGGGCAAGGGCAACCCTTTGGCGCTGTCCTCCGGAGAGGCGCGCCGGAAGCCGGTCCTCGAACCCCTCGATCCGCATGCGGGCGAGCCAGCGGGCGGCTTCGCTCCTGCTTCTTCCGGGAGGCAGGGCGTACGCCACGTTTTCGAGCGCCGTCATATGGGGAAAGAGGGCCAGGTTCTGGAAGAGCAGCCCGATTTTCCTCTCTCTCGGCGGGAGGTCGACGCGGCTTGATGACGAGAAGAGCGTTCTTCCGTCGAGGCGTATCTCCCCCGACGAGGGCGCCCGAAGCCCGGCGAGCGTGCGGAGTGTCATGCTCTTCCCCGAGCCGCTCCGCCCGAAGAGGACGCCGGTCTCGGAGCAGAGTTCCAGATTGACATGCAGCGAAAAATCGCCGAGGGAGTCCGTGAACTCAGCATGCAGCACGGCGTTCGTTCCTCCCTTCTTCCAGGCGCCTGACCAGGTAGAGGCTGGCGAAACCGGTTCCCACGAGAAGGAGCGAGGCCGCGTGCGCTCCCGCGAAGTCGAGCGTCTCCACCCGGTTGTAGATGTAGAGCGGCAGCGTCTGCGTCCGCCCGGGAATGTTCCCCGCGATCATCAGCGAGACGCCGAAATCCCCCAGGGCGCGGGCCGCCGAGAGGGCGAGCCCGACCAGGAGCGTCCGCCTCGCTAGAGGCAGCGTGACGGTACGGAAAATCGTCCGTTCTCTCTTTCCGAGGGTGCGCGCGGCGTCCTCCAGTTCCCTGTCGACCGAGGCGAAGGCGGCGCGCGCCGACTGGATCATGATCGGGAGAGCCGAGACCGTCGCCGCGAGAACGAGCGCCGGAAAGGAGAAAAGAATGCCGAGCGACTTCAGGAGGGGGTTCCCGGCGATGAGGAAAAGCATGTAGAATCCCATCACCGAGGGGGGCAGGATCAGCGGGAGCTGGACGAGAAGCGAGACGAATCCCTTGCCCGGAAAGTCCGCGCGAGCAAGCAGCCAGCCGATCCCGCCGCCCAGCAGGACGAGCAGGGGGACTGCGAAAAGAAGGACGCGGAGGCTGAGGAGGAGAGGCGGAAGCATCTTCCGTCATTCTCCGTTCTTTCCTGCTGAGAGGGAACTTTTCCGGTAAGGGGATATTTTCCTGGCGATTCCTGTTTTTTCAGGCTGATTGGACGAAAACGGGTGTTTTTCTCCGTACATGCCGAGACCTCCGGGTGGGTTGGTGAATGCTATTAGTTTCAGAGGAACGTCCGTTCGGCTCAAAACGACCGATCTGTATGCGCGGAAGACGGTATGAAAGATATCGGTGCATTCCGTCGTCCTGCAGTCTCATGCTGAATGCTGTACAATGATGGCGGCGGTAAAAAATATGCGCGCTTCTCCTGTTTCATCGCCGCGCCGGAGCGTGCGCTTTCCTGCGAATCTATTCTTCCATGCCGTCGAGGATGTGATCACAATGAAGCAGAATGAAGACGCTTCCCGGAAAAAAGGCCGCAAGGAACTTTCTCTCGCCGAACAGGTGCTGATCGTTTTGCTTGTCGTCGCGACGCTTATGCTTCTGGTTCTCTTCGTCGATATTTTTCTTGACGATGTTGGAAAGGACTGGTCGCAGTCAACACTCGTGAAGATGATCATCGAACGGAGAGGAGGAGCCATCCCGCTTTTCGAGTAGCTCTCTCCGCTTCGACCGGAGTTGTTTTCGTGACACGCCGGTCGCGCGAAACGATCCGAGGTATCGCAGTCCATACTCAGCGCGGCCGGAGGAAACCGAACTCCTCGAAAAAGGCGGCCGCCTCGGAAGAGCGGAGGAAGGTCCAGAACTCCGCGACCGCCGGTGTTCTCCGGCCCTTGACGATCCCGCCGAAGAGCGTCTGCGGTTCCGTATCGAGGAGCGTCCACGCTCCCTCGCCGAGCGCTCCGGCGGTACTCAGCGGAAGAATGGCAAGGTCCGCGCCGCCGCTCATCGCCGCAAGTCCTGTCTTGAGGACGTCGCCTCCGATGATCAATCCGCCGTTTTTGTCGAGAACCTCGAAGAGGCCTTTCTCAACGAGGTACGCCTTTGCCCTCCTTCCAAAGGGCGCCGTCTCCGGATCGGCGATGGCGACGGTGTATTTTCCGGCCTTCAGCAGGTCGAGGGAGGGATGGTTTTTCCCGCCGTGCCACAGCACAAGGGGCATTGTCGCGAAGGCGAGGGGTTCCCCTTCCAGCAGTCCCTTTGCCTCGGCGTAGCGGGCCCATTGCTCGTCGGCGCTCAGGAACAAGTCGAAAGGCGCGCCCGACTCGATCTGCCTCGCCAGGTTGCCCGACGAGCCGTAGACGCCCTGGAGTCCGCTTCCGCGATTTTCGTTGAACCACGGAATGAGCTTGTTCATGAGCGGCTGCAGGGAAGCCGCCGCCGCCACTGTTCCTGTTCGTTCCGTACTCTCCGCCGCCGCAGGGAAGATCGTGCCGCAGAGCAGAAAAAAGCTTAAAAAAACGAAGATCCTCATGTTCCGCAACGCCTTCATGAATGTGGCCTCCTTTTGCATCATGGCTGCTTTATTCTAGTCCTTGGGCGCATATTTTGCAACTCTGTTGCAAAAATTCTTTTATACGCCGGAAGCTCCGCTCTCTTTCCGCGAAACAAACGGCTCTTTCGTTCTTCGCAGGGAAAGAGCCGTCACGAAATCCGTTTTTAGTCGTATTCGACCGACAGGGGGTCCTGGTTCAGAGGGCGATGCGCTCGATCTTCCCTCTCCGCATGAAGATCCTTCGCTGCGTGACCGTGTCCAGCCACTGGAGATCGTGCGTCGCGATCAGCGGCGTCGTGTCCCAGCGCTTCCACGCGTCGAGAATGGCCTCCGCGATGAGCTGCGCGTTCTCTTCGTCGACGTTCGCGGTAGGCTCGTCGAGCATCAGGACCTTCGTGCGCAGGACAAGGCGGGATGCGAGGGCGACACGCCGTGCCTCTCCCCCGGAGAGCTGGTACCACTCTCTCCGGGCGAAATCTCCGGAGAGCCCTACCATTTCCAGTGACTCGATCACACGGTTGCGGATATCCCGGCTGCCGCGCGCTTTCAGTCCGTAGGCCACGTTTTCGAAGACGGAGCGACGGAGAAGATAGGGGTCCTGAAGAAGGAGGGTCGTCTGCAGACGGGCGTCGTCGAGCCGCTCCGGGTACTCCCCCAGGAAACGCAGCGTACCGGAAACCGGGGGGAGGAGGAAGGCGAGGAGCTTGAGGAGCGTGCTCTTGCCGCTGCCGTTATGCCCTACGAACGCCAGGGGCCCTTCGGCCGCGATGGAAAGAGACGCTATTTCCAGGACCGGCTCGCCTTCGTAGGCACAGACGATATCGTTGAGTTCATACAGCGGAGGCGTTGTCATGAGAGTCTGCACATCCTTTCGGCGGCATCAGGCCGCGCCTCTTCTCCGAAGAAAAGAGACGGCCCAGTTGAGGACGAACGAGAGGGAGAGCAGCAGCACGCCGAGAGCGATTCCCGTCGAGAACTCGCCCTTGCCGGTCTCCAGCGTGATGGCCGTGGTAACGGTCCTCGTGTGCCACTTGATATTTCCGCCCAGCATCATCGAGACGCCCACCTCGGCGGTGACACGGCCGTAGGCGGTGACGGCCGCCAGCAGGATCTGGTGCCGTCCCTCCCAGAGCGTCGAGAGGAGAAGGCGTCGTCCGCGGGCGCCGAGAGTCAGGAGCGTGTAGGAGAGGCGTCTGTCAGCGCTCTCGACGGCGGAGGCGGTCAGCGCGACGACGATCGGAAGCGCCAGGATCGTCTGGCCGATCGCCATGCCGGGGATCGTGAAGAGAAGCTGAAATGAGCCGAGCGGCCCCCTGTTGGAGATGAATGCGTAGACGAACAGGCCGACCACAACGGTCGGGATCGAGAGAAGCGTGTCCACGAGGAGCCTGAAAAACCCCTTGCCCGGAAAGGAGAAGTAGCCGAGGGCGAATCCGGCCGGAACGCCGACAAGCAGTGTGACGAGCATCGAGAGACCTGAGAGTTTCAGCGTCACCATGACCGCGGACCAGACTTCCTCGTTTCCGGAGAAGATGAGAGCGAATCCTTGAAAGAGACCTTCGGAGAGATAGTTCACATCATGCACCCCTTCGACGAGCGGAATGCATCCGCTCTGAATGACCGGCAATACGACAAGTTTCCGGAACACGGCGGAGAGGACGACTCCTTATCAGCTTCGCAAGCGAAAAAACATTCTCACTCTACTGTCCGCTGCGGGCCGGCTCCGCTCGGCTATTGAAAATGCGCCTCCTCCGCACGACAGCGGAGAAGGCGCATCCCAAAGCCTTGCCCTCCTTGCCGTACGGGAGGTGCTCCTGTTTCCGGAAGCACCCTATCGGCCAGAAACCCGTGGGCTGACGCCTTTAGGATTTATGGCTCGGAGGTATTACCCGGCTATTGTATCTGTTCTTGACCGAGGAATCAACAAAGAAGGGGGAATTCGGTCCGGCGCCGCGGGGGAAGCGAACGCAGCTTCTCCCGCGGCGCCGGTGTGTTGTCGTCAGTTCTTCAGAAGAGGTTTCAGCGCCGCGGGTACGGCGTTGTTCTTGCCCATCGCCCGCGGGCCGACGATGTCCTGTCCCATCTCCTGGAAGACGGCGAGGCCGCCCTGCGGGGAGAGAGCGAACTCGACGAACTTCAGCGCACCATCCGGATTCGGCGCGTCCTTCGGGATCGAAAGGCCGTAGACGATCGGCTCGCCCTTGGCGAGGATCTTCTTTCCCGGTTCCTTGCCGGCAAGCTCGACTGTCGCGGCCGCATAGTCATCTGCCTTGGAGGGATCCATCAGGTTGATCTCGAGAGGCAGATCGACATATTGCAGTCCGTGTTGAACCGCCACCGACTTGTATTCGAAGGCGTAGTCCATCGCGCCGCTCTCCACCATGGAGACCAGCTCGATCGCCTTCTGCCGGACGCCGCGCCCCGAATGCTTCATCGCCCGTTCGTAGAGCCCGTCGTCGCCGTAGAACTTCTCCGCGAGCTGAAGCACCATCAGGCTCCGGTAACCGCAGGGGTCCGCGTCGGGCTCGGAGTGTCCCCACCGCACGTCGGGGCGCAGCATGACCTCCGTCCAGTTCTTCTCGCCGATCTCGTCGCCGTACTTTGACTTCGGCCCGTACATCAGGACGATGGCGTTGCTGGCGAAGAGGATATTCCAGTCAGCCGTGTCCGGGCGAAGCAGCTTCTCGATGACCATGTAGTCCGCGGAGAAGAACGCGTCGCACGCTCCGCCGAGATCGGTGATCTTCCGGGCGAGCGCCGCGCTGCCGCCCGACTCCCGCAGAATGTCCACGCCGGGGTTGGCCGCCTCGTAGAGCGCCTCGATCTTCGCCATGGGAGACGCCAGGCTTCCCGCGTGGTAGACGACAACCTTCTCCGCCGCGAACGCGCCGGAGACCAGGAGCGCAAGAACCGCTGCCGCAAGGAACAATCTTCTGCCCTGTTTCATAGTACCCACCTCCATGAGATTAGATGATAACGGTGACTCCTTTTAGAGAATATGGACAGAGCCCGGACTGAAGCTCGCCCAGTATTCCTCTCCGATACCGATGCCTTCCGAAAGAAGTGCGGAAGAGAGCATCCTTGCAGTGATGCGTGCGCCGACGTCCGTGAGGAGGATCACCTCGAATGCCATTCCCCTCGGGACGATGGACACGACTCTTCCTGGAAAGGCGTTCCCCAGGCAGTTCGGCCGCTTTCCGCTGATGAGGATATCTTCGGGGCGGATGCCGAGCAGACGCTCCCCGTTGGAAAGGTCTCCTTCAAGGCGAAGCGTCGTGCCGCCCTCAAGAACGGCTGTTCCGCCGCGTATGCTTGCAGGAAAGAGGTTCTTCATGCCGACGAACTCGGCGACCTGCCTGTTCGCCGGGGCACGGAAGACGGAACGGACATCCCCCACCTGCTGCAATATGCCGTCCGAGATGATGGCGACACGGTTTCCCAGCGAGAGCACTTCGCCGAAATCGTGGCTTACCATCACAATCGTCATGCCGCTCCGGTTGATCTCCGCCAGGTAGTCCCGCAGTTCCTCCCTGAAGGACGGATCGAGCGCGGAGAGCGGCTCGTCGAGCAGCAGCACGGAGGGTTTCACCGCGAGAGCCCTTGCCAGGGCGACCCGCTGCTGCTCTCCCCCGGAAAGCGTCTCCGGAGACCGGCTGAGAAGAGACCGCAACTTCAGTAAATCCACCAGGCTCTCCACGTGCCCGGCATCGGGGTCGGAGACGAAACGCAGTCCCCAGCGAATGTTTCGCTCCACCGTCAGGTGCGGAAAAAGGGCATAATTCTGGTAGACGAGCGCCACGTTCCGTTTCTCCGGAGGAAGTGGCGTCACATCGCGTCCGCGTATCCTTACTCTTCCCCGGGCGAGGCGCAGCCCCGCGATTGATTCAAGCAATATCGTCTTCCCGGCGCCGCTCGGTCCTACGATCATGAAAAATTCTCCCGGCGCGATTCGCAGAGAGAGCGATTCCAGGCGGAACGTGCGGAGATTGACGGAGAGGTTTTCGAGTTCGATCATGTTTCGGCATCCTCTTTTCTCTTTCCGGCGGCAAGGAGTCGAAGGATGACGAACATTCCGAGGCAGACGAGGATGAGCTGGACGGCCACCGGTGTCGAATACTTCAGGCCGAACGTTGCGAACCGGTCGTAGATCAGCGTGGGGGCCACCATCGGGTGGTAGGCGATGATGACGATCGCGCCGAACTCGCTCACTCCCCTTGCCCAGCTCATGATGAGGCCGGAGATGAGTCCTTTTCTCGCCAGCGGGAGAGAGATACGGAAGAAGACGTGAGGGAAGGAGGCTCCAAGGGTACGCGCAACATTTTCCGTCCTTGGGGAGACTGCGTAGAAGGCATCCCGCGCTGCGTCCACGTAGAACGGAATGGAGACGAACATGCAGGCCAGGATGACCCCGAGGTTGCTGTTCACGGGCGAAAGTCCGATGGAGGTCAGCAGCGCGCCTGCCGGGGCCTTCGGCGAAAATGCCATGAGCACCGCGATTCCCGCCACGGTGTGGGGAATCATGATGGGTACGTCGATGACGGCTTCCAGGATCGCCTTGCCGCGAAAACGCTGACGGGCAAGGAAGTATGCGAGAGGTGTTCCGAAAAGAGCGATGATCACGGTGGCCGCCGCGGCGGTCCAGATACTCCTCCAGAGAGCGGAGAGCACGTCGCCCTCACGAGATGCGGAAGCGACCAGTCCCCAGTCTGCTCGCAGAAAAAGACCGCCGAGAGGCCAGAGAATGTACAGCAGCAGAAAGGAACCCATGGACAGCATAAACAGACGTTCCCGAAGCGTACGAGGCATAGTCGCCCTCCGGATGCACAGGCACAAAAAAAAGCCGTCTCCATTGGAGACGGCCCGGGGATATACCGGCCGCTCCTCCTTTTCAAGCGCGGGAGGCTCTCCCGTTTCCAGGAGAACCCGTCGGCCGGCTCCCAGGGAACATGTTCCGGAAGGGAGTGCGGCTCGGAGGATGTCCGAATAACTTGGACGGACCAAGAATACCACGTTCCCGGGAAAATGACAATGATACTCTTTATCAATTAATCGAAGCGGATTCCTGCTATGCTTTCAGCTCCGCTCTTCCAACCGGGAAATTTTATGGTATGATGTTTCGCAAACAACTGCATATTGTGTCTCCGAGTCTGTCCGCCTGAAGGGGTTTCCCCATGGCGGCAGACCGTTAGGGTTCGCCCGGAAACAGGCGAGCCTCCCGTGTTCGGTAAGGAGATGGATTCGGATGCCGGTGCAGCCGTCTCCTGCCGTACAGGGGGAGACGGTTTTTTTGTTGAGCGCCGGCTATTTTTTTCTAGGAGGAATGAATATGAAGTTGAGGAAAGTATGTGCTCTTGTTGTAATCGCGGCGTTCTTGTTTATCGGGGTTCAGGCCGGTTCGGCGGCCGAGGTGCTCCGCATGGCGACCACGACCAGCACCGACAACACCGGGTTGCTCGACTATCTCGCCCCGATGCTCCTTGAGGAGAAGGGGATCGATATCCGCTGGGTCTCAGTAGGAACAGGAAAAGCGCTCGAATACGGGCGGAACGGCGACGTCGACGTGGTCCTCGTCCACGATCCGGAGGCCGAGGCGAAGTTCGTCGACGGAGGATGGGGAGTGAACCGCCGCCAGGTGATGTTCAACGACTTCATCATCGTCGGCCCCGCTTCCGATCCGGCGAAGGTCAAAGGTCTCTCCGTCACCGAAGCGCTGAAAAAGATCGCGATCGCAGGGGCTCCTTTCGCAAGCCGCGCCGACAAGTCCGGCACGCACATGGCCGAGCTGCGCCTCTGGGCGGCCGCCGGAATGCCCGAGCCCGACAAGGAGAAGTGGTACATCCAGACCGGCCAGGGAATGCTCGAGACGCTGATGGTTGCGGGCGAGCGCAAAGGGTATGTCTTCACCGACCGCGGGACCTTCATCAAGTACGAAGATGCCCGCAAGGAGCAGTCGGACCTCGTCATCATCGTCGAGGGCGACGACTCTCTGAAGAACCAGTACAGCGTCATGGCCGTGAACCCCGCGAAATGGGAGAATATACGCTACGACGTTGCATTGCAGTACATCGACTGGCTGATTTCCCCATCGACGCAGAAAGCCATAGCCGAGTTCAAGCTCCTCGGAAAGCAGCTTTTCTTCCCTAACGCAGGGAACTGAGCCAACATTGTTCCAAACCTTTCACGCATCACAAACAAAAAAAGGACCCCCGTTCAAGGAGGTCCTTTTTTTATTTGCTTGTTTCAGTCAGGACTAATCTACGGCGAGCATCACGCTGTCGGCCTTGACGACTGCGATGGCTTCGGAGCCTACTTTGAGGCCGAGATTTGCTACGGAGTCCATCGTGATCACGGAGACCATGGTCTGTCCGCCGCCGATGTCGAGCGTTACCTGTGCCTCCACGGCTCCTTCTTTGATGGCGGTTACTTTGCCGCGAATCTGATTACGCGCGCTTATTCTCATGATATGCACTCCCTTCTGTTCTAGATTCTTGCGGTATTATCGCAGCTAAATGCATCTTTTGCAAGTTTGTGCTGCTTAAAAGTGTTCAGACGGATTTGTCTTTTGTCCGATAGTGCGCCGAGTAGAGTTTTTTAGGCCGCCCTATCTGGGTGAATTCGTACTGCACCGTGATTTCCCCCTCTTCGGCCAGATATTCCAGGTATCGCCGGGCGCTCGACCTGGAGATGCCGAGCATTCTTCCCGTCTCCGATGCGGAAATGGGAATGGACGACTCCCGCAGGAGGTTGAAGAGTCGATTCAAAAGAGTCTCCTGAAACCCTTTCGGCGCAGGCTGAGAGTTTTCGGGGAGCTGTTTCCTGAAGCCGGGAAGCCTGTCGATGTCCTCCTGTCTCCAGGGGCGTTTCCTGTCGACGAGGCTGCGGTGGTACTCGCCGTAGGCGACGAGCGCCCGTTCGAATCGCTCCCATTCAAAAGGCTTGATCAGGTAGTCGAACGCGCCGGAGCAGATTGTTCCCCTTACGATGTCGGGCGCTTTTTCCGAAGAAAGGATGATGAAGTCGATCTTGGGAAACTCCGTTCTCATTTTCCGGAAGCCTTCGAGGGCGCCGAAACGCGGCAGGAGGATGTCCAGAAGAACCAAGTTCACTGAAGCGCAGGCGAGAATGGAGTGAAGGGCGTCGCCGTTATCGGCGAAACCGGCGAAGACATACCCTGGAATATCCGAGACGATTTTTCTGTACAGAGTGCGAAGCATGATGTCCGGCTCGGCGATGAGAACATGTAAAGGGTACAAACCCCGCTCTCCCTTCGTCAGAGTGTGCCGAAAGTCCCCCGGAGGAGGCAGTCATGAGGCGTGGTGTTTCTGCAATCGAACGAGAGGATTTCAACCCGGCATCATTATACATGAAGAACGGCAATGCACAAAACAAGTATCCACCGTATTCCGCCGTGGAGGATGCTCGGGGAGGAAAAAGAGAGACTGCATGAATTCGTTCAGAAACGCCGCGGCAAAACGGGTGCTTCTTTTCGGAAACAAACTCGGTTTTCCACGTCGGCGGGCATAACGCAACATTGTTGCGTTTTTTTTCGCGGAGTGTTATCCTTCACGCTAATGCAACTGCGTTGCAATTATGGAGGTGTTTTCGGTGAACAATACGGTGTTTCGCACGCTTCTGTTTCTCTCGGTGTGCCTTCTTTCCTTTTCAAGTTTCTTTTCGTCGCTCTCCTTCGCTTCCGGCGGAGACGTCTACGTTGCGGTGTCGCCCGGAATAGCGCGGTGCGTCGAGAATATCTACGCTTCGTTCGTCGACGCGGGCGGGGGAAAGCTCGTCTTCGTGAAGGAGACTACCGGACCGCTTGCGCAGAAGATGGATGCAGGCGCTCCGTTCGCAGTCCTCGTCGCCGCCGACCCCGGATGGCCGAAGTGGCTTCACGAAAAAGGGAAGCTGAAGGACATGCAGGTCTGCGCCCGCGGCCATCTTGTCCTCTGGGCGGAAAAAGAGGAGTTGTGCAGCGAGGAGAAGCTCGGTTCGCTCCGTATCGCATCCCCGGATCCGGAGACGACATCTCACGGCGCTCTTGCCGCGGCCTATCTGAAATCGCATGGAATCTGGGAGAAGAAGATGGAGTCGCAAGCCCTTGTCATTACGAAAAACGCGTTGCATGCGGTGATGTCGGTTCAGGCTGGAAGCACGGATGTCGCGCTCATTCCGGAAAGTCTCGCCATCGAGGTCGGAGGATTCCGCACCCGCCTTCCGGTTTCTCCGCATCCCA
>CAYRPJ010000030.1:0-47691 GCA_964426245.1 uncultured Synergistaceae bacterium
ACCTGTACTGCGCTCTGATTCTCGGGTCGATCCAGGCGTAGAGAAGGTCGACCATCAGATTCACGAAGCTGAACGCGACCGCGATGAAAAGGACGCCTCCCTGGACAACCGGATAGTCTCTCATCTTGATGGCATCGACCATGAGGCGTCCGACCCCCGGTATGGAAAAGATGGACTCCGTGAGAACCGCACCCGCCAGCAAGGAACCGAACTGCAGGCCGATGACCGTGACGATGGGAATAAGCGCGTTGCCGAGAGCGTGCCTCCAGATGACGATCTGCTCGACCTGCCCCTTGGCGCGAGCCGTCCGGATGTAGTCCTGGCGCACGACTTCGAGCATGCTGGAACGCGTCATCCTGGTGATCACCGCGAGAGGATTGCAGGCAAGCGTCAGTGTCGGAAGCACGAGAGTAGCCCACGTGTCAAAGCCGGAGGAAGGAAACCAGCGGAGTTTGACCGAAAAGAGCAGAATCAAGAGAACCCCCTGCCAGAAGACGGGCATCGAGAGCCCCACCATGGCCAGAAAGCGTGTAACATTGTCGAAGAGACTGTTTTGACGGATAGCGGAGAGGATTCCGATCGGAATCCCGAGCAGGACGGCGGCGATGACGCAGCTCAGCGCGAGCTTCAGCGTGGAAGGAAAGGCGCTCATGATCTCGTTCGCCACGGAGCGGCGCGTCATGTAGGAACGTCCGATATCGCCACGGGTAACCGCCTTCCAGACGTAATTTCCGAACTGGACCAGAAAGGGATCGTTCAACCCCTCCTTCTCGCGGAACTCATGGAGGGCCTCTTCGGTGGCCTGTTCCCCAAGGACGATTCGCGCAGGATCTCCCGGCGTCAGGTAGAGCAGGGTGAAGACGATGAAAGCGACACCCAGAAGCACCGGAATCAGAGACAGGACTCGTTTCAGAATATACTTGAGCAATGGACTATCCCTCCTGAACTTCCCCGCAAAACCGTGCGGGCACGAGACAAAGCAGGAGCATTCCGCTCCTGCTTTGTCGGTAGAGCATGTCGTTATCTCTTTCTGAACGAATGCGGCTCCTTACTTGAATGTAACTCCGGTGACATTATGATAGCCCCGGGGGCTGGGGTGGAAGTGCTGGACACTCTTGTTCACGCCGAAGAAGTTCTCTTCGTTGTAGAGGAAGAGCATAGGGCGAAGATCCACGGCGAGCTTCTGCAGCTGTTTGTAGACTTCTTCCCTTTCCGGGCCGTCGGGCATTGTCTTGCCTTTGTCGATGAGGGCATCGACTTCGTCGTTGTAGAATCTGGAGTAGTTCGAGCCGCCCTTCGAATGAACGATTCCGGCGAAGATACCGTCCGGGTCGACGCTCGAGATGACCCATCCGAGGATGAACATGTCGTGCTCGCCCTGCTTCAGACCGTCAAGATACGCGCCCCACTCCAGGACCTTCGCCTCGATCTCGATACCGACTTCGCGGAGCTGGGCCTGGAAGATCTGTGCGAGGTCGACGCGAGGTTTGTAGGCATTCGACCAGATCTGCGCTTTCAGAGGGAGCTTCACTCCGGCCTCTTTCAGAAGCTGCTTCGCCCTCTCCAAATCACGCTTCGGCGCGGGAAGGCTCTTATCGGTGTACTTGATGGTCGGAGGAACGATGGAAACCGGCGTCAGGCTTGTTCCTCTGAAAACCGCGTGGCGGGCGCCGTTGATATCGAGCGCGAGGGCGATGGCTTCACGGACTTTCGGATTGCTCCAGGGCTCTTTCTCGCAGTTGAAGCCCATGTAGGTAACAGAGTGCTCAAAGCCGCCGATGACGTCGAGATCCTTGTGATCCTTCACTCTGGAGACATCGGAGACGGGAATCCTGAAGGCGATGTCGATCGCGCCGGTTTCAAGTTCGATCGTCCTGTTGACGCTCTCCGGAATGGAGCGGATCACGAGCGTCCTGTACGCTGGCTTCTCCCCCCAGTACTCCTCGAATCGCTCGAGGGTGAGGCGATCGTTCTTCACCCACTCCTTGAACTGGAAGGGACCTGTTCCGACTGGCTCCAGAGGGTACATGTCGCCTTTCTCCTCGACCGCACGCTTGTTCACGACAGAGAGCGACGTGTGGGCTATTGTTCCCCAGAAGGGGGTGAAGGGATATTTGATCTTGATGATGACGGTATAGTCGTCCGGAGTTTCGACGCTCTCGATGATCTCAGGATACTGCTTGATCGCCGAGCCGAGAGGGCTCTTCGCCCGTTCGACAGAGTAGGCGAAGTCGGCAGCGGTGAAAGGATCGCCGTTATGGAACTTGACGCCCTTGCGGAGGTTGAACTTGTAGGTCGTGGAGTCAATCTGCTCGAAGCTCTCGGCGAGCAGGGGAATCGGGCGTCCGTCATCGGTCAGGTTGATGAGGGTTTCGTTGATATGGCAGATCGCGTTGCTCGCCGCCACTTCGTTCTGCACGATGGGATCAAGAGAGCGCGCATCGTAGATGTTGGCCACCACGAGGGTGTCCTTCGCCAGTGCCGGAACCGCGAACAGGAAGACAAGAACAAGTGCGGAAACGGCAAAAACCGTTGTCCTGAAACTGAACTTTCCTTTCATACTGTCATCTCCTTCTTGGAAATTATTTTGCATCTGCAGGCAAAAAGAAACTTTTGTTGATAAAAAATGTGCAAAAAGCTCTTTTTTGGCTGCATGCTATGGAATTATTATCCGTAAAGGAACGTATTGTCAAGAAGTATTATGCATACATTTTCGCACACGTCCGTTGAGGATATTTGTGCAAAGTAGAGTATAATCATACTCTCTTCGCATTTCCGGACATTCTCGCCGCAGAGCCGACCGCAGGAGAGGATGCAAATTTTTTCGCAAGGGAGGTTCCCTCATGATCACCCGCTCGCTCATCGAACTCATTTTTTCCGCGGCCAGCATGGAACGGTGGAACGACCACCCCCGCCCCGCAACTTTCACCGAACTTGGGAAACAGGCCCACAAGATGATCATGGCATGGGTCATCGCCCGCTACGAATCGGAGGCGAGAGGCGCCCCCGTCGACTGGACCTCGCTCATCGAAGGCGGGATATTCGAGTTCCTCCACCGGGTCGTGCTCACCGACATCAAGCCTCCGGTCTTCCATAAGCTGATGCAGAACGACGAGCAGCGACGCAAGCTCAACTCCTGGGTCGCCGACGCGCTTGCGTTCAACCTTCACAGGCTCTCTCCCGCCTTTGCCGCACGATTTCGGGATTTCCTGCTCTCCGAAGATGAGTCCTCCCTCGAACGAAAGAGCCTCCGCGCAGCCCACTACCTGGCCACGAAATGGGAGTTCGATTTCATCTATCACTGGAGCAACACCAAGTCGATGTTCGGCATCGAGCAGACGCGGGGGGAGATCTCCCGCCAGATCAACGAGCACCGGGATCTCCGCGCGGTCGAAGAGATCCTGGCAGCCCGCGAACTGCCGGACCGCGACATGGGACTCTGGGGGTTCCTCTCGCTCGTGGGGCAGCTCGGTTTCCAGAAGCGCTGGGCACAGACACCGAGAATTCCGCAAACATCCGTCCTCGGGCATCTGCTCTTCGTGGGCATGATGGCCTACTTCGTCTCCATGGAGATCGGCGCCTGCCCCCGAAGGCGTTACAACAACTTTTTCGGCGGCCTGCTTCACGACCTTCCGGAAGTGCTCACCCGCGACATCATCTCCCCGGTGAAGAAGTCTGTCGAGGGTCTCGACGAGCTGATCAAGCAATACGAGAAGCAGGCGATGGAGGAGCGTATCCTGCCGCTTCTTCCGGAGTCGTGGAGGGACGAAATACGCTACTTCACGGAGGACGAGTTCTCGGGAAAGATACGCCCCGCCGGAGCTAAGGTTCCGGTTATCCTTGCCAACGATCTCGGCGAGGAAGAGAACCGGGACAGCCTCGACCCGATCGACGGAAGAATCATCGAGGCGTGCGACAAGCTCTCCGCCTACATGGAGGCTTCGCTCTCCATACGACTCGGCGTCGCCCCGCAGGCCCTGGCCGACGGGAAGCAGAATCTCTACGCCCGTTTCAGCCGCTCCGTGATCTCCGGCTTCCCGATGGGACAGCTCTTCGATTACTTCTGGTGAATCTCGCCGGCCCGGACGGCGAGTTCCGCGAACATCGCGGCGCCGACGGTAACCGCCCGTTCGTCCGGGTCGAAACGAGGACTGTGGAGGGGAGCCTCGTCCCGGCCGTCTCCGTGTCCCGTTCCCAACATAAAGTAACAACCGGGCGCCCTCTGGCTGAAATACGAGAAATCGTCCACCCCCATGCTCGGTTTCGTCAGCCGGACAACGGATTCCGGACCGAGCATATCCGCCGCGGCTTCGCACACCAGCGAGGCGAGGCGAGGATCGTTCACAAGCGCGGGATATCCCTCGGTGAAGCGAACCTCCCCCACCGCTCCCAGGACATCGGGAATATTCATGACCGTTCTGCGGATCTTCGCCTTCAGAGCGACTCTTGTTTCCGGGTCCAGCGTCCGCAGAATGCCGGAAAATTCGGCGCGCTCCGGCAGGATGTTCCGCGCCGTTCCGGCATGGAACGAGCCGATGGAGATCACGGCAGGTTCAGCAGGATCGACTGTTCTTCCCACAAGCTGATGCAACGCGTCCACCGTACGGCAGGCAATGGCGATCACGTCATCGCCGCGGTGCGGTTCAGCGCCGTGGCTCCCCCGGCCTCGGACCGAGCAGTCGAACATGTCGGAAGCGGCGCGAAATGCTCCTCCATGAACGCCGATTCGCCCTGCGGGAAGCGACGGATCGCAGTGAAGGGCGAAAGCAGAGCGAACGTCAGATCCTTCGAGGAGCCCCTCGGAGAGCATCGGCAGCGCTCCGCCCGAAGTTTCCTCGGCCGGCTGGAAGACAAAGAGCACATCGTGAACCAAATCCTTTGCGATTCCGAGGAGCAGTTCCGCCGCCCCGAGCAGACAGGCCGTATGGACGTCGTGTCCGCATGCATGCATCGCGCCTTCATGCTTGGATCTCCACGGAGCGCAGGATTCCTCGGACAGCGGCAGTGCGTCCATGTCGGCGCGAAGCAGCACGGCCCCTTCGCTCCCCTTCCCCTTCAGAAGAGCCGCGAGACCTGTTCCTGCGACTCTTCGATTCGGAATGCCCAGGGCGGAAAGCCGCTCTTCGACGATGGAGACTGTCTCCTCCACATTGAAATCAAGCTCCGGACAAGCATGAAGCCTGCGCCGCAACGCGATCAGTTCGGATTCCATTTCTTTCGCTTTTGAACAAAACTCCTTGTTCATAAAGGTTCCACATCCTTTCTACGCCATTCTACCGAAAAAAAGAAAAAAGAGGAAAAAACGGAAAGGGGCTCTTGACCCCTCCCGATTCAAATACTACAATATCAGTATGTTTTACTCAGGGAAAATACACCTAGGAGGGATAAGAGATGACTGTTTCGAGGCTGTTTTTGTTTCTTACCGCACTCGCCATTGTTATTTTTCTGCTTCCGGCCGTTTCGGATGCTTCTGATGCACCCGGAAAACCAACTCTTGTTGAACTCATGTCCCCGGGCTGACCGGCATGCACCGAGATGGCCAAAGTTTTGGCCCTGTTTGAAAAAAAACACGGCGATATCATCAATGTGCAGATAGTGAACGTTCGAGAATTTCCGGACGTGGGAAGGCTCTATCAGGTCCGGTTTGTCCCGACCCTTGTCTTTCTCGATGAAAACGGAAAAATGCTGGAGAAAAGAGTCGGTTTCATGCCCCTTGACGCACTTGAAAAGCAGTGGGCAGGTCACGGGTACCCTCTTGATTCCGCAGACAAGTAGCGTGCTTCATGGCTGAACTATACTCCTTTCTCTACGGCGTTTTTCACGGCGGAAGTCTATGGGCGTACGTGGCGGTGTTCGCGTGGGGAATCCTGGGGATGATCCTGAGCCCTTGCAGCATTGCCACTATACCTCTTGTTGTCGGTTACGTCGGGAACACCGACGCCCCCGATTTCAAGTCAGCATTTAAAATCTCGATCGTTTTTTCGCTCGGCGTCTTTGTCAACCTCGCCTTCCTCGGAGGGCTTCTCGCATCCGCCGGCCTTTTTCTCGGCGGCATCGACCGCTACACGAACTATATCGTCGCTGCTGCATTTCTCGTGTTCGGACTGCATCTGCTCGGCGTAGTGTCCATCCCCTGGTTCCGGGGTTCTTCCGGACCGACCACACAGCATACCGGGATGAAGGGCGCGCTTGTGCTCGGCATGCTTTCGGGGCTGGCACTCGGGCCGTGCAGTTTCGCCTACTCGGCGCCCGTCATTCTCCTTGCGATGCAGACCGCCTCCGCTGATATCGTTCGCGCGATTCTCCTCGTGATATTCTACGGCGTCGGACACTGCTCCGTGATCGTCGCAGCGGGGAGCGCCACCGATCTTTTCTCCCGATTCGTGTCGAAAGGCGGCCGGGGAACCGTATGGCTGGGCCGGATAAGCGGCCTTCTGCTTCTGGCCGCCGCCGCCTATCTCGTGTACAATGCCCCCATGCTATAGACAACCTCATACCAAGGAGGCGCCGCCATGGATTTCGTGGATCTCGTCCGCAAAAGGTACAGCCTGAGAAAATACAGCCCGCTCCCTGTCGATGAGCCCGTCGTGGACAAATGCCTCGAGGCCGCCCGCCTCGCTCCCTCGGCCTGCAACTCCCAGCCGTGGTCTTTTATCGTGGCTTCAACTCCCGAAAAAGTCGCGCCTCTCGCGCGCGCCGCCTTCAGCGGCGTCTACTCGATGAACGCGTTTGCCGCCGAGGCTCCGGTCCTGATCGTCGCGATCACGGAGCGTTCCCGCTACACCGCCGCGCTCGGCGGCTTCTTCAGAGGAGTCCAGTTCAGCCTGATGGATGTGGCGATCGCATGCGAACATATATCACTCCAGGCTGCCGAACTCGGCTTGGGGACCTGCATGTTCGGCTGGCTGAACGAAAAGGCCGTCAGGAAAGAGCTGAACCTGCCGGCATCCGCGAAGATCGACCTGATGATGTCGATGGGATACCCCGAAGACGAAAACTTCCTTCCTCCCAAAAAGCGAAAAAGTCTCGACGAGATTCGTCGTTTCCTTTAACCGGGCGTCGGGAATATTTTCGCCTGCGTATCTCCGTGACAGTGATAGAATATGGAGAGACATTCATTTTCACACCAAGGAGGGAAAAAAAATGACAGTTTTGTACGTGATACTCGGTATTGTGGTGCTTGTTGTTCTCTGGGCGATCGGGATTTACAACCGGCTCATCAAGATGAACAACCTGAAGAACGAGGCCTGGAGCGGCATCGATGTTCAGCTTAAGCGGCGCTTCGACCTGATCCCCAATCTCGTGGAGACGGTCAAGGGGTATGCCGGGCACGAAAAGGAAGTCTTTCTGAAAGTTACCGAGGCTCGTTCCGCCATCGGTCAGTCGAAGTCGGTCACCGAGCGCGCCGAATCGGAGAACATGCTCTCCGGGGCGCTGAAAACCCTTTTCGCCGTCGCGGAAGGCTACCCCGAACTGAAGGCGAACACCAACTTCCTTCAACTTCAGGAGCAGCTCGCATCGCTTGAAAACGACATCCAGATGTCGCGCAGATACTACAACGGCGCGGCCAGGGACTACAACATCGCCATCGCCACGTTCCCCGCTGTGATCGTAGCGCGGCAGTTCGGCTACGAGAAGGCCGACTACTTCGAGGCGGTGGAAGAAGAGCGTTCGACACCCAAAGTGTCGTTCTGATCTCCGGCGGGACATTTATCATGAGACGCCCCGCTGGATTTCTCGCAATCCTGATCCTTCTTCTCCTGCCGCTCTCCTCCGGAGCGGAGGAGAAGATCTTTCTCTTTTCCTCCACGGCGACAGTCAATGCGGATTCTTCGCTCGAAGTCAGGGAGGACATCACTGTAAACGTCGAAGGGCGACAGATACGGCGGGGGATCTACCGCGACTTCCCGACAACCTACACGGACAGTTCGGGGCGGACCGTGCGCGTCGGTTTCACGGTCAAGAGCGCTCTGCTCAACGGCAGGAAAGTCCCGTACAAGACCGAATCGCGATCCAACGGCGTCCGTGTTTATATCGGCGACGCGAAAAGCACCGCCCCTCTCGGGAAACAAACGTACACGCTGGTCTATGTCACGACACATCAGGTGGGTTTTTTCGACGGCCACGACGAGCTGTACTGGAACGTTACCGGAAACGAATGGGCCTTTCCCATCGATGAAGCCCGATTTTCGCTCTCCATTCCCGGCGACGCCCCTTTCAACTCCGTCGAGTTCTACACCGGATGGCATGGAGCGCGCGGGCAGGACGCCCGGGTCCTCCCCGACAAAACGGTCGAGACGACAGCCTCTCTGGCGCCGGGAGAAGGGCTTACCGTCGTTTATACATGGCCCAAAGGGATCGTCACCCAGCCGAAAATTCCACTGAGGATCCTCTTTTTCGAAAAATATTCCATTCACTTTCTCGTAGCGGTGCCTCTCCTTCTTCTTCTCGCCTACTTTCTGCTCTGGCTTCGATGGGGAAAAGATCCTCCCATGCCCGCGATCATCCCTCTCTTCTCTCCTGTGGACGGAAAGAGCCCGGGCTTTCTGCGGTACGTCCGGAGAATGGGAATGGACAACACCTGCTTTGCCGCTGAAATACTGAATCTGGCGGTGAAAGGGTACATCCTGATCGAGGACCTGACTCCGCGGCAAATCCAGGAGATGCTGCAGGGAGAAAAAAACGGAATTCTCGGAGGTCTCGCGGCTCTCTCCGCACGCCTGGGAGGAAGGGCATATTCGCTGAAACGCCTTGATACACCGGCGCCGTCATCTCCGGGCGCGGAAAAGACACTTCTTTCGTCGCTCTTCGCGTACAGACGAAAAAACATTCTCCTGCGGCGGGAAAACCACGAAATTCTGGGCAAGGCAAGAAAAAAACTCGAAGAGTACTATTCTCGAACCGGGAAAGACCTCTTTTCGAAGAACACTCTGCTCTGGCTCTCGGCGCTTTCGATACCCGTTTTCGCGTGGCTCCTGATGATCTGGGGGCAACAGGAGGAACTTGCGGTACTCTCCGCAATCATCACGGTCGTGCTCACACTGGCAGGATTTCTTCTGAAGCGATCCGTTGCACAACTTCGAGAGGGAGGCGGTTTCTTCAAGAAACTGGTCACCAGCTTCCTGCCGGGCCTTATCGCCGGACTTCTTCTCATCGGAATCTTCGCTGTGTTCGGCCTCCGGATGATATTCATTCCTCTGACGTCGCTCGCGATCGTGCTGGTGGTGGTCATCTTCCACGAGCTGATGACAATCCGGACCCCCCGGGGAAACGACGTTTTTGCGGAGGCTGAGGGACTCGCCATGTACATGTCGACGGCGGAACGACACCGCCTGGAGATGTTCAACCCTCCGGAGGAGACGCCGGAAGTATTCGAAGCCCTTCTGCCGTACGCCTTTGCTCTCGACGTCGCGGAGACCTGGGCGAACCGGTTCGAGAACATGCTCAGGGAAAAAGGGTACCAGCCTTCGTGGTACGCCGGATCGAACCTCGCCTCGTTCTACACCGGTTCCGGGATCGCATCGGTCGCATCGGCGGTATCGGGTTCTATTGCCTCGGCATCCACACCTCCCGGCTCCTCGTCCGGTTCCGGGGGCGGCGGCTCCTCGGGAGGAGGAGGAGGAGGAGGAGGAGGAGGCGGCTGGTAGTATCATCTTAAGAAAAGCGCCGGATATGATCAGTATTCCGGCGCTTTTCTCAGGGACATGAACACTGTTATCCTATTCCTGCGCCGCGATGGAAACGCAGCGATATATAACCAAAAAGGAGTGTGACGAGCAAATGAGAAGAAATCTCCCGGCCCTGCTTGTCGGAATACTGCTTTTCACGGTGATGGGGGGAACTGCAATGAGCGAAACAGCTTCTGTATCTCGAGGAAACACCGAAGTGATTCCAGGGGAATACCTGGTTCTCTTCAAGGCGAGAGAAAGCGTTCTGTCTCTCGAGGGGAGGGACCGTACCGTTGCTGTCGCCATGATGCTGGAGATGCAGGCCGAGTATTTGAGCGTGAAGTTCGGCCTCACCGTGGAAAATACGTTCAGCGCGATTTCCGAGTCCAGCGGCAAAGGAATGTTTTTTGTCCGCAGCGACAAGGGAGCCGCCGATGCCGGATTTGAACAGGCGCTTCTTTCGGAGCTCCGCTCCGATCATTTTATTGAAGCCGTCTCGCCCAATGAGGTGAAAAAAATGATTTCAACTCCGTCGGCAGGTATTGCCGCTCCATAGAACGCTTTTTATATCGGGCAGCCGATGAATACTGCATAACGAAGCCCGCTGCAAACATTAACCGAGGATGGATGGTGAACTGGAAATGAAAAGAAGATATTCTGCTGCACTGATACTGGCACTCTTGATGTTCGCCGGAGCTGCTTTCGCCGGCGGTGACCTCCGGGGAGAGTATGTCGAGGGGGAAGCCCTTGTCGTGCTTGAAGGCCCGACGGAAGTTGCCGCAGGGAACTCCGCCGCCTTCGAGGCAAGCATTTCCGCCTCCGCGAAACGGGTCGCCGCCTCCGTCGGAGCGCAGCCCGTCGGAACGTTCAGTGCCATCTCGGCCGGCGTTGAAAAAAACATATTCCACATAAAAAGCTCGTCGAAGAGCACCGAACAGCTGCTCGCCGAACTGGAGAGAGTCCACGGAGTGCTCGGCGCGTCTCCCAACTACATCAGGAGCATCTCGCGCACGCCGAACGACCCCCGCTACGGGGATCTCTGGGGAATGCCGTACATCCGCGCTCCCCGTGCATGGGACGAGACGATCGGCAGCCGCGAGATCTACGTGGCGGTCATCGACACCGGAATCGACTACAATCACAACGATCTTTCCGCCAACATGGGACGGGACCTCGACGGTAATTTCGGCCGGGACACCGTCAACGGGGACAACAATCCGATGGATGATCACAGCCACGGAACCCATGTCGCGGGAACCATCGGCGCCGTTGGAAACAACGCCGTCGGCGTGGCGGGCGTCAACTGGCAGGTCAGCCTGTTGGGCGTGAAGGTCCTCGACGCGAGGGGATTCGGCAACGACGCGCAGATCATCGCCGGATTGGACTACGTGGTCGCACAGAAGCGGCGCGGTCTGAACATCAGGGTGGCGAACATGTCCCTGGGCGGATGGAGCACTCCTATCACGAACCCGAATACCAACCCATACGCACTGGCGCACAAGGCGGTCTCCGACGCCGGGATTCTTCTGGTGGTAGCAGCCGGAAACGAGTTCCAGAATATCGACAGACCCGGCGGCCCCGGTTCCGATCCTTACCATCCTTTTCGGGACTACCGGGGGATGCTCCCCTACCCGGCAAGCTTCCGGTTCGAGAACATGATCACGGTGGCTTCGATCACCTCTGCAGGCAGACGCTCTGACTTCTCCAACTACAGTCCGAACTACGTTCAACTGGCCGCCCCCGGCAGCGGCGTCCTGAGCACAACGCCCGGCAACAGCTACGCCACAATGAACGGAACCTCGATGGCGACGCCGCACGTCGCCGGAGCGGCCGCCCTTCTCGCGGCCAAGCGTCCGGAGGAGACGGCCTCGCAGATAAAGTCAAGAATACTGAACTACGTCGCTCCGAACGCCAACCTCGACGGGCTGGTCACGACGAACGGCCATCTCGACCTCGGCGCATCCATCACGGCGGTCAATCCGGTCCCTGTCAGAGGAGTATCCCTCGAGCCGGCGTCGCTCAACCTTCGAGTCGGGCAGAGAGCGAACCTGACGGCGACCATTGAACCGGACGATGCGGACGACACGACGGTGGCATGGTTCTCGAGCAATTCGTCGATCGCCAGAGTCTCTCCTGTAACCGCAGCACAGGGAAGCGTTTCTGCGACTTCGTCTGCGACGGTCGAGGGGATTGCCGCCGGAACGGTGACGATCACCGTCATGACCAACGACGGTCAATACACTGCCACCAGCGAAGTGACAGTTTCCGCCGGAGGAGGCGGAGGAGGAGGCTGCTCTGTCGGCCCGGGAGCGGCGATTCCGGCGATTCTTCTGCTCCTGATTCCCCTTGCCATGTTGACGAAGAGGTCCGCCAAGTAGGCACAATCTCAAGTTCGCCGGAATTATCGATCTCAAGAAGAGGGAGTATGACCTGTCCCGAATGGACAGTCACACTCCCTCCTCTTTTATTTTCATGATCTTCGGGCGGAAATCTTCTTGTTTTTACCGTTGAAAAGGGGTATCATCGAGAGACGAAAAATTACAAAAAAGGTGGTGGGAACGCATGCGTTCACTTGCAGTATTATGTTTCGTATTTTTGGTTTTTTGCGCTTTTCCTGCGGCAACGCCTGTTGAGGGAAGCAGCGGCGCTCTTCTTGAGGGAATAGTTCGGACAATCGACGGAAACGCGGCCCCGGAAGTGGATATCAGTGTCTGGGATGGCCGGACGAACCGTGGAGCGGTAACCGACGGCGAAGGGAAGTTCACAGTGTCAGGCATCCCTGCAGGAACCGTCTTTGCCGTCCGCTTTACACCGAAGCGGTACCCTTCCGTGCGTGTGGACGGATTCCGGTTTCCCGAGAGTGGGAATCTCTATCTGAGCATCGAGTACGGCGCAGCCGATAAAGGACAGCGCTACACCACCCGTGTTCCTTCAAATCCGTCGACCGGCTACGAATGGTTCCTCTTTCAGCTTGGGAACAGCTCCGTCGCCGCATTCCGTGAAAATTCGATGGAGACGGACAAGGTAGAGACTGCTCCCGACAGCGAATGGAACACGCCCAAAGATCCTCCTGCCGGCGGAGAATGGAGCTCTCCGGGCAGGCAGCCCTCACGGGAGGTTTCCGGAAGAGGCGGCTGGGAATCGTGGAGCTTCAACACTTTCGGAGCGGGGAGCACTGCAATTGTATTGGGGTATTGCCGCCCCTGGGAGACCGCGATCTCTCCGTCCCGATATCACGTATTTTCTCTTTCTGTACGCTGAACGTCCGGCAACAATTCGAAGATCCGAAATGACGGGAAAGGCTCACCGCAGACGTTCCCAAAAAATGAAAGGAAGTGATGTGCGATGAACAAATTCCGCAATATCTCTTGGTTATCGGTGTCGGGTGCGCTCCTTCTCGCCCTTCTCCTTGTCTCATGCGCCTTCGCGGATGCGACTATCTTCTCTTCGGCACCGAGAAATCCTGAATTCCTGAAACTGCAGCAACAGGGGTACCGTGTTCTCCAGAAATCGACAGGCCCCGGCGGATATCCGCTCGGCTACCGTCCTTCCCCGCTCGACCTCTCTCACGTCGTTCCGCCGGTTTCGGGAGCCTACGCCGCATCGGTACAGGCTCTCCCGGCCCAGTACGATCTCCGCGACTCCGGTGCGATCACCGCGGTTCGCAACCAGAATCCCTACGGTACCTGCTGGGCTTTCGGCACGATGGCTTCAATGGAATCGAACTTCAGGAAAAGAGGGTTCGGCAACCTCGACTTTTCCGAATGGCATCTCGCCTATTTCGCCTACGTCGATGAAAGCCCCTCTCGCCCCGCTTTTACACAAAGCGCGCCGGGCTTCGGCGATGACCCGATCTTCGACCAGGGAGGAAGCCACTTCCAGTCCGCAGCTATCCTCGCACGATGGACAGGCGCAGTGAACGAAACAGACAGACCGTACCAGAACGTCAGCCCCTGGCCTCCATCGAGCACTCCGCTCGCCTCCGATCCTGTAGCCAAACATCTGGAGCACGTCCATTTCCTCGGAGGACCGTTCAACAGGGACACGATCAAGCAAGCCCTTATGAACACGGGCGCGGTGAGCATCAGGATCGTCTGGAACAACTCGGCCTACAACGGGACCACATACGCCTATTACAACGCGGCGCAGAGCGGCGGCGGTCACATGGTCACCATCGCGGGATGGGACGACAACTACTCTGCTGCGAACTTCAACACCAACCCGGGAAGCAACGGTGCGTGGCTGGTCAAGAACAGCTGGGGAACAGGCTGGGGAAACGCCGGCTATTTCTGGCTTTCATACAACGATCCGACGATCGGATACCCCGCTCTCTTCATCGGTGCGGAGAATACGAACTTCGAGCGCGTCTACCAGTATGATCCCCTGGGATGGACGGAGTCGGTAGGAGCGAGCAGCAACACCGGCTGGTTCGCCAACATCTTCACTGCGGCCGGAGCCGCGTCGCAGGGAGGCGCCGGAGGAATCGAAGTGCTCAGGGCCGTCTCCTTCTACGCCGCACAATCCAACGCCTCCTACCTTATAGAGGTCCGGAAGGAAGTCGCGGTAGGAGCCCCTCTGCCGCGGAGCGGAACACTCGTCAATACGACGGAGGGGACACTGGTCACCGCCGGCTATCATACGGTCCGGCTCTCTTCCGATGTGGCCCTGGCAGCGGGAGAACGCTTCTCGATCGTAGTCCGGCTGACGACCCCGGGATACAACTGGCCGATTGCTGTGGAACAACCGATACCGGGCTATAGCGAAAAAGCGACGGCTACCTCAGGTCAGAGCTTCGTCAGCGCCGACGGCAACAGCTGGACCGACATGACTGCGGTATCTTCGAATACCAACGTCTGCCTGAAGGCCTTCAGCTCCGCGGGCGTACCGGTAACGGGTGTTGCGCTATCCCCTGCGTCAGCGACTCTCTCGGTGGGACAAACGGCATCCCTCACCGCGACAGTTAACCCTTCAAACGCGAGCGACGCGACGGTAACCTGGCTTTCGAGCAACCCGTCCGTCGCGACCGTCACTCCTGCGACGGCCGCAGCGGGAGACATCTCTGCCTCCGCCAACGCCACAGTAACCGCCGTCGCCGCCGGAGACGCAATCATCACCGTCAGAACCAATGACGGAAACTTCACAGCAAGCAGCACAATCACTGTAACAGCCGGAGGCGGCGGCGGCGGTTGTTCAGTCGCCGGCGGATCAGCGCTTCCTGCCGTTCTCCTGCTGGCACTTCCCCTTGCCGCGATCCTGAAGAAGAGAAACATGTAACATCAGAAAAAGGATACAAGAAACATCCCGATTTCTTTTTTGGTAACAACCCGCAGGGAAGTCCCGTCCCCGGGGAGAAGCACGACAGTCGCATTCTTCCCGGGGACACACTCGCAGGAAAGGAAGGGTACTCCATGAAGAGATCAGCACATACAAAGATATTGACAGGGCTTCTTTTCGTTTTACTGTTCATTCTGGTTTCATCCGCATCCGCAGATTCCGGGATATGGCGTTCGGCGCCGACCAATCCACGATTCCTCGATTTTCAACGACACGCACAAATCTCTGTTTTCAGAGCGACGGGGCCCGACGGAATGTCTCTCGGCTACCGCCCTTCACCTCTCGATCTTTCGCATATCGTGCCGCCGGTAAACGGCATCTATGCCGGCTCCGCGGCCGCCCTGCCGTCACGATACGATCTTCGGGATCATCACGCCGTCACAGCGGTACGCGATCAGAATCCGTACGGTACCTGCTGGGCCTTCGGAGCGCTCGCCTCCCTTGAATCTACGCTCAAAAAGAACGGAGCGGGCGACCTCGACCTCTCCGAGTGGCACCTTGCCTACTTTACATACGTCGATGAAAACCCCTCCCTTCCGGCTTTTGCACGGGACACGCTCCTGCCCGGCGAGGACCCGATCTTCGACCAGGGGGGATGGGGAATCAAGGCCGCGGCGATTCTGGCGCGATGGACCGGTGCGGTCAGCGAGAGCGATCGCCCCTACCAGAACGTCAGCCCCTGGCCTGAATCGAGCAGACCCAAAGCAACAGATCCTGTTTCATGGCATCTGGAGCACGTCCATCTGCTGAATCTCGACAAGCAATTCGACGGAACAGCCGCAAAGCAGGCCATCATGGCACATGGAGCACTCAGCATGGCATTTCACTGGGACAGCGAATATTACAACCCTCTTACCCGGGGGTATTTCAACGATGACCCCTCAAACAACGCAAACCACATGGTGACCCTTATAGGATGGAACGACGATTACCCGGCGGCGAATTTCACCATAAATCCCCCAGGCGACGGCGCATGGCTTCTCAAGAACAGCTGGGGAACCGATTTCGGCGACGAAGGCGCCTTCTGGATCTCGTACCACGAACCCAGCATCCTGGAACCGTCGCTCTTCATCGGCGCACCGAAAACCAATTTCGACAAAATCTACCAGTACGATCCTCTCGGCTGGATCAACGCGATCGGGTCCGGCGCCGACACCGCATGGTTCGCAAACATTTTCTCTGCGGAAGGCGTCGCATCGGCAGACAAGGAAGGCGCCGGCGGCCGTGAGGTGCTGAAGGCGGTCTCCTTCTATGCGGCGCAGTCCGGCTCCGGCTATCGGATCGAAATATGGAAAGACGTTCTCGAAGGAGCACCCCGGAGCGGAATCCGCGTCAACGTAACCGAAGGAACGCTCACCGCGGCCGGCTATCATACAGTCCCTCTCTGGTCGGAAGTGCCATTGAGAGCTGAAGAGCGTTTTTCCGTGGTGGTGCGCCTGAAAACTCCCGGCTTCAACTGGCCCATTCCCGTAGAACAACCAGTAGCAGGCTACAGCGACAAAGCGACGGCCAATTCCGGAGAAAGCTTCGTCAGCACGGACGGCAATACGTGGACGGACCTTACGGAGATATACCGGAACACCAACGTCTGTCTCAAGGCCTTCACCTCAGTCGGTACACCGGTCACCGGCGTCACGGTCTCTCCGGAATCGCAGGCTCTCTGGCTGGGGCAAAACTTCTCCCTGACCGCGACCATCACTCCTTCGGACGCGAGCGACACCACTGTGAACTGGAGCTCCAGCAATCCTTCAGTTGCCACTGTACATCCGGTTGCTTCCGCTGCCGGTGAAATCTCTTCGACGGCGGAAGCTGTCGTGACGGCGATCTCCGTAGGGCATGCAGTCATTACCGCCACCACCAGCGACGGCAACTTCACCGGCGCCTGTGAAATCTCGGTAGTCACGGAGGGCGGCGGCGGTTGTTCGGTAGGATCAGGAACGGCGATACCGGCGCTTCTTCTGCTTGTCATCCCGGTAGTTTCTCTTGGAAAACGCATCATGAAGTAACAACCGTCGGGGACATGGTCAAAACATCCGCGAGAGACGATGGAGAAGCGAAATCGGCCATCGTCTCTCGTGTCTTCTCCCGGGATGAGCCTCTTCCTTCCCGGAGATGCCGCGCGAACTTCCCGCAGGGTCCGATGAGATACGGGAGAATCCACGACTACTTGTTCTTTGGAAAATACCAGCCAAGTTCCGTGTCTTTCCCGCCGATTTCTCTCGCCCGCTCTCGTCGGTACGCCTTTTACGCTTTTTTTCAAAGCGGAAATACAGTACTATAGCTGCGCAACCAAACCAGAAAAGGGGTGAGAAATAATGCGATCGATTCTTGCTGGTATTTTGCTTGTCTCTCTTCTTCTCGTGCCTGCGCACCTTCCCGCAGATGGGGAGGAAAACGCTCTTCTTGAAGGGCTTGTGCTCACGACCGACGGAAACCCCGCATCCGGGACACGGATCACGGTCTGGGACGGTAGGGAAAGCAGGCGTGCCGTTACCGACGCCGCCGGAAAATTTGTGATCCCGGGTCTCCGTCCGGGGAGCGTCTTCGCCGTCCGATTCTCTCCGCAAAAATTTGATTCCGTTCGCATGGACGGATTCCGTGTTCCCGAAAAAGGGAATCTTTATCTGAGCATGGAATATGGAACGATGCAACGAGGACGGCGCCATACCGTCATCATCCCTTCGAACCCGAGCACGGGCTATGAATGGTCCCTTCTCGACCATGGAACGACCTCCGTCGTCAACCTCCGGGAGCGTTCCATGGAGACACCCGACGAGACTCCGGGACGCGGCATGGCGGGCAGGGGCGGGAGGGAGCTGTGGACCTTCGAGAGCGTCGGAAGGGGAAATACCCTCATCACGCTTGGATATCGGCGCCCCTGGGAGACCGGCGTCTCACCGCTCCGCTACCACGTCGTCGCACTGGCCGTACGCTGAATGGAATATAGAACTGAAAGAAAGAAGGGATATTCGTGATTCTCCGCATTCGGGCATCAAACACCCTGCGGAGAGCTTTTGTGATCACTCCGGAGCGTACGTATCGTATCGGGCATTTCGCTGTGAAATGACAGGAGATCGCATGCTTACGAAAAAGGGAGGGGAAATAGTCCCCTCCCGAACTTCTAACGGGTTATCTCGGACGGTGGTTCTGACTCGGTGTCAAACAACCAACTCCTAGGTGTTTCTGTAGATATCCCACGTTTATCTTTTTTGCGGATCTGTTACAGTAGTTCCTTGTTGAACGGTTCTTGGTTCTTTTACCTCTTTGTACCACTTGCGTTGCGGTTGCTGTCTTTGGATCTGTTGCTCGGTTTTTCCTGACTTACAACTCTGTTATGCTTCTTCTCTTCGTCCGGATAACCCGTTAGGAGTATTCTATACCTGTTTCCCCCGGGCGTCAAGGATTTTCAAAAGACGTTCTCCGGGAAATGAAGGCGATTTTCAATGATTATATTCTGTTTTCAACATGATGCACCAAATTTCTTCAGATTGAAACGCCCTCCTCGGCGTCATCGAAGGCGAGCTCCCTCTGCACTCCTTCTCCGGGGGGGCAGAGAAGGCCGAAAAGGCATTTCATCCGCTGGGCATTCTTGACGGCATAATCACGAAAGCAGTTGTTGAACATCAGGAAGAGACGTTCTACCCCTGCTGCGCCCTTTCTGATCGCCTCCTCCCACGAGAGAAGTTCTTCATCGGAATAAAAGTATCGAAACCGCTCGGCGACGGTGGCGTCTTTCCTGCTCCACGCTTCCCGGTTCCTCCCGTGGAAGCGGATCACGGATCCCCATGTGGCCGTCACGGGAGCGTCACGCCCCACGGTCCAGGGAAGTTCGGGCTCGTCCACGGCTACATAAGCCATGTTCGCTCCCTTCAGCAGATCCAGAAAAGACTCGCGGTTGCCCGGTTCCATCCAGGAGCGATTGCGTACCTCCACCGCCACGCGGAAGGGAGGAGTCACTTCAGCTACTCTCTCGAGGTAACGCATCATCACCGGTGAAAAGGCCGCCTTCGGAGGAAGCTGGAAGAGAAGGTACCCCATCCGGTCCATCTGTCGCAAGGGTGCAAGGGCCTCCGTAAAACGCTTCCAGAGAAGCGGACGGGCTTCCTTCGGCAATTCCTGGAAGTCGAGTCTCCCGGTCTCGGGACGGGGAATTTCGCTCCTCACCCATTCGGGAAGCGATTCGTACTTCACGGAATGCCACGTGAAGAGTCCCCATGCTTTCACGTTGAAAAGAAATCCCGGCGAAGTCCGGGCCGCCCACCGAAAGACGACGCTTCTCTCCGGAATGGCGTAAAAGGTACTATCCACCTCCACCGTGTCGAAGCGGCGCGAATAGTGAGAAAGGCGCGAGGCGGGAGTTCCGGCGCCGGCAGGGTACCATCCGCTCTGCACCAGGCCACGGTCCGACCACGAGCACGTTCCGATCCGAAGATTCCCCGATGAAGTCACCTTATCCTCCGGACGTTAGAAAAACGCTCGAGAAGCGGCTGATCCGATCCTTCCACATACCGAAAAGCTTCGCGGAGAGAAGCGATGAGAGAGAGTAATAGTCGTCCCTCGCGCCACCGAAGGAGTCGTTCTCAAGAGCGTTCTCATAGACCTCCTTCGGGAGCGTGAAGATCATCTCCCCCTTGTGACGGTTTGTCATTTGCAGCGGCCTGCATCCTATTCCCATCCGGCCTTCCTCCTCAAAACAGAGTGTGACGGAATACTCGACAGTCCCTATATCGCCCGCATTCAGGCGGAGGCGCTGTTTTCTGACAAACCCTCTTTTCTTCAAAGTTTCAACGCTGTCAAGATCGGTTTCGTACACAATACGGTCAAGAAGGTGCCAATGGCGGACATACCCCGCCATCTTCCGTGTAAATCGTGCACATACCGGATTGTCGGGCTTGTTCGCCAGGGCGCCCTTCGACGGGATACCGTTTTCGACGGTTTTCCAGAGAAAGGATGAGATATCGGCCCCATCTTCGTGAAACAGGGTAAAACCGAGCAGGGCCGCAGCGGCTGCAATACGCGGAGTATCATACCATCGCTGCGGGCAGGCGGAGGCGAGCTTTCTCGTCACACCTGATTTCTTGAGTTCGACCACGGTTTTCCCGTCATTCGCGAGGACGCCCGGAAGCCCCCCGAACACATCCTCCGGAGGTGTTTTCGGGAAAAACGGACGAAAATAACCGTTTTCCTCGCCTCCGGTCAGGTCGAGGAGCCACAGGCGACATCGTTTTTCCTCCGGTAAGAGAGAGAACTCCGCCCGGTCGAAAACCGCTCTCGGAGTATGCAGCAGATCCGACATGAAAATCACGGTATGCCAGAGTAATCCCTTGAAAACCGGATCCTGGGCGAATTGGTAGAGCATGCGCCGCACGGGCTCTTCGAGCGTCTCGACCGGGTATGTAAACGTTTCGCCCCCCGTTCCCTTCATGGATATCGTCCGCTCTTCCCCCTCCAACCATTTGAAAGGCATCAGTTTTCGGGTGTTCCTGGTCCTGTTGACAAAGCCGAGCCGAGGTACCGCTCCCCTGGTCCATATCTGGAGGGCCAATCCCTCGTCGATATCGGTCGAGCACACGATCATGCCCTTTTCATCCATACTCCGCACTCCTTTTACTTCTGATGCGCTTATTATGACGTCTTTGGACCCGAATGGAAAGAATAAAACGCTCCGTAATTTCACAGTGTTACAAAATGAATTTTTAGTGTATTATAACATGACACTGCAATTTAAGGAGGCGACAACGAGAATGGCGAAAACCAAGGTCAAGGTGATCATGGAGAAGAGCGCAGCGAGCGGAAGCGGCGGCTGCGGCGCCTATATCCCCGGTGGCGAGGCGATGGAGGAACGCCAGGATTCCGTTGCCGGAATCCGCTCCATCCTGCAGAAGACGCGGGAACAATACGGAGAGAGCGTTGAGATTTCCGTAATGGACCCCAGAAGCATCTTCTCATTCATAGACAACATACGCTACAACATCAAAGGGACGGATCCCACCTGGATCGTGAATGGAAAGAAGGTCTTCGAAGGCGTCCCTTCATGGGAAGAGTGGGAAAAAGCACTGAAGGAAGCGCTTTAAGCGACATCCTGAAAAGCGGGGGGCGAAGCGGGAGGCAATTCGCCATCATCCAGGCGATAGCGTTTCATTCGTTCCGAATGGCATCTGGCGCTCAGGTCAAGTTCCGCCGCCCCCTCCTTCAGTTCGAGAACATCTCTTTCGAGCCCGGAAAGCGCCGCCTTCATCGTCGAAGCGGCATTCTCCCCTTCCCGTGCCATTAAAGCAACGATCTCCGAAGCGGAGAGAATCCGGCTTCCAAGTGCGGCGTTTTTCGCGTTCTTCCCGGCCATCGATACAATCGAAACCTCCATCTCGCTCAAAACAGCGATCAACGACTCGACAAACGACCTCAGTTGAAGAATATCCTCTCTGCTCTTTGAAGCCGCATCTTTTCCTCTGCCCGTCTCGCTGACGACGAGAGAGCTTCCTCTCAGAATATCTCCGGCAAGTTTTCCTATCTGTGCCGCAGCTTCGCCACTTTGTCTTGAAAGAAGACGAATTTCCTCGGCAACTACGGCAAATCCTTTTCCGCGGTTTCCCGCTCGGGCGGCTTCGATGGATGCGTTCAACGACAACAAATTCGTCTTTCGCGCTATTTCTTCAATCATGGACACAATGGCGGAGATGGAACCAGTCTTCTCTTCAAGATGCTTCAGCGCTATACCCATGTTCGCGAACGAGGAATTCATAAAGCTCACCGACTGTACAGTGAGCTCCGAAGTCAGCAGGGTCTTCTCTCCGACGTCCATTAGATAACGTGCTTTTTCACCACACTCGTTCGCCAGCAGGGAGGCAACCCGTCCTTCTTCTGCAGAGTCCTCGGCGTATTTTTTCATTTCGGAGAGTTTCAATCCGCTTTCCTCCAGCTTGTTTTGCAGCTCTTGACAAACGGCGAGAATCCTGCAAAATGCCTCGGACATCTTGGCCGATATCGTATCGATCATTTCCGCATTGCCCGAGATCCGGATACTTTCATCACGGAGTTCCAACAGTATGTCCTTCAGATAATGAATCATGGATGCAAAAGAGGCCGAAAGCAACGCAATTTCGTCCCTGCCATCCAAAGAAGGCAGTATGGTAAGATCTCCTTCCGCGGCGGCCTTGGCCGAACGCATAAGGCTGTTCATAGGCCTCAATACGCTCTTCCCGGCTGAAAAGAGAAGCGCGCAGAGCAACACAATGGCACTTCCCAAAAAGAATCCCTGGTGAAGCGCCATTCGACGCAAGGGAAGCAAAAGCTCTCTCTCCGAAGATAGAACAATCAAACTGAAACCGTAGGGCAGAAAAAAAGAGGTCCCGCGAAACACTTCGCCTTTTGAATCCCTCAGAGAAAAACGTTCCTCTTTTCCGACATGGGGAAGGACTTCCTCCGGGAGAGGGTGAGGAATAAATTCCCCTTCCTCTCCCACACTTCCAAGAAGAGGGTTCCCGGCCGAATCGAACAGAAACAGCCTTCCTTCACCTTCCGCAAGAGAGGCAAGATTCCCGAGGGCTTCGATTCGGATATCGCCCGAAAGGACGCCAAGCAGCCGTTCCTCCTGATAAGGGGAGAAGACTGGAACCGCCAGCGTGACAATCATACACCCCGTCTTGGGATCACAATACATTCCTGTCAGGATTGAACCATTCTTCTCCATAGCCCCGCGATACCAATCTTCGTCCCTGGGGTCGTAATCTGACGGAGGAAACCACCCTTGCCCTTCGAGAAAAACACCGCTGGATAGCGAGAGCGAGATCGAGAGAAAACCGAGCTCCGCCGTGGCTTCCGTAAGAGTCCGCAGATATCCTCCTGTAGTTCCAGGAAGAATTCCAAGATCCTCGATCATGAACGCCAGATTATTAGATGCAGTCAGCAATACATTCTCCAAGGAAGCAAATTTTCCCGCGACTGCTTGGGCGTTCGCATGGTTCGCCTCTTTCTCGTTTCTTTCAGCCTGTTCGAAAAGTATTGAGGAACTTCCGAAATAGGACATTCCGGCAAGAACGATGGTGGTGAGCATTATTCCCACAGCAAGGGCAATAAATTTCGTTCTCAGAGTCATGATACGTTTTCCTCTGCCGTTGTTTTCAGTTCGATGCAGCGACGCTCGAACATCCAGGCACTCCGTCTCTCCCGGGCCGTCTTCTGCTTCACTGCATGTTTGAGCGAGGCCGCTATCTCAGCGATCTTTCCGGGGTGCGTTTCAGGAGAGATCCTGTCGCTTTCGATCACCGCGATACTCAGCGTGACGAGCGGAACAGCGCACTTTTCTCCGAGCCGGTTCTCAGCCTCGTACCATCCTGCGTTTCGCTCCTCGGGGGAGAAGTAGATCGTCTTTCTTTCATCAAAGATCCGGCAGATGGATTCCAAGGCAAATTGAGAAACCGGTCCGGGGCAAACACAGACGAAATCATCTCCTCCGACGTGTCCCAAGCGGGACCCGGGAGGCAAACCGTCCAAACCTTCCCTGAGAACGGATGCTGTAAGGTTGATCAGCTCGTCCCCCTTCAGAAAACCATGCCGGTCATTGTACTCTTTGAATCGATCAAGATCGCCGTAGACGAGCGTAAAGGATTCTCCCCGCCGAGCTTCTTCTATCCAATTCTGGATATGCCGGTTGCCGGGAAGCCCGCTTAACGGGTTGCAGCTCATCGCACGCTCAACCTCCAGCTCTCCTGCCCGGACGATGATCTGCTTCATCGTGACCGTACCAAGAAAAATCCCGTGATCGTCCACAACGATCACGGGATCATACAGTTCGTCCGGCTCCCTCTCCATGGCAAGCTGTGCCAGAGTGCTCACCGGACTGAAGACCGGCGCCTTGAGAAAATTCGCCGTTGAGATCTCGTCGAGCGGTCGTTTCTGGAAAAGCTGGTAGCCGAAGGTTCCCCCGGTCTTTAGAAAGAAGCGTTGGCGCGTGATGAGGCCGACAGGCGCCTCGCCCTCCAAGAGCACCAAGTGATCGAGCGTCCTGTTCTTCCTGAAGATACGCTCGAGTTCCTCACAGGTCATCTCTCCCTTCTGCGCGGTTGTGCGGCGAATAACAAGCGAACGAAGTCCCTCTCCCACGATACAGTCCCCCTTGCATACGGCCCTCCGCAACAAAGCCAGGCGCTCAAGAGCAAAATGCGCGGGACGTCGGAATTCCGTGTCGGGCCGCGCGAACAAATACCCCTGCGCAAGAGGCACTCCGAGCTCGAGAAGGGCCTTCATATCCTCCCATGTTTCCACGCCCTCCGCAATGATCTTGCAACCGACAGCCGAAGCGAAAGAGCACAGGAAACCCACCACGTGCTTTTTATATGGATCCGTGGAAATACCCTGAACCAACGCCATATCGAGCTTGAGAAAGTCGGGGGCACAGATGCTGAGCGTCCTCAACCCCGAATGCCCAGCCCCCAAGTCGTCGATGGCGATGGAAAAACCTCTCTCTCGGAAACAGGAAACTACCATCTCAAGTTCATGGTAGTCGGCGACCGGGATGCTCTCCGTAATTTCCAGGACGATTCGTTGAGGCTCCAATCCGTAGGGTTTGAGCGTTTCCGCTGTAAAGACTTCTCTGAAGCGGGGATCGGTGAAAATTCCGGGGCTCACATTGATAAAAAAACGCTGCGTTGACGCGCCCACGGAATCCCTAATGGTCGCCAAAGCTCTTCTTCTGCACGTTCTCTCCGTCTCCCAAAGAAGGTTGTTCGCCCTTGCAACAGAAAAAAAGACGGGAGGAGACTCCAGCGGAGCTCGTCCTCGTGAAAGCACCTCGTACCCGTAGACGCTGCCCGTGGCCGTGTCCACAATAGACTGAAAAACCGGAAAGATTCCTCCTTCCTGGAGAAGGGATCGCAGCAGTTCGACTTCGTCTACCTTCTCCGCGATGCACGATGTATTCATGAATGTCCGCCTCCCGGCTTGAAAGTGAGAATTCTTGCCCGCTAGAAGATACCATGGGATCGTTACGGAGATCTGCCTCTCAGGAAACAGTTATGTAACATCGCACACCTGAAGGTTTGAATTCAGGTTTCCGCCGAATACTCTTGCATTTCGAACCTCCAGGTTGTATCATGCTTTCCCTGCGGTAGAAAACATCAAGCCAGGACCGCATTCGGAGGAACGAAGTTTAATGAGAAGAGCCGAACACATTCGCAATATCGCAATAATAGCCCACATCGACCACGGCAAGACCACCCTCATAGACTCCATTTTCAGAGCAGCACAGGTATTCCGCGAAAATGCCCGCGTCGAGGAGCGATTCATGGACAATAACGAGCTTGAGCGCGAAAAGGGGATCACGATCCGCGCCAAGCACTGCACCGTCGAGTGGAAGGGGTACCGGATCAACATCATCGACACTCCGGGACACGCCGACTTCTCCGGCGAGGTGGAGCGCATCCTCTCCACCGTCGATTCGGTCCTGCTGCTCGTGGACGCCGGAGAGGGGCCGATGCCGCAGACCCGATACGTCCTCTCCCACGCGCTCCGGATGGGAATCAAGCCGATCGTCTACATCAACAAGGTCGACCGGAAGGAGGCCGATCCGATCCTGGCGCTCAACGCCACCTTCGACCTCTTTTTCGAGCTCGGGGCAAACGACGAGCAGGCGGACTTCCCCGTTCTCTACGGATCGGGGCTCGCCGGCTGGGCCGTCCGCGAACTCGACGAGATCGAGGGAGGGGATTCGAAGGGGATGGACGCCCTCTTCGAGGCCATTGTCGAATACGTGGAACCGCCGCTTGCCGACGAGGAGTCTCCGTTCCTGATGCAGGTGAGCACGATCGCCTGGAATGAATACACGGGGCGAATGGGGTGCGGAAAAATCCTCCAGGGAAAGATCCGAAAGGGAGAGGAATTCCTTCGTACCACCACCGCCTGGGAGGACCGGAGCGACCGGGAGAACGAGAACTTCCTCATCACGGGGAAGGAGCGGACAAAGGCCGCACAGATATTCGTCACGCGGGGGCTCGACCGCATCGAGGTCGAGGAGGCAGGAGCGGGCGACATCGTGTGGATCTCGGGTCCCAAGGAGATCGGCATCGGCGATACCTTTTCCGATCCTGAGATGGAGAACTTTCCGCTGCATCCTCTGGACATCGAGGAACCGACGGTTTCGATGTTCTTCCTTGTGAACAACGGCCCCTTCTCGGGGCAGGAAGGTCAGGCGATCACGCTTCGCCAGCTCAAGGCCAGGCTGCAGCGCGAGATGCACGTCAACGTGGCGCTTCGCATGGAGGACCTGGGACGACCCGACGGTGTCAAGGTCTCCGGTCGCGGAGAACTTCAGCTCGCGATCCTCATCGAGGAGATGCGCCGGGAGGGGATGGAGTTCTGCGTCTCCAAGCCGGAGGTCATAACAGAGGAGCGCGACGGCAAAACCTTCGAGCCGATGGAGGATCTTGTCGTCGATATTCCGGAGGAGCACCAGGGAGTCGTCTTCGAGAAGCTGTCGAGGCGAAAGGCCCGTGTTCAGGAGATCCAGAATCTCCGCACAGGGCTGATGCGCATCTTCTTTGCCGTCCCGACGAGAGGGCTCATCGGCTACCGGGGAGAGTTCCTCACCGACACCCGGGGCCTTGGCATCATGTCCTCGAGGTTTTCCGGATATGCACCGTGGGCGGGGGAAATTTCACCGCGCAACCGCGGCGCGCTTGTCAGTCTCGATACCGGCGAGGCCACGAGCTACCAGCTTGAGAACCTTCAGGAGCGGGGAACCCTCTTCATCTCGCCTATGGACAAGATATACGCAGGCATGATCGTCGGCGAGAATTCGCGCCCGGGTGACATGCCGTGCAATCCGACGAAAAGGAAGCAGGCCACCAACCACAGGTCCTCCACGAAGGATTTCACCGTGAAGCTCGACGTGCCCAGGAAGATGACACTCGAAAAGGCTCTCGAATGGATCGCCGAAGATGAGCTCGTCGAGGTGACGCCCAAGGCGATCCGACTCCGGAAATCCATACTGGACGACAACGAACGCCGAAAGGCAAAAAGGCTCAGCGCCTGAGCAACTGAAAAAAAAGTGCCGCCCCCGGGGTTTCGAAGGGCGGCACTTTTTTGCCGGTTGTCACTTTCCGTGAAGCGGAACATCGAACGAGACGGTCGTTCCCCGTCCCTGCTCGCTTTCGATCGAAAGGGTCCCTCCGAGCATACGTGTTCGCTCCTCCATGTTGAAGAGACCGTAGGCGCCGCGTGCCTCCGCATTTCGCCTCTCCTCCGGCACATCGAAGCCGACTCCGTCGTCGGAGATTTTCACGCGGAGTATCCCGATGCCTATCCCCACGAGGACTTTCACTGTCCTCGCACTGCCGTTTTTGACAGCGTTCAATACAGCCTGCTGGATAATCTTGAAGACCGCCGTCCGTACCGGGAGGGGCATCGTGTCCCCGCGCCCCTCGATCGAAAAGAGGACATCGGCGCCTGTGAGGGAGCGCACCTGGGAGGCCAGCCGGCCCAGGGGAATGTGCAGTCCGTCCTTCAGTCCCGACGGATTCAGCTGAAAGAGGAACGAGCGGCATTCCGCCAGGGCGTCGGCAAGATGCGCCCGTGTTCTGACAAGCTCGTCAGCGGCCTTGGAGAAATTCCCGCGGTCGAGAAACTCCTTTGCGAGGTCGATCATAAGCCCTGCTCCCGAAAATTTTTGAATGGGGCCGTCGTGCAGATCCCGAGCGAGCGTGATGCTCTCCCTTTCCGCAAGGAGCACCCCGGACATAAGCGGATTCTCACCGGCGGATTCCCGCACTGCTTCTTCGTCGAAGTCCATGTTGAAAAGATTCAGCGCCACCCGGAAGCGGTTCGCCATCTCCTCGCTCCGGAGAAGGATCTTTTCGATGCGCCGCTCTTCACGCGCAAACTCGTCCCTCTGTCGGGCAAGCAGTTTTTCACGCTCCTCGAAAGCTCCGCGGACCTTCATCAAATGCATGGCCCGCTCGTAGGCCTCCTTCTCCCGCTGTTCGCTTCCGGAACGGCTGGCGGCAAGGAGGGCTTCGCGGGAGCGGCGATACTCCGCCTCCGCCTTGTCCGCCGCGACAATCACTTCATTCAGCTCCTGCAGGATCTCTTCCTTGCGGGTACGGATCTCGAAAAGCCTCTCCTCTTCCTCCGCACGAAGAGCCGCAATGCTGTCCAAACTGTAATGAAGAGCTTCGCTTATCTTCTCCTGAATCTCCCGCAGCTTGTGGGGCAACTCTTCCAACGGCATGCCCGCTCCTCCCCTACCGTTCGCCTTTAAAGGAACGTTCGATATCCTCGTTCTTAATCTCTCCCACTATTGTAGCGCCGAAAGCGGGGTCTGGCAATTTTCGAGGAAAGGGATACAATGAAGGGACTTTTTTCTTGGAGGAGATAGTCTTATGATTGCCGTGCTCATTTTAGGCTGGGCGGTGCTCTATGCCGACAGGACAGCGCTCTACCCGCTTCTTTCGATCATCGCGGAAACCCTGGATATTTCGTCCGCGCAGGCTGGAGCCATCACCAGCGCCTACTTCTTTTTCTACGTCCTGATGCAGATCCCGAGCGGTCTCGCAGCCGACCGATGGGGAACCAAACGGGTCCTTATCTTCATGTTCGCTCTCTCGGGGGCGGGACTCCTCGGATTCGGTTTCTTCGGAACAACGTTCCCTCTCCTCCTTTTCTTCTCCGCCCTGCACGGATTCGGCGCCGGGGCCTACTATCCGTGCTGTTTCGGAACGATGCTGTCCGTGGTCCCTCCCGAAAAACGGGGAATCAGCTCGGGATTCATCGGCATGGGAATGGCGCTCGGCACTCTCGGCGGCATGGCGGTAAGCGGACCGCTCTATGAATTTTTCGGGGACTACCGTCCTCCCTTTCTCGTACTGGCCGTTCCGACGGTTTTTATGCTTCTCGCCTTCCATCGTTTCCTTCCGAATATCCGCAGTGCGGTTTCTCCGTCGTTCGACGCGTACAAAAGACTTTTCCGCGACCGGGACATCTGGAAGATCAACCTGGCCACATTTTGCTCTCTGTACGGTTTCTGGGCCGCCGCGACGTGGGGCCCGACATTCCTGCAGGTAGAGAGGAACTTCTCGCTCTCTTCATCCGGCCTCTACACAGGGCTCATCGCGCTCACGGCACTTCCCGGCGGAGTCCTCTGGGGAAGGATGTCTGACCGTTTCGGCCGCAAGAGAATAGCCGCGTTGGTCCTTCCGGCGAGCGGAATCGCCCTCTTTCTGCTCACACGGGCAGGAAGTACGCCCGCAATTATCTCGACGCTCCTGCTCTTCGGAGTCTTCAGCAACACGGCATTCTCGCCGGTTGCGGTCGCATGGGTAGGCGACATCGTCAGCAGAAGGTATCCCGATTCAATGAACGCCGCGATCGGCTTCTTCAACGCGACAATCATGTCGTCGGCTGTCGTCGCTCCTCTCGTCTCGGGATTCCTGCGCGATCTCACGGGCTCTCTCGTTCCGGCCATCCTCGCCGGCTCTCTCCTCATGTTCGGAGGAACGGTCATGCTGTTCCTCACGCCGGACACAAAAAGAGAAGAGGCTCTCTGATTCAAAGGAGGAAGATCTCATGGCAGAATTGACTGTTTTCGGCGGAGGAAGCTGGGGAACCGCGCTCGCCGTCTCGGCGGCGAGAAGCGGCCATTCGGTCTGCCTTTGGTGCCGCCGGGCAGAACAGGCCCGGGCAATCAACACTACCTGCTATAACCCGGATTACCACAAGTCGACCCTTCTTCCGCCCGGAATCTCATCCACATCCGACCCGGAGGAAGCCGCACTCTTTTCGCGGTACTGGATTCTCGCCCTCCCCACCCAGTCGCTGCGGGACTTTCTCCCATCGGTACGCTCTTTCTGTACGCACAACACGGAGATCTGCAACGTAGCAAAGGGCATGGAGATCGCGACGGGCCTGCGAATCAGCGGCATCCTGGGAGAAACGCTGCCGGAAAGCCGTTACTCGGTGCTCTCCGGACCGAGCTTCGCCGGCGAGGTGGTTCGAGGACTCCCCACCGCGCTGACAGTCGCGTCCGAGCACGAGACATCGGCGCTTCTCTGGCAGAATCTAATGAACGCGCCGCGGCTCCGGGTGTACACGTCGGCGGATGTGACTGGAACGGAAACCGGAGGAGCCGTCAAGAACATCATGGCGATCGCTTCCGGGATGTCCTCCGCTCTCGGCCTCGGGGACAACGCCCGTGCAGCGCTCGTAAGCAGGGGGCTCGCAGAGATCATGAGACTGGGAGAGAAGCTGGGAGCCCACCCTCTCACCCTTGCCGGTCTTGCCGGAATGGGAGATCTCGTCCTCACCTGCTACAGCACGCAGTCGCGCAACTTCCGACTCGGTCTTGCGCTTGGCAGAGGCCTCTCTCTCGAGGAGGCAAAGACGGAGATCGGCCAGATCGCCGAAGGGGCCTTCACTGTGAGGGCGGTTGTGGAGACGGCCCGAAAGTTCTCGATAGACCTTCCCATCTCCCGGGGAGTGCATCGTCTGCTCTATGAAAATTCATCGCCGCAGAAGGAGCTGGAACGCCTGATCACACGCGATCCCAAGGCTGAATATCCTCCGTCGATTCTCTGGGGAACCCGAAGCGACAGGGCTTGAAGTTGCCCGGAAAACGAAAGTGATGTATAATCCGGAGCGTTGAATTACGTTCTTAGAACATCCCTTGCTGAGGAGGAATGCATTATGGCAAAAGCAGTTGTCGATAAGGAAGCATGCGTGGGCTGTGAAACCTGCGTGGGAACCTGTCCCGTGGAGTCGATTTCCATGGTCGACGGCAAGGCCGTTGTTGACGATTCCTGCATCGAGTGCGGAAGCTGTGTTTCCGTCTGCCCCGTGAACGCGATCAGCCAGTAACCCGATCGATCACGAACGAACGTTACGAAACGCCCCTCCTAAAACGGAGGGGCGTTTCGTCGATTGAATAAATCCGCATTCCGGCATACAATACAACCTGCGTGAAAAAAACCGGCCGGCTGAAAAGGCCGGTCGGAGATTTCACGGACATCATTCTGCGGAGGCTCTTATGGACCGGCTCATTCTTTCGCTCATGGTCATCAACTTCGCCATTCATTCCTACACCAACGCCTTCTTCTTTCTGGCCCCCTATCTGAGCACACAGGGGTACTCCCCCGCTTCCGCGGGTATTCTGGTAGGCGTCTTTTATGCAGCCACCACGGCGGTGAGGCCGGTCGGAAGCTGGATCACCGAACGTTGCGGCATCAAGGGGAGCATGATCTGCTCGTCGCTGCTCTGCCTCGCCTGCGCAGCCGTCCTTCAATTTTACCGGGGGTCCTTCTCCTTCTTCGTGGGAATCCGCATCGTCATGGGAATCGGGTTCAGCATCTTCATGATCGCCCTTACAACCTACCAGGCGCTGGTGGTGCAGGAATCCAAACGAGGCCTGGCCTTCGCGCTCGTCGCCGTAGGCAGCATCGTACCCATGTTCACCGTCGTGCCGTTAACCGATTTTCTTATCCGCAACGATCTCGGCAGGATATACCTGCTCCTTCCGGTCGCGGCATCGGCATTGGCCCTGACCCTGGCCCTGCGGCTTCATCCCGAGAGAAACACCGGATACGCGGAGACCACCGCTTCCATGAAGTGGGGGAGTTATCGCGATCTCTTCCGCGAAACACCTGCATGGAAAATCCTCTTCTCCTGTTTTTTCTTCGGTCTCTGCGACTCCTCGATCGTCTACATCGGGAGCCTGCTGCTGGAGAAAGGACTTGTTCCGTCGTGGTTCATCTTCGCCATGGCGGGGGGTGCTCTTTTCGTCCGAACGGCCGGCAGGAACCTGTTCAACCGCTACCCGCGGACGGCCTTTGCGGGTCCTTCTTTCCTGCTGATGGCGATATGCCTCTTGTGGCTCTCGTACGTCGGCTCGCGGACCGGAATGGTCCTCTCCGGCCTTTTCTATGGAATGGGAGTTGGGTACGGCTATCCCGCCCACCTGGCGCTCACGGCAGACCTCGCGCCGCCCCGCCTTCGCGCCAAGGCATCGGCCCTGGTCCACTTCTCGATGGACCTGAGCTGGTTTCTGCTCCCCCTCTACATGGGATTCGGTTCGACGCTGCTGGGAACGACGTGGGCATTCCGCATCTTCGCACTCTTCTGCCTTCTTACCGCCGTCGTGATCACGCTCATGTGGCTGCCACGACGGAGAAGATCGGCGGACGGGTCCGCCGGCTAGGAGTCAAGGTCCGGAAAGCGCACCGCCGTACCATAGGCTATCAGCTCCGCAGCACCCGTTGAGACGCTGGTCGTGGAGAGGCGAAATCCGATGACGGCATTCGCTCCCATTTTCTGCGCCATTTTGCCCAGCCGTTCAACTACCAGGGCGACCGCGTCGTCGATCATGTCGGTGTAGCGTGTCAGCTCGCCACCCACGGTCCAGTTCTTCACATTCGATGCAACGTCCTGCACAAGCGATTTTGAAAGGCAACAGGACGCCGAAACGCATCCGAGATACTCGCACTTCTTGCCCGGAATTACATCCACCGTGAGGACAGGAATCCCTCGTTTATTCGCCATTTTTCGTATTCTTCTCCTCTTCCGCTTCGTTACTGGCAGTCTCTTCAATCGATTCCGATCCTGATTCCCTTGACGCAGGAGATTCGTCTTCGCTTGCCGGCAGTTCTTTCCGCGTTCCGTTTTCATCCGGTCTTTTTCGGGCATTTCCTCCATGCGGAGAATCTCCGGCCTGCTCTTCTTCCTTGCGGGCCGTCCCTTCCGAGAAGACGTCCTTCAGCATCTTCCGCTCAGCGGTGCTCCGGGCCTCGACGTCGTAGTCGTAGCGGCCGGGAGAAGAGCGGAGCGATCCGCGTACCCTTTTGAATACAACGAAGAAAAAGCCGCCGAAGGCGGAGAGGAGGACGCCTAACAGGAGGTACCGGACGAGGCTGCCGACACCCTTGAGAGTGTCGTAGAAGAATCTCCCTGCTGGAAATTTTCTGCTTGCAACGGCGAAGCGGACCAGTTCCGGATCCTTCATATCTTCAAACGGATACCCATCGGACAGGCATTCGATGCTCTGGAGAGCAAGCGTTTTGGCGATTCCTCCCGTGGGCTCTTTCGAGTGGATATCCCAGAGAATGATCCCTCTCTCTCCGGCCCGCCGGAAGACGTCCAGCACATCGGCCCGCTCCTCAGGACGGATGGAGGCCGCACCTATCCTCCCGCCGCTCCTTCCCCGGATCTCCGAGACTCTCAGAAGATCGAAGATGTCGTCGTTCGACCAGGATGTCCAGAACTCCACGCCGTAACCGCGCAGAAAGACTCTGGAAGCTTCGGGGAAGGCGTTCAGAGAACGTTCGAGAATTTCGAGAGAACGGTCGCTCTCGAAGAACACCGCCAGCTTCCGCGCATCGGGGGCGATCGCGTCCCATATCCTCAGGAAAAGATCTTTTTTGACGGCGATTTTCGCCATCAGGTCCGGAGAGAAGCCGTCGAGAGGAACATTCGCCTGTATCAGAAAAAGAAGACCCCGCGCGGCGTTCCGGTTGCCGCTGATGTCGGCGAGAAAGTCGAGACTCCTGTTGAGGACGCTCCAGTTGACGTCGCTGTTTTTCCATTCCGTCGAAATATAGTTTTCCACGCCGATCTTGTTGACCGCCTTCAGGAAGTCCGCGCCGTAGGCCTTGTACAGCTCGATAAACCGGCTCCCCTGGTCCCTTGAGAGCAAACGGAGGTCGTTCCGGTCGGGAGAGTCGATGAGAATCGATTCGAAGAACTCCACCGGTTCGTGGGCCAGATAGGGCCCGAACGCATCCCAGAGGGTGTTCATCTTCTGCAGAATCAGCTGAAAATCCGCTCCCTTTTCAAGCTCGAGGGTCACATAGTCGCGCACGTGTTCGGACGAGGCGAGCACCCGGGCGCTGTGTATCATGGAAACCGCCTCCGAGCGGCAGATCTTCTCCCAGTCGTTCAAAAGTGCGCTGATGTTGCGGTCCATTTCCTGTTTCATCGACGGAAGAACCCCGTCCGGGCTCGAATTCCAGACCGAATCCACCGTCACATCGGCGGTGTATTCGGCCAGAAAGCTCTTCCTGAGCTCCTCCTCGAAAAGTTCCTTCGCCTGCCCCATTTGGATTCCCTCGTACAGGAGCAGGCCCAGACCTATGACCGGAATCATCCTCGAAAGCACCTTTCCTCCGATCTTGATAACGGCCATATGCATCATCCTCTGGACGAGTTTTCTGCCGAGCAGCATCAGGACGACGCCGCCGACCACCGCCATACCCGAGGAGAGGCGTCCCATGTCGTTTTTCTGCTCCGAGAGGACGAACAGAAGAGCCGCCCGCTCAGTATTGGGAACCGGAATGGAGTTGTACAGAGGGAGTCTGTCTTTGACGGTTGCGATGAAGGGCTTCCGGATACTCTCCATCGATTCCCGGAGAAGGGTCCGGCTCCGGATCTCCAGGCTCTCCAGCATCTCCCGCTGAAACGCTTCATGAACCGCCGAGAGTCGAGGTCCTGCTCTTTGTACAAAGAGAGCGACGACCTCCTCGATATCCTCGTTCAGAAAGACCCCGGCCTTCACCTGCTTCCACCAGATGCCGAAGGAGCTGTGGTCTTCGGGAAGCGTCGTTTCCTCAAGCGCCCGTTCAACCTGCCTGTGGTGCTCCTCGATGATTCTGCGGAGATCGGTGTTGGCCCACTGGTTCAGCTCGTTGGATATCCTGGTGCGCTCGCTGTTCACGAGGCTGGGCAGTTTTGCAAGCTCCTCCTCGGCGGTACGACTTGCGATTTCGACCTCGAAGAGCTTCTGGGCGAGAAGATTCGGCTTCTCCGCAGCGGTCGGAGCTTCGGCCGTATCGGTCATATCCGTCGTCTCCGCTCGTCCGCCGGACGGAAACGAAAAGAGCAGGCTCGCGGAAATGATACAGCACAACAAGAGTTTCTTTGTGATCCACACGATGGACTTCCTCCTTCGGCCTTTACACAACAAACCTCGCCCGGAAAAAAGGCGAGGGGCGGCGCTGAAGATGCGGGCGAAACACCTGAACGGGTATTCTGCATTTCGTCGGGATCCACGTCCCCGTATTGTTTCCTGCCGTTTATGATTGTACCATATTCTGTATCATGAGCATTGAAGAGAATGCATATTATGCTGACGACGGATGAAGAAAAACGCCCCGAAAAGGGAAAAAACCCTTCGGAGCGTTGAAAGAGGCGCTATTGAATTGGAAATATGCGGAACTCTTGAGCCGATGGCGATTATATGACGGAGCTTTAGAGACAAGCCCGACTGGCTCCTAGAAAAAGAAGTCATCTTCGAGGCCTTGGTGTTCCGGAGTTCCGTGGTAATTAATAAAGCTGCGGGCCCTCTTGACAGAACAAAACTCGTCCTTCTTCGATATCTTGATCCAAAAACTATACGCCACACGGCTCCTGTTACAAATGTATCGCCATACCGTTCAATCCATCGACAGCTTCACCGAACGCTTCTCCTCTTGACGGATGAGCATGAATAATTCTATGCACTACGTCTGCCGTACACCCCAGCTTGATCGCGAGAAGCGCTTCGTGTATCAGGGTGCTCGCCTCTGCTCCCGCAATATGCACTCCCAGTATTTTGGCAGACTCTTTTTCGGCCAGAATCTTGACAAAACCAGAGGTTTCTCCATCTGCGACAGCTTTCCCGTTCACGGAAAACGGAAACATGGACTTGACGTAGTCTATATTCCTCTGCATGCATTCCCGTTCCGTCAGACCGACACTCGCTGTCTCAGGCAACGTAAAAATACAGGCGGGAACGGCATCGTATTCCATAGGTCGTTCCGAACCGAAGATATTCTCAACGCAGCACACTCCTTGAGCAGACGCGACATGTGCGAGCTGCCATTTTCCAGTGATATCACCGACTGCGTACACACCGGGGCGGCTCGTCCGCAAACGGTCGTCAACACCTATGAACCCCTTTTCGTCGAGCTCAAGTCCGACCTCGCTCAATCCTTCAGTCAATGGCTTCCTGCTCGCCGCCACAAGAATCTCCTCTACGAAAACGACTGCGCCGGAAGCGAGAGAGAGCTTCAGATCTCCCTTCTTCCCTTCGATGGATTCGATGCGCGTACCTGCGTGCACAGAAATACCCGCCTTTTCAAATTCCGTTCCGACAAACAGAACCACATCTTCGTCTGATTGGCCGAGAATCGACGGAAGAATCTCAACGACATGAACCTTCACTCCGAGAGCTGCAAAGAGGGATGCGAATTCCGCGCCGACAACGCCTCCGCCGATTATCGCCAGCGAATCAGGCAAATCGTTACATTCAAGGATCTCGTCTGTGGTCAGAGGAGCACAGCCCTGCGGAAACGAAATCCGGGGACATGCCGGTACGCTTCCCGATGCAAGAAGAACGTGCTTGCCGGACAGCCCAAGAGACTCATCGTTTCCACCCCGAACGAGAATGCTTCCATCCTTCTGGAGCATTCCCTCCCCCTTGACGACATGCACGCCGTTTTTTCTCATCAATCCCTCAATACCTGAGGTCAGCGTTCTGACGATCTTGTTTTTTCGCCACATCATACCTTTCCAGTTGAACGAGGCGCCGTCCAGCCGAATTCCGTTGAAAGGCATTTTTTCGAGTGATTTCCAGAGGCTCGCGCTCTTTATCAAGGCTTTGGTAGGAATACATCCTCTGTTGAGGCAGGTACCGCCCAGCCGGTCCTTCTCCACCAGAGCCACACGGGCTCCAAGAGCGGAGGCGCGCAGCGCGGCGGCATATCCACCTGGGCCGCCGCCTATCACAACCAGATCATACTTGTTGTCTCCCATCGTCACGCACGCTTCCAGAGAGGGCTGAACATTGCTTTCGCCCTCTCTATCAGAGTCTTCGTATGCGGAATGAAGAAATCCTCCAGTGTCGGACTGAACGGAACGGGCGTGTCCGGAGCGGCCACCCTCTCGATGGGAGCATCGAGATACCCAAGAGCGTCGCGTGCGACAACTGCGGCGATCTCCCCGCCGATTCCCCCGGTTTGGCAGGCTTCATGCACGATGAGAAGACGACCCGTTTTCGTCACCGATTCGATGATCGTCTTTTCGTCCAGCGGACGGATGCTCCGAAGGTCGATCACCTCGGAGTCGATTCCAGAAGAGGATGCGAGTTCCTTCGCAGCCTCAAGAGCTTTCGGCGTCATGGCGCCGCAGGCGACAATCGATATATCCTTCCCTTCTTTGCGCACGGCAGCCTTGCCTATCGGGACGACATAATCCCCATCCGGCACCTCGCCGCGCACACCATACAGCAACTTATGTTCGAGAAAGATCACAGGATTCGGATCTCTGATTGCGGCTTTCATCAACCCCTTGGCGTCCTCCGGAGTGGTTGGCATGACGACCTTGATTCCCGGAATATGCGCGAACCAGGCTTCGAGATTCTGGCAGTGGTGCATTCCGGAACGGACTCCAGCTCCGAACGGCGCCCTGAGGACCATAGGCACGGACATTTCACCGTCGTAGGCGTAGCACATCTTCGCGGCGTTATTCAGGATCTGGTCGAGGGCGAGAGGTATGAAATCAGCGAACATAATTTCGAGGACGGGCCGCATTCCCATCATCGCCGCCCCAATAGCCGCCCCGGCGGAAGCCACCTCGGAGAGAGGAGTGTCAATAACCCGATCGTCGCCAAATTCGCCCCAAAGCCCGGCGGTCACCTGAAGCGTTCCTCCGTAGGCGGCGACATCCTCCCCGAGTACGAACACATCCGGATCACAACGCATCTCCTCGGCTAAAGCGCTTCTCACGGCCTCCCGCATAGTCATAACAGGCATCTAATTCACCTCCGGTCGAGACGAATAGACATTCAGAAGCGTCTCTTCTGGTGAGGGATAAGGACTCGACTCGGCAAAAGCAATAGCATCATCGACTTCTTCGACTACTTTCTTACGAATATCGAAAAGGACGTTCTCGTCGGCGATCCCTTTTTCCAGAAGCTTTGCTTCCAGTCTCAAAACAGGACACTTCTGTTTCCACTCCTCGATTTCCTCCTGCGGACGAAGATCCCGCGGATCCCTCTCGGAATGCCCCCTCCATCGGTACGTCTTGCACTCGAGAAACGTCGGCCCATCTCCATTCCGCGCTCTCTCGTAGGCCTCCTGAGCCGCTTCGTACACTGCTATCACGTCGTTACCGTCGACGACGATTCCCGGCATTCCGTACCCCTCTGCGCGGACGGCGATGTCTCGGACGGGAGTGTGGAAAGATGCCGGAGTGGAGATGGCATACTGATTGTTCTCGCAGATGAACACAAGTCCGAGTTTGAAGACCGACGCCATGTTCATGCTCTCGTGAATATCGCCCCTGTTGCTCCCCCCGTCGCCGAAAAAGACGACGGTTACATAATCCTTCTTTCGCAGCCTGGCCGCAAGCGCCGTCCCGACGCCGACCGGAACATGAGACGAGACAACTCCGGATCCGGCCACCACACCGCAACGGGGATCGCCCATATGGTGCGACGTATTCTTCCCTCTGGCCGCGCCAGTGACTTTTGCGAACGCGCCTGCCATGAGCTGTCTTGAAGAAACTCCCTTCGTCAGAAACGCGCCCCTAGTCCTTAACGATGGTATGATGAGGTCGTCTCTGCGAAGATTGTAGGTTGCACCGACTCCGACGGCCTCCTGCCCTATGCTTGTATGGGGGAGTTCCGGCAGCGGAGAGTGCTTGTGATACTCCACCATCCGTTCCTCGGTAATCCTTGTTAGCAGCAGCAAACGATAAAGTTCCAGCAAATCGGCCTTCTGCAAAAGCGACATCGCGGCCTCAACTCCTCTTCTCGAAATCGGGACCCGGAACGGCGAGTTCCAGGTCGATCTCCTCGTCGTAGAACCAGTTCATCCGGACTCCTACGAGTTCACGTATCACAAGATCCATGGTCGAATGTACCGGATTGCCCCCCTGGAAAAAGTGCCCGGCCCATGCTTTCCCGTCCTTGTCGCAAACGGTACCGTGGAAGTGGACCACAGGACGTTCGCCGTCCAAACAAAAAATACCCTGCCCGGAGATGAATTCAAGAGGCCCGTCCAGGAAAAGCGGCGGAGTACGCTCCGACCCACGCTTCGTGGTTGCGCTGGGTCTGGTCCAGCTTATTTCCGCGCTGATGAGGCTTCCTATTGCGATCATCACCGCAGCGGTCCGAATATCGTTCTTTCGGCAAATATCGATGATTCCGGTCAGAAGATCCGTCTTCCGCCGGATCCGGCCGAGGATCACTCGCCCGGCGCTTCCAACGTACGAAACCGTACGGACTTCATCCATCGTTTTTCTTCTCCTTTTTCGAAAAAACGATCATCCTATCGGGATTTTCAAGATAAAACCTGATTCTTTGGAGGAAACGGACCGCTGTCTCTCCGTCGACCACGCGATGATCGTAGGTCAGCGAGAGATACATCACCAGAGAAGCGACGACCGCATCGCCCCGGACGACCGGAGCGGGGGAGATTCTCCCGACACCGAGCACACCGCACTGCGGGTAGTTCAAAATGGGTGTGAAGAAAAGTGCCCCGAAAACTCCGGAGTTGGTCACTGTAAAGCTTCCTCCCTTGAAATCCTCGGCGGAAATATTCCCCTCGCGACCACGACTCGACAGTTCATCGAGCTCTTCTGCTATGGTGACCGCATTCTTTCTGTCCGCGTCCCGTATAACAGGCGTTATAAGCCCTCGCTCGGTTGAGACGGCCACGTTGATATTGATCCTCTTTCTGACGACGATCTTCTCGTCCTTAAGCGACGAGTTCATCACAGGATATTCCGTCAGCGCGAGAGCCGCCGCCCTGACGATAAAGGATGTGTACGAAAGAGGTAGATTCCTGCGCAGTTCTCGGATACGCTCCATGTCGACATCCGTCACGGTCGTCACATCGGCCGCATTCCGCTTGCTCATCATCAGGTTGTCGGCGATTCGTCTGCGGATTCCGGTGAACTCAAAAATTTCGTCCCCGGCTTCGACGCCTTCCAATAACTTAGCCGACACATCCGGTACATCCGCGCTTACAATCATGGCTCCAGGTCCTGTCCCCCGGACACCAATAAGTGTGATGCCTTTCTCCGCTGCACTCCTCCGCGCAGCGGGGGAGGCATTTATCCTCCCGCTTTCGGCCGCATGTCCCGCCGGGTTACGGAGCATTTTTTCTTCCACGGAGGAATTCTCTGAATCCACAATGCACAGGTCACTCCCAGCAGAAACGACCTCTCCGGGGAAAGCAAGTATTTTGCCGACTGCCCCCGCAAAAGGAGCGGCTACAGATCGCAGAGTCGTCTCTGTTTCAACATCAAGGAGAGACTCTCCTTCATGGAAAGATTCCCCCTCCTTTTTATGCCACCGGATGACGAGGCTCTCGGCCATACGATCATTCATTCGCGGCAAACGGACGGTTCTGCGTGAACCAATCCCGTCGTTACCGTCGAGCAAGGCTCCTTTATTTTCGATATCCCCCTCTCTTACCGCCCTGCTCCTCTCGGAAGCAGCCTCCGACGTGTTTCCTATGAGGCAGATGGGCGAATCCACGGGAACGACATCGCCGACTTTCGCCATTATCTTCAAGAGAACGCCCGAAACGGAAGCAGCCAGACACTCCACGATCTTGTCCGTCTCGATCTCTACAAGCGGCTCCCCTTCCCGTACCGTATCATTTTCTTTTTTATGCCATCCAACGATGACCCCTTCGATCATGGTCATGCTTATTCGAGGCATTTTTACTTCAACAGGCATCCGGCACATCCCCTCCTCGGATCTTCGCCGACGAAAAGCACCTTTGGAGAGTCATCTCTCTCCGAGGGCTGTTCCTCGAAAGAACTCGATTCGAATTGAAAAAAAGCAGTTGGGAAAAATGCAGCGGGGCGGAGAAATATCGCCCCGCCGTTGATTGTTTTTTACATCCCCAAAATCCCGGGCAGCCATAAAGAGACCGCCGGAACGTAAGTCACGACAGCCAATGCCACGAGGGATGCTAAAAGAAACGGAAGTATGGATTTGGATATCTCTTTCAGAGAGAGGCCCGCTATCGGGCACGCCACGAAAAGATTGACCCCCACGGGAGGAGTGATCTGTCCGATCGCGATATTGACTGTTCTGATGATCCCGAAATGGACAAGATCGATGTTGGTCGCCAACAGGACAGGAATGAGCATCGGAACAAAGATATACGTAATTGAAATTCCGTCGAGGAAACAGCCGGCGATAAGAAAGAGAATGTTGATGAGCAGCAGAATCACGAGGGGATCATCCGAAAATTCAAGCATGGCTTCCGAAAACTGGCTCGCCACTCCTTCCACACTCACAACCCACGCGAAGATCGTGGCACATCCTACTATCAGCAAGACCATTCCTGTCGTCACCGAAGTCTGCACAAGCAGATCCTTGAGTTTTTTCAGTGTGAGCTCCCTGTAGACGAAGAAACCGACGAAGATACCGTAGAAAGCAGCTACAGCGGCTGCTTCAGTAGGAGTGAAGACTCCACCGTATATGCCTCCCAGTATAATCACGGGTGTCAGCAACCCCCAGAAGGCATCCTTGAAGGCAAACCACCGCTCTCTCCAGCTCGCCTTTTCTTTTTTCATGCCATATCCTTTTTTCTTCGAAACAATCAGACTCGCCACAATGAGACAGAAGCCGACAACCAGTCCGGGAATGACGCCCGCCATGAAGAGTTTGCCTATCGACTGTTCGGCCACAACACCGTAGATGACATAGGAGATGCTGGGAGGAATGATCAAGCCTATCCCGCCGCACGTCGCCATGAGAGCGGCCGCCATTCCCTTCCCATACCCCGAGTTCACCATCGCGGGGATGAGGATGATGCCGAGAGCCGCCACTGTTGCAGGACCGGAACCGGAGATGGCGGCAAAAAAGCAGGCGGTGATGACCATGACAACAGCCAAACCTCCCGTGACATGGCCGACGCATGTATTGGCGAAACGAACGAGGCGTTTTGAAACGCCGGCCTTTTCCATCACCATTCCGGCAAGAATAAAGAAGGGGACGGCGAGAAGAGTGAATCTGGAGATCGATGCGAAAAGTGTTGTTGCGAGGACAGCCAATGGAATATCTGCAGCAAAAAGCGCAAGAATCGCCGAGAGGAGCAGACTGAAAGCAACGGGGATATTCAGCAGCAAAAAGACGCCGAACGATAAAAACAGCAGAAATCCAACGTTCATTGCGCCTCCTCCTTTCCCAGTTCCTGCCAGTCTTTACACCCCGCCTGCAAAAAGCGAATCATGCAGAGGAGAGCGCCGACAGGTATTGAAAGCCCCATAATCCATTCGGGCATCTGTAAAGCGGGCGTCAACTGCCCGTAGTACATCTGGGACATCACCATTGTCACTCCGTACCACCCGATAAGCCCTAGAGCACCGACGCACACTGCCGCCACGCCGAGTACCAACCAGCGACGTACAGAAGGAGGCATAAGATCGGATAGAAGCGTGAAACCGATATGTTTATTATGCTTCGCAGCCGTCGCAGCCCCAACCATAACGCTCCAGACAAAAAGGTTGATGGTTATCTCTTCGGCAAAGGCCATGGAAAGATGGAGCACATAACGAGACACTACTTCCGTGAACGTCAATACCAGCATAACAAGCAACGTCGTGGCCAGAAAATACTCCTCGAATTCATCCAGTATTTTGAAAAAAACACCCATGGCGAAAAAACTCTCCTCCGGGAAACCCGGCTCAGTTCTCCGGGTTTCTGAACGCCTCTATGATCTCCGAGCCGAATTGAGGCTCATAGGTTTCGTAGATTACCTGAACCTTTTCCTGAAAGAGCACTATTTGCTCAGGCGTGAGATAATTCACTTTTGTTCCGCTCGCCTTGATCTCCTCGAGCTGCCTCGACTCGGTCTCGCGCGTCAGGTTAATCTGATAGGCCGCAGCCTCCTTTACGGTGGACAGCAGTATATCCCTAGCTTCCTGCTGCAGGCCGTCCCAGAACTTCTTGTTCACGCCGACTATATAAGGGTCGTAGGAGTAGTTCCAGACCGTCAGATAGTCTTGCACTTCGTAAAATCTGCGGCTGTGAATGACCGCGACCGGATTTTCCTGGCCATCTATTGTCTTTTGCTGCAGGGATGTAAAAACTTCCCCGATGTTCATGGCCGTAGGGTCTGCTCCGATGGCTGAGAAAAGGTCCATGTACAGCTTCATTCCGGGAACACGAATCTTCATATGCTGCATATCTTCCGGAGTGTTTATGGGACGAACGCTGTTGGTGACCTGACGAAATCCGTTCTCCATAAAAGCGATGGGCTCGATTCCCTTGGTTCGCGCAATCTCCTTTATCATCTCACCGGCTTTCCCTGCAAACGCTTTGTCCACGGCTTCAAAGTTGGGAATCAGCCACGGAAGGCTCGGAACGCTGAATTTGGGATCAAGCACCGACCAGATGATCGAAGAGTGCATGGACGCCTGAATGATTCCCATCTGGAGGTTTTCTATCCCCTTCTGCTGATTACCGCTGGAAAGCTGCTCGTTGGGGAAGACTTGTATATCGATCTTGCCCCCCGATTTCTCCTTGACAAGCTCCGACCACTTTTTCGCCCCCATGCTGATGGGAGAAGTATCGGCGCCGGTCACGCTCAGGCGTATCCTGACCGCTTTCAGCTCACTTCCGGAGACCGCGCTGATCCAAAGGAGCGACATTATAAATACAACAACTACACATAGTCCACGACAAAACTTTCTTTGCATGCTATTCCCTCCTCGATTGGTTGTACGATCCTGTTCCACGCTTGCGGAACACCGATATACCGCTCGCTCCAATTGCGAGGTTCCAGTCATCACCTGCCTTTTCATTGAAATCGCCGAGTCGCTATTCGCGGAAACCAAGTTTGTAGGATATCTCCTTGGCTCCCTCACGAAGAAGGCGAATCCAGGCTTCCTTCTTGGACTCGTCGTAAAACTCCTTGGGGCCTGCAACGCACAAACATGCCCAGACATCGTGATTTCTGTCGTAGATCGGAACGGCAAGCCCGAAAGCACCGGAGATGTTTTCCCCAAAAGTCAGTGCATATCCTTGTCGCCTGATCTCGTCATAGCTTGTTAAAATCTCGCTCATCGATGAAAGCGTCAAATGTGTCTTTTTCTCGAGACCTCGGGCGGAAAGAATTGCCTCGATTTTCGCCGGCTCCATGTAGGCTCCGAGAATTTTTCCCAGAGCTCCCGCATGAAGCGGGAACTTTCTTCCCACATGCCCTTCGTAAGAAAAATATCCCGGGGGATCTACTTTATATGCCAGAAACGCTTCGTCGGCATCCCTCAATCCGACCAAAACGCTGGTTCCGGTAACTTTTGAAATTGCCTCCATGACGCTTTGTGCGATTTCTCCGATTCCCCTCATGCTGCCGTAAATAGCACCCAGACGGAATAATGCTGGGCCGAGCCTGTACTTTCGCGTGTGTGCATTCTGAACAACAAAGCTCTCCGACGCAAGCTCGGAAAGCAGTTTATGAACACCGCTCTTCACCATATCCAGTTCCCGGGAGAGTTCTGTGATTCCGAATTCATAAGGAGGCTCGCTCAATCTCTTTAGTATGTAAATGGCTTTCCCGATACTGGTCATCTTTGTTCTCCTATAAAGAACATCGTTCTCGTATTTTTTTTATTTTGCAGTGATTATATCACTCTTTTCAACGCTGTCAATATTATCGATCTTGATATACAATGAGAAAATCGAGAAAGTTCATCTTTGAACGCTTCGTCTCTGGCAAAATAAGTTTTTGTAGAATGAGTCTTGACAACATCGAAAGGAATGTTCATAATATATTTATTGAATCAATCAATTAGCCTGAAAAGCACCTTTCCATGAACTGCATGCACTCTACGAAAAAGGAGATGATGCCTTCTCCCTCTCTTCATGAAGCTCATTCCGAGTTCAACGGAGGATGCGCTCCGCAGTCCGCCGCCGGCGCCGAATGTCCTCCCGGAAGGAGGACTCCCTGGGGTGCAGTGGAAGCCCCTCGTTTCCTATCATTCAGAAGGAGTGTGGATTTTTATGAAAAAAATGCTGCTCGCTCTTTTCGTACTCACTCTTCTCTTCTCCGCCACAGCCGCGCTCGCCGCGGATATTCTCGTGGGAGTCGCAATGCCCACCCAGTCCCTGCAGCGCTGGAACGAAGACGGCGCCAACATGAAGAAGATCCTCGAGGGAAAAGGATACAAGGTCGATCTCCAGTATGCTGAGAACAACGTCAGCGTTCAGATCTCCCAGCTCGAGAACATGATCACCAAAGGCGTGAAGGTCATGATCATCGCCTCGATAGACGGCTCCGCCCTCTCGGACGTCCTCGCAAAAGCCGCCGAGGCGAAGATCCCGGTCATCGCCTACGACCGTCTCATCCGCCAGTCCCCTCACGTCGACTACTACGCCACGTTCGATAACTTCAAGGTCGGCGTCATCCAGGGCAGATTCATCGAAGAGAAACTCGGCCTGAAAGAAGGCAAGGGCCCCTTCAACATCGAGTTCTTCGGCGGCTCCCCCGACGACAACAACGCATTCTTCTTCAACGGCGGCGCGATGAGCGTGCTGCAGCCCTATCTCGACAACGGGCAGCTCGTTTGCCACTCGGGCCAGACGAAGATGGAGCAGATCGGCATTCTGGCGTGGAAATCCGAAGACGCACAGGCCCGCATGGACAACCTCATCTCCAGGTCCTACACCGACAAGAAACTGCACGCCGTCCTCTCCCCTAACGATTCGCTCGCCTACGGAATCTCCGCCTCCCTCGAAAACAACGGGTACATTCCCGGCAAGGACTGGCCCATCATCACCGGCCAGGACTGCGACCGAGCCAACGTCAAGAACATGATCGCCGGCAAACAGTCGATGTCCGTATTCAAGGATACGCGCGCCCTTGCCGCGAAGGTCGCGGAGATGGTCAACGACATACTGCAGGGCAAGCAGCCTGAAGTAAACGACACGAAAACCTACGACAACGGAGTGAAGGTCGTTCCCTCCTACCTGCTGGAACCAGTCTTCGCCGATGTCAACAACTACAAGGAGCTGCTCATCGACAGCGGCTACTACAAGGCGTCCGATCTCGAATAACCCCGGCCCGACACTGAAGGGGAAAACACCGATCGTTCAAAACATCCGCTTGCCGGAGGGACGGGGCATACTGCTCCCGCCCCTCCCCTATATCAGGAACAGGAGATGAGAGTATGGCGAAAACACTCCTGCAGATGAAGAACATCACAAAGACCTTTCCCGGAGTCCGAGCTCTGAACGATGTCTCCCTGGAAGTGGAAGAGGGAGAGATTCACGCACTCGTCGGAGAGAACGGCGCCGGAAAATCCACCCTGATGAATATCCTCTCCGGCGTCTACCCCTTCGGTTCCTACGATGGGGAGATCGTGTTCGAGGGGAAGGAGTGCGCATTCAGGACTATCAAGGACAGCGAAAGAATCGGCATCGTCATCATCCACCAGGAGCTCGCTCTCGTCCCCTACCTCTCCATTGCCGAGAACGTCTTCCTCGGCAATGAACGATCGCAGAGAGGCATCGTCAACTGGAGCGAGACATACGCCCGCACCGCCGATCTTCTGAAACAGATCCGCCTGAACGAAAACCCCGCGACGATCACAAAAGATCTCGGCGTCGGAAAACAGCAGCTCGTCGAGATAGCCAAGGCTCTTTCGAAGGATGTCCGGCTGCTTATTCTCGACGAACCGACCGCCGCGCTCAACGACGAGGACAGCGACAACCTCCTCAAACTGCTTCTTGAACTGAAAAGGAAGGGGATCACCTCCATCATCATCTCGCACAAGCTCAACGAGGTGGAGAAGATCTCCGACAGGATCACCGTGATCCGCGACGGAGCCGTTATCGAGACCTTGGAAAACGCGGCCCGAAATATCAAGGAGGACCGCATCATCAAGGGAATGGTTGGACGCGAGATCGTCGACCGGTTTCCGAAGCGCCCACCGTACACCGGCGGCGAAGTCGCTCTCGAAGTAAAAAACTGGGTCGTCGGCGATCCTTTCTCCTTCGACCGCAAAAAAATCAAGGGAGTCAATCTCTCCGTCCGCAGAGGCGAAGTAGTCGGCCTCGTCGGCCTCATGGGCGCAGGAAGGACCGAGCTCGCAATGAGTCTGTTCGGACGCTCCTACGGCAGCGACTTCTCCGGGAGTATTCTGCTGAACGGCAATCCGGTCGATCCGCGTTCTCCGAAGGAAGCGATCGCATATGGCATGGCATACGTAACGGAAGACCGGAAATCCGCCGGCCTTATCCTCATCGACGATATCCGCCACAATATCTCCCTCGCAAGCCTCGGCAAACTCAGCGACAAGCGGGGCGTCCTCGACGAGAACCGGGAGATAACCGCGGCGGAGGACCTGCGCAAGAAGATGTCCATCAAAACGCCGAGCGTCTTCCAAAAGGTCGGCAACCTCTCCGGAGGCAACCAGCAGAAGACCATCCTGGCCCGCTGGCTTTTTGCCGACCCGGACGTCCTTCTCCTCGACGAGCCGACCCGCGGCATCGACGTGGGAGCGAAGTACGAAATCTACTGCATCATCAACGAACTCGCAGCGTTGGGAAAAGCAGTCGTTTTGATATCCTCCGAAATGCCGGAGGTTCTCGGAATGAGCGACCGCATCTACGTTATGAACGAGGGGCGTATCGTCGGCGAACTCCCTCGCGGTGAAGCGTCGCAGGAAGCGATCATGAAGTGTATTATGCAGAGCAATCGGGAGGTGGCCTGAT
>CAYRPJ010000031.1:0-46189 GCA_964426245.1 uncultured Synergistaceae bacterium
GCACCATCACCATCACGAGCTGCGCGATGGCGATCATGGTGCTGAACGGCATCTCGTTCTCCTTTCCCATGATGATCGGCTTCATCATGATGCTCGGCATCACGATGGTGGCCGCTCCGGGAGTGCCGGGCGGCTCGGTGATGGCGGCCCTGGGGCTGCTTCAGACCATGCTGGGCTTCGACCAGACGCTTCTCTCCCTGATGATCGCGCTCTACGTGGCGCAGGACAGCTTCGGCACGGCGTGCAACGTGACGGGCGACGGCGCGATCGCGGTGGTCGTGAACAGGGTCTACGGAGAACTCGCCGAGGAGGGGCAGCGGCAAGAAGAAGCTTGACCGGATACTCCCTTCGTCCCGGCGCAAAAAGAGGAGGCGTCCCAAGCACGGAATCCGGCTTGAGACGCCTCCGTTCGTTCTCCGAAGCTTCTTCGGGTGCCGCGATACCTTCCTGACTCAGAAGAAATCCATACTTTGCTAAAAACAGCCTATTACGATAGTCATATTTATTGACGTAATTGATAGTACGATGTACGATTTTCTCGAGGTGATGCTCGATGCTTGTGTTTAGCGATGAAAAGCTGTTGAACCTGCTGATCCAGTACAACCCCTGGTGGAGAGGAGTCCCCCTTTCGGAGAAGAGCGCGCCTCCTCATCGGCGCTTCGCCTACTACGAAGCGGAGAAGATGCTGCTCCACGCCTCTTTGCGCCGCTTCGTCATTCTCTCGGGTGCAAGGCGCGTTGGAAAGACTACGATCATGTACCAGCTCATACAGAGCATCTTGCAAAAAGGAGTCTCCGCGACGAGCATCGTCTATATGTCGTTCGACAATCCGATCCTCAAGCTCGGCGGTTTCGAGAACGTTTTGCGGGCCTATCGCAACGCCTACCCGAACGAGGAGGCATGCTACTTCTTCCTCGACGAAGTACAGTACGCGGAGGACTGGGAGGCGTGGATCAAAACGCTCTACGACACGCGACCGGAGCTGAGGCTGGTTGCCACCGGGTCGGCGAGCCCCGCGCTCGAAAAGGGATCTGCGGAGAGCGGCGTAGGGCGCTGGAGCGTATTGAAGATACCGACCCTCTCTTTCTACGAGTACTGCGATCTTCTGCAACTCACCGAGAGACCCCGTCTTGAAGCGGGCATTCGGCCGACGCGCCTGCATGCAATGGAGAAAGGTCTTTTCAGCGAGCTGATGGCAACTCTTTCGCCCCTTCAGCGTCACTTCAACCGATACCTCGCCGTGGGCGGCTTTCCGGAGCTTGCGCTCTCGAGCGACGACGCCTTCTCTCAGAGGATGCTGCGCGAGGATGTTGTCGACAAGGTCATCAAGCGCGACATTCTGGCTCTTTTCAACGTACGGAATCCGATTCAGCTCGAAAAGGTCTTTCTCTACCTCTGCATCCACTCCTCGGGGATCGTGAATATGACGACGATGTCCAAGGAACTCGACGGAATGAACAAGACCACGCTGGCGAACTATATTCGCTTCCTCGAAGAGGCCAACCTGATCTACATCAGCGATCCCGTCAATGTCGACGGGAAGGGGGCGCTGAAAGGGCGTCCGAAGATCTATGTTGCCGACGCCGCCGTCCGCGGCGCCGTGCTGATGCTGGAGAACTCCATCGCCGACGCCGAGGAGACGGGGATCATGGTGGAGACGGCGGTCTACAAGCATATCGCGGCATTCTATTATGCTGCGAACGCTCGTGTCGGCTACTACCGGAGGGTCAAGGGGAGCGAAAAGGAGGTTGACGTTGTCGTGGAGCTTCCGGCGGGGCGGATTCTGTGCGAGGTGAAATACCGGGAGAACAGCCATGTCAAGGAGACGGACGCGATTATCGAGCTTGCGAACGACGAGCGTGCGAACGTTCTGGGCGCGCTGATCGTCACGAAGCGTGCCGAGGACTACGGCGTCGCCGCTCACCGGACGAGAACGCCCGTCGTGCGCATACCGGCTCCCGCATTTCTCTATCTGCTCGGAAACGCCGAAAAAGAGGGGTATACGGCGAAAATGTAGGCTCGACTCCGCTCCTTGTGCCGCACCTGCGGGAGATCCTCTCGGTAGAGAAAGTCGTATCATGCGCGCAGCTTCGGAAAGATCTCTGCCGCGAAGTCGAGAACCCCGCATTCTTCCACTTTGGAGCAGCGGACGATGTGGAGCACCGTCGTAGCGTGCTTCGGAGGCTCTACAATCCTTGAGGTGCGCGGAGAGGCGGGAGCGTGCGGATTCAGTTCGGTCTGCCGGCGCGGTTTTTGAATTTTTTGACGGGCTGTGATATTGTCACCCCGGGAGCGGGACACGAAGGAGAGCCTCCTCTCTTACAGTGCATGTATTAAAGACCCTTCGTTGTTTTGTTTGCAGTATAATGGTGCAATACAGGATTTGGCGGAATATATTTGTAGGTTGTTATCGGGATGCCTTTGCCGGAATAAACTTAAAAGTGTGCTTTTTTATACAGATTTGAATTACGAGGAGGAAGATCGATGAAACAATGGGTAGGTCATCCGTACCCTCTTGGGGCTGTCTACGACGGTTCCGGAACGAACTTCTCGCTTTTTTCGGAGATAGCCGAAGGAGTGGAGCTCTGCCTCTTCGACGAAAACGGGGAGGAGACGCGCATCGATCTGAAGGAGGTTACCGGCTACTGCTGGCACACGTATCTGCCGACGATAGAGCCCGGTCAGCGCTACGGCTTTCGCGTACACGGTCCGTGGGCGCCCGAGGAGGGGCACCGGTGCAATCCGGCGAAGCTGCTGCTCGATCCGTACGCCAAGGCGATCGACGGACGGGTACAGTGGGACGAGGCGGTCTTTCCGTATAACTTCGCCGACGGCCCCGAGAGCAGAAACGACAGCGACAGCGCGCCCCATATGCCCCGCTGTATCGTGCATCAGCCCCACTTCGACTGGAACGGCGACCGGCGTCTCCAGATTCCATGGCACGAGACGGTGATCTACGAGGTGCACGTCAAGGGGTTCACGCAGCGCCATCCGGAGATCCCGCCGGAGCTGCGCGGCACCTACGCCGGGCTTGCCCATCCGGCGGCGGTCGACTACCTGAAGGAACTCGGCATCACCGCCGTCGAACTGATGCCGATCCACTATTTCATCCACGACAAGAATCTGATCGACAGAGGATTGCGGAACTACTGGGGGTACAACTCCATCGGCTACTTCGCTCCTCAGGAGGAGTACGCGGCGGACAAGCGCCCCGGCGCTGCCGTGGCGGAGTTCCGGCAGATGGTGAAGACGCTGCATCAGGCAGGAATGGAGGTCATTCTCGACGTTGTCTACAACCACACGGCGGAGGGGAACCACATGGGGCCGATGCTCAGTTTCAAGGGGATCGACAACGCCTACTACTACCGGTTGACCGAGGACCGGCGCTACTACATGGACTACACCGGAACCGGCAACAGCCTGAACATGCGGAATCCGCACTCGCTCCAACTGCTGATGGACTCTCTGCGCTACTGGATTCTGGAGATGCATGTCGACGGCTTCCGCTTCGATCTTGCCTCCACGCTCGCCCGCGAGCTCCACGACGTGGACCGCCTGTCGGCCTTCTTCGACATCATTCAGCAGGATCCGGTAATCAGCCAGGTGAAGCTGATCGCCGAGCCGTGGGACGTGGGCGAGGGCGGGTACCAGGTGGGGAACTTCCCTTCGGTCTGGACGGAGTGGAACGGAAAGTATCGTGACTGCGTCCGCGATTTCTGGCGCGGCGAGGATTCGACGCTCGGGGAGTTCGCCAACCGCTTCACCGGCAGTTCGGACCTCTACGCCAACACATCCCGCCTTCCGTACGCCAGCATCAACTTCGTCACTGCGCACGACGGCTTCACGCTTCGCGACCTCGTCTCATACAACGACAAGCATAACGAGGCCAACGGCGAGGAGAACAAGGACGGCGAGAGCCATAACCGTTCCTGGAACTGCGGTGCCGAGGGGGAGACTGTCGACCCCGGCATTGTCGAGCTTCGGAACCGGCAGCGGCGCAACCTGCTGACCACCCTCTTCCTCTCGCAGGGCGTCCCGATGATGACAGGCGGCGACGAGATCGGGCGCACTCAGGGGGGGAACAACAACGGATACTGCCAAGACAACGAAATCTCTTGGTTCGACTGGGAAAACGCCGACCAGGATTTCTTCGAGTTCTGCAGGAAGCTGATAGAGTTTCGCGGCTCGCACCCCCTCTTCCGCCGCCGGGGTTGGTTTCAAGGGAAGGCGATCCACGGCAGCGAGGTGGAGGACATCGCCTGGTTCACTCCGGAGGGGGAGAAAATGGCGGAGGAGGACTGGGGAGCAGGATTCGCAAAGTGCCTCGGAATCTATCTGAACGGCGCGACGATTCCGAATCCCAATCCGCGCGGAGAACCGGTGACCGACGACAATTTCTACATCGTCTTCAACGCGCACCACGAAGGGGTCGAGTTCACTCTTCCCGATGAATACTGGGGGAAACGCTGGATCAAGGAGCTGGATACGACGGTCGGATGGCCGGAGGAGGAGATCCTCGCTGCGGGAGACCGGCTGGAAGCGGGGCCCCGCTCGATGCTGGTGCTGCGCCATGAAGCCTGATCGGATCGCGACCTACCGCCTGCAGCTCCGCCCCGGTTTCGGTTTCGACGAGGCTGCCGGGGTTGTTCCGTACCTCAAGGAGCTGGGTGTCAGCCATCTGTACGCCTCCCCCTACCTCCAGGCGGCGGAGGGGAGTACGCACGGCTACGACGTTGTCGATCCGGGCCGGGTGAATACGGAACTCGGCGGCGAGGAGGCGCACGAGCGCATGTGTGCCGCTCTCTCGGAGAACGGACTCGGACAGATGATCGACGTGGTCCCCAACCACATGGCCATCCCCGGCAGGCAGAATCCGTGGTGGTTCGACGTGCTGGAGAACGGTCCGTCGAGCCAGTTCGCCACCTTTTTCGACGTGGACTGGGATTCCTCCGAGACGAGGTGGCCGAACAAGGTACTGATCCCCGTGCTTGGCGACCACTACGGCCGCGTGCTGGAGAACAAGGAATTCCGCCTCTCGCGGGAGGAGGGGCGCTTCCTGCTGTATTACCACGACCACGTCTTCCCCGTCGACCCCTCCAGCCTCGCGGACCTGCTGCGCGGAGCGGCCTCATCGTGCGGGTCGGAGGCGCTCGCTTTCCTCGCGGAGAGCCACGCGAGGCTCCCCCGCCCGACGGTGACCGCGAGACAGGGCGTCGAGCGTCGCCACCGCGACAAGGCGGTCCTTGCGGACCTGCTGGCGAGGCTCTGCAGGGAGGAGCCGGAGGCGGCGTCAGCCGTCGAGGAGGAGATGGAACGGCTGAACCGGGATGCCGACGCCATGGACTTGCTCCTGGAGCAGCAGAACTACCGGCTGGCGTGGTGGCGCACCGCGAACCGGGACCTGGGATACCGCAGATTTTTCGACATCAAGGATCTTGCCGGACTTCGGGTCGAGGATTCGGATGTCTTCCTGGCGACGCACGCGCTTCCTGTCGCCTGGTTCCGGCGGGGAACGGTGCAGGGGCTGCGGATCGATCATCCGGACGGACTGCGCGATCCCGCCGAGTATTTTCAGCGGCTGAGCGATGCCTGTCCGGGCGCGTGGATCGTCGCCGAGAAGATCCTCGAACCCGGAGAGAAGCTCCGGAACTGGCCCATCGCGGGCACAACCGGATACGACTTCCTGAACCTGCTGAACGGCCTCTTTATCGATGCGGCAGGCGAAGGGCCGATGACGGAACTGTACCGGGAGTTCACCGGCGAGCCGGTCGATTTTCATGCCCTCGTGCCCGGATGCAAGCGCGCCGCCGTCACGGAGCTGCTCGGAAGCGAACTGAACCGCCTGACCACCCTCTTCGTGGCGATCTGCGAACGCCATCGCCGCTACCGCGACTATACGCGTCACGAGCTTCACGAGGCGCTGCGCGAGACTGCCGTCTTCTTTCCCGTCTACCGCTCGTACGTATCCGCCCCAGGGAACATCGTCTCCTCCGAGGACGAACGGCTCGTCGAAGATGCAATACGGCTCGCGGAGGAGGAGCGTCCGGAACTCGATCCCGAGCTCTTCCGCTTCCTGGAGGACCTGCTGCTGCTCAGAATACCGGGCGGCCTGGAGGAGGAGCTGGCGATGCGGTTTCAGCAGCTCACAGGCCCCGCGATGGCCAAGGGAGTCGAGGACACCGCCTTTTACCGTTATTTCCGGCTTGCCGCGCTCAACGAGGTCGGCGGCGATCCGGGACGGTTCGGCGTGTCGATCGGAGAGTTTCACCGCACATGTTCGGAAGCGTCGGAAGACCGCCCGTACTCGATGTTGGCCTCCACGACGCACGACACCAAGCGGAGCGAGGATGTGCGGGCCCGCCTGGCGCTGCTCTCGGAAATGCCGCAGCGGTGGAGCGAGTCCGTCTGGAGGTGGTGCGCGCACAACGAACGCTATCGTTCGGACAGCCTTCCGGACCGGAACACGGAGTACCTGCTGTACCAGACCCTCGCCGGGGCCTGGCCGATTGATCCCGACAGGGTGACCGCCTACATGGAGAAGGCCGTCCGGGAGGCCAAGACCCGTACGTCCTGGACGAGGATAGACGAGGCGTACGAGCGGTCGGTGCGCGATTTCGTGCTGGCCGTGCTCGGGGACGAGGCGTTCTGCGCCGACCTGGCCGGTTTCGTCGACGAGCTGGTCCTTCCCGGAAGGATCAACTCTCTCGCCCAGACGCTCGTCCGCCTTACGGCGCCCGGAATTCCCGACATCTACCAGGGGACCGAACTGTGGGACCTGAGCCTTGTCGATCCGGACAACCGGAGACCGGTCGATTTCGAAAGACGCAGGTCGCTGCTCCGGGAAGTGAAGAGTCTTTCTCCGGAGGATGTGATGGCGGGGATGGACGAGGGGCTTCCAAAGCTCCACCTGGTCCGCTGCGCGCTGCACACGAGGGCCGGTCGGCCGGAACTCTTCGGAGAGGGATCATCCTATCGGCCTTTGAAAGTCTCGGGAGCGGAGGAGAACCGCGTTATCTCGTTCATGCGCGGAGAAGGGGCGGTGACCGTAGTCCCCCGGCTGGTTCTCGGACTTGACGGGGACTGGAAAGACACGTCCCTGGAGCTGCCGGCCGGAGTGTGGAGCAACGTCCTGACGGGGGAGGATTTCACAGGAGGACAGGCGCCGCTCGGGCGGCTTCTGAAGCGTTTTCCCGTCGCGCTGCTGCTCCGGAAGGAAGGAGAGGAACAGGGATGGCGAAAGTGACGGTCTGGGCGCCGCATGCCCGGAAAATCGAGTGCGAGAATTCCGGAAGATTGTCCGCCATGGCGCGGCGGGACGACGGATGGTGGGAGGCGGATATTCCGGAGATACGGCACGGCGCGGATTACGCCTTTCGTGTGGACGGTGAAGGACCCTTTCCGGATCCGCGCTCTCCGTGGCAGCCGGAGGGGCCGCACGGCCCGTCCCGATGGGTGGAGCACGACCGCTTCGACTGGACGGATTCCGGTTGGAGACAGCCTCCCCTCGGCTCGGCGGTGATCTACGAACTGCATGTCGGCACGTTCACGCCGGGAGGAACATTCGATTCCGCCATCGACCGGCTGGAGCATCTTGTCGATCTCGGCGTGACCCACGTCGAACTGATGCCGGTCGCCGAGTTCTCCGGTGTTCGGGGCTGGGGGTACGACGGCGTCGATCTCTACGCGCCGCACTCCGCATACGGAGGCCCGGATGGACTGAAGCGCCTGGTGGACGCCTGCCACCGGCGCGGATTGGCAGTGCTGCTCGATGTCGTCTACAACCATCTGGGGCCTTCCGGGAACTACCTGGCCCGCTTCGGCCCCTACTTCACCGAACGGTACGCCACGCCGTGGGGGGAGGCGGTGAACCTCGACGGGGCGGAAAGCGACGAGGTCCGGCGTTTCTTCATCGACAACGCGCTCTCGTGGCTGCGCGACTATCACATGGACGGTCTCCGCATCGACGCGGTGCACGCGATTGTCGACACGTCCGCGACGCACTTCCTGGAGCAGATGGCCGCCGAGGTGAAGGAGCTGGAAGCCGGACTCGGAAGATACCTCGTCCTGATCGCGGAGAGCGACTTGAACGACCCGCGCGTGATCCGCCCCGTGGAAATCGGAGGGTACGGCATCGACGCGCAGTGGAACGAGGACTTCCACCACGCGCTGCACACGGTTCTGACAGGGGAGAGCAACGGCTATTACTGCGATTTCGGCAGGCTGTCCGACCTTGCCAAGGTGCTCACGGGTGCTTTCGCGTACGACGGGTGCTATTCCCAATACCGGAGGCGCAGCCACGGTCGACCCGCGGCAGGCCTTTCCGGCCGCAAGTTCGTCGCCTGTCTTCAAAATCACGACCAGGTGGGGAACCGCGCCCTCGGAGAGCGGACGAGCGCGCTGCTTTCGCTCTCCCGCCTGAAGATCGGGGCGGCACTGCTGATGACATCTCCCTTCGTGCCGATGCTCTTCCAGGGGGAGGAATGGGGGGCCTCCGCCCCGTTCCTTTATTTTACCGATCACCGGGATCCCGCGCTGGGGGAGGCAGTGAGACAGGGGCGCCGGCACGAGTTCGCGGCTTTTGGATGGTCTCCGGAGAAGATTCCCGACCCTCAGTCGCCGGAGACGTTCAAGAAGTCCGTTCTCGACTGGAGCGAGAGGGAAACCGGTTCGCACGTGGAGCTGCTTGACTGGCACCGTTCGCTTCTCGCACTGCGCCGCTCCGTTTCCGCACTCCGCGACGGGAGAATGGAGCAGATCTCGGTCCGTTTCGACGAGGATGAGCGCTGGCTGTTGATGGAGCGCGGAGCCGTCGTTGTGGCCGTCAATTTTTCCGACACCGGCCGACGTATTTTCCTCCCTGGGATCGCGGGTGCGCGATGTGCGCTCGCCTCCGAACGGGGGGTTGTCGCTGACGAAAGAGGTGTCTTTCTGCCTCCGGAATCGGTCGCCGTCTTCGTTCACGACATCCGCAGCGGTATCTGATCGATGGTTGTCGAAGTCATAATTTCTTGACATGGATGCTCTTTTACGCAATCATATTCGAACATATCTTTTTTGATCCGAATGAAAAGTGGTGATCGGGCAGTAAAGGAGGTTTACAATGAGAGAGAGAGTGATAGAACGCCGCGCTTTCGAGCGTGTCGTCATAGAGAATGTGACTCCCCGGATCGAGAACGGCCTTTTCCCGGTCAAGCGTGCCAAGGATGAATCGCTGACGGTCGGGGCCGATATTTTCGTGGACGGCCACGACAGGCTTTCGGCGAGACTTCTGTACCGTAAGGAGGGCGAGACCGGGTGGCGGAGCGCCCCGATGACGCCGCTGCCGAACGACCGATGGCAGGCCGCGTTCGGGCTTCCCGAGCTGGGAGTGTACGAGTACACGGTGGAGGCTTGGATGGACCGCTTCGCCACATGGCGGGAACGCCTCGGAAAGAAGGTCTCCGCGGGTCAGGAAGTGCCGGTCGAGCTGCTCGAAGGTGCGGGAATGATCCGGGAGGCGGCTGCGCGGGCGCGGGGCGAGGACTCGGAGATCCTCGACCGGTACGCCTCGATTCTGGCCTCCGATGCTCCATTGGCGGAGCGGACGCAGGATGCCCTCTCCGCGCATTTGGAACGACTGATGGTTCTTTACCCCGATACGGGCGAGCGCTCGGAGTACGGTCCGCCGCTGCGGGTGCGCGTCGAGCCTTTGAAGGCCCTCTACAGCACATGGTACGAGGTGTTTCCCCGATCGTGCTCGGACACGCCGGGCCGTCACGGCACGTTCCGGGACTGTATTCGACGTCTCCCCTACATCGCCGGAATGGGCTTCGACGTCCTCTATCTGCCGCCGATCCATCCCATCGGGAGGAAGCACAGGAAAGGGCGCAACAACTCCGTCGTCTGCGAACCGGGTGATCCGGGGAGTCCATGGGCCATCGGCGCCGCGGAAGGAGGGCACAAGTCGATCCACCCCGAACTTGGAACGCTCGGGGACTTCCGGGAACTGATCGAAGCAGCCCGGGAACACGGTATCGATGTCGCGATGGACATCGCTTTCCAGTGCAGCCCAGACCATCCGTATGTCGGAGAGCATCCGGAGTGGTTCCGCCGGCGCCCCGACGGTACGGTCCAGTACGCCGAGAATCCGCCCAAGAAATACCAGGACATCTATCCCTTCGAATTCTCCTCCCCGCACGCCGAAAGCCTCCGGAACGAGCTGCTGGACGTGGTCCGCTTCTGGATGGAGCAGGGGATCCGCATCTTCCGGGTGGACAATCCCCATACAAAACCGCTCCGATTCTGGGATTGGCTCATCGCCGAGTGCAAGAGGGAGCATCCGGAAACGGTCTTTCTCGCGGAGGCCTTCACCCGCCCGAAGATCATGTATCGCCTGGCCAAGGGGGGCTTCACCCAGTCCTACACCTATTTCACGTGGCGGAACCTCAAGTGGGAGATCGAGCAGTACTTCAAGGAACTGACCGGAACCGGAGCGAGCGAGTTCTTCTGGCCCAACCTCTGGCCGAATACGCCGGACATTCTCCCCGAATTTCTTCAGCTCGGAGGTCGTCCCGCCTTTCTGCTGCGGCTGATGCTGGCCGCGACACTCTCCTCCAGCTACGGAATCTACGGACCGGCCTTCGAGCTCTGCGTCAACCGGCCGAAGGAGCCCGGAAGCGAGGAGTATCTGGACTCTGAAAAATACGAGATCATTCCCTGGGACCTGGAACAGCCGCATTCGATCCGGCCCTTCATCACAAGGATCAACCGCATCCGGCGCGAGAATCCCGCGCTGCAGCAGACGCGGAACCTGGTCTTCCATCCGGTGGACCGGGAGGAGATCCTCTGCTTCAGCAAGTTCACGGACGACCTGTCGAACATCATCGTCGTGGCGGCGAACCTGGATCCGCATCACACGCACAGCGCATGGCTTCGACTTCCCTTCGAAAAGATGGGAGCGAAGACCGAGCAGACGTACCAGATGCATGATCTTGTGAGCGATGCCCGTTATCTGTGGCACGGAGAGTCCAACTACGTGGAACTCGACCCCTCGGTCTCCCCTGTCCAGATTTTCCGGGTCCGGAGGCGCCTGAGAACCGAGAGCGACTTCGACTACTTCATGTAGAAGGGGAGACGGAGTGCGATGAAAAAGAGTGAAACGGTCCTGCGGAACGACCTGTTATGGTACAAGGACGCCGTAATCTACCAGGTTCACATAAAGACTTTTTTCGACAGCAACGGCGACGGCATCGGTGACTTCCGGGGGCTGACGTCGAAACTCGATTATCTGCAGGACCTTGGAGTGAACACGCTGTGGGTGCTCCCTTTCTATCCGTCGCCCCTTCGGGACGACGGATACGACATCGCCGATTTCGAGGGGATCCATCCCTCCTACGGCACGCTGGCCGACTTCAAGGCGTTTCTGCGGGAGGCGCATAAACGAGGATTGAAAGTCATCACGGAGCTGGTCATCAACCACACGTCCGACCAGCACCCCTGGTTCCAGCGCGCGCGCCGGGCGAAGCCTGGAAGCAGGTTGCGCGACTTCTACGTCTGGAGCGACTCGAACAAAAAGTACGGAGACGCGCGCATCATCTTCCAGGATTTCGAGAGCAGCAACTGGACTTGGGATCCCTTGGCGCAGGCCTACTACTGGCATCGCTTCTACTCGCACCAGCCGGACCTGAACTTCGACAATCCGAAGGTCCATGAAGCGGTCTTCAAGGCGCTCGACTTCTGGATGGACATGGGCGTGGACGGAATGCGGCTCGACGCGATTCCCTACCTCTACGAGCGGGAGGGGACGAACTGCGAGAATCTCCCCGAGACGCACGCCTTCCTGAAGAAACTTCGGGCGAGGATGGACGGAAAATACGGGGGACGGATGTTCCTGGCCGAGGCCAACCAGTGGCCCGAGGACGCGGTGGAGTACTTCGGCGAGGGGGACGAGTGCCATATGTGCTTCCACTTCCCGCTGATGCCGCGCCTCTACATGGCGCTGCACATGGAGAGCCGCTATCCCGTCACCGAAATCCTCGACAGCACTCCGCAGATTCCGGAGAACTGTCAGTGGGCCATCTTCCTCCGCAATCACGACGAACTGACCCTCGAGATGGTCACCGACGAGGAGCGCGACTACATGTACCGCGCCTACGCGCGCTCCCCGGAGATGCGGGTGAATCTCGGCATCCGCCGCCGCCTGGCGCCGCTCCTCAGCAACAACCGGAGAAGGATAGAGCTGATGAACGCGCTGCTGCTCTCCCTGCCCGGGACGCCGGTGCTCTACTACGGCGACGAGATCGGGATGGGCGACAACGTCTACCTGGGCGACCGGAACGGTGTCCGGACCCCGATGCAGTGGAGTCCCGACCGGAACGCCGGTTTTTCGAAATGCAATCCGCAGAAGCTCTACCTGCCGGTGATCATCGATCCGGAGTATCACTACGAGGTGATCAACGTCGAAGCGCAGATGCAGAACAGCCACTCCCTCCTCTGGTGGGTACGGCGCCTTCTCGCCCTCCGGAGCCGGATTCCCGCATTCAGCCGGGGCGACATCCGCTTCCTGGAGCCGGAGAACCCGAGAATACTGGCGTTCATACGGCAGTACGAAAAGCAGTCCGTCCTGGTGGTGGTCAATCTCTCCCGCTTCGTCCAGTACGCCGGAATCGACCTCCAGTCATACAAGGGAACGGTACCGGTGGAGATCTTCGGCAACACTCCCTTTCCCAGGATCGGCGAGGATCCGTTCTTTCTGACCCTCGCTCCGCACTCGTTCTACTGGTTCGACCTTTCCGCCGAGGATGCGGACGCCTCCCCGGAGGAGCTTCCGCTGTTCGAGGTCCGCGAATGGGGAGAGCTTTTCGAGGACGGTATTTCAAACAGGCTGAAACGCCGTTTGCCCGGCTATATCGGCGTTCAGAGATGGTTCGGAGCCAAGAGCAGGCGAATAAAGACCACCTCCGTCCGCGAGATGATGCCGGTGAAGAACTGCCTTCCGGCGGGGATCATCTTCTTCGTCGACCTGGTGTACACCGACGGAAGCGAGGATACATGGCTTCTGCCCGTGTCGTATCTCCCGGCGAACGAAGCGGAAGCGGTCCTCGCCGAACGCCCCTGGGCGGCCCTGGCAAGGGTCCGCAACGCTTCCGGGGAAGAGGGGTTTCTCGTCGACGGCATGCTGTCCCCCGCCTTCTGCGCGGCGCTCCTCGATATGTTTGCACGCAGGCAGACGCTCAAAGGCATCGAAGGGCGTCTGACGACAACCTCGTCTCCTGCTTTCCGGGCTCTCCGCAAAAACGAACGGCAGGCTGAAGCGATCAGCGTGATCAAGGCCGAGCAGAGCAATACATCCGTCGTCTACGGCAATCGCTTCATCCTGAAGCTCTTTCGGCGAATTCAGGAGGGGGTCAACCCCGATCTGGAGGTCGGCCGTTTCCTCACCTCCAGGGGGTTCAGGGGCGTGCCCGCGGTGGCCGGGAGTTTGGAGTACTCCAGGGATGGCGCGGAGCCGGAGACCCTGGGAATTCTTCAGTCCTACGTGCAAAACCAGGGAGATGCCTGGGCGTACACGCTGAACAGCCTGTCGGGGTATTTCGAACGGATCATGGAAGGGCATGAAGAGCCGGATCTCCTCCCCCGCAAGAGCCCGCTGGGGCTGAGCTCCGCGCCGGTTCCCCCGGAGGTTGCCGAAAGGATCGGATTTTACCTGGACTCGGTCCGGATGCTGGCGGAGCGGACCGCCGAGATGCACTCCGTACTGGCATCGGAGAGGGAGGATCCCCTCTTTGCGCCGGAAGCCTTCTCCAAGCTTTACCAGCGTTCGCTCTTCCAGTCGATGAATTCGTCCGCGGGACAGGTGCTGCGGCGCTTCAAGGCCTCGCTGGACAAGTCGGACGGACTTGTCTCCGAATCGGCAAGGGAGTTGGGAGCAAGGGTGCTGGAACGCCGGCACGAGATCACGGAGCGCTTCCGGGCCCTGACAGGCCGCAAGATAGACGCGACGCGGCTGCGCTGCCACGGCGATTACCACCTCGGCCAGGTGCTGTACACCGGGAAGGATTTCATCATCATCGACTTCGAGGGAGAACCTTCCCGCCCTGTGAGCGAACGACGGATCAAGCGTTCTCCGCTGCGCGACGTCGCGGGCATGCTCCGCTCTTTCCATTACGCGCTCCATTCGGCACTCCTCGCCGAGCAGTCGAGGGGAACATTCTCCCCGGACAGGTTCGCCCTCGTGGAGAAGCAGGCGGAGGAGTGGAGAGTGTGGGTCTGTGCCGAGTTCCTGCGCGTCTACCTCGAACGGAGCGCGGATGTCGGGTTTCTGCCGCGGAACCGCGAAGATATCCGCATGCTGCTGGATGCCTACCTGATGGAGAAGGCCGTGTACGAACTCGGTTACGAGATGAACAACCGCCCCGGCTGGGTTCGGATCCCGCTCATGGGAATCGAACGGCTGCTGGATGAAGAGTGAGAAAAAAGAGGAGGTCGCACGATGACGCTTTCCAAGCATGGGACATCAGGGCGCCGCGATGCCGGCCCCGTAACAGCTGAAGATATCGCGCTCCTTAAGGAAGGGCGCCATTTCCGTCTCTACGAAGTTATGGGAGCGCACCCGGCCGAACACGAGGGAGAGAGCGGAGTCCGCTTCGCCGTGTGGGCTCCGGGCGCCGAATCGGTCGCCGTTTTCGGGGATTTCAACGGCTGGAACAAGGAGAGCCGCCCTCTCGCACAGGCGGCGGGTTCCGGGGTATGGGAAGGATTTATACCGGGCGCGGCTCCCGGCGCGATGTACAAGTACCACATACGATCGAAGAACGGCCGCCGCCTGGACAAGGCCGATCCTTTCGCCTTCGGCGCGGAAATGCCTCCAGGAACCGCATCGGTTGTCCGGGATCTCGAATACGAATGGGGGGACGGCGAGTGGATGCGGAATCGGGGAGGCGCAGGCCCGTCCGCTCCCGCCTCGGTCTACGAGGTGCATCTCGGTTCGTGGATGCGCGTTCCCGAGGAGGGCGACCGTTTTCCGACGTACCGGGAGCTCGCTCCCAAGCTGGCCGAGTACGTTCTCAAGACCGGGTTCACCCACGTCGAGCTCCTGCCGGTTATGGAGCATCCGTTCTACGGAAGCTGGGGGTACCAGTGCACGGGCTATTTCGCGCCCACTAGCCGCTACGGTTCTCCGGAGGATTTCATGTACCTTGTGGATCATCTGCACCGGAACGGAATCGGGGTGATCCTCGACTGGGTTCCGTCGCACTTTCCCGACGACGCGCACGGACTGAGCCGCTTCGACGGAACGCATCTCTTCGAGCACGAGGACCCGAGGCGGGGCGTGCATCCCGAGTGGAACAGCCGCCTTTTCAACTACGGCCGCAACGAGGTCGTCGCATTCCTCCTGAGCAGCGCGCTCTTCTGGCTTGACCGGTATCATGTCGACGGACTCCGCGTGGATGCCGTGGCCACCATGCTTTCTCTCGACGACTTCAGAAAAGATGGGGAGTGGATTCCCAACGAGTACGGAGGCAGAGAGAATCTGGACGGAATCGCTTTTCTGCAGCGGTTCAACGAAGTGGTGCACGAGCAGTATCCCGGAGTGGTCACCATCGCCGAGGAGTCGACGGCATGGCCCAAAGTATCGCGCCCTGTGCGCGAGGGAGGGCTCGGGTTCGATATGAAGTGGGACATGGGGTGGACGCACGACACGCTCTTCTACATGTCGCTCGACCCCATCCGTCGCAGCCATCACCACGACATGCTGACTTTCCGGATGATGTATGCCTTCGACGAGAATTTCGTGCTTTCTCTCTCCCACGACGACGTGTCCTGTTCGTCGCTGCTGGAGAGGATGCCGGGCGACGACTGGTCGAAGTTCGCCAACCTCCGGCTGCTTCTCGGCTACCTGTACGCGCAGCCGGGGAAGAAGCTGCTCTTCATGGGCGACGAGATCGGCCAGTGGCGAGGATGGTCCCACGACAGAAGCCTCGACTGGCATCTGCTGGAAAATCCGCTGAACAAAGGGCTGCAGCGATGGGTCGAGGATCTGAACCAGTTCTACCGGCGAACTCCGGCGATGCACGGCGATGACTTCTCCCCGGAGGGATTCCGATGGATCGACTGCCACGACGCGCGGCAGTCGACGCTCGCGCTGATGCGTTCCGCGGCCTCGGGCCCGCAGGAGAAGGAAATCGTCGTCGTCTGCAACTTCACTCCCGTGCCAAGGCCGAACCATCGAATCGGCGTTCCCCGGGAAGGGATCTGGAGGGAACAGCTCAACAGCGACGCCTCGGAATACGGAGGAAGCAACCAAGGGAGCATGGGAGACGTCGAAGCCTCGCCGATACCGGCTCACGGTCTCCCGTTCTCGGTCAATCTGCTGCTGCCTCCGCTGGGGATCGTCTTCCTTGAACCGGCGGCCTCAAGCTAGGCGGAATCGAAAGAGCGTCAGTCTTTGGCCTTCTCGATGATGCGTGCCGCGATCTCGGCAGCCCGGCCCGAATAATTCGCGCAGGCTTCCCGGAGGTTTTTCTCGCGGAAGACCTCCTGTCCCTCCTGTGTGCCCAGATCGCACCCGAGCAGCAGATGACAGTCGCGTGCGCCGAACTCCTCCTCGAACTCGGCGATGAGCTGTCGGACCGCCTTGTAGGCAGGCTCGACGGACTCGTTCGCCGCGGACCTGCCGAGGGCGAGCCCGATACCCAGGATCGCTCCGGAGAGCGCTCCGCAGGTGCCGCATGTCCGCGCCATGCCGCTGCAAAGGCCTGTCGATATCCGCGGAATCAGGTCGGACTCGATGCCCTGCGACTCCGCAAGGGCGAGCAGAACGCTCTCCGCACAGTAGAGCCCCGAACGGAAAGAGTCGGCCGCCGTCCGGCCGATTTCCGAAGCTGTTTTCTGGTTCATCTGTACCTCCTCGATCGTTGAAATGTACTCCACCTCTATTCAATAGAGCGGCAAAGTCAATTATCTACAATGAACACATTCGATTGTCAAGTATCCTTTGTCGCTGAAAACGGCCAGAGGCTAGCTGTTTTAGCGGTCATTGAAAAAGGTCGAACCCGGACAAAAAGGTCAAACTCCTACAACTGATCGGCAACCACAGTTGCGATCCGGAACTTGTCAATAATTTCATGATTAAGGTCTACACCAAGTCCCGGAGCTGTCGGAACATCTAGCCAACCTTTCTTGATTTTTCGCTCAAATGGATCAGTCACAATAGAGAGCATTTGGTCTGTGTGATATGGGAAAGTCTCCTGAATGACAAAGTTGCTCAAAGTTGCCGCGAGTTGGATAGCAACTGCGGTCAAGACAGGACCGCCACAGTTATGGGGAGCGATGCGCATAGAGTGTGTCTCAGCAGCAGCGCCAATATAGAGAGCTTCAAGTATACCACCGCACGTTCCAGGGTCGGGTTGAACGATATCCACAGCACGGCTCTCGATGAGGGGGCGAAAACCGTACCTAGTGTAGAATCTCTCACCTGTTGCCAATGGTATATTTACTTTTGCCTTTATTTCACGGTAAGCATCTACATCAAAGGCATCCATCGCCTCTTCGTACCAGAAAATATCATACTGTTCTATTTCTCTTCCAATCTTTGTCATGATATCTGTGGTGCCTTCCGCCGTAACATCTATTAAAAGATCGATATCAGGACCGACGGCTTCTCGTATCAGACGTATCGCGTCGATACATCGCTTGTACTCTTCCTTGGTAATGACCCGGTTCTTTAAGTGTAAGTTGGTGTGGTTGATTGGATCGATCTTGCTCAGTGGATAAGTTTTGATGGCACTAAATCCATCTTCGACCACCTTGACGGCTTTTTCCGCGAATTCCTCAGCGGCAACGCACTTACCCTCGGACCAGCCATTTGCGTAAACTCGAATTTTATCGCGCTGTTTGCCGCCCAAAAGCTGATAGACTGGTACACTGAGAGTCCTACCTTTAATATCCCATAGTGCATGTTCTAGAGCGCTGACAGCCGAGTAGAAGATTGCGCCTGCTCCTTTGCCCCAGAAAGTGTGGTAATAGAAATCGTTCCAGATGTCTGTGATGTTGGCTGGGTCGCGACCAACTACAAACCTTTGTGCCAAATCAGCAGCCAGGTGTCCAGCGGCATAGCAACCAGCACCAAATCCTACAGCGGCTTCGCCGAGTCCAACAATGCCTTCGTCAGTGATAATTTCTATGACGACTGGTCGAAAACCTATCGTACCTATCACATAAACGTTTACTTCTCTGACTTTCATGGCTCCTCCTCCCCTCATTGTGAACAATGACAATGATTCACTACAAGATTTTCTACTTGATTAATCCGCGATGTTTATAATCCATTGATTTCCCGAACACGATGGCAAGCTGCGAAATGACCGGGGAGTACCTCCTCGAGGCGCGGTGCATTTTGAGTACAAATCTCTTTGCGGTAGTTACAGCGTTGAGCGAAGCGGCATACGTCACCGGGTTCGACAGGGGATGACAACTCTCCTCGCAGCAAAATATGATCCCGCTTAACATCAAGTCTCGCCCTGGGTATAGACGACAACAGGGCTTTTGCATATGGATGGAGTTGTGTGGCGAAAAGTTCTTTTGTGTTCGATTTTTCCACCATCTCTCCAAGGTACATGACCATTATATCGTCCGAGATGTGCTTAACGACCGAAAGGTTATGGGTTATAAAGATATAGGTTAGTCCACGAGCTTCCTGTAAATCCTGCATAAGGTTAAGTATCTGTGCTTGAATTGAGACGTCAAGGGCTGACACAGGCTCGTCACAAACGACAAATTTTGGGTTGAGGGCAAGCGCTCGACCAATACCTATACGCTGACGGCGACCTCCATCTAGCTCGTGAGGATAGGTGTTCTCATAACGCTGAGCAAGACCCACAGTTTCCATGAGTTCTAGGACTCGCTCACGGTATTCCTCTTTGTTTTTACAAACATTGTAGATCAACAAAGGTTCACCGATTATCTCGGAGACCGACTGCCTTGGATTTAGAGATGAAAAGGGATCTTGAAAAACCATCTGCATATTGCGTCGCAGTTCATGTAATCTTGCGCTCGATGGCTTTGAGATATCCTCTCCGTCAAAGACAATCTGTCCAGAAGTTGCAGAGAGCAAATGGAGCACGACCCTGCCAAGGGTCGATTTCCCACATCCTGATTCTCCTACTACTCCAAGCGTCTTGCCGCTCTCCACCTTGAATGAGATTTTGTCCACCGCATGAAGCATGCCGGATGCTGTTGGAAAATATTTTTTCAACTCGTTTACTTCAAGCAGGACACTCATACCGTATTGCCTCTATTAGGAGGTTGTATATGCCAACATTTAATGAAATGTCCGAAGGTTCGTTCGATAAACTCGGGATTAATGCTTACGCAAACTTCGGTACAGTATTTGCATCGAGGGTGAAACTTACAGCCTTTCGGTAGTTTCGTTGGATCGGGAGCAATTCCTGGAATAGACTCCAGTCTTTCGACATCGGAATCTATATCGGGCAGCGAATTAAAGAGTCCCAATTTGTAAGGATGCGATTCTCCTTCAAAAACATCCTTAAGTGAGCCCTGTTCGATAATTTCTCCTGCATACATTATGGCGACGCTATCGCAAACCTCTGCTACAACACCAAGGTCGTGGGTGATTAGCAACATAGCGGAGTCCCTTTCTTTTTTGAGTTTATTCATTAGGTCAAGGATTTGCATCTGTATAGTAACATCCAGAGCTGTTGTCGGTTCGTCGGCAATCAGTAGCTTGGGATTGCAAGCCAAAGCAATTGCGATTATTACGCGCTGTTTCATTCCACCGGAGAATTCATGAGGATAGTCCCCGTATCTGCTGCTCTGTATACCAACTAGCTCCAGCATGTTTTTTGCCTGGGAAGATGCATCTGATTGGGATACTTTATTATGGAGCCTAATAACTTCGGATATCTGATCGCCAACTGTCAACACCGGATTTAGCGAGGTCATAGGATCTTGAAAGATCATCGCGATTTCCTTACCTCTGTATCTCCGAAGTTGCCTATCGCTCAGTTTTAACAAATCAATGCCCTCATATTCCACGCTACCGGCTACAACTTTTCCAGGGGGGTTTGGCACAATCCCTAGAATGCTAAGAGCCAATGTAGTCTTGCCAGCCCCAGTCTCTCCAACTAGACCAAGGGTCTCCTTGTCTTGTAGCTTGAGGGATACACTGTTGACGGCTCGCACGAGATCGTCATCCACCGAATAAAGAACTTCCAAATTCGTAATTTTAAGGAGATCGTGATCCATCTGCGTAACCATCTCTCTATTGTTTAAGGCGAGGGTCAAGTGCATCGCGGAGACCATCGCCCAACAGATTTAAAGCAAAAGTTGTGATTACAATAGCAAGACCGGGAAGAATGCACATGTACCACTCGCTACGCAGGTATGCACGACCTGCAGAAATGAGTAGTCCCCATTCCGGATTAGGGGGCTGGACGCCCATTCCAACAAAGCTCAGCGAGGCGCTCATGAGAATAGCATTGACAACGCCGAGCGTAAATTGCACGATCACAGGTGCAAGTGAATTTGGCACAATGTGCTTTATCATTATACGACTGTTGCTGGCACCGATTGAACGGGCTGCCTCAATAAATTCCTGATCTCTCACGGTAAGCACTTGTGCACGCATAACGCGAGCGAAGTTTGGCATTGCTGTGACTGAGAGAGCTATCATCATGTTCCTCATATTGCTCCCTAGGGCTGCCACAATGCTGATGCATAGGAGCATTGCTGGCATGCCTATCAACACGTCCATGAGCCTCATAATGACGTTGTCAAGCTTGGAGAAAAAAGCGGCAAATAGCCCTAGAGCACAACCCACTAAGGCCGCTGCCGTCGTGCAGACTAGGCCTATGAAAAGGGTATATCTGGTACCAAAAATGACACGGCTGAAAATGTCGCGTCCGAAGTTATCTGTTCCAAACCAATGTTGAGCGTTTGGATAGATGAGCCGCGAAGTGTAGTCTTGCGCAGCATAGTCGTAAGGAGTGATGTATGGTGCGAATACGCCAACGACTATTAAAAAAACAAGAACAATCAGTCCTCCGAGGGCTAACTTGTTGCGTTTGAATCTCTTCCAAACTTCACGCAAAGGTGTGTTTTTTTTACCGTCGCTGTTCATATTACCTGCCCCCCACCTTCTCGACGGAAGTTGCTATTATCCGTTTTTTCTTTTTGGAAAACGCAGATTTAATACGAGGATCAACAAAGCAATAAAGAATATCAACGATAAGCGTAATCACAATGCAGTTGAGGGCTATCCAGAGGACTCCTCCCTGTACGACAGGGTAATCTTTGAAGTTGACGCTACTGATAATAAATGCACCAAGTCCTGGAATTGAAAAAACGGTTTCAACAAGAACGGCACCAGCTAAAAAATGAGTAATTCGAATTCCTATGATCGTGAGAATAGGGACCTGTGCGTTTTTGAACGCATGACGCATAATGGTCATGAAGTTGCTCTGCCCTTTTGCTTTGCTGGTACGGATATAGTCCTGCCGTATAACTTCAAGCATACTCGACCGTGTCATTCTCATGATGGATGCACTAGCCTGAAGCCCCAGCGTGAATACCGGAAGTACCCAATACTTCAGACCGTAGCTACCGGTGGCCGGGAGCCATTGTAACTTTACCGAGAAAAAGAGTACCAGAACCATGGCAAGCCAAAAGGACGGAGCTGACACTCCAAATAGGGAGAAGGATGTCAGCAGCTTGTCTAGGAGGGAGTATTGACGCACTGCTGAAATTATTCCTGCGGTAACACCTATAAGAACTCCAAGGACCACACTGGAGAAAGTTAGGATGAGAGTGTTGGGATACCGGGCCATTATCTCCTCGAAGACGGGGCGGCCTGTCCTATATGAGATCCCGAAATCCCCTTTAAATACACCTAAAAAATACTTTGTCAGGCGCACCAAATAAGGGTCATTCAGTCCCAACTTGTTTTGAATATCTTGAATTGCCTCTGGTGTGGCATTTTCGCCGAGAATTGCAATTGCAGGGTCGCCTGGAGTAACATACATCAAAGTAAAAATAATGACGACCACACCGAACAGAATTGGAATCATAAGGAGTATGCGTTTTAAAATATAGTTAGTCAAATCTAAGATCACCATCCTATAGTTTTGCAATAATTTGCATGGCGCCGAGCAGGCGACGCTTGCTCGGCGCCATGCATTGGATTTATATGCTACTTGAAGTAAACATATTGCAACAGATGGTGTTCATAGGATGGCATAATGCGAAACCCGATAACGTCTGGTTGACAGGCAGCGTTGAGCTCTTTATGCCAGACCGGCAGAACAACGAAGTTTGCCATAAGCATCTCCTGACACTTGTGGTAGAGTCGGTTGCGCTCCTCATGATCGACGGTGATAAGGGCCTTGCTGATGATGTCGTAGTACTCGGGATTTTCCCAGCTTGTCAAAGGCCACTCAGAGGTGTCAGGTAGCCAACGGAAGAGGACACGGCCAGCCTCGCCTGTGCTGGCGGTAAGGCCGTAAATTGTCATTACGCCCTTACCTGCGGCAAGAGAGGAAGCCCACACGGTGCCATCCATGACAACAATTTCGACCTTAATTCCTACTTTTGCGAGCTGGGCCTGTATTACTTCGCAGAAATCTTTCCGCTGCTGGTCGGAGCTGTTGGCTGAGATGCTTGTGGTAAATCCGTTTGGATATCCAGCCTCCGTAAGAAGTTCTTTTGCCCCTTCTATATCCTGCTTGGGGAAGAACGCTGACAGGTCGGGGTGACGGCCATCAATTCCCGGAGATATTACATTATCGGCTAGTTTTCCAAAGCTACCATATGCTACAGCTATTGCCGATTTGATGTCTACTGCCTTCCATATCGCCTCTCTAACGCGGATGTCATCGAAGGGCTTGACAGCCTGATTCATGTAGAGATAACTTGTGTTGGCACCCATTGCTGATACTAAGTTTATATTGGGGTTTGCACGAACACGATCAATGTCGTTGGCGCTAATCTCATAGACAATGTCTGCGCCGGCACTTTCTGCCTCTATGGCACGGGATGAGGCTTCATTGATGTAACGAATGGTAACATTCTTCACGTAAGGTTGGCCTTTGATCCAATACTTTTCAAAAGCTTTTAAAATTACGCTGTCTCCGATGTTAAACTTTACAATTTGGTAGGGGCCGGTACCTATAGGGGATGTAAAGAAATTGCCGTTGCTCTCCTTGAAAGCGCGCTGACTTATTATTCCGCAGAGTGGGTTCTCAAGCATTGGGAGCTGGAGTGCGTAAGGTGCTGTTGTGACCAACTTCATTGTGTAATCGTCCACAACAACGCTCTTGTCAAAATCGACACGATTGACCTGCATTGCCGCGACGGTTTTGTCGTCTCTAATTCTTTTCAGGGTGAACATAACGTCGCTTGCCTTGAGTTCGTCTCCATTATGGAAGTGTACCCCCCGGCGAATGTGCAGGACAAGAGTAACATCGTTTTCATATTCCCATCTCTCGGCTAACCAGGGAATCAGCTCGCCTTTTTCGTTATAAACGACGAGGGTTTCGTAGATTTGACGTGTGGTCTGGTGCTTGTTCTGTGCAACGTTATCGTGGGGATCGAGAGAGTTGGGTTCGGATGGCATCACAACAACCATGGAATCCTTGCTGGATACAATGGTGTCACCAGCAGTTGCTGCTTCACTGGAGATGGTGCCATTGCATGCTGAAAGACTCAAGAGCATTGCGATACAGAATAGTAGCGCGCGGAAGCTTTTTTCGGTTCTTTTCATGGTAGTTCTCCTTTCTAAAGTAGGAAATATCTGAAAAAGTTACCCTAAAAATCGCTTCTCGAGCTTGGAAAATAGCACCTAGCAATACTATTTTCTTTTTATCGCACCTCCTTTCTTAAACAAATTAAAGAAACCAGAGAAAACCTTGTTCCGCTAAATATTTTTAGTTGCTCAAACCTTTGAAGAACTGGAGTTTCATTACGTTTGCAATTGGTATATCAAGCTCCTCACTTATCCTCATAAGGAAATTCATTCCAAATGTACGGGAGGCGCTGCGAGGAGCACCTGTCTTGGTCAGATGACAACCTAGAGCAAGGCCTATCTCCTTTTCCGGCGAATCGAGAACGCCGCCTGCACGTCCCGATGGCACTACCAGCATACCTTTTTCCATCATGTAGCGTGCCGTCTCCAGTGCTTCCGTTATCGTCCCTGCCTGATTCGGCTTGAATATCATGCCCCGCGCCGCATTCATTTCGACGGCTTTTCTTGCCCTGTCGATACTCGTGCATAGAAAGTCGTCTCCGATTATGACGGATTGAATGCGCTGGCTCGCCAGTTTAAATCCCTCAAAATCTTCCTCTTGAAGAGCGTCCTCAATAAAAATAATCGGATATTTTTCAGCAAGTCCAGCCAGAATATCGATGATTTTATCTCTGGATACCAGTTCCCCCCGGTAGTTGTAGCCTCCGGTCTGTTCGTCGTAAAATTCGCTGCTTGCGCAGTCTATAGCGTACACAACATTATTTTTATACCCTGACTCGGCAACAGCCGTTTCCATCATTTGAAAAACCTCAAATGGATCATCAGATGGTGCTCCATAACCGCTGTAATTACCCATGTTGGCCGAACGCCCGTTTATTTGTTTGATGATCTGACCTAGACGTTGAAAAACCTCAACAATTATGCGGATAGCTTCGTATCCAGTCGTTACGCCATGAGGTATAATCATGAACTCTTGAAATGCCAAACTTTTATCATTATAGGTTCCACCATTGACTACATTCGAAGCCGGTGTAAAAATGTATTCGATTTTTTTCTCTCCTGCCATATTGAGGAAAAGTGGTTTTCCGTTTGCCGCTGCTGCAGCCCTGACGGCAGCTACTGAGGTAGCGTAAATTGCATTGCCGCCGAGCCTTGTTTTATAACGGGTTCCATCAAGCTCTATCATCGTGCGGTCGATTTTGCACTGATCATGAATGTCAATCCCAATCAGCGCTGGGGCTATGATATTTTCTATGTTCTCGATTGCCTTATAAACGCTCAACCCGCCAAAGAGATTCGGATTGCCATCCCGCATAACATAAGATTCGTTTTTGCCCACCGATGTGCCTGTAGAGGCTCCTGCTCTCCCCAAGAAGCCATCCTCCGTTATGATATCGACCTCCGGTACCGGACGTCCGTTCGCGTCAAGAACCTGTCTTGCCTTGATTTGATTAATTTTAGAAGTGCCCATTCTCCATTCCTTTCTGCTCATTTTGAGCCTGTTAGTCAGATATGTAAATAACGTTGAAATCACAGAGATTTGTACCAGTGTTTCCGGTAAAGATGCTGTCACCTATCGCTCGAAGTGCATCTCCAGTAGAGTGTTTGCGTAATGCTTCGAAAACGTTAATTTGTTTGTCTGCAAGCCGGGCGCAAGTCTTGGAATCGACGATCCCTCCCGCATAGGAAGTGGTCCCATCTGTTCCTTCCGTATCGATCGAAGCCATGCAGACGCCATGATATCCCTGGATACCCTGCGCGAATCCCAGTACCAGTTCATGGGAAGGGCCACCCGCTCCATTAGGTTCCGTTTCAACACAGGTAGTTGTTTCGCCGGATGCAAACACAAAGCAAGGCCTTTTAATAGGACGCTCGTTCTCGAATATTTCACGAGCGATAGACGAAAAAACGACCCCCACATGCTTGCTCTCACCCTCTATAAAGGTAGTCAGGGTTATTGATGGAATTCCCATGCGCTCGGCAATCTTTCCGGCTGTTTCACAGGAGTCGGGAACGCCGTCCAATATGAAATTGGTAACATCCCCGTGCAGCTTCTTTGGTGTTTCTGTAACACGGGCATCATCCCAAAGATAAGCGATAACGCTTTGAGGAAGCTTATCGCAAAGATCGTAGTTGATGATCGCGTCCCGAGCATTTTGGATGGTGGTGCCATCCGGTGCCATCGGAGTTCCTCTGAAATGCTTAGGAAGGCTGCGGTCCACTGTTGGCAAGGCTCCGACTCCGTCGCTGATAATTAGGTTGACCAGTTGCGCTCCTTTGTTCAAAATCCTTGCGGCAAGGCGTCCTCCGTTGATCTGTGAAAGATGGCGACGGACAGCATTGACTTCCAAAATTTTAGCTCCTGAGCGAAGCATCAAATCGTGTGTTATTCGCTTTTCCTCAGGAGTAACGCCATCAACAGGGCAAGAAAGAAGGGCGGAACTTCCGCCGCTGATGACTGAAATAAAAAGATCGGTGCTTTCGGCTTGATCCACTAAATCAAACATTGCCTTTGCGGCGAGAAGACTTTCATCGTTCGGAACGGGATGTCCGCCGATGAATACAGTTGTATTGCAATATTCGTCCTGCGGTTCTGCAATCTTTACCGAGATAATTCCCTTTGTTAATGTATTGCCCAAAATGCTGCAAACGGATGAAGCCATAGCGTTGCATGCTTTTCCTGCGCCAAGCAGATATATATTGCTTTTTTGGGAAAGGTCTATCGTTAGCTGCCCAATGGAAAGCTTGTTCTCTTTCAGTGACATCAGATCGCGGATGCGGCATGAAGCGTCCAGCTCACTCAAGACTCCCTCAAGCATCCAAAGTACTCTTTCTCGTGACACAGCATCTCCATTTTTCATAAGAGAATCATAATTTTTTATTTTTTTCATAAATATATTCCTTCTGTATTATATATTTAAATAAGTAAAGTGTATTTAAGGTATTTTTGTTTAGTTTTTTCATAGACCAAATAGATAATAAAAGTGATTGTCAGTAAAGTCCCCCCGATGATATCCGTTTTAAAGGAGGGATCTATTAGAGTCAGCGCTGAAGAAAAAAACATGAACCTTAACGAGTAGGGGAGGGGACAGCGTAAATATCCATGCAACGCGACCGCCAGACTAAAAACGCCGATTACTCCTGTGATGAAAGAGAACAGGTAGGCGCCTAGCGTTGCCTTTTCCATAATCATGATTGGATTAAACACAAACGTAAATGGAACTATCAGACCGGCGGCAGCCAAACGCAGGCCGCCCCAGGCTGTTTTGGAGAGTGAACTGCCTGCCAGAGAAGATGCCGCGTAAGACGCCATGCAGACAGGCGGCGTCAGATTTGACATAGTGCCGAGCCACATGACAAACAGGTGGGAAGCCAAGAGATTAAGGCCCATCGCAACAAGCGCCGGAACTGCGACTACCGATACTACGATATAGCATGCGGGACCGGGCATCCCCATGCTCATTATAATGATAATAACCGCAATAAATAGAAGGGCGAAAAACGGGACTCCGCCTGAAAGCTTGACAATATTCAGCGCCAGCGTTGTGCCCAGTCCCGTCATAGTCGTTATCGTCACAATAAATGTGCAGCTGACGCAGGCGATGGCAATTGAAACAGCGGAACGGGCTCCCTTTTCCATTGCGAGCAGTATTTTCCGGGGTCCCATTCTCGTCTCTTTTTTTGTCCAGCTTACTACGATAGAACTCAGGATTCCGAGCATTCCCGCATAGAGAGGAGTCTTGCCCTGTACTAACGCGATGATTATCACCATAATCGGGGTAAGATATAATCCCCGTTTTTTCATCACGCTCCAAAAAGACGGTATTTCTTCTTTGGGCAAGCCGGCGAGATTTTGCTTACGTGCCTGCAGGTTTACTGCCACCATTATGGCGATGTAATATAGAACCGCGGGCAAAGCAGCCGCAATAACGATCCTTGAATATGAAATTCCGAGGTTTCCGGCCATTATGAAGGCTACAGAGCCCATTATCGGAGGTGTGATAACGCCTCCTGTTGACGCGGCAGCCTCCACGCTTGCTGCAAAGTGGTCTTTATACCCCATTTTCTTCATCAATGGAATGGTAAACGCTCCAGTTGTCATAACATTTGCAACAGCGCTTCCACTTATGGACCCCATCAATGCGCTTGAAATAACCGCCACTTGTGCCGGTCCTCCCCGCATGCGTCCTCCGATCGCAAAGCCGATATCGTTGAATGCCTGTGCGCCGCCGGAGATGTCCAGGACAGCGCCAAACAGGATAAAGATGAAAAGGAAGGAGGACGATGTTGTGACCAGTGAACCCCACATGCCCTCTCCGGTAAGGTAGAAGCGAAACAAGAGCCGGGTGATAGGAACGTTGCGAAATCGCAATAAGCCCGGCGCATAGGACGCGAACAGCGCATAAAGCACAAAAACACAAACGATTATCGGAATTGCAGGCCCGTGGATTCGACGGCAAGCCTCCAAAACGAGGAGTGCAGTAATGGCTGCCATAAAGTAATCAACCGTTACCGTATGACTGTTCGTAGCAAATTCAGGAGTATACCTCAACGCTACATAAACCGGCCCTATAATTGCAAAAAACAATAATGCATAGTCAATAAGGTTAAGAGGTTTGTCTTTTCTTGTTTTTGTTGCAGGATACAGCAGAAATGCCAATGATAATGCAAATGCAACATGGAGATTGTTCTTTTGCATCTGAAGAACAGATCCGCCATAATTTGCGTAGATATGAAACGCCGACATCGCAATGGCAACGATGCATACCAGCTTGGACTGGAATGGAGTGAGTAAGCGGGTCTTTCCGGAATTAGGAGCTTTTTGCGCTGCTTCCTGAAAACCGGGGTCTGCTTTGATTCCATTGCAAATCATGCTCTTTCTCCTTAAAGATATAGCGGGAAAACAGCAATTGTTGAAACAACATCTAAGTCACAAAATGCTGTCCCCCCGCTTTTTCTCATGTACCTTTGCTTGCCGTTATTTCATTTCCGGGGGAATTAGGTTGTCGGGAATGCTCATGCCTTTCTCCCTGAAGTATTTCACGGCTCCGGGATGCATCGGACACGCAAGGCTGTTAAGCGCCATATTGGTTTTAAAATGAGACATGCTGTAGTTTATGGCGTTGACTTTTTCCAAGTTGTTGAACATAACTTCAAGGAGTCTGTATACCACGCGCTCCGGGACTTCGGCAGTGCAGACTAATGCATCGTATGCTTGTGCAACGTGGAGGTCTTTGTCGAATCCATCGTAAATGCCTGCCGGTATAGTGCCGAATGTCCACATGTTGTTCGAAATGGCATTCATTTTATCGATATCTTCTGGAGTAACTTCAAGCATTTGAATCTCAAGGCCGGGTGTTGCAAGCAGATCGATTAAAGAAGCGATTGGCGCCCCTCCTGTAAAGAAGTTGCCGTCAATGAACCCGTTTTTTATGGCGTCGCACGCATTCGCCGGGCTGAGTCGTTCCGGTGAAACCGTGAAATTTCCTAGAGCCTGATTCATTATGTTAAACATTTTCTCCGCATTTCCGCCAGGATTTCCCACGCCCAACTTCAGGCCTTGAATGTCGGAAAAGTGTCCGGTTTTGACGTGCTTTTTTAAGATGACAGGCTGCATGGATGTTGCCTGGAAGGCGAACATTGTCCGTAGATTGGGTAAATGAGTAGTGTTGTTGAGAGCGTTGTAGGCTTCGTTGACGGTCAGCGCTCCAAGGGTGCACATATCCAGCTCCTTGCTTTTGATCATCTGGATGTTCTCGGCGCCTCCGCCGGTAGTCTGAACGAATACATGAATGCCGTCATTTTTCAGTTCTTCATTCCAGATGGTAGACAGACCGACACCGACTGGATACCATGAACCGGTTGCGCCTGAGGTGCCCATCATCAAATCGATAGAAGCGGCGAATGCAACGCTCTGAAAACCTGCTATCGATGCTGCCATCATCAGGCTGAAAGCAATACAAAAGAGCCTAGTTCTCTGTTTCATCCTCATCAACCTCCTTAAAATTTTGAATCAAAACATCCCCTTTTATCATCACCATCTCTGTGCATTTTCTACTTCCCAGTACACGGATGTCTTCCAGCGGGTTTTTGCACAGGAGGATGAGATCAGCATTTTTACCTACTTCTATAGTTCCCGTGTATTCGAGGATGTCAAGCGCGTCGGCGGCATTATGGGTTGCCAATTTGATGATTTCCATATTCGGGACGCCGGCATCAGAAAGCTCGTCGAACTCTTCGCGGTTGTAGCGGACGCGTCGCAGGTTTTGACAATCACTGCCGTTTGCAATTTTAATCCCCGCATGGTACGCCTTCTGAAAATTGATGACGCTCGCCTCATAAGCTTGTTTTGCTTTCTCCAAGGAGGACGCCGGAGCGCCGGTTGCAGCGCCGCTCTTTACTGCCGCATGGGAGGTGACGAGTGTCGGGATCAGGTAGGCCCCAGTTTTCAACATCAACTCCCGCCCCTCATCGTCCATGAACGTTCCATGTTCGACAGTATCAACGCCATTGCGTAAGGCGATTTTGATACCCTCAGTTCCATGAGCGTGAGCAGCGACCTTTCTCCGGAATGCATGAGCCTCGTTGCAGATCGCCGCGAACTCTTCCGGTCTATAATTCCGCCACCAAAGGGGATCCCCGATCGACATAACACCGCCGCTCATATGGACTTTTATAAAATCTGCACCCATTCTAAGCCTTTGACGGACTGCTTTGATACACTCATCGACTCCATCGGCAGTGCGGTCCGGCTCCTGATGCGCCCACTTCGGAGTTGTCAGATCACCATGTCCGGCGGTCATGGTGATATCTCCGCCGCACGCCAAAACCCGGGGACCTGGAATGAATCTCTCGCTGACAGCATCCCGTAAATGAATATCGGTCCCATTGGGCATATGACCGCAATGACGGACCGTGGTGAATCCAGCTTGAAGAAGCAATTTAAGGTTTTTGACGCCGTGAAGCATTCGATAGGCCGGCGTTGTCGTTAAATACCAGAGCTTGACTATTGTGTTGTCGGTTCCCGCGTAACTATTGAGGTGCAGATGACAGTCGATAAGGCCTGGGAGCAGGTGTTTGCCCCCGGCATCGATAACCGGCAGATCAGGGTGGTTTTCGATGGTATTCCGTCCATCTTCTAGGCCATAACAAATCCTCGTGATGACACCGTTTTCAATCACCACGGTCCCGTGCTCTTTTGCAGGACTGCCAGTGCCGTCGATAACAACAGCGTTTTTTATAATCTCTGAATTATTCAATTAAATTCTCCTGTCATTTAAGCCTTGTGCTTATTGTTTAAGCTTCTCTCCTGTTCGTTTAAAAAAAGGAGCTTGTGGTGAGTGGAATTAATGAGATGTTCTGCCAAGACCATTTCAGCCGTGATAAGATCCTTATCTAAAATAGCTTGAATAATTCTCTTGATCTCTAAAGCTCCAGCAGTAATCCGATAACTGTCAAGCGGAACCAGTCGGTATGTTCTTAAAAATAATGCCTGCAAACACAAGTGGACTCTGGATAGCATGCTGCAGTTGCTCATTCTGTACAGGGACGTATGGAATCTCATATCAACATCGTTATAAAGCTGAAGACAGGAATCAAGTTCGCTTTTTACAGTATGTAAGACGGTGTCAAGATCCTTCGTCATTGCTTTCAGGTTGTTGAGATCCTCATCCGACAATAAATTTGCAGACAAATTATGCATTGAAAACTTTAACGCCAACAGTTCGGTATGCTGGCGTATGAGAAGAGCTTCTTTGTACTCGGCTGAACCAAAGCTTGTCACACGAGTTTCCTGTCTGGGGGTGATATCGACCCAGCCTTCCCTTTCCAAAAACTTCAAAGCCGTCCTGATAGGTGTGCGGCTCACTCCATAGCGTTTTTCAAGATCACGTTCCGTTACAATTTCCCCGCTCTTTATGTTGCCTTCAATAATATCGTTTTTAATTTTTTCCGTAATATAGACTGACATGTTTCCACTTTGTGTTTTTCTATTTACTTTACTTGGCATGCATTAACTACCCCTCTGGTATCCCAGTGATCTCAGACTTCACTATATCTTCCGACTTATGTTTTGTCAAGCATCCCCATCCCACTCATCTTATGGAGTAAGAGAATATCCGCGCTTTCCTTCGTGATGCGTCCTGCTCTATTGCATAATGTCGTTGGAAAGCCTTCAAAAAGCTGCGACCGCAGAGACCGCGCCGCCATTGGCCGCGGTGCGGCCAATAATCATTTCTCCTATCGATGGATTCGTTTGAATCTCTTTCCGCTCAAGATGTCATATCCAATGATCATGAGTCGCAGTATCGTGTTTTTTCTGTGGTATCCCAGAAGGATTTCATTATCCCAACGGGTATCAACCTGTACCCTGCCGGATTCTCCCTCCTCGTTTCTCCCTCAGTTCATCCACCAGTACCCCGGAACGTCGAGGTTCGAGAGCCCCAGCTCCTGCGCTCGCTTGACCACGGAGTTGTACTCTTCGCGGTTGATTGTCCGGGCGATCTCCTTGTGATCGTAGGCCTTGTGCGCCGGGCGGTACTGCGCCATGATGTTGACGTAGGTCTCCTTCGGAAGATTCTCCGCGATCCACTCCATCACCTTCTCCGAGCCGCTGACGTTGTTCGGCATGACGAGGTGCCGGATCATCACCCCTCTGTACATGACGCCGTCTCCCGCCGGTTTCGCGACGCCGACCTGCCGGTGCATTTCGAGGATCGCCTTCTCCGTCACGTCGGGGTAGCTCGAGGCCCCCGCCGCGTACTGCGCGGCCATGTCGGGGGCACGGAACTTGAAATCCGGGAGATAGATGTCGACGATGCCGTCGAGCAGCCGCAGCACCTCGAGACGCTCCCATCCGGACGTGTTGTACACGACCGGCGCCCTGAGCCCCTTCTCCACGGCGATGTCGAGCGCTTTCAAAATGTGGGCGGAGTAGTGCGTCGGGGTCACGAGGTTGATGTTGTGACACCCTCTTCGCTCCAGCAGCAGCATGATGTCCGCCAGGTCGTCGATTCCGATTTTTTCGCCTCTGCCCAGGTGTGAGATCTCCCAGTTCTGGCAGAAGACGCAGCGAAGGTTGCAGTGCGTGAAGAATATCGTTCCAGAGCCTCCTCTGCCGACGAGCGGCCTCTCCTCTCCGTAATGCGCGTTGAACGACGAAATGTGCAATTCGGTACCGGAAGACCGGCAGAAACCGGTTTTCCCGCCGAGGCGGTCTGCGCCGCACTGTCTCGGGCAGAGCGTGCAGCCGCCCATCATCTCCCAGAGCTGCCCGGCCCGTCTCTTCAGCTCGCCCGACCGGTGCATCTCCCGCCGCGCGGCCGCGATTCGTGCGAGCCGCTCTTCGCCCACCGTCGCAGCGAATGAGGATGCGAAAAGCTTTCGCGCTCCCTGCGGAAGAAAGAGCAATCCGCCCCCGATCCCCAGGAGCGCGCACCGCTTGAGAAATTCCCTTCGATTCATTACCGTCACTCCTCTCGTCTCTCGTTTGCCTTTCACTTCCTAGCCGTCACCACAAGAACGCCGCACACTTTCAGGAGAGCCGTCGCGACGCATGTCCCCGTCAGTCCGAGCACGGGAAGAAAGAGTACGCCGACCAGGAGGCCGCCGCACCATCCTCCCAGGAGATCGCTTCCGTAGAAGAGCCCCGCCGTCCTGCTCAAATCGCCGTTCTTCCGGAGGTATATCCGGTTGGCCAGCGGGAACTGCGCGCTGGTCAGCAGCCCGCCGACGAACGAGAGAAAGAGGATGACGAACCGCATGGAGAGAAAGACCGCCGGATTCTCCAGAAACGGCTGCAGCCCCAGAAAAACCAGGGGGAGCAGGAGGGTGAAGGCTATGATCGCGAGTTCGAGCGCGAGGAAGCATCTCATGTCGTCTTTTATGCGGTGCAGGGCGCGTGTCGCAAGCATCGCGCCGAATGCGGAGCCCGTCATGAAGGATGTGACCAGGAGGCCGATCCACGCGAAGACGTATCCGTAGAGCGCCTGAAATACGAAGATCAGGGCGAGGTCGAACATCATTCCGGCGAAGCCTGTGGCCCCGACGGCGAACGGGATGCCGGAGCTTCCGGGCTTCCGGCGGATGGCGCGAAACACGGCGATGCACGCGACGCCTGCGAGGGAAAGCGCGAGAAGCATTCCGGGGGGCGTCCGTTCGAACCATCTGAAGGGCGCGCGGAGCGCCGGGGTGAAAATCGCGTTCCAGTGCGAGACGGTGTAGAAAACGCCCAACGGCCGAAAATCCCGATTGATGTTTCGTGTCCCCTCCCGGACGAAGTCTCCGAACCAGCCCGTCCACCCGGGATGCAGCTTGTTTTCGATATGACGGGGAACGAGCGCGTCCGTCCGCAATCCCCGCTCCGTCGCCCGCTCCGCGAAACGGGGCGCGTCGAACAGGAAAATATCGTCGGAGGACGACGCGAGGAAGAGGTTCGAGCCGTCCCCCGGAATGCCCCGAACATACGGAAAGACGCTTTTCACCGCGTTGAAGACGGAGGCGTTCAGGTCCCGCAGCTCGTCGCTCAGGTAGGTCAGGGAGCCGGGCAGGGTGAAAACCAGGATGCCGCTCTCGTTCAGCTTCCGTTGTGCAAGAGAGAAAAATTCACGCGTGAAGAACCTGTTCGTCTGCAGATCGGAAAGATCCCGCAGACCGACGAAGAGAACGTCGCAGCCGGCTTCCGAGGTCTTCAGAAGCAGCCTGCCGTCGACGTGGAGGATGTTCACCCTGTCGTCGTTCAGCTCCCTTTCGGTCAGCGGAGTAGGGAACTTCCGCACAAGCTCCAGCAGCACAGGATCGAGTTCCGCGTATTCGAGGAGCTTCACCGGGCGGTGCTTCAACGCTTCGCTGATCACCCCTCCCGCCCCTCCGCTGATGACGAGGATGCGCTGCGGATCGGGATGGGCCAGCATCGGAATATGGACGAACTCCTCGACGAAGGCGATGTCGGGAACCGGCGTTTCGATATGGGGAGTGCCGTCCGTAAAGAAGGTGTAGTGGCCTTCGGTTTCGACGACGCAGAGGTTGCTGTACCTGGAGTTCTGGTAGTGAAGCGGGTTCAGCGGGGCCCATTGCGCGCGTATCGAGTGACGGTGGAGTCTTTCGGAGGTTCCGGAGAGAATTGCGGAGATGCTTGAAAGGAACAGGAGCAGGGAGAGGATCGCGAGTCTTCCGGCTGCGGGAGGCGCTCCGCGGGAATGGGGGAACAGCAGAAGAACGCAGACCAGAAAGTTTGCGGCGGCCAGCCAGAAGGCCGTGTCGAACGAGTGGAAATGGGGAATCAGGAAGTAGGTCCATGCTATTCCGCCTGCGATCGTGCCCAGCGTCTCATAGACGTAGGCCCTCCCGACCGAGCCCGCGTCGGATGTGGAGAGAGAGGCGTACATTCTGCAGCCGAAGGTGAAGAGCGCGCCGTGAAAGACGCTGACCGGAAGCAGAATGAGGAACGACGAACAGAGAACCGGCGCGATGCCGATTCCCTCGCCGATCGAAAGGCCGAGCAGGTTCCGCAGGACGCGGACGACATACACCATCGCAGGCAGGGACAGCGAAAACAGGATCGTCATGCCTGCGTACGCCGCCCGGGGATTCCGGGAGCGTTCCGCGCGCCTGCCGACGAAAAAGCTGCCGAACGCCTCGAGCACGAGCCAGTTGGCGAAAATGATGCCGATGGAGAGCTCATTGCCGGAAAAAACGATCAGCATCTCCCTGAGGAGGAGCATCTGTCCGACGATTCCGCTGAAGCCGGTGACGCATATTGCCGTGAGGACATATTTTTTCATCGTTTCCGTACTCCCTGTCCGATTCTGTTGCGTAAAAAAGCGGGCCGGGCGGCATGAACGGCGAAATGAGGACGGGCCTTTCCGGCATCCGTCGTTCGCTTTTATGGTAACGTCAAAACGTCCGTTCTGCAACGTTTGAATTTCGTATATTCAGAGGGATGTGCATATAAAAAGCATTTTAAAAAGCTTCAAATGCAAGAGGCTTGACAAAAAAGGCGCTTGAAAATACTATTCTTCCACCGGATTATAATATCCCATTAACGGAGGTGTGAAGAGATGAGCAAGAAAGTGGGTTTGTTGGCGTTGCTGGCGACCGTGTGCGCGATATTCTTTGCCGGGTTCCTGTCGGTATCGGCACAGAAAGGATTCGCGAGCGGCGGACAGTGGCCGGTTTGGGATTTGCGGGATGGGCATTACCGCGGGAGCTTCTCGGAGATGGACGAAACCCCGGTTTCGCTTGAAATCACCGTGAAGGGCGGAGAGATAACCGGGATCATCTGGAGACACATGGCGTACAGGGGACAGAAATACCTGAAGCCGGCCAACGCGATGATGGAGGGGCTCAGGGATCAGTACATGCAGTGCGCCGAGTACCTGATCGGGGCGAAGGGCGTCGACGAGATCGTCGGAAGGCTGGAATACATGATAGGGAATCCGACCGGGCCGGCGCTGGAGGCGATCAAGACGCAGAAAGTGGATGCCTTCACGGCGGCGACGATTCGGGCTTCCAAGATTCGCTCCGCGGTGATCGATGCGTTCAACAGGGGAATTTACCGGAGATAATCCTTCTCTTATCCGAAGAGCTGCGGATTGCTCCGCGGCAATCAGTGGAATCGCATTGAGGAGCCCCCTTCAAGGGGGCCTTTTTAATCGATTGAGTATGCTTACAGGAGGTTGAAAGGTGGACACAGAAAACAAGCGCTCCCTGCAGGGGCTCGCATACGTAGCTGCGGGGCAGGCTGCCGCCGCTGTTCTGGGAACGGTTTTCTGGCTGCTCCTGATCTTCGTCGTCCACCCCGTGGCGTACGGTCATGTCTCCTGGCTTTTCTCGATCGCCATGCTCGCATCCTCCGTTTGTACCCTCGGGCTCGGCGTCACCGCCGCCACGTTCTACCCCGCCGAAAAAAACGACAGGCTGCCGGGGACGGTCGCTCTGATCGTCCTGGGCACGGGCATGCTTGGCGGCGTGGTCACGACCGCATCTCTCGCCCTCACCGCGAAGGCGGAGCTCCTGTCCGCCGCTTTCACGGGCGTACTCGTCGCGGCCCTCTCTCTTTTTTCCGTGCAATTTCATTTTCTTCTGGGCAAAAGGCAGTATGCGCGCTACATGTGGCTCTGGATAGGAGTGCGGACTCTGGCGCTGCTCCTTCCACTCGCGCTCTGGCTTGCGTGGGGGATGACCTCGCTCCTCCTCCTCGGGCTGCTTCTGCCCTATTTTCTCTTCGGACTGCCGGCCCTGCGTTCCATAGGTGACGGCGTGGACTTCCGTTCGATCGATGGGAAGGCCGCGTTTTCGATGAAGGCATGGCTCTCCGGTCTTTGCGGAGCGGCAGTGCACTATCTCGACAAAATCCTCATCGGCCTGATGTTCCCTTTGTGGATCCTGGCGGCGTACCAGTTCGCCTACAGAATCTTTCTCCTGCTGGCTATTCTGCCCAATACGCTCTTCTTCTACCTGCTCCCGGAGAAATCGGGAGGAAACGAGGCGAAGCGGGTTGAAATCATCGGAGTCGCGCTCTCGATCTTTTTGAGCCTCGCGGCTTTTTTGTCCGCCGCCCGGCTTACGGCCCACATCTTTCCCAGTTTCGACGAAGGCGTCGACGCCATTCGGATCATGAGCCTCGCGCTGGTCCCGATGACCGTCGCGAAGATACGCTCTTCGGCCCTGCTCTCGCAAAAAAAGGCGGGACTGGTGCTTGCGGCCAATCTCTTCGCGATCATCGTCGGAACCGCCGGCATCCTGTTCGTCTTCCGCGGCGGCTTCGGCCTTCGCGGGCTGGCCGGAAGCATGCTCGCCGTCCAGTCCGGGCTGGCCGCGGGACTCTTTTTCCCGTCGGCCGCATTTCGAGGGCGCGTCTTTCCGTTCTTCGCGCGGGCAAGTTTCAAGGGGAAGATTGTATTCGTTCTCTCCGCTTTGCTGATAGCCGCGCTGCTCGCGGTCGGATTCCGGGGAGCGCTCACGCCCGGAAGCGGACCCGATGAGGCCGAACAATCGGTGAGCGGCGTCTCCTTCGCGATGGACACCGTCGTCAGCATCAGAATCCTCACCTCCGACGAGCGTACCGGGAGAGCCTTGCTGAAGGAGGCTTTCGATGAGGTCGAGCGCATCGAAAAACTGATGAACGCCGAGGATTCCGCCTCCGAAATATACGCGCTGAATGCGGCATCCGGGAAATGGGTGGAGGTTTCTCCGGAGGTCCTCCATCTCCTTCGCCGTTCGAAGGAGTACGGCGATCTGACCGGCGGAGCCTTCGACGTCACGATAAAGCCCCTCGTCGACTTCTGGATGCAGGAGGTGAAGCGCCGGGGAACGATGCCTTCCGGCGACGAGACGTCGGCTTTTCGGAAGACTGTTTCGTACGAGAGAATTCTGATCGACGAACCGAACGGAAGGGCCATGCTCGAATGGGAGGGGATGGCGCTGACTCTTGGAGGCATAGCGAAAGGGTATGCTATCGACCGGGTCTGTGATATGCTGAAAGAACGGGGAGTTGAAAGCGCCCTTGTCGAGATAGGCGGCGAGATGCACGGCTTCGGCCCGAGGATCTGGAGGATCGGCGTCGCCGACCCGAGGAGCGAAGGACGCTCTCTCGGCGTCATTCCGCTGCGGAACGCCTCCGTAGCCACATCCGGCGATTACAGGCGATACCACCTGCTGGGGAACGAGAGGATTCATCACATCCTCGACCCCAGGACGGCGCGGCCTGCGTCCGGGTTGATGAGCGTCACCGTCGTGACGGACGACTCCCTCTCCGCCGACGCCCTGAGCACGGGCGTCTTTGTCCTCGGTGCTGAGCAGGGCCTGGAGCTGCTCGACGGTACTGGAACGGCTGGCCTGCTCATAGACCCGGATGGGAAAATCATTGAATCCGCGGTCTGGAAGGAGATCTTCGGTTCCCCGGGATGGCGGGAATAACCTCCTTCCCGAAAGCCGTGCCCGGATATTTCCGGTTATGCGGAAAGAAGAAAGGGTGGTGTCGTTGAGAAGAAAAGCCTTTTCCGGAGGCATCAGTCCGCTCTATAACAAGGATCTTACGAGGAACAGGAGTATTGAAGTCATGCCGGAGCCGGGGCGGGTGAGAATTCCTCTGCGCCGGCATATCGGGGCTCCATGCGTTCCGGTGGTGAAGGCCGGGGACGAGGTGTGCGCCGGGCAGAAAATAGCGGACTCCGGGGAGTTCGTCTCCGCTCCTGTTCACGCAAGCATCACCGGAAGGGTCGCGGAAGTCACGGACGAGTTCATCGTCGTCGACGGAAACGGAAAGGTCGTCGCGCCTCCCGTCTCCGCAAGACATTACGACGACCTTTCGCCCCGGGAGATCATCGAAATTGTTCGGGAGGCAGGTATCGTCGGCATGGGCGGAGCGGCGTTCCCGGCGCATGTCAAACTGACTCCGCCGGAAGGGCGGACCTTCGAGTGCGTGATTCTGAACGGCGCCGAGTGCGAGCCCTACCTGACGATCGACGAAAGGATGCTTATCGAACAGCCTGAGAAGATCCTCTACGGCCTGTGCGCTCTTTTGAAGGCGACAGGAGCGGTCAGGGGGTATATCGGCATCGAGTCGGACAAGGCGGAGGCCTTGCGGATCATGGAAGAAGCCGTCTCGGGCCACGAGGCAATAGAGGTTGTTCCGCTCAAAGTGGTATATCCCCAGGGCGGAGAGAAAATGCTTATCAAGTCGATACTGGGCAGAGAGGTCCCGGTGGGCGGTCTGCCCGTGGACGTGGGGGTACTTGTTCACAACGTGGGCACGGCAGTCGCGGTCGCCGATGCCGTCGGAGAGGGGAAGACCCTGTATGAGCGCGGAATCACCGTGACCGGCAGAGGAGTGAAGCGGCCCGGCAATCTCTCCGTGAGGATAGGCACGTCGTTCCGCGACATCATAGACTTCTGCGGCGGACTGACCGAAGACGCCGCCAGGGTGATCGCGGGCGGTCCGATGATGGGAAGGGCGGTTGCCGGGCTGGACGAAGTCGTGACGAAGGGGACTTCGGGGATTCTTGTTCTGCCTGAACAGGAGATCGGTTTGGTCGAAGAGAGGGTGTGCATCCGGTGCGGCAAGTGCGTGGATTCCTGCCCCATGCTCCTGACGCCCAACAACTATGCCGTATGCTCGAGGCAGCACCTGCTTGAGGAAGCGCGGAAGCTCAACATCCTCAACTGTATCGAGTGCGGATGCTGCGACTATGTCTGCCCTTCCAAGATCCCGCTGGTCCACCTGATCAGGCAGTGCAAAGACGAGATAGCCTCGGAAAAGAGAAAGAAGTAGAAAAGGGAGGATGCGACACGATGCGAGATATTTTTGAAACGGCTCCGTCGCCGCACATCCGGGATTCCCGCACGGTGGACTCCATCATGTGGGATGTGGTCGTCGCGCTGATTCCCGTCATGATCGCCTCGACGTACTTCTTCGGGATCGCCGCGATGCGCCTGATGGTGGTGAGCACGCTTTCAGCCCTGATCTTTGAAGCGGCGGTCCTGAAAAAAAACAGGACGAGCCTCCGGAATTTTCTCGGCGACGGTTCCGCGGCGACCACAGGTATGCTGCTGGGGCTGAGCCTGCCGCCCGTCATAGGAACCGAGGCCGGTTACCTGTGGGTCTCCGTGCTTGGCTCCGCCGTGGCAATCCTCATCGGCAAGCACCTGTTCGGCGGGCTCGGCAGGAACCCCTTCAACCCGGCACTTGTCGGCAGAGCCTTCCTCGTGATCGCCTACCCCGACATCATGGCCAGCCTCTGGATCGTCCCGGGAATCGACGGAATCACCGGGGCGACCCCGCTGCGGATGGAGATGCAGCAGTACTCGCTCCTCCAGATGTTCCTGGGCGATATTCCCGGAAGCCTGGGCGAGACCTCGGCGCTGGCGATCCTTCTCGGCGGAGCATACCTGCTGGCGAAAAAACATATCGACTGGAGAATTCCCGGCGGATTTCTGGGGGCGATGGCCCTGGTTGCCGTACTGCACACCGCGGGATACCGCGGGGTGAACGCCGATCTGGCGCAGAACGCCGCCCGCGAGGTCCTGTTCCAGTGGTTTACCGGAACGGCCTTCCTCGCCGCCTTCTTCTTCGCGACGTGCTACGTCACGTCGCCGACGACTCCGAACGGAAGGCTGTACTACGGAATCGGCTGCGGTCTTCTGATCATCCTCATCCGCTACTACGGGCGGCTGCCTGAAGGCGCGTTCTTCGCAATCCTCCTGATGAACGCGCTGACGCCGCTGATCGACCGATGCACCGTTCCAAGGACGTTCGGGGAGGCGGGATTCCGATGAATGAAAGACTCAAAGCAGCACTCGCCCTGATTCTGCTGGTCCTGGTATCGGCGGGAATCCTTGCCGGAACAAATACCGCGGTGCACCGGATCGCCGTTCATCTGGCGACGGCGGGACTTCAGCTTGAGGATCTCGTCGCTCCCTTCAGTTCTGTGATCGGGGGCGATCAGTTCGCGAAAGTCCGGGAAGGTGATGTCGAATACCGCAAGGTTTTCCGGGAGGGGGAGCACGTGGGGTATATCATCGAAGTCTCCTCGGAGGGGTACGGTTTCGATCCCATCGTTCTGATCGTCGGCGCCGGCACGGACCTCGTCGTGACCGGCGTGGCGGTATTAAGCCATGACGAGACTCCGGGCCTGGGCGGCAGGGTGTTCTCTGAAGAAAACCTCGCTCAGTTCACGGGGCAGGGCGGAGGCGCTGAAATACGGTTCGACGGCGTCTCGGGAGCCACGTATTCCAGTTCGGGCGTGCTGTCGGGAGTCCGGAAAGGAATCGGAACCCTGGCCGGAATCACGGGTCCGCGACAGGAGTAAGCTCATGAAGACCGACGCAGGAGGTGTACCGATGCTCTCTCGTATTCCAAAGGGACTTTTCGGGGAGAACCCCGTTTTCAGGCTGTTGCTCGGCCTTTGCCCCGTACTGGGAGTCACCACGACGGCGTTCAACGGATTCGCTCTGGGAGCGGCGACAGCCCTTGTTCTGCTGCTCTCGAACCTTACGGTTTCCCTGGTGAAAAGCCTTATCCCCGGAGCCGTCAGGATTCCCGCTTTCCTGGTGATCATCGCCACGTATGTCTCGATCGTCGACCTCGTGATGAAGACATTCGCAGGGGCGCTGTACCAGGCCCTGGGCGTCTTTGTCCCGCTGATCGTCGTCAACTGCCTCATACTGGGCAGAGCGGACGCTTTCGCGTCCAGGGAGGGTGTATTCCCCTCAATACTGGATGCCGTAGGCATGGGGCTCGGTTTTACGCTGAGCATAACGCTGGTCGGCGGTGTCAGGCAGATTTTGAGCTCCTGGTTCCCGATCTTCGGCATGCCTCCGGGGGCTTTTCTCGCTCTCGGGCTGCTCTTCGCCGCGATGGCCGTTCAGGACGGCCGGGCAGCGGACAAGGCCTGAGGAAGGAGGATTCTTATGGCAGACCTGTTTTCCATCTTCCTGACCTCTGTTTTTGTGAACAACCTCATGCTGCGTCAATTCCTCGGCGTGAGCCCCTACACGCTGCTCTGCGGAAGCGTGAGGAGCGCCCTCGCCATGGGGGCGGCGATGACGGTCGTTCTGACGTCGTCCTCGATCGCCTCGTGGTACCTCCACAGGTACGTACTGCAGCCCTTCGGAGCGGAGTACCTGTACATTCTCGCCTTCGTCCTCGTCATCCTCCTGGCGGCGTACTGCACGGAGCTCCTTCTGAAAAAAGCGCTTCCATCCGTCTATTCTTCGGCGGACGCTTTTCTTCCGTCCATCGGGACAAACTGCGCCGTGCTCGGGCTTGTGATTCTGAATCTCCGCAAGGGGTACGGGCTGACCGAGACCATCGTCCACTCCATCGGCGCCGCATTGGGCTTGACACTCGCCCTCGTCCTGATCGCGGGGATCATGGAAAGACTGAAGCTGAACGGAGAGAGCAGATATTTTCAGGGAATTCCCCATGCCCTGATCATCGCCTCGATACTCTCGATCATCTTCCAGCTTCTGGTATTTTAGAGAATTCTTCTCCTGCCCTTCAGAACCAGGATATCGACAGAAACAATCTCGCGACGGAGCCTTCAACCGATGAAAGCGCCCCGTCGCGAAAAATTTGTCCGGCATTCGCTGAAATGATCATCCGCTTTCCGGAGCTGTTCTCCTCAGGGGCTCTCAAGCTCGTACGCGCCGATGTCGTGACCCTTCCCCTGCGGACGGGCAATGCCTCGCGCGTCGGTATCGGGAGCCCCTTCCGAAGTTCCGGCATATAGGGCGGGGCTGCCTTCGGCGAGCGCCATTGTCAGAACGCGGCCACCGTTGTCGGCGAGGGGGGAGAGGAGGGGATCGTCCGTGAAAATCCTCTCGCCGTCGGCATATCCTCCCTGGACGACGCTGAAAGAAACGGACGGAAGACACTTGTCGTCCTCGTTGTGAATCTGGGATTTCGCCGTATTTCCCCAGAGAATGCTGTTCGTCACCGTCGGACTGCTCGCGTAGTTGGCGACGGCTCCGCCGACGTCCGCTTCGTTTCCGAAGAAGGTGCAGTTGACGATGGTCGGGCTGCCGGCGCCGATGATCATGCCGCCTCCGAAAGTGGCCTTGTTGCCGAAGAAGGTGCAGTTGACGATCGTTGAGTGACTGCCGCTGTTGTTCACCATCCCGCCGCCTCCGACGCCCGTGTTCCCCGAGAAGGTGCACCTCTCCACGACGGCGCTGCTCTTGACATTTGTCATGCCGCCTCCAACCTGCCCCTTGTTCCCCGAGAAAGTGCCGTCGGTCACGACGGGGGCGCTGCCCTCGTCGCTGTACATTCCGCCGCCCGCCGCGGCCGAGTTGTTGGAGAACGTGCTGCCTGTGATCCTCGGGCTGCTGCTCCTGTTGAACATGCCGCCTCCGGCTCCCGCAGGAAGGAGGTTTTCCGTGAAGACGCAGTCCGTAACCGTTGGATCGCTTTTTGCCACGTTGGCCATGCCGCCGCCGAACGCCGCCTTGTTCGACGTAAAGGTGCAGTTGAGTACAGCGGGGCTGCTTCCGGAGACGTTGATCATTCCGCCTCCCATCTCCAATGCGGTGTTTCCCGAAAAGACGCAGTTGGAGATCGCAGGACTGCTCTGTAAATTGAGCATGCCTCCTCCGGACCGTTCCATGGGCTGCCGTCCGTTCGCGTTGCCTCCCGTGATCGTGAAGCCGTCGAGAACCGCGCTTCCGTCCGCTCCTTCGGAGAAGACGACGTGAAAGTTTTTCCCCTGCCCGGATAGAATCGTCTTGTGTTTCGTCCAGTCTCTTTCTTCCAGAGACGCCTCTCCTCCTGCGAACCCTCCGTAGAGGACGACGCCCGATTTCAGGACGAACGAATCCGTCTTCTCCGGGCCGGGTGAATAGGTTCCTCCCGTCACCCAGAACTCCTCTCCTTCTTTCGACTGCTCCAGCCTGATCTTCAGGTTTTCTCCCGGAAGCGCGTTTCCCCAGCTGCTCCCCGTTCCGTCTCCCGCACCCGTCTCCGTCACATGAATTCTCACAGCTCCGCCGGCGGCGGAGCACCCTGTGAAGAGAGCGATGATAAGGAGCATCGAAGTCCACAAACGTACTCTTCGCATACTTTCCGCCTCCCCGGTAAAGATTGAATGATTGTATTGTAGAGTATATTTCACGTTGCTTCAACCTTCCTTTTTTGTATGCCGGGCCTGCTCTTCCCTGGAAGCCTTCGGATTTGGGTTTTTTGTCTTTCTTGACACGCCCGGAAAAAACAATCACAATGAGCCTGTTCTTATCTTCAGCGCAAAACGGCGGTCGCCGTCTTATGGGGGGAATGGTCGATGTTCGAAATGAAATTCGCTGCGGAAACATGGGGGAGAAACGTCTCTCTCTCGGGGCGCCTGGACGCCAGGTCGGCGCCCGATTTCGAGAAGGAGGCGATTGCGGCTGTGGATGCGGCGGGCGGCGGCATCCACATGATTCTCGACTTCTCGAATCTCGAATACATCAGCAGTGCAGGGCTGCGCTCCATCCTCGTCCTCGCGAAACGCCTGGCTCCTTCCGGCGGCAAGGTGGTGCTCTGCGGCATGTCCGGCGTCGTCGAGGAGGTCTTCGGCGTCTCCGGTTTCGACAGTTTCCTCCCGGTGGCGAAAGGCCGCGAGGAAGCCCTCCGGATCGTCGGAGGGGTGTAGAGGAGGCGAGGAGGATGGAATCTTCCGTCAGGGAGCGGACCTTTCCCGCAGCTGTTGAATTTCTGGGCGGCTTCCGGGCCTTCATCCTGGAGGAGGACGGCGCGGAGGAGCGCCTGCCGCCGAAGCGCGTCGCGCATCTGGATGTGGCGATCGAGGAGATCGTGGTGAATATCTGTTCCTACGCCTACGAAACGCCTCCGGGCGAGCTGACCATCCGGGTGGAGGAGTCCCCGGAAGCGTTCGCCGTCGAGTTCCTGGACAACGGCGTGGCGTTCGATCCTCTCGCGGTGGAGGAGCCGGACGTCACCCGTCCGCTCGAGGAGCGCGACGCCGGCGGACTGGGGATTCTCCTCGTCCGGAGGATGATGGACGAGGTGCACTACTCCCGGAAGGGGGCGCTGAACAGTCTCCGCATTGTGGTGAAGACGCCCCGGGAACGGTAAGGAGGCATTCTAGGTGTTTCCTGAATCTTCGACCGGCCGGCGTCTGCTGCCGTTTCTCCTTCTTCTCGTTCTTTTTCTCTTCCCCGCCGGAGGAGTGCAGGGCGAGGAGGCTTCTCAGTTGATGACGAAAGCGACTCTGACCCTTCAGTGGTACCCTCAGACGCAGTTCGCCGGATACTACATGGCACTTGAGAAGGGGTTCTACGCTGCCCGCGGAATCGACCTTGAGATTCGTCGCGGAGGCTCCGATGTGGACACCATCGGTGATCTGCGCTCAGGAAAGACCGATTTCGCGACGCTCTTCCTCACAGCGGGCATCCGCTATCGGTCGAAGGATCTGCCGCTGGTGAACGCCGGGCAGATCGTCAACCGGGGAAATCTGCTCATCGTGGCGTACAAAAACCGCAACATCCGCTCGGTCAAGGACCTGAACGGACGCAAGATGAGCCTGTGGGGGGATCACTTCTCCGGCGGATACAAGAAGTTTTTCAGCGACAACGGCATCTGGCCCGTGATCTTTCCGCAGTTCATATCGGTGGAGGTCTTCCTTCGGGGAGGGGTGGATGCCTGCTGCGCGATGAGCTACAACGAGTATATCCGAATTCTGCAGGCCGGGCGCCGCCCCGAGGATCTCACGGTGATCTCCCTCCGGGATGAAGGGTACGATTTCCCGGAGGACGGACTCTACTGCACGGAGGATACGTGGAGAAGAAATCCGCGCCTGGCCCGGGACCTGCGCGAGGCCTCCCTCGAGGGGTGGCGCTATGCTGCCGAACATCCCGACGAAGCCGTCGACCTCATCCTCCGCAAAGCGGACGAGGCCGGGTATATCGTGAACCGTCTTCTGCTGCGCCGCATGCTCGACACGATCCTTCCGTCGATCT
>CAYRPJ010000032.1:0-46007 GCA_964426245.1 uncultured Synergistaceae bacterium
AGACGTGCGGCACGGCGTAGGACTTGCCGTCGACCAGCGTGTTCTTCTTCACCGCCTCGAGCAGCGAGGGGTCGATCTGGCTCTCGTCGATCTTCGAGAAGTCGATGGGCTGGTAGATCTTGTACTGCTCCACGACCGAGGAGATGCGGTCCTGGGAAGGCTGCGCCAGGTCGAAGCCGCCGCCCCGGGTCGCGCGGAGCTTGCTGATCATCTCCTCGTTGTTGCTCAGCGTCACCTCGACCTTGATCCCGGTCTCCGCGGTGAACTTGTCGAGCAGCTCCTGCGGGGCGTACCCCGACCATGTGATGACCCGCAGTACGGAGGATGCCTCCGATGCGTTCTGTGCGAACACCGAGAACGTCAGCGCGAGAAACAAGAGCACGAGCAAAAACTTCTTCATTCCTATCCCTCCTATGGATGATGGTGATGAACAGCCGCTTCTGTCGCCTCCGGATTCCGGACGTACTTTCGGCATCGCCTGAAACCCGTACTTAGGATTCTAGTAGTTCGGGAGAGTGAAGTCAACAGAAAATGTGTTGCAAGTCGGTAACGAAGGGAGAAGAGAAGTTTATTTATCCATGAGACTTGGCAAAAACTGTGAAATTAGAGGAATATACGTAACCAGTACCAAAACTATTAAAGAAGCTATTAAAAATGGTGAGACTTTTTTAACGACATCTTTAAAGGGGAGACCCGTGATGCCGCATGCAACATAAATGTTGACTCCGACTGGAGGAGTGACCATTCCTATTGCCAGATTCATCACCATGACAACTCCGAGGACGAGAGGGTCATAGCCTAGCCTTGTGGCAATGGGTAGAATGATGGGGGACAGGATATAAAGAGCGGAGGTGCCATCCAGAACACATCCGGTGAACAACAATAAAATGTTCACTATGATGAGAAATAGAAATAAACTCCCCCCCGCTAAATTCAGCAGAAGATCTCCTATTTCAGCAGCCAGCCCTTCAATAGTAATGACCCATCCGAAAAAATTCGCCATTCCTACAATAAACATCACCACGGCAGTTTGAGTTACTGAAGTGACAATGATCTCCTTCAAGTGGAACAAATCAAGTGATCTATAGATAAAAAAGCCTATAAAGAGTCCATAAACAGCAGCTACAGCTGCCGCCTCCGTCGGTGTGAAGATTCCACCGTAAATACCGCCGAGTATAATCACCGGCATCATCAAGCCCCATAGCGCATCTTTGAATGCAAACCAGCGCTCTTTGAACGAGGCTTTTGGCAGCTTGTCGAGGTTTGTTTTTCTTGTTACGAAGAAAGTGGCCAAGACAAGGCTGATTCCCATTAAAACCCCCGGAATAATACCTGCTATAAATAATTTTCCAATAGAAACGCCAGTGACTGAGCCAAAAATAACGAATGAAATTGACGGAGGGATAATAACTCCAATTCCGCCTGCAGTGGCCATGAGCGCCGCCGCAGTCGCCGGTTGATACCCTACTTTGACCATCGCAGGGATAATAATTACCCCGAGAGCCGCTACCGTCGCAGGACCTGACCCGGATATTGCCGCAAAGAAACATGTTACACCGACGCATACAATGGCCAGCCCTCCGCGTATATGACCAACAAAGGATTGAGCAAAGGCGATGAGTTTTTGAGATATGCCGGCTCTTTCCATGATATTTCCACCCAAAATGAAAAAAGGGATGGCAAGCAGCACGAACGGGCTGGTCGCGGCGAAAAAGATATTGGGAAAAATATTGAAATTCATTTCCATTTGGATCAATGCTAAGAGTCCTGCCCCGGCTAGCGACACCCCGATCGGGATGTTGAGAAGAACGAGTATGGCAAAAGATGCAAAGAGCACAACACCAACCATTTCAACCAATTCCTTCCATGAAAAACTAGAGAAGCTTCCTTAAAATATCAACATTTTGAAATAATGATTTTGTCCCGACTCATTCCTGCTCTTGCAAGGAGCAAGCTTCAGTAAAAAACTGCTGTTTTTTTGCTGTCTTGGTTTATTTCCGGCTAATAAATATGGACTTGTACGCTACTTTGCTAAAATGGTATGTCATGGAAGCTGCGCCGATTGGAATGAACATGCAATAGATCCACGTAGGCACCTGCAGCCCGATTGAAATCTGCCCAAGGTTGTATTCGTTGACAGCCATGGTAATACCTGTGAAAAACAGAATTGCGCTTATTAAAGCCCCCAAAAAATTTGCATAAAAATCAACAAACTTTCGATAATGCTGCGGCAGAAGATCGGTTAATGCGCTTAAGCCAAGATGAGCTTTTTTCTTTGCGGCAATACCTGAACCTAAAGTGCTCACCAAAATCAAGAGCATAGTCGTTATCTCTTCAGTATAGGAGATGGATGCTCTGAAAACATACCTCGCTACTACATTGACAAAAGCGAGAAAGAGCATAAATATCAAAACTATTACCGTTATATTTTCATCAAGATTTTTTAAAAAACTTTTCATTTCAAATCGTACTCCTTTTCAATCAAAACTCTTAATAAAAATATGTGACAAGTACAACCTGACAGCGGAATAAGCCATCAGGTTGTACTTTTTAAACGTTTATTGCCATTGGATCACGCCTTATTATTTCTCAAGCCCCCAGGCTGCTGCGGCTTCTGCGCCGAACTTGTCGATAAAATATTCCTGAACCGGTTTGACGAAATCACGGAAAGCCTGCAATTCCTCAGCGCTGAGTTCGGTGATCGTTACGCCGTTTTCCTTGAATTTCTTTTTCAGTTCGGTTTCCCCGTCTTCAAGGTATTTTCTTCCCCAAAGACCAGCTTCAACGGCTTTTTCTCTCAGTAATTTTTGGGTGGGTTCATTGAGTTTATCCCAGTCTTTCTTGTTCATAAGGAAGAAATAGCCGTCGTAACAATAATTCCATTCTGTCAGGAATTTCTGTACTTCATACAGTTTGCCCGCGTCAATGGTCTGGTAGCTATTTTCCTGTCCATCGACCGTGCCTTGCTGAAGAGCCGTGAACAATTCCGTCCAACTCATAGCAACAGGGTCGGATCCGAAAGCCTTGAATGTTCTGATTCCAACCTCGCCGCCGGGGATACGAATTTTTAAGCCCTGCAGATCTTTGGGGCTTCGAATCTCACGTTTGCCGTTTGTAAGCTGCTTCAAGCCATTGTGCATTGCGCTCAAATACACGATACCCCTCGGCTCGAGCATCTCGGCCAGCCATTTTCCTCCGGTTCCATCGAGGCGTTTGTTCACTTCCTCATAATTCGCAAACGTGAAGGGAACGCCCACCGTCAGAAATTTTTCGTCGAGATTTCCCAGGACGCTCGCGGAAAGAACAGCCATTTCGAATTGTCCGCCCTGTGCGAGCAGGGCAATGTTTTTGGGCATGCTTCCGCCGGCAAGCTGTGCATTCGGAAAGACCCGAACTTTAATCTTCCCATCGCTTGCTTTGTCCAGGAGTTCGCCGAACAGTTTCGCCGCCAAGGCGTCAACGCCTTGGTCCGATGCGGAAGTGCTCAATTTCAGCGTCATTCTCTGGTACTCGTCAGCCGCTGCAGCGAATGCTGCGTTTTTCTCGAAATTAACTGCAAAAGATAGGAACAGAGCAGCGCAAATTGCAAAAACAGCAATCTTTCTCATGATATCCTCCTTGTTGTGTAAACCAATATTTCCCCTATCAGAATCTTCCATTGAACGCAACGCGAAGTACTAAAGAGCGTACAATTCCGGCCGCCTATTCACCCAGGTTGCAACTCTGTCCCGTACCTGCTGCTGATAGTCCATATCGAGCGTTGCGAAGACGATTTCCTCCCTCCCGCTCGCCGCTGCGATGATTGTTCCCCACGGATCGACTATCGAGGACCGTCCGAAGGGATTGTCTTTATGGAGAGGTCCATACTGATTTGCAGCTACGACATAAGTAAGATTGAAAAGCGCGGTGCTTCTTACAAGAAGATCCCAATGATCCGTCCTTGGAGGCAGCGGATTGCCGGATGGAAACTCCGACGGAACGAACAGAATATCCGCGCCTTTCAAAACCATGCTTCGCGCCAGCTCGGGGAAACGCAAATCATAACAAACCATCATCCCTATACGGCCTATATCCGAGTCGAAAACGCACATTTCCGTTCCGGCTTCCACATAATCCGATTCCTTGTAACCAATTGCATCCATCAGATGGATCTTGCGGTATTCCGCCAAGATTCTGCCCTGGCGGTCGATGAACACCGTGGCGTTGTGTACTTTGCCGCTCTTGGCATTTTCAATAAAGGTTCCGGGAATGATATTGACATTGTGCTTTTTTGCAAGGGAAGCCATGGCGTCCGTAAACGGTCCGGGGATTTCTTCGGCAACCCTTTTTGATTCTTCCATCGTGGTCGGTGCAAAATAACAGTATTCAGGAAACACGACGACATCGAGATCGTGAATGGTATCGACTGCTTTCTCCACCATGGACGTCATTCCTCGTAAATTTTCCTGTGTTGTCCCTGCCCCGCTTCTTTGAACAACGGCAACTTTTACTTTCCTCCCCAACATGAAATGCCTCCTCTCAATTCTTGAAGTTCGTTTTTTTTGCAGAAATTCCGGCTGTTCTCTCAAAAAACCGCGTCTGTATCGATTTCTTTGGCAGGCATCTGCTTTATATTTCTTTGTTGCTTACGGGATTCCACTGTTTCAGGAACTCCACCATTCGGTCAAGGGTGGCTTCAACGAGGGCTTCCCCTTTTTCCGCAGATGCGCATGTCGCGTCGCCGAGCATGTACTGATCGCCGTAACATGCGAATGGGATAAACTGTTGGTACTCGGGATAATTGTTCGTTATTGCAGGGACTATTTTCTGCAGGCGATCGGTCTTGACAAGATCCGGCCTGGTATACAGGAAACACGAAGTGCCTGCTTCACTCGCATGCCCATGGGCCATCACTCCGTCGTTGTCCAGGATGTTCTTTTCCCTGGCGACAGGCTGCACGATGCGCCACCAGTCAAAAATACAGCAGTCCACATCATGTTCGAGCTTCAATTTCCATGCCACTTGGGAAATTATGGCCATGTTGGCCACATGGGGGCTGACAAAACAAAAACGGCGGGCTCCATGCTTTACTAGGCATTCACAAATGTCCTCAAGGTACATTTTGAAACTCTCCGGGCGGACCGTTATTGTTCCGGGGCCCCATACCATGGTGGAGTCTCCGACGGGAAGAGTAGGGCCGACGATCCATCCCATCCTTTCTGCAAGTCGATTTGCGATTTCTTCAGCCATAATGGCGTCGGCTCCGAGAGGCAGATGGGGTCCCCATACTTCGCACGCTCCCGCAGGAATGATTACAGTCTTCGGTTCCTTGAATCCGGCTTGAAAATCCGTCGTATTCATCTCGAGCAGTTTCATGAAGCCACCTCCGATAATTTGTTTATTCCGATCAGCATCGTTTAAAAAATATCCAAAACAAAATCACCATCTGAGTTTCCAGGCATCCGCGCAGTTGTGCCGGATGGATTTGAATTGCTGCAAATCACCAGAATAAAGAAGCTACCACTTGTACGTTTCCGGTCGGCGGTTTTTGACGCAAGGCACCTGCTCTCTCATGTGATCGACATACCCCATATCGATCTCGGCCGTGACAATGCACTCCCTGTCGCTTGCCTTGGCGATGATGTTGCCCCAGGGATCGACGACTATAGAACGCCCATAGGTATGAAAGGTCTTTTTCGGACCGAACTGACCGGGCGCAACCATGTAGCATACATTTTCTATTGCGCGGGCGCGAACAAGGCTGTCCCAGTGGTCCTTGCCGGTGAAGAGATTGAATTCCGCAGGATTGAAGATCAGCTTTGCGCCCCGAAGCGTCAGCAAGCGATAGAGTTCAGGAAATCGGATGTCGTAGCATATTGCCAACCCCATGGGGCCGAAATCCGAGTCGAAATTGACTATTTCATCGCCGGCCTTAATGCTGTCGGATTCCTTAAACGAGATGCCGTTTTTAACGTCTATATCGTAAAGATGAATTTTCCGGTATTTCGCCGCGATTTCTCCCTTCGGATTAAGAACGACCGTAGTATTGAACACGCGTTTCTCATTCGGAATTCGTTCAGGGATACTTCCGCCGTGAATCCAGACGCCGTGCTCTTTCGCTTTCTCGGCGAAAAGCGCCGTGGTGGGGCCGTTTGGAATATCCTCGGCATTTTCGTAAGGACCGTCGCCGACGCCGATATAATTCGCCATTTCCGGCATGCAGATAAACTGCGCTCTTTTCGAGGCGGCCTCGTCGATCATTTCCCCGATACGCTTGAGATTCGCGGCCTTATCATCCTGTGTATCCAATTGCAGCAATGCCATGGTGAAAACATTCAACAATATCATCTCCTTTAATAAATAGCGGCAATGAATTCTTTGCTCGGAAAAAGTCTCCGGTTGCTTTCTTTAAATCAGGCGCCAGCCGTTGGTAAGGTGGGTGCGCATGTTTTCGGAGGCGTGAAGCGAATCTCTTTTTTCCAGAGCGCTCAAAATCGCTTCGTGTTCCTGTATCGTGCTTTTCATTCGCCCCTCGCGCCGGGCGACAATCTTGAAACCCACAGTAAAAATACGATCCCGCAGTTTTGTTAGGATATCGGTCATATACTGATTCCGGCATAAGCCATAAAGATACATATGCATATCATGGTCTGAGACAATAAAATTATAATAATCATTTAGAATTTCATATTTTTTCATTGAATCAATAAAATCGCGCAGTATTTTTACATCTTCTTCAGAAAAAGCAGGAGCGATCCGCTCCATTATGTAAGTTTCAAGCACAAGCCGTGTCTCGTTTATGTCCCGCATTTCCTGGACGGTCATTTCTCTCACCACAATCCCCTGGCGCGGAATTATTTTAAGAAAATCTTCCGATTCCAGGCGTTTGACCGCATCGGTCACAGGAGCCCGGCCCATGCCGATTATCTCTGCGAGATAAGAAACAGATAACCTCTTTTTGGGATCTATTTGCTCGCGAAGAAGCATGTCTTTCAACAAGATGTAGGCGTTCCGGTTTTTTGATTTTCTCACGTGTAGTTATCAATCCCTTTGTATTATGGTACATTACATACTACGTAACATGTTACATTTTTTCATACGATGAACCGTTTGTCAAGTTCGATTTTGAGTCGTGTGATTTTGAGTCGTCTCTTGAGTATTTAAATGAGGAGGCGTAAAATGAGCGTCTATAAAAATACATAAATTAAAAATTGGCAGTGCCTTTTGTTTGATGTCTTTATGTATTCTTGATATCGGAAGCTTTATGCGGAGCGTGATGTTTCCGCGGTACAGGGGTCGTGCGCATGTGGGGAAAACCGTATTCGAAATTCGGGACGGAGAATGTGAAGGAGGGTAATTTATGAAGAGTTTGAAAAAAGTCGTTGTAGCCGTTTTTGTCTTGTTGGTGTTGTTCGCGTCGTCCGGCAGTGCGGCGGAGGCTCCGATAACATGGGTGACGCAGAGCGTCTTTTCTCTTCGGCTGCCTCTTTCCCAGGCGTATCTCTCCTGGGCCGAGAAAGTCGAAAAGATGAGCGGGGGAAGACTTCTCATAGTGACGCATGGCGAAGGAGAGATCGTCCCTCCCGCAAGCACGTACGAATCCGTCCGGGACGGAGTTCTGGACGCCGCCATGAACACTCCGGCGTGGCAGAAAGGCCTTTTCCCCGCGGGGGATCTCTTCTACACCCTTCCGGGAGGCGTTACGGAAACCCTCGATCTCATCACCTGGTCCTATCGCGAGGGGAACAAGCTGCAGCAGGAGATGTACGGAGATACCGTCATCGTGTTTCCCATCGGGCTGACTCCTCCCGAGGTCTTCTGGTCGACGAGGGAGATCAGAACGCTGGAGGACCTTAAGGGGCTGAAGATGCGAACCGCGGGGCTCGCAATGGATCTTTTCAACAGACTCGGCGTATCGGTCGTGCAGCTTCCGGGCGGAGAGGTCGTTCCCGCGCTGCGCCGCGGCGTGATCGATGCTGCGGAATTCTGCTTCCCTTCGATGGATGAAGCTCTCGGCATCCACGAGATAGCGAAGTACATGATCATACCTCCCATTCATGCGGGATCGAACATCTTCCAGCTTTTTATCAATCCTGCGAAGTGGAATGAGCTTCCCGAGGATCTGAAGGAGATCGTGAAAAACGCCGCCCATGCAGCGACTATGGAAGTTTTTGCACAGCAGATGGAGGACCAGGCCGCTTCGATAGAACGTTTGAAAGCGGCGGGCGTCGTATTTTGCAAGCTTTCGAAGGAAGATCAGAAGATCGCGCACGATCTGGCCTACCAGATCATCGAAGAAAAGGCGAAGGAGAACCCGTGGATCGCCAGAATGTGGGAATCGCAGAAGAGGCTTATTACGAATCTGCAGACGTTCACCTCTTTAACGAAGTTTGATAAATAAGATGCAGCCGCCGCACGGTTCCGCTTGGTGATAGCCGGCGGGATTGTCATGGTAAATCAGGATGAGGTCGAGGAGGGGAACTGGCCCGGAAAAAGCACCCTGAAGTGCTGGAATGCCGTTACCTCCTCGTACCTTTTTTGTTGCCGTCGTGAAGAACTCGATATAAATCTTTGAGGGGGATATGAAATGACAGACGGAGCCAGGAAAACATTCGATTTTTCCGGAAAGGTGGCGATTGTAACAGGAGGAGCCAGCGGCATCGGAAAAGCGACGATTGAATCCTTTGCCGCCTGCGGAGCGAGAGCGGCTCTTTTCGATATGCAGGATGAAGCTGCGGAATCGGTCTGCGCATCGGTGCGCGGCGCAGGCGGCGAGGCTTTGTATTTTAAAACGGATGTTTCGTCCATTGCCCGGGTAAAAACGAATGTCAGCATGGTCAAAGAGCAATGGGGACGGGTCGATATCATCGTCTGCAGCGCGGGAGTGGTCCATGCCAAGCCAATCCTCGAGTCGACCGAAGAGGAGTTCGACAGGCTCTACGCCATCAACGTCAAAGGCATCTTCGCCTGTTGCATCGCGGTTCTCCCCATAATGATGGAGCAGAGGTACGGCAAGATAATCAATATAGGATCCGTCGCCGGGAAAACGGGTGGAGGATTTCATGGCAGCACGCTGTACGGTTCTACCAAAGGCGCCGTTATTGCGATGACAAAAGGGATCGCAAGGGAAGCGGCGCCATATGACATCAATGTCAACTGCATATGTCCCGGAGCGGTGGACACCCCGATGCTGAAAGAGGTCACCCCTGAAAAACGCGCCCGTCTCATCGGGATGTCGATGCTGCCCAGATTCGCGGAGGCGCAGGATATCGCGGATACCGCTCTTTTCCTGGCATCCGACTATTCGAAGCATATCACCTCCGGAGTGATCAACGTCGACGGAGGAATAAACAAGGGGAACTGAGCGGGAAAATCGAAGCGGCCGCCCATGACTCCGCCGCCTTCCGCTACATTGCTGCGGACAGCCATCCGGATCATGGCACGATAGCATCCTGCCCTCGGGAGCTTCGGGCTCATCCGACGGCCACTTTCCGGATGCTGGGAAATTCACGAGGATATTCGACAACCTCGAGGTACAGCGCGATCGCCTCTTCAAGATTCTCCAGAAGCTCCTCCATGGTCTCGCCGCACGTATGGCAGCCCGAAAGCTCCGGGACGCAGGCGAAATATTAACCGTCCTCGTCTCTGTCTATCACTGCGTAGAATTCGATCATTGCGATACCTCCTTGAAACCTCGATTCAAGAGAAGCGCGTCGACCGATGGATGGAAGTCGACTTTACAAGAATAATTCTATATGCAGCAGGGGTTTTTTGCACGTGGAGATTCCTGTGAAGTCGTACTGCCGGGAATTGCGATTGCCTTTATAGCAGGAAAGAAGTAGTATATGTTCATAATAATGACATGGAGGTGGGTGCGATGCAGATCAAACCGTCCGCAAGCATCCGGCAGCATTACAACGAGATATCGGCCCTCTGCAAGTCCTCCGGCGAGCCTGTCTTTCTGACGAAAAACGGCGAAGGGGATCTTGTGGTGATGGATATGGAGACGTTCTCCCGCCGGGAAAAGATGCTGAAGCTGCGCGAAGAGCTGCTCGCCGTCGAGGAGGACCGCCTGGCCGGTCGAGCCGGAACCTCCCCCGACGAACTGGATGCTTGGCTGGAGAGCGTTCTCGACGAGGCGGAGCATGGAAAAAACGGCTCGGTATAAGATCGTCGTCTCCGACCGCGCCCGACAGATGCTGACGGCGCATCTCGGGTTTCTTGCACGATCAAGCCCTCAGGCCGCACGGAAGATAAAAAACGAGATTATGGACGCGATACGCTCTCTTGAGGAGATGCCTGAGAGATTTCCGTTCATCGCAGGGGAGTTTCTCCCGCCGAACAAGTATCATAAGCTGTTCGTTCAAAAATGGTACCTGATTTTGTACCAAATCAAACAGCAGACGGTCCATGTCGACTACATAGTGGATTGCAGGCAGGATTACCAGTGGCTGACGCAGTAACGCGAAGCTCAAAGGAGGGAGTCTCGGTCTCCGCTGAGTTTTCGGGAGAGCAGATTCATTTCCGGGATGGGGTGATCGCGCAGAGAATCGACAGCGTGAACGATCGTCGTCTTTCATGAATTTCATGAAAAACGCCTCGTCGGGAGCGGAGGGACGTGGTCGTTCTCTGCGAGCCCGAGCATGTAATGCCAGTAGTGCCATGACCTGGCATTGAACTGTCCGGCCGCGGCGTGCGCGAGCACATTCCGGAGCGCGTCGTCCCCGAAGCGGGATCTCATCAGAAGGACATCGTGGTAGTCCCCGATGTTCATCGCTTGGGCCAGAACGTGTTCCGGCATGGCGGCGGCTTCTTCAGAAGTCTTTCACCAGATGTATTTGCGGGCGAGATAGAGTATGGTTTCGAACGATTTCGCGGCCTCCATGAAAACGCCTCCTGTCCGCAGTTGCTCGCAACCTCTCCTAAACCTGCGGAGGAGCCTGCTATCGAAATATTCTGTCGAGATCCGTTCTTTTTTGTGCGCCGAACACCTCTATTTTATACGCCGGAGGTTTTTGCAGGCGAAGCCGGCGATAGGGCTTGCGCTGATTGCCTGCGTGGTCCTCACGTGATTCGTGCAAAACCCTAAAGGGCTCGCCGCAGGGGAAAGAGCCGGGGAAGAGTGCGCGTCCTCCCGATGAGGCGGGTAAACTGTTTGTTCCGCTCCGTTTCGTCCATACCGACGCTCCTTTCCCAGCAGTGATTCATGCCCTGCCTGCTCTTTTAGCAATGCGGACGCTCCCTGCGTTCGTCGTCACTCTACACAGCCAGATCGAGGGGGAGGTCGCTTATGTCCTTCAAACGATTGCCGCGAATCATGTTTTCGATGAGTTCTGTCGAGTCCTCCGAGCCGATCGTGCCTATGGCCTGCTCCAGCTCCTTCAGGGCGAAGTGGTAGACGCAGTCGACATCGCCGGTTCCCAGAGCGATGGAGGCTATCCGGCTCGGCATCGGCTCGGCTGTCACAACGACGATATGCGGAAGATGTCCCTTCCTGTTGCGTATCAGGTTCAGCGCCTCCGTCCTGGAATTCTGGCTCCTGTCGCTCCGTAAGGTCCACTTGCACGAGATGCTCGCGTGAAGGATAGGGCCCGCTCCGTTTGTTTTCCGAAGTACGGTCCTGTTCGCTGAAAATGCGTCGACAACATTCTCCGATTCGTTGATTGCATCGTCCTCTTCGGGTTCACGGAAAACGACTATATCCGGCTTGATGATGTAGTTCCCGCCCAGAACCGCGGCAAGTTCAGGGTGGCGTGCCGTGAGATTTTCCACGTCCACAAGGTGCTTGTACTGTTCGAATCGCGCTATGGAGAGGTTGCGTGCGAACGTCCATTTACCGGGACGTAGATGAGCGATTTTTCCGAAGCAGTCCCGAAGGAACGAAAGGCAAAGATCCTCGAAGATCAGTCCCGCCGTTTGCGCGGTCAGAAGTCCCTCTCCGGCCGAGCCTCCGAGAAGAGGGAGCATCTCTCGGGCGATTGAGGAGCTGAGAACGCTCGAACTATCGGCAAAGTTAAGGGTTCCTTTGGAATTTGTCCTGATGATGTCCGAGAGAATCCGAAGGTGAAACTCTCTTCGGGTTTCCGTGATATATCCGTCGATCATGAGACTTTTCTCGCCCGTTCCTTGGATTCCTGGATGCTGTCGAGAGCTGTTCCAACTTGTTTTGCCAGGGCGGCGGCTAGAGGCGGCGGAACGGCGTTGCCTATCTGGCGGGCTATCTCGGTCTTGCTGCCGCGGAAGAGAAAATCGTCGGGAAAGCCCATCAGGCGCGCAGCCTCTCGATGTGTGATGGGGCGGTGCTTCTCGGGGTGGAGGTAGCGTCCTTTCTCGGGCTTGAAGAACTCCGTTCGAATAGTCACGGACGGGCGGTTCCACCAGAGGCGGCCAAAAAGATCGGTTCCGCCGGAGGTTTTTTTGCGCCAGCATTCGGGGAGCAATTCCGGTGCGTTCTTCTGCAGATCGAAGCGGTTCCCTCCGGGAGGAACGGCCTTGTATCGCTCGAGACTTGTCTTCGTCGGGTTTCTTCCGAAGTGGAGGTCGAGGGGTGGCTTCTCGTCGCGTATCTCGCTCCCTTCGGGGTCGGGAAGGTCGCCTATCGCCTCGCGGACGGTGCGCCAACGTCCCGCATGCGTCGGCTCGGGAAGGAGGATTCCGAAAGGAAAGAGTTCGGCCTTGGCGCCTATGGTAACGGTCCGTTTGCGGGTCTGCGGCGCGCCGTAATCGGCGGCGTTGAGTACGGATGCATGAAGCAGAAAACCGTTCTCCTCAGCTCGTTCGTTGATCTGTTTCATTTCGGGAGAGCGGAGCAACTCCGCGACGTTCTCCATGACGAAAACGGCCGCGCCGCTGCGGAAGACGATTTCCAGAAAGGGCTCCCACAGAGCACGTCTGGGATCTCCCGTGCGCGTCTTGTTCAGCAGACTGAAACCCTGGCACGGCGGCCCTCCGATGACGATATCGGCTTGCGGCACTGGAGAATCCGATAAGAGAAACTCCTCGATGTCTCCGACGATGCTCTCTCCGCCGAAATTGGCGACGTGCGTGCTCATGGCTGCGGCGTCGCTGTCGAGCGAGAGGACGCATTCATACCCGCCGCAGAAACGCCGGTCAACAAATCCGAGGGTCATGCCTCCAGCCCCCGAGAAGAGATCGATCAGTCGGTACATCCGCTTCGCCTCCTTTTCGTACATTCGTGACTTCTATTCTATATGTTCGAGGGACTTTTTGCACGCAATCGGTCTGGCGAAAAGGTCCCGCCAAACAAGGCGATTACGGCGTTTTGACAAAGGCAGAACCTCGGATTACACTTCGGGTGTATTAGGGAACAATTACAGTGACAACGCCTTGTCTTCGATTTCGAAGCGGGCAGTGGACCGACGAAATATGTGGATAAAGGAGTGGATATAGATGAGAGCGAAGAGATTTGTCATGGTCGATTATTTTCGCGCCGTGAGTATGAGTTACCGCTCCTGCTCGGTCATAAGGTATCTTCTGCTTCCCGGAACCGGATTGAAGCACACCGGTCTTCTTGAAGCAACAATCGGAACATGACCGACACCGTCTCCGTAGAAAAACGGTCCGAAGTCATGTCCTCCATACGGAGCGCCGACACGAAGCCGGAGTGGATACTCCGCTTCGGACTTCACCGGATGGGGTTCCGCTACCGCCTGCGCGACAGGAGTCTCCCCGGAACACCCGACCTCGTCTTCCCGAAATACCGGACGGTCGTCTTCGTGCACGGTTGCTTCTGGCACAGGCACGAAGGCTGCCGGAGGGCGACTTTTCCGAAGAGCAGACAAGCCTTCTGGGCGGAGAAGTTCGCCGGGAACGTCGAGCGGGACGCACGGACGAGAACGGAGCTTGAAAACGCGGGGTGGCGTGTTCTCGTCGTCTGGGAGTGCGAGCTTCAGGACGCCACCGAGGCGACGCTCGAACGAGTCGCCGGGACGCTACGCTCGCAGGAGAACCGCGAACTGACATCCGAAGCGCCTCCGCGCAGGGAGCTGCTGGACGCCGCTTCCGAAAAGGTTCGTCTCCGCGTCGCTTCGTACAAGGCCGGAAAATTTTCATCCGGAGAATAAAGCCGTTCTGTAGGGGCCGCCGGGAAAGACCGCCCGGCGGCCCAAGCATGTGTTATGACTGCTTTGCCTTCCCGTCCTTCAGCGGAACCAGCCCTTTCGATCCTTTTCCTCCCTCGCGGGTGAACGCGCCCACCAGCGAGGCGAGTTTTTCGGAGAGCGAGGCCAGCATGTCCGAGTCGTGCGTCACGCGCTCCGCCGAAGCCGCCATCTCCGTTATTTGTCCGCGCAGCGTTTCGGACGACGATGCGGCCGCGCTCACGCGGGTGGCGATGCTCTGGATGGCGGAGGCGATCTCTTCGCTGGAGGCAGCCTGCTCCTCGGAGACGGCCGCCAGATCCTGGGTTCCCGTCGAGATGCGCGAGAGTCCTCCCATCATCTTGTCGATGGTTTCACGGGTTTCTCCCGCCAGCAGACTGGATTCGCGGGAGTCCTTGGCGTTCCCCTCGGAAGACTTCACGACTCGGTCCAGATCCTTCGTAATACCTCCTGCCAGATCGGCGATCTGTTTCGCGGCGATGTTGCTCTCCTCGGCGAGCTTGCGGACCTCCTCGGCGACCACGGCGAAACCTCTTCCCGCCTCTCCGGCTCTCGCGGCCTCGATGGCGGCGTTCAGCGCGAGCAGGTTCGTCTGGTCGGCGATGGCGCCGATCTGCGTCACGAAGCTCTGGATTTCTCTCGCGCGCTCACCCAGCCCCTTTACATCCCCTGCTGCTCTTTCAGCGTCCTCCGCGACGCCCTCGATACTCGACACGACCTTCGCGACGGCTCTCATTCCCTCTTCTCCGGCGATTCGGGCCCGCTCGACTTCTTCCGCCATCTCCGTTCCCCTCTCGGCGGACGCCTGGGCGCCGCTTGCGACCTCTTCGACCGATGCGTTGATCTCCTGGCTTGCGGCGGCGAGGTTCTCCATCTGCTCCGAGACGTCGTCGACGCTCTTCCTCGAAGTTTCGGACGAGGCCGCCCACTCCTGGCTCACCGAGCGCAGGGAGGCGGAGGAGCCGGCCAGTTTGCCGGAGGTTGCCGAAATATCCTCGACGAGGCTCTTGATGTTGTTCATCACTTTCTGGAAGGCTCTCGAAAGGCCTCCGACCTCATCCGCCCTCGTCATGAACGATTCGGGGATCTTCTCGGAGACGTTCAGATGCTCGATGATGCCGATCAGCTTCGTCAGCGGTTTGGAAATTCTTCTGGAACTCATGAACCAGATACCCAGCAGCAGCGCCAGGTTCAGCAGCATTAACACGCTCTGCATGAGTTTCAGTGTCGTCACCTTTCTCTTGGAGTATGCCTCCGCCGCAGCGACTGCCGTGTTCGTCGTCGAGAAGTAGGATTCGCTCTTTTCGAGCAGCGCGGCGTGGGCGCCGCTCTTCCTGCTCGCAGTGATCTCATCCTTCAGCGATGCCCACTCCGTTCCAACCTTTTTCATCCCGGCGATGAATTTCTCGTCCGTTGCCTTTGGAAGCCCGAGCGACTCGTTCCCTTCCACGAGGCCCCGGATCACCAAGTCCAGCCTTTGAATCAGCTCGTCGGACGGCTTGTTCGCCATCTCCAGCTTGACAAGCCGCTGCGTCGCGCCCCTGACGATGCCCGATGAATTGACGACCGCAGCGTCCTGCTGCATTCTGTCGAGCTGGAAAAAGACGAGTCCCGTGCTGGTGACCGAGAAAAGCAGCAGCAGAAGTACGATGCCTCGTAAAGTGGTGCTGATCTTCATTTTTCTCTCCTCCTATGGGTGGTCCCTCCAAAAGGGGACTTTTTCTTCCTTCCGAAGTATATAGCGGGCATGGAGGCCGTGCAAGAAAAAACATTGCCGCGCCGAACCGGTGCAATCGGTTCCGCCGAAAATGTCTGTGCCGAGACAGAATGTGTCGAGAGAGTATTGACAATTTGTATTTTTGCGGGTACGCTTGTTTCAGATTCAGGTCACCTGTCCCATTTTTGGAGGAGCTGGTCGACGTGAGCAGTGTCGAACGAACCATGACGATCGTGGAACTTCTGATGTCCTCCGAGCAGAACATGGGCATCCGCGAGATCGCGGGGCTTGCCGGAATTCCTAGGAGCACCGTCCAGCGTATGCTGGCGTCGCTCCAGGAGAAGAACTGGGTGGTGCAGGATCCGAAGACCCAGAGTTACCGGATCGGACTCCGGCTCCTCATTCTGGCGAACACGTGGCGGCTCCGCTTCGAACTTGTCCGTCAGTCCCGCGAAGCCCTCGAGGAACTCGGCGGCGAATCCGGACAGACGGTCCTCCTTCTCGTCCGGGAAGGGATGTCGGGAATCTGCCTGAACAAGGTTGAGCCGCGGCGTGCACTCAAGCTCGTGGCCGACGTCGGAAAGACGTTCCCTCTCTATGCCGCGGCCTGCGGCAAAGTGCTGCTCGCCTACGCTCCCTCCTCTCTCAGGGAGAAGATTCTTGCCTCTCCCATCCAGTCGTTCACACCATCGACCATCACCGATCCGGCAGTGCTGCGGCACGAGATCGGGACAATCCGGGAAAAAGGGTACGCGCACAGCCGCGGCGAGATGACCGCCGGGGCCGAGGAGATCGCTGTTCCGCTGCTCGACGGGGAGGGGAATCTGCTGGCGGCGTTGAGCCTTGCCGGCCCCTGTTTCGAGATGGACGGGCGACTGGAGGAACATGTGCATCTGCTGCGGAAAGCAGTGTCGAAAATACTGGTGTATTGCGCACCCGACGGGGAGGAAGCATCGGAATGAACATGTTGCAGTCGGAAAGCGTGTCGATGCATTTCGGAGGACTGAAGGCCGTGGAGAATGTCGACCTGAGCGTCCGGGAGGGGGAGATCCTCTCTCTCATAGGGCCGAACGGCGCCGGAAAAACCACCTTCTTCAACGTCGCGAGCGGTTTCCTGAAGCCGACGAAGGGCCGGATCCGCTTTCTCGGCAGGGACATCACCGGCCTGCCTCCTCACGATATCGCGGCGATGGGGCTCGTCAGGACCTTCCAGAAGACCAATATCTTCGCGGGCATCACGGTGGAGGAGAGCGTCCGGATAGGGTTCAGCCTCCACCGGAAGGCCTCCCTCGGCTCCATTCTGCTGGGGGCGGGCAGCGTCCGCGCCGAGGAAAAGAAAGTCGACGGACTGCTGCAGGATATCCTCGCCTTCACCGCCCTCGACGAGTGGAAGGGTTCCCTCGTAAAAAACATTCCGTACGGAAAACAGCGGATTCTCTCGATCGCCGTGGCCCTGGCCGCCGGCCCGCGGCTGCTGATGCTCGACGAACCGGCGACGGGGCTGAACCCGGTGGAGACGAAGGAGCTGATCGACATCATCCTCCGGATCCGGGGAGAGCGGGGGATCACCGTCCTCCTGATCGAGCACAACATGCGGCTCGTGGTCTCCATCTCGGACAGGATGGTCGTGTTGAGCTACGGCGAGAAACTTGCGGAGGGAAAGCCGGAGGAGATCTCGAAGAACCCTCAGGTTATCGAGGCGTATCTTGGAAAGGGGTTTCAGCATGTTTCTCAAGGTTGACGGCCTGACCGCCCATTACGGGCATGTGAAGGCTCTCGACGGCGTCTCGATGGAGGCCGGGCAGGGTTCCATCGTCACGCTGATCGGGGCGAACGGCGCGGGGAAGAGCAGCTTCATGATGTGCCTTTCGGGTGTGCTCAGGCCGACGTCCGGGACGATCGAGTTCGACGGGCGCCGTATCGAAAGAATGTGGCCCGAGCGCATCGTCGCTCTCGGGCTCTCCCAGTGTCCGGAAGGGCGCCGGGTATGGCCGAAAATGACGGTTCTTGAAAACCTTGAAATGGGGGCGATCTCGGTCAGGGAAAAACATCTTGTAAAAGAGCGTGTCGAATGGGCGTGCGACTTTTTCCCGATTCTGGGCGAACGGAGAGGGCAGCTCGCCGGAAGCCTCAGCGGCGGAGAGCAGCAGATGCTCTCCATCGCCAGGGCGCTGATGGCGGGTCCGAAGCTCCTCATGCTCGACGAGCCCTCGCTCGGCCTGGCGCCGATCATCGTGGAAAAAGTCATGGAGGCGGTACAGGATATCCGCAGAAACGGAACCACCGTGATCCTCGTGGAGCAGAACGCGTTCATGGCCCTTTCGATCGCCGACTACGCCTACGTTCTTGAAACCGGAAGAATCGTTCTCTCTGGAAAAGCGTCCGACCTGCTCAAAAACGACGAGGTGCGGCGATCCTACCTTGGAATATGAAAAATCGTCGATACCAGGGAAGAGCAGCAAAAAATTTCAGGAGGTGTCCTACAATGAAAAGGAACATGGTTGTTTCGCTGGTTCTGCTTCTTGCGCTGGTCTTCGCGGCCCCCGCTTTTTCGGAGCTGCCGAAGGCTCCCGTCCGGATAGGCGTCGTCCTGCCGACGTCCGGTCCCATCGCCTATGACGGCACGCTCGCTCTGAACGGCGTGAAGATGGCGGTGGACGAGATTAACAAGGCGGGCGGCATTGCCGGCAATGAAATCCAGCTCTTCGTCGAGGACAGCGCCGGTATCCCCGCCACAGCCGTGGCGGCCATGGAGAAGCTGGTCGGTATGGAGAAGGTCGTCGCCGTCATCGGCGATTTCGGCAGCTCCTGCACGCTGGCGATGATGGACGTGGCGCAGCGCGCCAAGGTTCCCCTGATCACGCCGGTCTCGCTCGCTCCGAAAATCACCGAGATGGGGAACATCTGGATGTTCCGCGGATGCGACAACTCCGCGATGATCGCGAAGGCCTTCACGAAATGGGCCGTCCAGGACAAGAAGGCCGACCGGTGGGCCTATATCGCGATCAACACCGATTACGGCCGGGGCTCGGTCGATGCGTTCAATGTCGAGCTTGAGAAGCTCGGCGCCAAAGTCGTCTTCACGGAGTACTTCAACCAGGGAGAGACGGACTACTACCCCATCGTCACGAAACTTTCCTCGACCGACGCGAACGGACTCTGCCTGTTCGGCGAGACGGTCGATCTTTCCCGGGTGATCGCCCAGTATCACGAAATGGGAATCGGCGACAGGATGCTCATCATGGATCCAACGAGCGGGACCTTCAACGCGAAGTTCCTTGAACTGACGGGAGAGTACGCCGACGGAATCGTCGGGGCGAGCCGGTTCGTCGCATCCATTCCGACTCCGGCCGCGCAGAAGTTCGTGGCGGACTATCGGGCGAGGTACAACGTCGACCCGGAAAAGTACGCCCAGGCCGGCTACGACTGCGCGCGCATGGTCGCCATCGCGATAGAGAAGGCGAATACCCTGGATACGGAGAAGGTACGGGAGAACCTGGCGGCCATCAAGTACGAAGGGCCGCAGGGGAAGGCCCATTTCGACGAGAAGAACCAGCTCATCATCGACGAGTACATCATCGCCGTGAATGACGGAAAGTTCGAGGTCGTCGCCGGTCCGATCTCCGTGTATTAGAAGATGCGGCGGGGAGTCGAGAGCGGTACTCCCCGCATTTTTTCCCCGAGGAGCTGAATAACGGATGGCCACAGTTTTTTTCCAGCAGGTGCTCAACGGTGTCATTCTGGGCTGCATCTACGCCCTCATCGCGCTGGGTCTTTCCCTGATCTTCGGTATCCTTGAGATAGCGAATTTCGCGCACGGGGAGTTCTACATGATCGGGGCTTTCATGGCGCTCTTCTCGATTTCGTACCTGAAAGTGCCCTTCCTCGTCGCTCTGCTTATCGCCATGGCCGGAATGGCCGTCGTCGCAGCTTTGATCGAACGCGCGGTCTTCCGCCCGATCGTCGGCAAGCCGCTCATCAACAGCATGCTGCTCTCCTTCGGCCTTTCGACGGCCCTCGCGAACCTCGCCCTCTACTTCTTCAAGGCGGATCCGAGAAAGATCACGTCGGGACTCGCCAGGGTCCGCTTCTCCTTCCGGGGGCTCCATGTCACCGGGGAGCGTCTTGCCATCCTCGTCCTCAGCATCCTTCTCGTGCTCCTGCTGGCATGGTTCATCCAGTACACACGGACGGGAAAGTCGATGCGGGCCGTCGCCCAGGATAGAGTCGCGGCCCAGCTCGCCGGGATCAACATCCGGAGGATCTACTCGGTCACGTTCGCGATCGGCGGAGCGCTCGCCGCTGCGGCCGGCACGATGGTCGGGGCGATGTTCTTCGTCAATCCGGAGATGGGATTCACCGTCGTGCTGAAGTCCTTCGTCATCGTGATCCTGGGAGGTTTCGGAAGAATCAGGGGAGTCATCTTCGCCGCCATTCTGATCGGGCTGGTCGAGAGCCTCGGAGGAGGCTTCATAAGCTACGCCTACAAGGACGCCTATCCGTTTCTTCTCCTCATCCTCCTCTTCATCTTCAAGCCGGAAGGTTTGACAGGAGGAAAACAGCCATGAGCAAAAAGCTTCCCGCCCTCGCGCTCGGAGCGGCCGCCGCGTGCGTCCTGTACCTTCTTCCCCGCTTCTTCTCGGTGGAATACTATCTCCACATCTTTGTGATGTCGGAGATCTACGCCGTTCTGGCTCTCTCGCTCTCCCTTCTCGTCGGATTCACGGGGCAGGTTTCCCTCGGGCACGCCGCCTTCTATGGAATGGGAGCGTACGCGTCGACGCTGCTCAGCGTCCGCCTGGGCCTCTCTTTCTGGCTGACCTTCTGGATCGCCGGCCTCTTCGCGGGGCTCGTCGCCTACATCATCGGAAAGCTCGTGCTGCGGCTGAGAGGGCACGTCCTCGCCATCACGACCGCATTTTTCGGCGTTCTCGTCACGGTGGTCATGAACAACTGGATTCCGGTGACCAACGGACCCATGGGAATCACCGGAATTCCCCGCCCCTCGCCGCTGTCGCTTTTCGGGCTGACGATCGCTCCTGAATCCCGGATTGACTACTACTATCTCGGCCTCCTGTTCGTCCTCGGCGTCGGATATGTCCTGTGGAGAATCGAGCGCTCCCGGATCGGGGACGCGATGATCGCGGTCCGTGAGAACGAGGAGCTGGCGAAGTCCATCGGCATCGACACGATGAGGAGCAAGGTCTTCGCCTTCACCGTCAGCGGCGGGCTCGCCGGGCTCGCGGGGGCTTTCTACGCCCACTACATCCTCTTCATCAGCCCCGTCACGTTCACCATCAGCGAGTCGATCAACGTGCTGGTCATGGTTATTTTCGGCGGAATGAGCACGCTCTTCGGCCCCGTCCTGGGCGCGATCTGCCTCACGGTGCTCCCCGAATTCCTCCGCATGGCCGGCGAGCTGCGCCTCGTCATCTACGGCGCCGCCCTGGTCTTTTTCATCATCTGGATGCCTTCGGGAGTCTGGGGGACAGCGCACTCGATGCTCGTGTCCAGGAGGTCGAAATAAGAGGTCTTTTGGCTCCAGGCGCTTTCGAGTCACCGTTTCCTCCGGAAAAGAGGGGCGGTGACTCTTTGTTTTCCGGAGGCTGGACCGGACGGAGAAGAGCAAGTACACTTGTAAAGAGTTCGCCGGATATTCCCGGTTCTCTTCGGTGAAAGCGGAGCCTGGAAGAGGAGCGGCTGGAAGAAGGAGGAGAGAGAGATGATATCGCACCTTGCGGGTCTTGTCGTGTGGCTTGGAATCGTCTTCGCGGCGGCGGCCGTCGGCGGCCTGGCCTCGGCGGAATCGGCCGCGTTCTATCGGGAGCTGGTCCGCCCGTCGTGGTCGCCTCCGGGGTGGCTCTTCGGCCCCGTGTGGACCGTGCTCTACGCGATGATGGGCGTTTCCGCGTGGCTTGTCTGGCGCGAGAGGGGCTTCCGTCGGGCGCTCGTCCCGCTCGCTCTCTTCATTGACCAGCTTGCCTTCAACGCGCTCTGGACGTGGATCTTCTTCGTGTGGAGGCAGGGAATATGGGCCTTCGTCGAGATCCTCGTCCTCTGGGGGCTCATCGTCGCCACGATGAAGGCGTTTTACGCCGTCCGTCCGCTCGCGGCGTGGCTGCTGGTCCCGTACCTGGCATGGACGAGCTTCGCCGCCGCGCTCGCCTTCACGATCTGGCGGATGAACCCCGCCCTGCTGGGTTGAGAGCGCAGGGGAGCGAACATGCCGGAGGAAGGAAAACACTACCGTTATCCAGGAGGTGCACCATGAAACTGCACAGCGCGAACGCGACAAAGGATGCAAACCACCGGAACCTCTTCAAGTCCATGGGATACTCCGACTCGGACCTCTCCGGCCCGATCATCGGCATCGCCAATTCATGGAACGAGCTTGTGCCGGGGCACTTCAACCTCAGGCAGATCGCCGATTACGTCCGGAAGGGCGTCCACAAAGCCGGGGGCGCCGTGGCCGAGTTCGGCGTCATCGCCGGATGCGACGGCATCTCCGAGGGGCACGAGGGGATGAAGTACATCCTCCCCTCCAGGGAACTCATCGCGAACGACGTGGAGACGATGGTGCGGGCGCACAGCCTCGACGGCATCGTCCTGCTCGGGTCGTGCGACAAGATCGTCCCCGGAATGCTCATGGCGGCGGCCCGGCTCGGAATTCCGGCGATTCTCCTCCCCGGCGGCCCGATGCTCGGCGGCGTCGAGTTCGACGGAAGAAAGTCCGACAGCACCACGAACGCGGAGGCTTTCGGCATGCTCCAGCGCGGGCTGATCGACGAGAAGACCTACCGCAACCTCGAAGGGCTCTGCAGCCCCACCTGCGGCTCCTGCTCCTTCCTCGGGACGGCGAACACGATGTGCTGCCTCTCCGAAGCTCTGGGAATGACGATTCCCGACGGCGCGCTCGTCCCGGCGGTCTACGCCGAGCGGCTCCGCCTCGCCGAACAGACGGGAAAGGCGATCGTCGCGCTCGTGGAGAAGGGGATCGGCGCGCACGACATCATCACGAGGGACTCTCTGGAGAACGCCGTCCGCGTGCTGATGGCGACGGGAGGTTCCACCAACGCGGTGCTCCACCTTTCGGCCATCGCCGCCGAGATCGGGATTCCCGCCGAGGAGATGATGGCGCTCTACGAAGGCTGTAGCCGCACGACGCCGCACGTGGCGAAGGTGAATCCGGCGTCGAAGCACGACATGGAGGCGTTCCATCTGGCGGGAGGGATTCCGAGGGTCATGAAGGAGATCCGCTCGCTCCTCCATACCGACTGCGTCACGGTCACCGGCTCCGCCGTCGGCGAGAACCTCGACGCGCACGTCGAGCGCTATCCGGCGAATCCGGAGGTGATCCGCCCGGCGTCCGACCCGTTCGGTGTCAACCTCGGCCTCGCCGTCCTGCGCGGCAATCTGGCCCCGGACACGGCGATCACGAAGCCCGCGGCCATCGACCCGTCCATGCGCGTCTTCTCCGGCGCGGCCCGGGTGTTCGACGGCGAGGATGCGGCGGACGAAGCCATTCTCGCCGGGGAGATACCGGAGGGGACCGTCGTGGTCATCCGCTACGAGGGGCCGAAGGGCGGCCCCGGAATGCGCGAGATGTTCGCCGCCATGAAGTATCTCTACGGCATGGGGCTTGCGAAGAAGACCGCCCTCGTCACCGACGGACGGTTCTCCGGAACGAACAACGGCTGCTTCGTCGGGCACGTCTCACCCGAGGCCGCCGAGGGAGGGCCGCTGGCAATCGTCCGGGACGGCGACCGGATCACCATCGACATCCCCGCGGGCTTGCTCCGTATCGACTTGACCGACGAGGAGATCGCCGAGCGCCTGCGCGCCTGGAAACGCCCCGAGCCGAGCGTGAAGAGAGGGTTCCTGGCCGCGTACGCCAGGCTGGCAACCTCCGCCGCCGAAGGCGCCGTCATGAAGCTGCCGGAGTGATCCTGAAGGTGGAGCGTCGGCAGCATGCGGCACTCCGCCTCCTGGATCCTGAAGTGCGATGCCTGCCTTCGGGTTTTCAGAAAAAAGTGATGATCTCCAGGAGAAGTGAAGAGGTCTTGAAGCTTACCAACCGACCGACGGACTGCCTCCCGTCTCGATAAGGCGCTTCGTCTTCCCTCCGGAGAGGGAGGTTCGGTAGAGTGCGAATGGAAATCCTTTTCGCTTCGCCTCCTTCGCTGTATACCCCGCGAAGATAAATTCCTCGGCGCCGGGAAGCCAGGCAGGGTGCATCGCGCAGATGCTCTCCGGAGTCAGCCGCCGTGTTTTCCCGTCGGAGGGCATGTGCAGGAAGATCGCCGAACTGAGGGGCTCGCCTCTTTTCATCAGCTTTGCCGTATCCTCCACCTCGCCGTCGAAGAGCCACATGCTTCCGTCCGGCGAGACGACGAATCGTATCGCGCTCGATACCATCGCTTCGCTGCCGGTCACCTCAGCGAGCTTGCGCTTTTCTCCAACAGCGCCGCTCTCGGCGTCGATCCGGTAGAGCGTGTCCAGATCCTGCCCGTAGACGGATTTCCCGTCGGCGGACCAGAAAGGGGAGTAGATTCCCCGCAGGCCGGGCGCGAGAATGCGGAAGCTTCCGTCGGCGGGTGTCGCCAGGCCGAAAACCCAGTCGGAGTTCTTCTCGTCCCAATGGTTGAAAAGAAGGGACTTCCCGTCCGGAGACCAGCGCGGGCCGTAGCTGTTTTCTCCCGGAATCTTTCCGAAGAGCGTCCGCTTTTTCGACGTTATATCCACCACCGCAATCATCCGCCCCCAGCCGTCCTTTCCAGAGGATGCCGTGAAGGCGACGAACCGTCCGTCCGGGGACACCTCCGGATCGTTTCCCTCGGCAAGCTTCACCGGCTTCTTCCCCTCCGGGTTGGTCAGGTATATCCCGTCGTCCCTCGAAAAGACCACCGCGACGGGAGCGGCGAACACCGCCGCCGCGAATGCCAGAAGCAAATACGCGCACAGCGCGGCTCCTAGTCCCTTGTGAATCATCTGTACCGCCTCCCGGTACTCACTGAACGACCGTCCATTGTGGACAGTTCTCTCACAAAAGCGCTGTTTATACACTTCTTGTGGATAACTTGCACGCAAAACACCGTGTACAACCCCGCGCCCTCGTCCGCTTCGCTATCGTACGTCGACGAGGCGACGCTTCACATCATACAGCGGAGCGTCGTCTTCCCATTCTTTCGGATGCTTATTATACTCGGGAAAACGCGCCGGGAGGAAGTCTCAGAAACACGGTCTTTGGCTAGAATATTTTCGCACGACAGGGAGCGATGATGATGCAGATCGCTCCCTGTCGGCGTCATTTCTGATGCGAACCAGTCGTCTCGCTTTTCTTTCCGTGGCCGACCACGCTGCAAAGCTCACTCGTATGCAACGACCCGACCAAGCGCTGCGAAGTCCTCTGCGCCCCGGCTCTTCGGCGCGTAAATCCTGATGGGTTGCCCTGCGGCGAAGGACTCCGCCAAGCGGATGTCGGTGCGGATGCAGGGCAGCAGACGATGCGCTCCGAACTGCCGCGACATGTCGCCTGTGATCGTGCGATGCTGGCGAATATGCTCCGCCGACATCATCGGAAGAAAGCCCAGAATCCTGAGACGCCTGTTGCTCTTCGACATCACCTTGAAGAGCACACGCACCAGCTGCTGCACGCCTTCGAAGGAGAGATGGTGTGGCACGTACGGCACCAGCACCCAGTCCGCAGCGTTCAGCGCGTTGAACAGAAGGATGTCGAGCGAAGGCGGCGTGTCGATGATGACCGTGTCGAAACGCTCCGTCAGTACCGGATCTCCGAGGGCTCGGGCGAGGCGGTCATCTTCGCGCAGGCCGCTGCCGTGCTCGAAGAGCTGGTCCGCCGGCGCCAGAAAGAGGTTCTCGAATGCGGTCGGCAGCACCGCGTCCAGTAGGCGGGCGTCAGGATCGGTAAAAATCCGATGCGCCGCAGGTTTGCCTGGATCGACTGTTACTCCGAGTCCGACCGCACAGTGTCCCTGCGAGTCGAGATCGACAAGCAGTACTCTTCGCCCCGACGCCGCGAGTTCCGCCGCCAGGTTCACCGCCACTGTAGTCTTGCCTGTTCCGCCCTTCCGGTTGGAGATCGCGATGACTCTCATGCTCAGAACAGCTCGATGGCCGGCCGGCTGTCGGCCTCTTGTCTCTTGCCCGTGATTTTGTCGTGGGCGGCTCTCTGGCTCTGCATCACGTGGTGTTTACGCAGGCCGTCGATCTCTTCGGCCAGCGACGGCGGGAGGTGCTCAGCGCTCGCCCGCAGAGCCGATTCGACGCCCGCGAAGTAGCCTTCGAGCGTGTCCAGCGCGTGGGCGACGTGCTCGATCTGCTGACGCGAAATGTCCTGAAACTGGATGTGTCCCAGCGCAACGACGATGTCGTCGTAGATGCGCTGCATCGCGCTTCGGGTGTTCTCCGTGTTTTCCGAAAGATACTCGCTTATCTCCTTGAAAGTGTTGTTCATGCTCTTCGTCTCTTCCGCGATCCGCTGTACCTGGGCCGTCTCCTCGTCGTTCCTCGTCGTGTCTATGATGAACGAGAGATTTTCGGTGACCATCTTGCCGACGTCCGCGATCTCCCGGTCTATGCTGCCGGTGGCGGTTTCGGTCTGTTGCGAGAGGCGCCGAACCTCTCCCGCCACCACGGCGAATCCTCGTCCCATTTCGCCCGCCCGGGCGGCCTCGATGGCGGCGTTCAGCGCCAGAAGGTTCGTCTGCTTGGCGATGTCGCTGATGATCCTGGTGAGTTCGGAGAGTCCCCGCACACGCTGCAGGATCTCCGCGATGCGCTCTCCGTCCTCGCGGATCTGACGACTTCTGTGGGTTTGATAGTCATTCAGTCCTGAGAGGGCCTCGGCGTTACGTTCAAAGCAGCGCGCCTGTTCCATCGCGATCTCGCGGGCTTTTTTCTCCTGGACATGCATACTCTCCAGCAGTTCCCCGCTCTGGCCGCGCACATGGGAGAGCGCTTCGAGAATCGCGACGGCGCCGGTCTCGGTGCTGTTGTTGGCGCTGCTCAAATGCTCTTTGACGATGGCGGTGAACTTCGGAAGCGCAGCAAGTTCCCCGATCATGTGGTCAAGCCGTGTATCTTCCGGCGAGGCTGTCTCCTGAAGCGCTTCACGGACGGGTCCTTGACGGGAGACTGTCTGCGAAGCGCTCCGGTCCGCGCACCGTTGAACGACAACGCCGAGCAAGGCCGCGCAGGCCGACAGAACGGAGACCGCCAGACGACTTCCCGTCGAAGAAGAACCCGGAAGCCATGGTGCGAAGAGCCAGACCGAGCATCCGACGGCGACGGGGAGAAGGAGGGCGAGTACAAGACGCATCCGGGAGTTCTCTTCCCTTGACTTTTTCTGGGTATCCATCTTCATGCGCCCGGAACGACTTGCTTGATGACCTTGACGAGGTCGGGTCCGGCGACCGGCTTGACCAGCCAGCCCGTCGCTCCGAGCTTCTTCGCCTCGTCGCGCTTGGCCGCCTGGCTCTCGGTCGTGAGCGCCAGAATCGGCGTGAAACGCAACAGTGTGCGCGCGTTCTTGATCAGTTCGATCCCGTTCATGTTCGGCATGTTGATGTCGGTGACGATAAGATCCGGTTTGAAGCCCCCCTTGAGTTTATTGAGCGCCTCCACGCCGTCCTTCGCCGTCTCCACTTTGAACCCCGCCATTTCGAGCGTTTGTTTGACGCTCATCAGCATGACTGCGGAATCGTCCACGAGCAATATGGTTTTCGGCATGTTCAACTAGTCTCCTTGTGAAAAATTCAAAGCGCTCTTCAGCCATCCGGTCAGTTCGGCGTCCTCGGGCCAGACGACCGGGCGGCGTCCTGCGGCCATAAGCGTTTGCAGCTCGGCGGCGTGCAGATGTTCGCAGGCCGAAAGGTCGACCTCGCCCTCCGGATGAGCGCACAGCCACTCGAGCAGTCCCTCGGCATCCTCCACGCTAACCGCGCCGATGAAGCGCGCGGTATTCTTTTCGTATTCTATGCTCATCGGAACAGCTCCTTCGGATTCAGCACCACCAGCACGGAACCGTCGCCAAGCAGCGCGGTGCCCGCATAGCATGCCAATTTCGCCAGCTCGCCGGGCATGGGCTTGAGGATCACATCCACGACTTCTCTGAAATCATCCACCAGCAGGCCGATATATTCGTCGCCTTCGCGTAGCACAAGCGTGGCGATTTCGTCGTCGCCGTTGACCCGGGGTTCGGCGGCGATGGCCAGCAGATCGTTGAGCGGCGTCAGCGGAACGATACGCCCGCGCAGGACCGCGGTCTTTCTGTGTTTGATGGAATGGACGGCGTCGCGCGGCACCCTGACGGTCTCCGCCACCGCGTCCATCGGAATGCCGAAGAGCTGCCCGTCCGACTCGATGATCATCACGTTGGTGACCGCCATCGAGAGAGGCAGCGAGAGGCGCAGCGTCGTCCCCTTGCCGACCGTACTCGACAAAGCGACCGAGCCGCCGACCTTGTCGAGGGCGTTTCGAACCACGTCCATCCCAACGCCGCGTCCGGAGAGATCGGAAACGGTCTCGACCGTGGAAAAACCGGGAGCGAAGATCAGATTGATCGCTTCCTGATCGGTGATGCGCTCCATGCGCTCTTCGTCGATCAGGCCCTTTTCGTATGCCTTGCGTTTGACCAGCGCCGGGTCGATCCCTCGTCCGTCGTCCGTTATCTCGATCAGCGCACGGTCCGATTCCTGCACCGCGCGGATGAGGAGCCGTCCTGTGCGCGGCTTGCCTGCGGCTTCGCGGAGCTCGGGCGGTTCCAGTCCGTGATCGAGGCTGTTGCGGACGATGTGGATCAACGGGTCGGCCAGAGCTTCGGCGATGTTCTTGTCGGTCTCCGTCTCCTCGCCCTCCAGCACAAGCTCGATCTCCTTGCCCAGCTTGCGGGAGATGTCCCGCACAAGTCGCGGGAAGCGCTGGAAGATGAAGGAGAGCGGCAGCATCCGTATCTGCATGATGGAATCCTGCATCTCCGAAGCGATCCTGTTGATCACGGTGTACTGCGCGCCGATCTCCCGCGCCAGTTCGCGGACGCCGTACTGATTCTCGGCGCGGTTGGCCAGATAGGGCAGGCTGTTCTTCGCCACCACCATCTCTCCGATGAGATCCATAAGATGATCTACCTTGACCTGATCGACCTTGAGAACCCGGCTCGACGGCGCGTCCTCGGCGCGGCGGCCGAATTTGAACTCGCCGCCGTCCTGTCCGTTCGACGGAGCGGCGCCTCTCCGCTCGAACGCAGGAGGCGACTCGCCGGAAGTTTTCGGGAGCGAAGACGGAGACGCAGGCGCAGCAGTTTCTTCAACTTTTTGCAACTCCCCGGTTTCGGGAATGTCCGGTTGTTCGGTCTTCTCCGGCCCGAAACTTTCAAGATCGAGCCCGTCGATAAAGAGGGCGAGCCAGTCGCGCAAAGCTCCGGCGCTTGATGCGGCCAAAGACTCGGTTAAAGCCGCGTCGATCTCGTCCGGCGGTTCGCCCAGTCGCGACAGCACGGCCCGCAGCGTGGCGGCGCAGGCGCGAAGACGCCCCGGCAGCCAATCGACATCGTCGTTCAGAGCCAGAATTTCGGCCTGGACGGCCAGTATTTCGTCGATCCGCTCCAGCTCCTCCTCGCTCAAGACAGCGCCGGGGAGATGTGAAGGGGCTGCGGCGCTCCGCAGTGCTTCCGCAGGGGCCTCCTGCTGCTCGTAAAGATCGCTCCAATCGGGCCGCGTCGCGCTGCCTATCGATTCGAGCAGACGCCGGAGCACACGCGGCTGCTCCGGCACGGTCCGAAGCAGAAGCAGCATCCAGCGAAGCGCCGAGGAGAAGCGCAGCTCCGGCGAGGAGAGTTCCAGCATCGTCTCCGCCGCCGCGCGCAACCCTTCGATATCGCCGCTATCCAGCATCTCCTTCGCCGAAGCGACGAAATCGCCGCGGACGGGAGCGTCGCCCGGACGTCCTTCGAGGGCGATCAGCGCAAGAGGCTGTACTGCGTACACGACGACCTGCTCGGGCACGTACCGGAAATGCTCTTCGAGTTCTTCCCTCGGCGCGTTGCTGAGCAGATCGAAATCGACCATGCAGCGATAGCAGTCCATCTCAGCCAATAACGGCCAGGGAGCGCGGGGGCGCACGGTACCCCCAAGTACGCCCGGAACGAGTCGCGTTTGATGGAACGGATCCTCGCCCTTAAAGAAGCACTCCTCCTCCGGACGGTAGATCAGGCGGAAAAGCGGAGCGCCCTCGTTCTTCGCCCGCCATGCGGCCATTCGAACATCTTCCGGCAGGTCGTCGAGGGGAGTCGGCGGAGGCGTGCCGGCAGTATCTCCGAAGATTGTGTGCGTGACGGAGTTTTTCACTTCCGTTTTTGGGAGCAGCTCGCGCAGCCCCTGCGCCATATAGTGCGCCAGCGCCGCATGGGAGACGTGGGTGGCGCCCGTGGATTCGACGCTGTCGATCAGGACGCCGACGAAGTCCATCGTGTCCAGCAGCCTGTCGGAGAGCGCCCTGGAGAACGGAAGCAACCCCTCGCGCACGGTATCCATCACATCTTCGGCGGCGTGGAGCGTCTCGATGATCTCGGCGAACTCGAAAAGCCCCGAATTGCCCTTCATGGTATGCACCATGCGAAACAGCTCGGTCATCAGTTCGGAATCGTCCGGAGAGGTTTCGAGAGCCATCAGCTTCTCGGCGATGCTCTGCAGCAGTTCGCGCGACTCGAGGATGAACTGTCTCAGCAGCGGGTTCATGACGCGCCTCCGGCGACGCCCAGAAGCAACCGGCAGACGGCCAGCAGATCCTGCGGCTTGATGGGTTTGATCATATAGAAGTTGGCGCCCGCCTCGTAGGCGAGCGACTGGTCTTTTGTTTCAGCCTCCGTGGAGATCATGACGGCGGGCGTCTGCGGCAGATCGCGTCGCCGCAGTTCGCGCAAAAAGCTGTACCCGTCCTGTTTCGGCATATTGACATCGACGACATAGAGCCCGAACGGCGTTGTCAGGGCCTTTTCCATCGCCTCGATGCCGTTGACGGCCTCGTCGACCGCGAATCCGGCGCCTTCGAGGATGGAGCGATGGTACATGCGCACAGTGGCGGCGTCGTCGACGACGAGAATTGTTTTCCGTGTAGGATCCATCATCACGCCTCCGGTTTTTGATAAACGATCGCATCCGGGAACTTGCGCACCCGGAAGAGCGAGGAAATGCGGCTCATCGACTCCGAATGACCGAGGCAGATGAAGCCGCCTGGATTGAGCGCATCGTAGAACACTTCCGCGGCCTTTGCGCGCGAGATGTCGTCGAAGTATATCAGCAGATTGCGGCAGAAGACGACGTCGAAGTCGCGGTACGTGCGAGTGTCGCCCGGTTCCGAGAGGTTGATGCGGGTAAACTCCACCACCTCGCGGAAATCATCGCAGATCTGATATTCGCCGTCGATCAGCTTGAAGTACCTTTGCAGATACCTCGCCGGAAGATGCTGCACCGAGCGTTCCGAATACCTTCCCGCGCGGGCTCGTTTCAACACGTCCGTGTCGATGTCGGAGGAGATGATCTGAACGTCCCAGTGGCGGATATCGGGCCACAGCTCGCTCAGATAGATAGCGATGGAGTACGGCTCCTCCCCCGAGGAGGAGGGGATCGACCAGATGCGGATGAGCGACCCCGGCTTTTTTTTCGCCGTTATCTCCGGCAGCATCGATTTCACAAGGCATTGGAACTGGTACTCCTCGCGAAAAAAGAAGGTCTCGTTGACCGTCATCAGGTTCGTCAGTATCTGCAGTTCTTCGCCGGAGGGCTGGAAGCGCAGCATGGTGAAGTAGTTCCGAAACGTGCCCGAACCTGTCGCCTCGATGCGTTCGACGAGCCGCTTGTCCACGAAGTAGCGTTTCGTGGAGTCGAACTGAATCCCGTTCTTCCGGTAAAAAAACTCTCTGAATTTCTGAAACTCATCATCGCCGATCATCATGGCGCTCACGTTCGCGAACCCTGAATGCGCTTCAGAGCGAGTTCGACGGCGAAGGCGATGTACGGTTCGCCGGGAAACCGCGCCTTCAGGCGCTCCAGAGTCGCGATCGCCTTCTCCGTCCCGGTTTCGCTGAGCAGATCGGCGGCGGCGGCGCAGACATTGACGTTCTCGTCGTTCTCGGCCACGGTGATCAGCCATTGCTCCACGTCTTTGTGACGGAGGGATTCGAGCACGTTCACGGCGAAGATTCGGATGTCCGGATCCCTGTCTTTCAGCAGCCACGACATGATAGGCGCCACGGCGTCCGGAAGACGCTGCATCGCTTCGATCGCTTCGTTGCGCCGCCGGGGGTCGTCGAGCCGCAGGCATTCGACCAGTGCCGCGATGACTTCCGGGCTGCCGATTCGCGTAAGGCTCATCAGAATTGTTTCGCGCACGCCTGCGTCCTCCTCTCGCCCCAGATGTTCAACCAGATGAGACGCGGCGTCGGAGAAAGGCGCCAGAACCATCGCCGCTCTGCGTCTTTTCGCGGCATCCGGGTTTGAGAGATCCGCGACGATACGGGAAAAATCCCTTTGACGGACCTGCTCGTACGAAGATGTAGTTTCTTTTACAGTGCTTTTGACGATGGCCATGGGGCGTTTCTCCTTCTGTTCGTCAGCGAGCCCAGGCGATGAGCTGCGAGGCTATCTTCTCCGCCGGCAGCACCAGTGTCGCGCCGCCGCGGTCGATGAGTTCCTTGGGCATGCCGAAGACCACCGACGAACTCTCCGATTCGGCGATGGTGCGTCCCCCCGTTTTTTTGATCTCGGTGAAGGCGTCCGCGCCGTCGTACCCCATACCGGTCAGCATGACGCCGATGACGTGCTCCGCCTCGCAGTGATCCAGCACCGACCGCCCCAGCGCCTCCACCGACGGATGCCAGAGGTATTTCGGAGATTCCGGGCGAGGCATCACGACGAGCTTGCCCGAGCGCGTTCCCACCACGGTATCGGTACCGCCTCTCCCGATGTAGATTCTGCCCGGAACCACCTCCAGAGGCTGCGTCACTTCCGCCGTCTCCAGCGCGCATAGCTGCCCCATGCGGGCGGTGAACGGGCCCGTAAAAAACATCGGCATGTGCTGGGCGACGATGATCGGGAAAGGATAGTCTGCAGGCAGCTTCGGCAGAATTTCCTCCAGCGTCGAGGGACCGCCGGTGGAGACGCCGACGATCACCAGACCTTCGGCTTCCGACGCGCTCCGGCGGGAGGCGGGCCGTGCGGAGGTCGCAGATGCGCGTTCTTCCCGCAGGCGCTCTCCCAGTCCTTTGACGGAAGAGGCGGAGCTTTTTCTGATGCGCGACCGGACTGCCGCGCGCACCTTGGCGATCAGCTCCGCCTTGATTTCGTCGATGGTGAGCGAAATGGTGCCGCCCGGCTTGGGCACGTAATCGACCGCTCCCAGAGCCATCGCTTCGAAGGTGGCGAGCGCCCCCTTCTCCGTAAGCGACGACACCATGATCACCGGCACGGAACGCGCGGTAAGGATGTGCGACAGCGCGGTCAGGCCGTCCATCTCCGGCATGTTCACGTCCAGGGTGATGACGTCGGGCAAGAAGGCCTGGTTTTCTTCCACAGCCTCCCGTCCGTTGCGCGCATGCCGTATCTCGAAGTCGCCCTCTTCCTCGAAGATCTGAGCAAGCTGTCGGCGCATCAGCGCCGAATCGTCGACGATAAGCAGCTTGATCGACATTCCCTAAGTACTCCTCTCCGCTACTCCGTCATCGCTGCGAGCGCCGCGGTGTCTTCCGCGTCGAACAGGTGCGCCGGTTCGATCAACTGAATCATGCGCTTCTGTTTTTCGAGGTTCGCCACTCTGCCGAGCAAACGCGACTGCTCGGCGGAAAGTTTGGGCGACGGTTCTATGGCCGCCTTGGGAATCTTCAGCACTTCGCTCACGGCGTCCACGATGAAGCCCGTATGCACGCCGTCCAGCACGAAGACCATGATGCGCTGGCGGTCGTTCCGTTCGATGGAGGGCAGGTCGAGGCGCTTCCTTTGGTCGATGACCGGCAGCACCGTCCCCCGCAGATTGATCACACCCTCCACGAATCGAGGGGCCTTGGGAACGCGCATCAGCTCGTCTTCGGGAATCCGCACGATCTCCTGTACGCTCTCGACCGGAACGCCGAACTCTCCGTCGGCGAGGCGGAAGACAACGGTCTGTTCTTCATCGTCGCCGTCGATATCCTCGTTCAGGTCGGCGTCGCTCCGGTGGTCGCCGTCCATTTCGCCGGCCATCTTCAGAGAATCCTTCACAGCGGCGTGGCGGAACATGTTGTCTACTGAAATGATGGATACGAGCCGTTTGCCGTTGTTCAACCGGCAGATCCGCACGATCTCGGAAAGTTCTCCGTCCTTCGCAAGCAGGGGGGGCATCTCCTCCACTATGTTCCCGGGAACCCGCAGAACCTCGGAAACGCTGTCGGTTACGATTCCGACGGCGGAAGAACCCAGAGTCACCACGACGATACGGCTCTTTTCGTCCATCGCCCGCTCCGGCAGATTGAAAATGCTCCGCAATCCGACCAGAGGAAGGATGCGCTCGCGGAGGGTCATCAACCCCAGCACATGGGGGGGAGAGTTCGGCGCCTGGACGATGGTCTCCGGGACCTGCACGATCTCCTGCACGTCCGCTATGTCGATGGCGTACTCCTGACCGGAGGCGGAGAAGCTCACCAGTTGCAGCTCGTCGCTGTCGACGTCCTCCTCGTCGTCGTCCGCACCGGCTGTTCCGCTCGCCCGAGCGGCGGATCCGGCCAGCGCCGCTATATCGGCGAACTCCCGGGCGATCAGGCGGGCGAAATCAAGCACCATGATCATTCCGAAGCCGCCCGTATCCTTGATGATTCCGGTGAGCAGCTCGCTGTTCACCGTGCTGCGTATGCCCTCCACATCTTCTATGCTCTGCGGCTCGACGCTGATGACGCTGGCCACCCTGTCGACGATGAATCCCAGAGCATGGCCGAGATCGATGACCACCGCGCGCGTCGAATCGTCATGCGCCTGTTCGGGGAAACCGAACAGGCGGCGCAGCGAGATGATCGGCAGCACCCGTCCGCGAAGGTTGGACAGCCCCTCCAGCGCGCGGGGCGCAAGCGGTACGCGGACGACTTCCGGTACTCGGATGATTTCCTGCACCGGGGCCATATCGACTGCGAACACTTCGCCGCCGACGAGAAAAGCGACGAACTGCCGCGTATCCGACTCCGCTTCGCCGTCTTCATAGTTTTCAATATCCGGAGCGCGTTCCAGCATCTCCTCGGTCATGATCGGCCCCTCCTTTCCATTGCTTCGCATTACATGCTCTGCAGCTCGTCGGCGAGGGATGCGATCTCCTCGATCGCGGCCGCCAGCTCCTCGGCGCCCTTGGACTGCTGCTCCGCGGCGCTCGCCGCTTCGGTGGCCGCCTTCTCGGCTTCCTGCGCGGCGGCGGCGATCTGCTCGGTTCCCTTCTTGACCTCCTGAACGGCGTTTGCGATCTCGGTGGCGGCGTCGAGGAGTCCGACGGAGCCTTTCTCCACTTCGGCGGTGTCGACCTCGATTCGGTTGAGATTCTCCGTGGAGGTCTTCGCTTCCTCGGCTTCGGTGATCGCAGCCTTCGCGATTTCGTCGAGGTCGCCGCTCACCATCGCGATCTGATCCTGCACAGCCTTCACCAGATCCTTGATGCGGTCGGCGTTCTCGGCCGAGTCGCGCGCCAGGTTGCGGATATCCGTGGAGACGACGACGAACCCCTTGCCGAACTCGCCCGCGCGGGCCGCTTCGACGGAGCCGTTGACCGCGAGCATGTTGGTCTGTATGGTGACCGTGGTGATGGTCTCGACGATCTTGTCGATGCGCCGGGAGACCAGCTCCAGATTTTTGACCTTCTTGATGCTGAGCCTTGTGGATTCGACCGAATCGTTCACGCCTCGGATCAGGTCGTCCACGGCTTTTTTGTTCTCGGCCAGGAGGCCCTTCACCGTAGTGATCGTCTGGTTGCTCTCCGTGGCGCGCTTGCGGGCGATCTCCAGCCCTTTCTCTATCTGATTGATGGCAGCCGCGGACTCCTCGCTGGCGGCTGCGGCGGTTCGCGCGCCCGACCTGATCTGCTGAATAGCGGTCATGATCTGACTGGCGGCGCGGTTGATCTCCTGCACGCTGGAGGAAAGCTCCTCGGCGCCCGAAGCGACATCCTCCGCGCTCTTGGCGACGTCGGTGGAATTCTTGAGGTCTTCGGACAGTTCCGAGAGGTTCTGCGCCGCCTGTTCGCACTGCGCCAGCGCCGAGGACTGCTCCGCGACGGTCTTCGAGACCTCCTCGGCGGCGGACGACTGCTCCTCGGCTGCCGCGGCGATGTCCTCCGACCCCTTCAACGCCTGCTGGGATGCGGTGTTGGACTGCTGAGCGCCGGAGGCGATCTCCTGTATGCCGGCGACCACTCCCGTCATGTCGCTGCGAATCCTGTCGAGCTGGAGTGTGACGGTCCGGCCTTTTTCAATTTCTCCCTCCACGGTCTTTGCCGCCGTGTTGATGTCCTGGGCGATGGATTTGACCTCTTGCTGGATCTGACCGACCAAATCCTGAATCTGCTTGGCGCTCTTCTCCGAGGTCTCGGCAAGCGTGCGTACCTCGTCGGCGACCACGGCGAATCCTTTACCGTGCTTGCCCGCGCGGGCCGCTTCGATGGCCGCGTTGAGGGCCAGCAGATTGGTCTGGTCGGCGATGCGCACCACGGCCTTGACGATATCGCCGATGTTCGCGGCCTGTTTCTCCAGCTCGGCGACCATCTCCACGGAAGCGGTCTGCCGTTGCGCGGAGACGCCGATATTGGTCACCAGCTTGCCGATGTGTCCGGCGGTGCGCATCGCAAGCTCCTGAACAGCCTCCGTTTTCGTCTGTGCGACGGTGACGATCTGCAGCTGCCGGGCGATGGCCCCGGTCACCTGCTTGAATGCGGCAAGAGACTGTTGCGCCGCGCCGGAGGCCTCCTCGGCCCCTGTGGCGATCTGGTCCGAAGCGCGTTTCAGCTCCTCCGCGGCCGAAGATGCCTGACCGATGCCGGATGCGAGCTGCCCCGTGGCTGCGGCGACACGCTCCGCCACCTGCTGCTGCTTGGCCAGGGTGCGAGCCTTCTTGCGCTTTGCTTCGGCCTCGCGGGCTGCGGCGAGGGAGAGTTTGCCGGAATCCGGAGAATCGGCGGGCGAGAGCGATGATGGTTTTTTTACAAGAGCCATGAAAATTTCCCCTTTCATTTACAGTATTTCAATTCGTTTAATAACTTAACTAAAGCAACTAAAATATAATTGATAATATTTAATTATTGAACGAAAAGGTCTTTGACGCAACAGAAACCTTCTCGTTCAATGTCATATTAAAGAAATTTTTCTCTAAGTATGAAGATGTCTGATAGTTGAATTGAGAAAAGTGTCTTATGAATTCCGAAGGAAAAGCAGGAAATCTGGGTTCGTTGGATCTCCAAAAATTCAACGAGAGTTTTCAAATAACAAGGTTACCTCCTAAAGACCATATAAAAAGAGAAGTTTTAAAGTTGGCGCTTAGGTCTTTAGTCCTAAAGTTACATGATCTAAAAATCTCTTAAGGCAGAGTATATATAGCTTAAAATAACAAAGCTGTCAAGACCCATTTTTACCTCTTCTATTATTTTTAGTTATCAAAATAGATGTTACATATTTTTTTGAATGATTGATGTTCCATTTTTAGCATCATAAGAAAAAAATGCTTTTTATTTTAAAACGATTTCTTTTTTAAAAGGTCCTCTTATTTAATTGTGATGTATTTAAAAAAACAACCAGATTGTCAATTCTCCTCCTCGTCTCTGATAGAGAACGGTAGATGGATTGGTTTTCCCGTAGGCCTGGGAGGAGGTGTGGAAGTTGGACGTCTGTTGGTCCCGCTGTTTCATGCCCCTTTAAAATGGCGTTATCGTATTTCCGTGCTATCTGAAAAAACGATCTTCGGTCTCTTGACCGAATAAAACCGGTGCATCTCCCGAAAATTCACGAAGGCGCTCGTTTACATTTTTTATTCGGCGATGATTTCCGGCTTCTCTTCCAGAAGCGCCAAGCATGCGTCCACGACTTCCGGATCATACAACGCTCCCCGGTTCTTTTCGATCTCCTCCATTGCCGCTTTTATGCCGAGGGAGGGGCGGTATGGACGGTGCGAACTCATGGACTCCACTACGTCCGCCACGCCCAGTATGCGGGCTTCCAGAAGGATGTCGCCGCCCTTCAATCCTCTTGGATATCCGGAGCCGTCCATCCGCTCGTGGTGCTGATGGGCGATCTCCGCCACAGGCCACGGGAAGTCGATCTCCCGAAGGATGTCGAAGCTCGAACGGGCATGCGTTTTGATCAATTCGAACTCGACGGAGGTAAGCCGTCCCGGTTTGCTCAGGATCTCCCCGGGAACCTCGATCTTTCCCACGTCGTGCACCAGGCCGGCGATACTGGCGCCCTTGCACTTCTGCTCATCCAACCCCATCTTCCCGCATATGCCGCAGGCCAGCCTCGCCACGCGCTCCTGATGACGGATGGTGTAGGGATCTTTTTTTCCGACGACCTGTCCCATGGTGTGGATCACTTCCTCGAACGTCTTGCGGAGCTTTTTGTACCCATCCTCCACGAGGAGCTGCTGAAAGCGCAGGTTATCCTCGATTATTGTTCGTTCTTTCAGCTCTTTTTGAGATGCTTCGTAGAGGCGGGCATTCTCCAGGGCGATGGATGCCGATGCGGCGAACTGATCAAGGAGGCGCAAGGACGACTCTTCAAATGTGCGCGCCGTGTGTGTGAACGCGATGGCCAGAACGCCCAGGCGGCGCTCCCCCCGGTACAACGGCATGCCGACGACCGTGGTGACATCCTTGTAGGCCGGAATGTTGTAGCGTTTTGAATAGACGCGGTAATCTTCCACGACTGTTCTTCTGTTTTCGCTCAAAACATCGCCGAAAAATCCGGATTCGGAAGGATTTTTCATGCCGACGAGCGAGGTGTACACTCCGGTTCCCCACTCGTTTCTCAGCGTAACCCCATCTTCTTCCAGCACCGAGATCAGTCCGTTGGTCGAACCGGCCAGTTCCGTTGCTTTTTCGAGAATCCGCCGGATCAGTATTCTCATATCGAGTTCCTTCATAAGAGCCAGAGAGACCTCGTACATCAGAGCAAGATGCTTCTCGTCCTCCCTGAGGCGCATCTCGCTATTTTTTCTGTCTGTTATGTCAAGCAGGTTCGACTGGTAGAGGATCGCCGCCCCGCTTTCGTTCCGGTGAAAAATTACCCGGTCCTCCACCCAGCGAACCTCCCCGGAGCGAGTAACGATGCGGTAGTCGGCGGAGAAAGAATCGCATCCGCGCTCCAGAGCATCCCGGAAATCATGCAGAACGCGCTCCCGGTCTTCCGGGAAGACGACAGAGATATACAAGATCTCTTCCAGCACCATCTCCGGTACTGTGTAGCCGAACTGCCTAACATTGGTGGTGACGAAGTCCACGGGACGGTGCTCCAGAGGTTCCCCCCAAAAGACGATCAACGGACTTGACGCTATGACCTGGTCGAGATCCACATCGTGTTTCCGAATCATAAGCTCCTCACCTCTCCAGTTCGCAATCGACCGGGTTCCCGCAGCATGCTTTTTTCGGGAAATATTGCGTGCGCTTCCGTTGCTCTCCCGGAAGCGCGGTCTTGTTCGGTCGATTCTCTTTCTCGACTTCGATTCTCGAAATCATATCATGATCCTCTGCACGCAAAAATTTAAACGCAATTATGCTCTACGGTCGGAGAGAGGCGAGGTTTGCCTCGGCGACGGCGGACGACTATCTCTCAAAGTCAGTGCGGAAGTAATATCCGGGGAGGGACATCGAGGGATTCCCGGGAGAAGCGCGGAAGGGCCTCTTTCTACTTTTGCTTTACGATTTCATTCAGAAAGAGCAGCGCTCCCAAACAGAGGAAGAAATCCGCAGCGTTGAGGTGGAGCGGCCCGACCTTCAGCCAGTCCACGACATGCCCGTGCAGCACGCGGTCGGCCAGGTTGCCCGCCGCCCCCGCGAAGAGAAGCGCTTCCGCCGGCGACCGGCGGAACGCGGGAAAAAGACGCCGCATGAGCAGGAGGACGAGAATTCCGGCGACGGCGAGAGCCGCCGCTGTGCCTGGCATCGAACGGAAGAGGGAGAAGGCCGCGCCGGGATTGAAGTGAAGCGCGAGCGCGAAAAAACCGGCCCCGCCCCGGAAGGATGGCGCCGGAAGCGTCCGGAGCGCCCACTCCTTGGACAGCAGATCGATCATGAATGCGGCGAGAAAAAGAACGAGCGATCTCCTCTTGCGCGGAAAGAAAGAGGTGAACATATCCTACCTCTCTATAGGGCAGTTCGGAGCGTCCCGTTCGTCGCAGGTGGAATCGAAAATTCTTCCGAAGGTGTCCGAGAGCCTCTTGAACGCGTCGAGCACGGCGGGGTCGAAGTGTTCCGGCTGCACTCTTCCGTCCCCCTTCGTGATGATCTCCACTGCCTTTTCATGGGAGAACGGCTGTTTGTACGCGCGGGACGAGCGGAGCGCGTCGTAGATGTCCGCTATGGCGGCGATTCTACCCTCCCAGGGAATCTCTTCTCCGCGAAGCCCCCGAGGATAGCCGCTGCCGTCCCACTTCTCGTGGTGCGTGAGGCAGATGTTCCGCGCCATGGCCAGCCACGAAGCGTCACCCAGTATCTCCGCCCCCCATTCCGGATGACGGGTGATGTATCCGAATTCCTCCTGATTGAGCGGTCCGGGCTTGGCGAGAATTTCCTGGGGAACCCTCAGCTTGCCGATGTCGTGCAGGCGTGCGAAAAGGGAGATATTGTCCTGCTCGACGCTGTCGCGTCCTATTGCTTTGGCAAGAATGCGGCAGTACTCGCCGATGCGGGCGATGTGGGCCTCAGTCTCGTCGTGGTATATTCCGGTGACGAACTGGAGTTTTTCGGCAAGGTAGCTGTAGGAGGCCTTGACTTCCAGGCGGAGCTTCTCGCCGTGGATCAGGCCGCCGAGATAGGAGGCAACGGGAGTGAGCGTCTCGATGAGAAACGGGTCCATTCTCGTCTTCCGGTCGAAGGCGACTTCCAGAACGCCCTCCTCCTCGCCTGCCTGAAAGAGCGGAATGAGCAGCTCGCTCTTGACGGCCGGATGGACGGGACGCGCCGTCGGGTGGATATCCATGTCCTCCACCCAAAGGGGTGATCTGGAGATGATGGTCTCGGTCGCGGCGATCCCCTCCTTCGAGATGACGAAGTCCGTGATCTCGTCGTTGTAGCCGCTCCACGCGGTCAGCCGGAAAGAGTCTTCCTCCACCGAGGAGAGAAGGACGCCGAAGGCTCCGATGTCCCGCCGCAGGGTTGAAAGCGTCGAGCTGATCGCGGCGTCGACGTCCTCGTTGCTTGCGAATGTGCGCGAGAATTCCAGCGTCCGCTCCCAGAGGGACTCCCGAAGCAGAAGGCGGTTGTTGACCTCCTCCAGCTCCTGGTTCATGGCCTCGGCCTCCTCGTTGAAGGCCGTCAGCTCCTCCTGCTGGCGGAGAATGACTTCGAAGAGGCTGCGGAGGTCGTCGAGGAACGCGTTCATCTCCCTGACGAAGGTCCGGTTGAATCCAGTGAAGCGCCTGGTGATATTGAAGAGAGCCTCCGCTCCGCGCAGAGGATCCTTCGTGTCGATCTCCGAAAGCTGCGTGTTCATCTCGTCCGCGAGGCAGGCTATCTCGGTGATGCTGCTGTAGATTCCGCGTTTCCAGACGAGCCAGAAGAAGAGGAGCAGCGCGAATCCCGCGGCGAAGAGGATGCCGTTGACCGCGAGGCCGGAAAAGGCGGAGAGCAGGAGATTACGGAGCGGATAGGCGATGGTCAGCATCAGGCCGAAGGGGAGCGGCTCCTGCCGCAGAAGGACCCTGGATCCCTGGTGGGACTCGAGAAGGCTCCAGTTCTTGTCGGGGAGTTTTTTCCGCAGGACGAAGCCCCTTGCCTTGAGGTGCTCGGCGAGCGGCATGGTCTCTCTCGTCTCTCCCATCCAGACGATGCGGCCGCGCAAGTCGGAGATGATCGGAAGAATGTTATGGTCGCCGAAGACGTTCAGTTCGTCCATTTCAAGCCGGAGGGCGGCGAAGATTTTTTTCCCGTCCATCTCCAGAACGCGCGCCAGCAGGTTCCTGTCATAGAGATCAAGCAGATCCGTCACGGTCCATTCGTCGGTGAGAAGCTGCCCCGGAAGCACCGTGCCGTCGGGGAGCCACCCCTTCATGCCGCGTACGATGCGATTCCCGTCGAGGGTCGCCGCCACAAGCACTTCATGCCCTCCGTTCCGGGCGGCCTCTCCCGGTGTGATGGCGTGAAGAGCGTCCTCGCCCTTGTCGACCTGTTTTCTCAGGAGAAGGGATGCGACCTGAAGAAATGTCTCGCCGTGACGCTCGAACTCCGTGAGCTGCGCGTCGATCCTGAAAAGGACGTAACCCGTTCCCTGGAAAATGAAAATACAAAAAAACAGGAGGATCGTGATCGTGAAGAAGCTTCCGATGGAGAGAACAGGCCGTCTCATAACTCTTCCCGGCTGAGTCGCCCGAAAATTCCCGGCTTGCTTGAAAGAGAAACGGTTTCCGGATCAGAAATCCTGATCCAGCCTCCCGCCGAGAGGGTGAAGAGCGACGCGGGGCGCTGCATATCGCCGTTTTCGTTCATCGGGACGGTTCCGCCCGCCGTGTTCACATGTTCCAGCTCTTCGAGGGCCCGTGCGACAGCATGCGGAGCGGCCGAGCCGGCCCGTCTTACGGCCTCGTCGAGCAGAGCGACCGTATCGTACCCCATCGCCAGGATGAGGGGAGGAATGTCCGCACCGTAGGTGTCCGACACGAAGCGGACGAACTCGTTCTCCCGCTGGTCCCACTCCTCGGGTGTGAAGGAGGTCGTGATCGCGCCTTCACCGAGAGCGCCCGCGAGAAGATGTGTTCTGTGGGAGATGGCCCAGTTGGAGGTGAAGACGGGCAGATGCGGAAGACGCAGCCGGAGTTCGCGGATCGCCACGGCCGCCGGCCAGTCCGGAAGGACGAGCAGAATGGCGTCCATGCCCCGGGCGATACGCTCGAAATCCTCGATGTGCTTGTTCAGGTCGCCGCTGAAGACCATGGTCCTTCGCGGCGGCATTCCGGCCTGCATTTCGAAGCCGCGGATGAACTCCTGAACGCGGGATGAATCGAAGCCGCTGACGATGACGGAATAGGAGGAGATCCCCATTTTTCTGGCTGCGATTCCCAGCTCACGGGCGCCGTCGCCGGGGCGCGGCCGGAAAACCAGGTCGTTTGGCAGCGCAAGCGAGGCGGCGGAGGAGAGGGAGAGAAAGGGGAGTCCGTGACGTTTCAAAGCGCCTGAGAGCTGCAATGCGAACGGAGCGTTGATACCGCCGACCACGGCGGCGGAGGAGCGCTCGACGGCCCGTTCGACCGAGGCGACAAGATCGAGATCCGTCTCGCGGAAGGGGACGAAGAAACGGGACGTCGAGCGTGTGTTGAAGAACTCCATGGCGAGCACCACGGATTGATGAGCCTGCCGGGAGACGACCGCGTCCGCCGGATCTCCGCTGTCGTAGAAGAGGGAGACTGGAATCACAAGAGGTTTTCTATACCAGAACATAAGAAGAAGAAAAAGAAGCCCCGCCCCGGTTCCCCACGCAATCTTTTTTGCCACAAAAAACCCTCCAGAATACAATATTATTGTAGATGCTTCGCGGAAAGACTGGAGTATGCTTCCGAAATCTTTCCTCATGGAAGCATAAGGAGATTATAGCAATATTTTGGACCGATGAGAACGTTTTTTCCCATCCTGCGGAGGAATTCGGGAAGGTTCATTTTGTGGAAAACTTCCCGCCGAATCGGGTATAAATGCCTCTGGCGGCCGGAATTGGAGTTGAATTGTGGATAAGTTAACAACATCAGTGGATAACTTACGCTTTCGACCTTTTCTCCGGCGGCGGATGCAAGTTCTCCCGATGAACTTGTCTGTTCCGTTCCCGGAAGTTATACTGCTCTCCGCAGGATATGGAGGAATGCGAAATGCGAATCATGAACCCCTCACAAAAAATACCGCTGCCTTCCGGAGCAATCGCGTGAAGAACCGGCATCGTAAAGAGCCCTCCCTCCGGGGTGCGCTCGCGGTTCTCGGAACGCTCGGCGCGCTCTTCATCGGCGGAGCCGCGGTCTTCCGGATCAATATCGTCGTGCTCCTCGCGCTCGGGGGCATCTTCACCACCGCCGTCTTCCGGGGGTACTACGGCTTCGGATGGCGCGAGCTCTTTCTCGACGGCGTCCTTCCCCTCGTCGGGCGGGCCGGGAGCGCCATGGGAGTGCTGCTCTGCGTCGGTCCGCTCATCTCGACCTGGATGCTTTCGGGGACTATTCCCTACCTGATGTGGCTCGGGATCTCGCTGTTGACCCCCTCTTCCTTCCTTCCCACGGCGTTTCTCCTCTGCTGCTTCGCCTCGGTGATCACGGGGACGTCCTGGGGAACCGCAGGGACATTCGGCGTCGCGCTGACCTGCATCGCGCAGGCTCTCGGCGTCCCTTCAGCAGCAACAGCAGGCGCCATCGTCGCCGGAGCCTACTTCGGCGACAAGCTCAGCCCAGTCTCCGACACCACTCTTCTCGCTGCGGCCGTGGCCGGGGTGGACGTGATGGACCATATCCGGTCGATGCTGTGGACCACCCTCCCCGGATTTTTTCTCGCGATTCTCCTCTATACGTTCGCTCCGGGCGGTGAAGGCGGAAGCAGCGCGCACGGCGACGCCGTCCGCCAGGGGCTCGAACGTTCCTTCTTTCTGCACCCCGTCCTTCTGCTGCCTCCGCTGCTTCTGCTCGTCCTCGCCTGGCTGCGCGTCCGCGTCCTGCTCGCTCTCGCCGCCGCGGTAGCCGCCGCGATCCCCTTCGCTCTTCTGCAGGGGTACGGCCTCGCCGACATTCTGACGGGCATGTTTGCCGGACCCGGAATTTCGAGCGGCAATCCGGCCCTGGACGAGCTGCTGGGAAGGGGCGGAATTCTTTTCCTGGCCGGAGTCGTGGTTGTGGTCTGCATCGCCTATGTCTTCGCCGGTCAGCTAGAGGTTACCGGGACGTTCCGGCGTATCGGCGACGCCTTGAAAGAGCGGTTCATCGGCACGCGCAAAGGGCGCTTCGTCTTCTCCCTCTCGCTCGTCGGCATCGCCACCGCCTTCGGCACCGGGAACTCCTACCTGTGCGCCATCCTTCCGGGCGGCATGTTCAAGGAACTCGGCGACAGGATCGGCGTTCCGCGTCTTGTTCTCTCGCGCACCCTGGAGGATTCCGGAACCGTCGTGGCCCCGATCGTCCCGTGGTCGGCGGCCGCCATCTACATGAGTTCCGTGCTGGGAGTGGAGACGCTCGACTACCTTCTCTGGGCGCCCGTCTGCTACCTCGGCTTTCCCGCCGCATGGTGCTACGGCTTCGCTTCGGACCGCAAGAGGAAAAAAAAGAATATCTCTTCGGGCTTGCCGGAGTCGGACGGCGATCGGGAGGACGGCGAATAACAACGAATAACAACGAACAAGAAAAAGTTCGAGAGTCTGTCCCCGCCCATATAATCGGCCCGGAAAATACCGTTTTTCCGGAATCCGGAGCCGCTCCCGACAGCGGACCGGAAAGGAACCAGGGACTCTGATCCGGGCTGCTCCCCCCGGCACGGAGACCGTTATCCTTCCGTCCGTTTGAAGTACTCGAGATCGATATGTTCTTCAGCAGCTATCATGACCTTTTTCCTAATGCCTGTTTTACGTTTTGAGGCGGCATCGGTATCCGGATGGTCGATTTCCTCGCTCTTGAAATTACGAGAATGATTATACTGTCCGCAGATCCGGTGAAGCCGCAACTGTAGTTTATCATTTGCAGCTCCTTGTATGTGTGTCCTTGAGCATCTCGCGGCGACTCGCCGCGAGATGCCGCATACCGTTTTTTCGAATCCTCCGCGTTTCGTCAAAGTGTCCAAAGTATGCCACGAAGGCGCCGCTCGTTCAAGGGAGGGCAAAATTTTTTCGCCTGATATTGACACAGTGTTAGTGTTTACAGTTCTCCAAACACCTTTGATTTAGAAAACTATTCGCTAATTTGGGCTTCATGAACAAGTCATGAGCCTTGCTTCATCAAAGCCGAAGTGGACAAGTT
>CAYRPJ010000033.1:0-44206 GCA_964426245.1 uncultured Synergistaceae bacterium
AGGATTGGCGGTGTCGTTGTACATGGCGCCCCCCCCAATTGCTGCGCTGTTCCCCGTAAAAGTGCAGTTCGTGACGGCAGGATCGCTGAGGAGATTGAGAAGGGCTCCGCCTTTGGAGCTTGCGCTGTTGAGGAAAAATGTGGAATTTGTTATCGTGATTCTGCCGGAGTGCCCGGTATTGTTCAAGATCGCACCTCCATCTCCTGCGGCGTTGTTCGAGAAGCTGGAGTTCGTCACGATCGTGTTGCAGTTCTCGCCGTTGAAAATCGCGCCTCCGCCGAATATCGCGCTGTTGTCCGAGAAAACGCAGTACCTCAGAATAGGCGAGCTGCCGCGGTCATTCATGATTCCCCCGCCCGCTTCCGCAATGTTCTCCGAGAAGGTGCAGTCCGTTATCGTAGGAGAGCCGTCGGGGGATAAGTTGTAGATGCCGCCGCCTATAAAGCCGGCATTGTTTCCGCGAAAGATGCAGTTGTTGATGATCGGACTGCCGCCGTCGTTGAACATCCCCCCTCCGAACCTGTCTGAGCCTGGACCGTCGGCGTTGCCGCCGCTGAGGGTGAATCCGTCGAGAACGGCCGTCCTGTTGGTTCCGCTGCCGATCACGACGTGGTAGCTGTTGTCGGCGTTCGTGTCGGGAAGGCCGATATTTCCGGAGAGGACTGTTTCGTTGGCGGTCCAGTCCCGCTGCTCTCGTGCAGTTTCCGTACCGGCAAATCCGCCGTAAAGCGCCACGGAGTTTCTGAGAATGAAGGATATGGATCGGTCGACACCGGTTGTCGGTCTGTAGATTCCCTGCGCCACCCAGATTTCGTCCCGGTCGGCCGCTGTTGCCAGCGCCGTCTGAAGGTCGGTGTAGGCGTCGGCCCATGATGTTCCGTCGTTTGCTCCTGCTGCGCGGGTGTCGACGTAGATCGTCGCTCCTTCGGCTACTGGGGGAGGGAGCAGAAGAAAAACGATCGAAAGTAAGAGGAGCGAAAAACAACCGTACTTCCCGAATAATCTCATGCGCATGCGATCATCTCCTTTCGGTTTACCGGACGCAGGACGGTTCTTTTACTCTGCGTCCACTGGCGGACAGTACCTGGCACAACAGCGGAAGAAACGCTCCACGCGGCACTCCGCAAACAAAAATAAGTATATTCTAAAAAAGTGAAAAAGTGGAGAGAAGATTTTTTCCCGTCTCTGCTCTCCGGATACTCTGATGGCAAGGATTTACGGAGAAAATAAGGATTGTCCCTGCAAAAATGAGCCGGATGTAACAAATGTTGGCGTCGGCATTTCGACGGAGAACGAAGGGGACGACGCGGCCATCCTCTCCGTCGCCGTCCAGACGAGCAGTTCGCCCGGCAGGCTATGCTGGAAGTGCTCGGGGTGGACACTAAGAAACTTCGGATGGACGCCCAGGGAATTCGATTCATCGAGTGAGGCGAGCGCGTATAAACCGTGCTCCCTGAGCTGTTCTCTGAAGAGGTGCAAACCGTTGTCCTATCGGCCATGAATCTTTAAAAAGCCACGTTCACGACCGCCTCTTCTATGGCTGCGTAAGGGAAGTTCCATATTCGGTCCGCCTCGGCACGGTCGGGGTGTTTGATCACCGTCTCCTTCAGATAGTTGCACCCTTCTTAAATTATTTGTAAGGGTGCAAGCAAAATCCCCTCTGAAACTGCCTGAAGTTACAGGGGGAGGGAGGCGCGGAGGAATTGCAGTCTTGACAGGCTGGAACTGATATATTAGTATAACTAGCATGAGCAGTTCTGGCAGTCCGTTCCAAAAAAGCTTCTTTCTCGAGTTTCAGGAGATTTTATTCGATGCTCAGCGGCATTGAATCCCGGAAAGGAGGGGTGACGATGGAGTTGCTGAACCGTTTCAACGGCGAATCGTCCAGGGAATGGGCGAAACGCGTTCTTCTCGAGAACATCCTTCATCTTGTCCTTCCTCCCGGAACTCCTCTTTCCGACAAGGAGATCGCCTCCTTCCTCTCCCTGAGCCGGACGCCCGTCCGCGAGGCCCTCGTCCTTCTCGAGGAGACGGGGTTCGTCGACGTCTATCCTCAGAAGGGCACATTCGTCTCTCTTCTCGACGTGGACGAGATCGAAGAGGGGCGCTATATCCGAAAGTGCCTGGAGTCCGACACGCTTATTCAGGCCTGCCGCTCTTTTTCGGCCGACGGAACGATCGCGCTGGAAGCCAACTTGAAGATGCAGGGAAACGCCATCGAGAACGGGGACCGGAAGCGATTTCTTTTTCTCGACCAGGACTTTCACCGGCTCATCTGCAGCGGGTGCGGCCGGGAGAGAGTGTGGTCGGTCATCCATCGCAATTCGCTCCACTTTTTCCGGGTCCGCAGGTTGAAGATCAAAAACAGCGGCATCGGCCAGGGGTATTACCGTGAACAGCACGGAGAGCTTCTGGAGGCGATACTGGGCCATGACGCCGACCGCGCCCTGGATATCCTGAACAGGCACCTCACCTGGGATGTCGAGATGGTGCGCGCATCCTACCCGGAATATTTCACGCGGGATTCCATGTCGAAGAAGATGTATATGTTCACGTCCGAAGTCGCGCCCGTTGTCGCAGGGGCGCTGTAACGCATTTTTCCAGTGGAAAGGACGAACAGCATGAAGAAGACGTGCCGGCCGGTCGTAGCGGAAATGCGGGTGATCCCGGTCGCGGGGCGGGACAGTATGCTCCTCAATCTCAGCGGGGCCCACGGACCGTACTTCACGCGAAACGTCGTGATCATGACGGACAGCGAGGGCAGGACGGGAATCGGCGAGGTTCCCGGAGGAGAGAAGATAACCCGGGGGCTGGAACAGGCGCGTTCTCTCGTCGTCGGTTCGCGGGTGGGCGGGTACAGGAACACCATGCTCGCCGTGAAGAGGCTCTTCGCAGGAAAGGACGACGACGTCCGCGGGCAGCAGACTTTCGACCTCAGGACGGGGGTCCACGTGCTCACCGGTATCGAGGCGCCGCTGCTCGATCTCCTGGGGCAGCATCTCGGTGTGCCCGTGGCATCTCTCCTCGGGGACGGACAGGTTCGGGAAAGGGTTCCCGTCCTGGGGTACCTTTTTTACGTGGCGGACAGAAAGAGAACCGATCTTCCCTATCTCTCGGAGTCAGGCTCCTCCTTCGAATGGTACCGCCTCCGCCGGGAGGAGGCGATGACGCCGGACGCCATCGTCGCCCTCGCGAAGGCGAGCCGCGAGCTCTACGGTTTTTCCGACTTCAAGCTCAAGGGGGGCGTCCTCCCCGGAAGCGAGGAGATGGAGGCCGTCCGGGCGCTTAAACGCGCCTTCCCGGACGGGAGAATCACCATCGACCCCAACGGGGGATGGCTGCTGAAAGATGCCGTCGAGCTGTGCAGGGACATGCACGGCGTTCTTACCTACTGCGAGGATCCCTGCGGCCCGGAGGGAGGATATTCCGGGCGAGAGGTCATGGCGGAGTTCCGCCGATCCACGGGGCTGCCGACCGCGACGAACATGATCGCCACCGACTGGCGGCAGATGGCGCACTCGGTGATGCTCCAGTCCGTGGATATTCCGCTGGCGGACCCGCACTTCTGGACGATGGAAGGATCGGTAAGGGTGGGGCAGTTCTGCGAGGTCTTCGGCCTGACCTGGGGATCGCACTCCAACAACCATTTCGACATCTCGCTCGCCATGTTCAGCCACACCGCCGCCGCGGTTCCGGGCAGGATCACCGCGATCGACACGCACTGGATATGGCAGGAGGGGACGGAACGCCTTTCGAAGCAACCTTTCCGGATCCGGGACGGGTTCATCGACATCCCCGACGCCCCCGGCCTGGGGATCGAGCCGGATCTGGAAGCCATCGAGGCCGCGCACAGCCTCTATCTCGAAAACTGCCTGGGAGCGAGGGACGACTCGGCAGCGATGCAGTACCTCGTCCCCGGCTGGAAATTCGATCCGAAGCGCCCCTGCCTGGTCCGTTAGGGGCGACTGGAAGGATACATACCGGGGCTTCGGTTCCGGAAACAAAAAGGAGGAATTCACATGAAGGTCAGAAATACGCTGCTTGCTCTGCTGGTTCTCGCGCTGTTGGCCGTTCCCGCCGTCGCCGGAGCAAATCCGTTCGCCGGGCAGAACGTCCGGGTTGTCATCGGTTCCACCTCGACCGCCGGAGATTCGTACCTGATCGCCGAGACCGTCTCAAGGCACCTGGCGAAGGCGCTGGGCGCCAATATGAAGGTCGACGCGGTCGGCGCGGCCGTCGCTCTCGACGCGATGCAGACCGCCCGTCCCGACGGAAGGACGATCATGATGTTCCACGACATGACCTACCTCGGCGTCTCCTTCAAGGCTTACGACGACATCTACAGGCTGGAGAACATGGCGATCGGGCCCCGGGTAGCCCAGAACCCCGGCGCCGCTTGGGCCGCGTACGTGGACGCTCCGTACAACACCATGGCGGAGATTCCCGAGTACCTCAAGGCGAATCCAGAGGCGAAGGTCCGCATGGCATGCGAGGCCGGCGGCGTCTCCCACATCGGTTTCATCGCCTTTTGGGAGTGGATCGAGAACAAGTACGGCAAGGACGTCGCCGACAGAGTCGTCGTGATCGTTGGGGGCTCCACTTCCGACAAGATTCAGCTTCTCATCGACCGGAACGCCGACGTGATCTTCGCCGACTACACGTCCCTTCTGGACTACACCAAGGTGGACGACAAGAAGATCGCCATGAAGTTCGTCGGCCTTCTCGACAACGTGGAGGGCGTCGACGTCCCTTCGTACGCCGACCAGGGAATTACCCTCGCCGATGGCACCGAGTTCCGCTTCTCCAAGGACTTCCTGATCTACCTTCCGAAGAACTTGCCCGCCGAGATGATCAAGGCTCTCGACGAGGGAATGAAGAAGGTCTCCGAGGATCCCCAGTTCAAGGAAGACATGGCGAAGATGGCCTACCGCGGCGCGTACCTCGATTCCGAAGCCGCGAAGAAGTTCATCTACCAGAAGAGAGATTCTCTGCAGGGATTGATCGATTCCGCCCCGTCTCTCGACGATCTCGTGATGTAGCTCGCTTTCCCGAAGAGCGCTGCCGCGGAGGACGGTTCCGCCGTCTTTCGCGGCAGCCTTTTCCATACGGTTTCCGGAGGATTTCGCGATGTTGAGAGTGACCTACAGACCTTCCACGTCCCACTGGATATTTCCGCCCATCATTCTGGGCATTCTGGCGCTGCTCCTCGCGGTGATGACCGTTCAGAGAGCGATCAGATGCCGCAGGGCGGGGCAGCCTTTTTTCGACTGGGAAAAAATGCGCTTCTTCGAACCGGGCTGCGACAAGCTGAAACTGTCCGGTTCGGTCGTGCTCTTCGTCCTTTACATTTACGCCATGGAGTATATCGGATTCCTGGCGGCGAGCATCGTTTTCGTCTTTCTGTACAGCGTCCTGTTTTACGGCGTCGAACGTCTCAAGGAGATCCCCGCGGCTCTCAGGTCCGGAAAGCCCTGGTCGAGCGCGGCGCTCCGGTCCGTTTGTGTCTCCCTGGCGCTCTCCGCCCTCTTTTCGACCGCGGTCTGGTTTCTCTTCGCCCGCGTTTTCAGGGTAACCCTGCCGTGAGGAGGAATCGCACATGATCGAATTCGGCCTGTTCCATTTCTTGATGGCATTCGTCGGCGTCGTCGTCGGGATCGTCTTCGGCGCACTGCCGGGCATGACGGCCACGATGGCGATCGCGGTCTTTCTGCCTTTGACCTACGCCTACGATCTCCATGTCTCCCTCTTCCTTCTCATCGGTCTCTACGTGGGCGGAATCAGCGGCGGGCTCATCCCCGCAATCCTCGTCAACATCCCGGGAACCCCCTCCTCAATCTGCACGAGCTTCGACGGCTACCCGATGGCCAAGCGGGGAGAGGCGACGCGGGCGCTGCGCATCGGCATCACGGCGTCCCTTTTCGGCGGCCTCTTCAGCCTGCTGCTCCTCTTCCTCTTCACCCCTCCGCTCGCAAGGGTCGCGCTCAGTTTCTCCTCGGTGGAGAAGTTCCTGATCATCCTCTTCGCCCTCTCGATCATCGCGGCCCTCTCCAAGGGGAACATGGTCACGGGCGTCTTCGCGGGATTCCTGGGGGTATTCTTTTCCCTGATCGGTCAGTTTGCGGACAACAATAAAATGCGGATGGTCCCGGACTTTCTGTCGGTGGACCTGCGCAACGGTCTCCAGCTTCTGCCGGTCCTGATCGGCCTCTTCGCGCTGGTCCAGATTTTCCAGGAGGCGGAGAGCGGAATGCGGGACGACGCCGTGGACGCGGACCTCTCCCGGGATGTGCGCGGCTTCAGTTTCTCGGATCTGAAGGGGCAGGTGTTCAACCTGTTTCGCTCGGCATCGATCGGAACCTTCGTCGGTATTCTGCCCGGAGTCGGAGGCAGCGCGGCGTCCCTTCTCTCCTACTCGCAGGCGAAAAACTTCTCCAGGCACCCCGAGAAGTACGGCACGGGGTGCGTCGACGGCCTGATCGCCAGCGAAGGCGCCAACAACGGCCTGACAGGAGGAGCGCTCATTCCCCTGCTTTCGCTCGGTATTCCCGGAGACAGCACCACGGCAGTGCTCGTCGGGGCGTTCATGCTCCAGGGTGTCCAGGTGGGGCCGCTCTTCATCACGAACAATCTCGACCTGTGGCATGTCATTCTCCTTGCGCTTCTCCTGTGCAACTTCCTGATGTTCTTCGTCATGTTCTACCCGATCAAGTACATCGCCGCCGTGATCAAGTTTCCGAAATACCGGATATTTCCCGTGATCATGCTTCTCTGCGTCATCGGAGCCTACTCCTCCAGGTACGGCAACATGTTCGATGTCTGGACCATGCTCTTCTTCGGAGTCCTGGGGTACATCTTCCTGAAAATAAAAATTCCGATCGTGCCGTTCCTCATCGGCTTTATTCTCGGAAAGGACCTGGAGAAGTACTTCGTCGACTCCATCAAGGGTGTCGGCGGATCCCTCTCGGTCTTTTTCACACGCCCGATGGGGTGGGTTATCTGGATCCTGATCTTCGCCTCGATCGCCTGGGCCGTCTACGATTCAGGGAGGGAGAAGCGGCGGGCCGCCGCGGGGAGCGGAGGTTCGCAAGGATGAGGACGATCAGGGTCGACGAGCGCGACAATGTGGCCATTCCCGTGGCCGATCTTCCCGAAGGGGCGCAGGTCTTCGACGGCGTTATCGCGAGGGATTTCATCCCCCAGGGGCACAAGGTCGCGCTTGAGGACATTCCCGAGGGGGGAGCGGTGCTCCGGTACGGAACGGCGCTCGGCCGTCTGATGCGCGGTGTTCCAAAAGGCGGACTCATCACCGAGAAGATGCTCCTCCTGCCGGAGTCTCCGGACCTCGACCGCCTTGAATTCGCAACGGACATTGCTTCGGCTCTCCCCGAGGCTCCGTTGCAGACCTTCGAGGGGTACCCCGTCGAGGGATCCTCTTTCGCCGGCACGCGGAATCTCCTCGGTATCATGACGACGGTCCAGTGCGTCGCCGGCGTGCTCAACGCGTCTGTGGAGCGGATGCGGCGCGAACTCCTGCCTCTCTTCCCTCACGTGGACGACGTCGTTCCCCTGAACCACGCCTACGGCTGCGGCGTCGCCATCGACGCCCGGGAGGCCGTCATCCCCATCAGGTCGCTCCGGAATCTGCTGCGGAATCCGAACTTCGGCGGGGAGATCATGGTCGTTGGTCTCGGGTGCGAGAAGCTGACGGTGGAACGTCTTCTCGAGCCGGGAGAGATATCCCCCGAAAATGTGCTGATGCTCCAGGATCACCGGGGCTTTGTCAAGATGACGGACGCCCTGATGGAGATGGCTGAGCGGAAGCTCGGACGCCTGAACGGCAGGCGAAGAGCGACGCTTCCTCTTTCGAGGCTCTGTGTCGGCATGCAGTGCGGAGGAAGCGACGCCTTCTCCGGGATCACCGCCAATCCGGCGGCGGGGTACGCCTCGGACCTCCTGGTAAGCGCGGGCGCGACGGTGATGTTCTCAGAGGTGACGGAGGTGCGGGACGGAGTGGGACAGCTCGCCGCCCGGTGCGCAGACGCAGCCGTGGGAAAACGGCTCGTCGAGGAGATGCGCTGGTACGACGACTACCTCCGCGCGGGCGGCGTCGACAGGAGCGCCAATCCGACTCCCGGAAACAAGAAGGGCGGCCTGGCGAACATCATCGAGAAGGCGATGGGGTCGATCGCCAAGTCCGGACGGTCTCCGATCGTTGAGGTGCTCTCTCCCGGAGAGCGCCCGTCCGCCAGGGGGCTGATCTTCGCGGCCACTCCGGCGAGCGACATGGTCTGCGGAACCAGCCAGCTCGCGTCGGGAATCACGCTGCAGGTCTTTATGACAGGAAGGGGAACGCCCTACGGCCTGGCCGCGGCGCCGGTGATCAAGGTCTCCTCGAGATCGGACCTGAAGGATATGTGGAGCGACCTGATCGACGTGGACGCAGGGACGATCGCCTCGGGAGAGGCGGATATAAGGACCGTGGGAGAGTTGCTCTTCCGCGAGATCGCCGATGTGGCGAGCGGCCGGAAAAAACCGGCGGCGGAACGATATCGGCTGCACAACGACCTCTGTCTTTTCAACCCGGCCCCGATAACGTAGCGATCCGCAAAGGGCCTCGAACGCAGGATTTTCAAGGCGAAACCACGATTCGGGACGCGTCCTGTTTTTGGAAGGGCTCCCGGCCGGATCGGACGACGAACAACATGAAAGGATTGGTGCAGGTGAACACGGATTGTATAAAGGGAGTCATTCCTCCCATAGTGACGATCGTCGATGAGAACGAGGTCATCGACGAAGAGCGGATGCGCCGCCAGGTGAATTTCGTTCTCGAGGGTGGTGTGCACGGCATACTGGCGTTCGGGAGCAACGGCGAGTTTTACATGGTGGACGATGAGGAGATGAAGCGGGGGCTTTCCATCATCCTCGATGAAACAAGGGGCAGGGTTCCCGTCTATTTCGGAATCGGAGCCATCAAGACGCGCAAGTGCGCCGCGCTCGCGCGGATGGCTGCGGAGAGCGGCGCCGACGGCGTCTCGGTGCTGCAGCCGATGTTCCTGAAGCCCACGGAGGAGGAGCTGTATCTCCATTTCCGGAGCATTGCCGAAGCCGTCTCCGGTACGCCGATGCTGCTCTACAACAACCCGGGCAGGGTGGGGTATTCGCTCACCGCCTCTCTTGTGGCGAGGCTGGCACGCGATGCTGAGAACATCGTCGGGATCAAGGACTCCAGCGGCGACATGACGCTGACGAGCGAATTCATCCGGCTGACGAAGTCGGAGAAGGAGAATTTCAAGATCTTCGGAGGAAAAGACACGCTCATCTACGGAGCGCTCGTCCACGGAGCGGACGGGGCGGTCGCCACCATGGCGAACTTCTGCCCGGAGCTGGTGGTCTCGATCTACGAGAAATTCATCGCAGGCGACCAGAAGGGTTCTCTGGAGGCGCAGTTCCGGCTGAACCCGGTGCGTCTCTCCATGGACCGCGCGAGTTTCCCCGTCGCGACGAAGGACATGGCGAAACTGGCGGGGCTGGATGTCGGCGAGCCGTTCCGGCCGAACCTCGGCAGCACGGGAGAGACCCTGGAGTACATGCGAAAGAGAATGCAGGAGGCCGGGCTGCTTTCGTAGCGGGTTCGGCGCCGGATAAAAACAAGAACGGGCGCGTCCTCCGGTATTTCGGGGGCGCGCCCGTTTCGCTTTTAAGCACGGATCTTGCAGGCGAATGCCGGCGACCTTGAAGTTCAGCTTCATGCCGAATTTCTCCTAGCCACGGTCTTGATACGGTCGTCCGGCTCTTCCCAAGGAAACGGAAAGGCATCGCCATTACTCCCGGAAGAGAAAGCAGATCGGAGGAGTGTATAATGTGAACGGTCGAATACGGATTCGGCATGGCGGCGTCTCTTCAAAGAGTCGTCTCGATATGACAGGAGGTGCGGCATGCATTCCGCGGAGCGCAAACATTTCAATGGATTGACCTCGCAGGAGGTTCTGGAGAGCCGCAGGAAGCACGGAAAGAACGTGCTGACGCCGCCGGTGCGGGAGCCCTGGTGGAAGCTCTACCTGGAGAAGTACGATGATCCTATCATCCGGATTCTTTTGATCGCGGCTTTCATCGCGTTTCTCGTGGGGCTTGCCCACAACGAGTACGTGGAGGCCATCGGGATCGTCATCGCGATCTTCCTTGCGACGACGATGGCCTTCGTGAACGAGTACAAGGCGGGGAAGGAGTTCGACATTCTCAACAAGGTGAACGACGATGTCGAGTTCAAGGTGATCCGGGACGGAGAATACAGGAGCGTGGTGAAGAAGGACCTCGTCGTCGGAGACATCCTGCTGCTCGAGACCGGGGAGGAGGTTCCGGCGGACGCCGTCGTGGAGGAGGCCGTCGCGCTGCAGGTCGACGAATCGACGCTGACGGGGGAGTCGAAGGCGGTCTCCAAGTATCCGGAGGAGGACCCCAGGATTACCGGGAAAAAACGGAAGGAAGCGACCTATCCTCTCCACCGGATATACCGGGGAACCCTGGTGCAGGACGGGCACGGAATCTTCAGGATAGAGAGCGTCGGCGACGCGACCGAGATCGGCAAGACTGCCCGCGAGGCGGCGGCGGTCTCGGAAGAGCGCACACCGCTGAGCCGGCAGCTCGACGGCCTGAGCAAGGTGATCGGCGTGGTCGGCTTCGGCGTCGCAGGTGTGCTCTTCGTCGTGCTGAGCGTGCACGCCGCGATCTCCGGCGCTATCGTTATGGAGCGGGGGCAGTGGATCTTCATCTCTATCCTGATGATCTCGGTACTCGTCGCGATGGTCCGCGTCTGGCTGCCGATAACCTACGACTTCTTCGACGTGATCCGGCGGCCGAGGTCCCGCCCCGAATGGCTGGAGCGGGAAGGGCTGCGGGAATGGCTGAAACCCCTTCTGTACGGCGCCGCCCTCTTTGTGTTCGCGACCGGGGCTGCATGGGCGCTGGGGGTATTGCCCTCCTCTCCTGAGTACTTTCTGGACGCGGAGGCCGGAAGGCGATTCCTGCAGTTCTTCATGATCTCCATCACGCTGATCGTGGTCGCCGTTCCCGAGGGATTGGCGATGAGCGTCACGCTCTCGCTCGCCTACAGCATGCGGAAGATGACCGCCTCGAACAACCTTGTGCGCAAGATGCACGCCTGCGAGACGATAGGGGCCGCGACGGTGATCTGCACCGACAAGACCGGCACGCTGACGAAGAACAAGATGCACGTGTACGAAGTACGCTCTCCCGCGCTCTCGGCGGCTCCGGAGCTGCTGCGCGACGCGATGGCTGTGAATTCGACGGCGAACCTCGCGAAGACGGACGGCGAGACGGAAGCCCTGGGAAATCCTACGGAGGGGGCGCTGCTCCTCTGGCTGGACGAGGAGGGGCAGGACTACAAGGAGTTGCGAGACTCGTTCGAGGTGCTGGACCAGCTCACATTCTCGACCGAGCGGAAGTACATGGCGACCTTGGGGCGGAACCGGAACGCGAGGACGCTGCTCCATGCGAAGGGAGCGCCCGAGATCCTGCTGGAAAAGTGCTCCTCGATTCTTATCGGATCCGGGGAAGAGGTCCTGAACGACGGCGAAAGGGGGGAGATCCTCGAGGCCATACGCTCATTCCAGGCCCGCGGTATGCGCGCCCTCGGTTTCGCCGTGCGCGACGGGTTGCCGGAAGGCGAAAACGTCTCCGTCGAGAGCCTCATGAATGGACTGACATGGCTTGGTTTCGCCGCCATCGCCGATCCGGTGCGGGACGACGTCCCGGACGCGATCGGCGCCTGCAGGGGGGCGGGGATCGGCGTCAAGATCGTGACCGGAGACAACCGGGAAACGGCGAAGGAGATCGGCCGGCAGATCGGGCTGGTGGGGGAGGAGCCGGAGTCCGAATTCACCCTGTTGACGGGCGACGAGTTCGAGGAGAAAGTGGATGTCCCCGATACAAGGCTGCGGCTCCTCGACGAATTGAGAGTTCTCTCGCGGGCGCGCCCCTCCCACAAGCTGAAGCTCGTTCGGGCGCTCCAGGAGAAGGGGGAGGTCGTCGCGGTCACGGGAGACGGAACGAACGACGCCCCGGCCCTGAACCACGCGAACGTCGGTCTCTCGATGGGGAAGAGGGGGACCGCCGTGGCGAAGGAGGCGAGCGACATCGTTCTGCTCGACGACTCCTTCACGAGCATCGTCAACGCGATCCTGTGGGGGAGGGCGCTCTATCAGAACATCCAGCGCTTCCTGCTCTTCCAGCTCACGGTGAACGTCACGGCGCTCCTGATCGTCCTCTTCGGTCCGGCCGTCGGAATCGAACTTCCGCTGACGGTCATCCAGATGCTCTGGGTCAACCTGATCATGGACACCTTCGCGGCCCTCGCTCTCGCGACCGAGCCGCCGCACCCGGAGGTCATGAGGAGCAGGCCGAGAGATCCGGAAGCCTTCATCGTGACACCGGGGATGGCGAAGGGGATCTTCGGGTACGGTATCTTTTTCGTCGTCGTCCTCTCGGCCATGCTCCTGATGATCAGCAGGAGCGGCGTCTCCCCTTACGAGATGACGGTCTTCTTCTGCGTCTTCGTGATGCTGCAGATCTGGAACCTGTTCAACGCGCGCTGTCTCGGACTGCAGAGCTCGGCCTTCAGCGGCCTGCTGGAGAACAGGTGGTTCACCGCCATCGTCGTGCTCGTTCTCGCCGGGCAGATCCTGATGGTGCAGTTCGGAGGCAGGGTCTTTCGAACGGTGCCGCTCGACTTTGCCGACTGGGTGCTGATCATCGCCGGAACGTCGCCTGTGGTGCTGATCGGGGAGCTGCTTCGCTTCAGGGAGCGCAGGCGTGCACGGGATGAGGCGGTTTGATCCGGCAAAGCGATGACAAGAAGGGGGCGGCTTCCGGGCCGCCCCCTTCAATATGATTTTCAGAATGTGTGCCGAGCCCGTGCCCGGCGCTACTCTTGCTGCGCTTCCGCCTCGTTGCTGTAGAGGAAAATCGTGTCCCATAGCTCGTCGAGCTTCACCAGCGTGTCGTCGATCGACGGGACGAGGTATCGGTCCCCTTCCTTCACGAGGATGTGCTTGTCCTCCAGCTTCCGGAGCGCGTCGTCGACCTCGAAGTCAAGGTGAACGCCGAACTTTTCCTCGATCCACTGCTCGATGCGGTCATCCAGCTCCTCCTCGGTGAACGGCTCTCCGTTCGCGTTCCGTTCGGCCAGCAGGAAGTAATAGGCCAGCAGCGCCTCCTTGCACTCCTCCTCCTCGGCCTCGTGGACGAGAAAGTCGAAGACTCCGGCGTTGTTGTCGAGATTGTGGAAGTAGAGCGTCTTCATCAGCTTGGCCTGGTGTTTTTCCTTGGTCAGTTTGTATTTGGAGAAGACCTTGAAAGTGATCGTCCCGACGATGGAGAAGGCCGCGAGAATCGGGAAGAGCTGTTCCTTGAAATGCGCCCAGTCGATGTTGCGTCCGGCTACAAGCGCGGCGATCACGGTCCCGACGACGAGTAGCGAGGGAATGACGCGCTGCACCACGCTCAGAAAACCTGCGATGATCGGAAGCACGATCTTTCCCTTGTCGATCAGCGTCATCTGGATGGTCACGTCGGGAAAGAGCGTCTGCAGCGTCGAAGCCGGTACGTTTTTGAAGACTTTCAGGAAGATCGTCGGGATTTTAGGAGCGCCGTTGTTCTTCTTCGTCTCTTCAGGCTCTTTCTTGCCGAGCACGGCCTCGCGGGTCATGCGGCGCTCCCGTTCGACCTCGGTCTCTCCGGCTGTTTTGATGAAGGTATCGTAGAACTGCTCCATATCCTCGTGGCTCTTCAGCTTGATCAGGATCAGCAGGCGCTGGATCATCTCCTCCATCTCCGGCTCGGCGGGAGCGTCCTTCTTCCGGAGGGATTTCCACCATGAGAGCGGTTCCTTCGGCTTCGGCACGGATTTTGTTCCTCTGCGGTAGATCAGGATCTTCTCGTAGTTTTCAAGATTGACCCGAACGTTCAGTCCTCTCGGGGCGGCTTTCGTCATCAGTTCGTTCAGCTCGGTGATGGGAAACTCGCGGTAGTTCGCCGCCACGAGGATCTCCTCCAGGGAGGCGACCATCTTGTCGAAGCGCTGGTCGACATCCGCATCCGGCGGACAGATCTTCAGCGTGTCCGCGTCGGGGTTGAAGATGTGGTAGGCGCTGCGCGCATCCTTCAGCGTGCCGTGAAAATCGTAGTGATACGTCGCCTCGACCAGTTCGGCGACCCTTTTGAACTTCTCCTTGTCCTCCTCGGAGAGCGTCTTCTCGGCGCAGATGGTCTCGACGAGATCCTCTGAGCGCACGGGGATGAACTTCCCCAGTTCCGGATTTACCGCCATCGCAACCCCTCCAGTAAATAAAAAGTTCGGCGCGCCCCCTGCGCAAAGCGCTGCGGGATCGTGTCTTCGGCCCCTCTGTACTGGTATGCCGTTTTCTCTTCAAAAAGTATAGCACGTGTTGTGCATCCTCGTGCTCGTTATGACACGATTTTTCTCAGGAGCGTGAGAAGTGCTCCTGTTCCCTCAGCGGTCACCCTGACGTTGCAGGAAGACGATCTCCGAGCCCTCGGGTACGCGCGCATTCTTCGGAGGGTTCAGTTCCACCCTGGCGGAGAGGCCACGCATGGCCTTGTTCTCCTCCTCCTTTTGAGGCGCCGCATGAACCCATCCGAGCGGGATGCAGCCGTTGACCGCGCCTGTGAGCAGGTCGCCGAAGGTGAGCGTTTCGACGGGACGTCCGGGAAGGGCGTCGGAAGCTCGGCGGCAGACGATGTCGATATCGCCGAACTGGATGAGTGTCCGGAAGAGTCCCTCGAATTCCGGCTGGAGGGTGAAGGTCGTCAGAAGGCGCCCGATGGTCAGCGGACCGATCACGTTGGAGCAGTTCCGGATGTTGCGGACCACGACCTCCGAGTCGACGGTCAGCGTTTCGACAATCATGCGGAGGTTCTCCCGGTCGCACTCTTTGTTTCGTGCTTCGATCATGTGGCTGAGCATCAGCAGCTTCGAGACCGTCTCCGCGTCGATCTGGTCGGGAGTCGCCGATTCCTGGAGGTGACCGTCGGCAAGAAGGATGATTCGGATGGCCGAGTCGAAATCGATGGCAGCCCTCACCTCGTCCTCGGATCGGAAGCGGCATTCGTGGAAGAGAACACCTTCCGGAAGGGGCGACTTCGAGTATTCCGCATACCAGTCGGCGAACTCGCTCCCGGTCTGGTTGTCGACGATGTGAACGGTCACTCCGAGGGAACTCCCGGGGGAACTTTCTCTTCCCTGTCCGCAGCTGGACAAGGAATTCACCTTGTGCATCTCCTCGACGATGAACGGCAGCTTCTGGTTGACGCCGACGATATAGAGGTCCCCGGAGGGAGCCTCCATCGTGCAGCGGAGAGCGGGGCAAACCCTCGCGTCCGCCCCGCCCGGGGGGGTCTCCTTCTCGGAGATTCGTTCGGGGCGCGATCTTTCCCGTCCCCGGCTGGACGGAGAATTCACCTTGTGGTTGATCACGGGTTCGAAAACGGAGCCTTCATAGGAGTTTGCGCTCAGGACCAGTACTTCGGCTCCCTCCGGAAGGGGGTCGTCGGGAAGAGGAGCCATCCGCAGGCCGTCGCCGTTCCGGAAGCCCACCGGGACGGCCTTCGGGAAGGCCCCGATAAGATCGCGCCATATCCTGGGCTGGTTTCCGGGGAGGCGGACAAAGTGGAATTCGTTCCCTTCGGCTGTCAGCAGCTCGTTGTAGATGTCCTCGGCGTATGGATTGGAGCACATCGAAGCAAGCAGCTTGCCCGCGAAGAAGAGCGGGTTGAAGAAAAGCTTTCTGCTCCTGTCGCCGAACGGCCGGAGGAACTCCGTCACGTGGTAGCTGCTGCTGAGGTCGAAGTAGTTGAGGATGACGACTGGAGCGGCTGATTCGTTTGTCCGTTCCTCCAGCAGCGTTTCAAGGGAGATGAGCGTGCGCGTCACGATAGGATCGTTCAGCCTCTCGGAAAGCTTCCGGTCGGAGGCGTGTCCGCCCAGTACGATGACGGCGGCCGCCTTATGGGCTGAGATCCGTTCGAGCGCCTCCTCGTTCTGGAAGCTTCCTATCCGCTGGATGACCTCGACGTGAGGCCTCGATTCAACGACCTGGTCCGGCGCGTCCGGCAGCGACTCCCGCATGATCACCACCTTGATCAGGCGCTTCCGCTCCACGATGCAGTGGATTTCCAGCTCGTCAAGAATGTGCGGGATGCACTCGCTCCAACCGAGCAGGACGATGTGCCCTTTCTCGCGGACGTCCCCGCGCCCGCTCTTCAGGTCGTCCAGGTGCTCCATCAGTTTTCCGATGATGATGGCCAGCAGAATGCCGTTGAAGAGAATGATACCGATAAACGAGAAGATCAGGATCAACGCCTTCGCCGCGATGTCCATCTCCTGCACCTCGAAGAGGCTGTCCGAGCTGATCATCGTGATGATGGAGAACCAGAAGTTACCTCCGTGCTCCGACTCGACGCCCATGTTGTCAAGAACGACCGTGAAGATCCAGACCAGGATGAGCGAAACGGCGAGCATCACCATAATCTGCCGGAAGATGGAGACCTCCAGCAGCCGGCGGAAGCGGTAGGAGAGCCATCTTCCCGTCTCCGAGCGTTTCATATGCCGGAATCGGAGCAGGCGGAAGATCCTGGGAAGCCGGAGGAGGCGGAGCATGGATGCGCCGCCTCCGGGAAAGAGGAAGAAGAGAAGGATGTCCCAGGGAATCGTGGCGATCCAGTCCATCCACCAGTCGAGAAAATACTCTTTCTTATTCTTTTCCGAGTAGGTGAAGTAGCGTGCGCTCAGTTCGACGGAGAAGATCCCCGAGAACCAGAGGTTCGCATGTTCAAGCCAGACCTGGTCGTAGAGCAGCGAGGCGACCGCTGCGATTACCGATGCCGAGATGAGGACAAGAAGAACTGCGTCGACGGAGGTTCGTTTGAAGAACAGGTCGAGTCTTCGCGAGTAGGCTGTTTCCGCGGAAAGAGTGCGCATGGCGTTTCCTCCTTCTGTGGATGGATTTTTTACAAGGGAGAGCCGGAAGAGTTTTCCCAAGCGTCTCCCGCCTGCTGAAAAGGGGCGCGAAACATGTGAATATTGAAGCCATGATACCAGATGAAGCGCTTTTTTAAAAAAGATGTATTCGTCCAGGTTGAACGTTGTCACGCCGGAGAAGTCGATGTCGCCGGCCTGGAAGAGGCGGATCAGTTCGTTATGGAGTCTCTTGGGGGGCCCGGTCGGCGAGCCCGAGAACGCGCTTCGGGTTCAGGATGAGAATTTGCAGTCACGATTCTCATGGCTGTCGAAGACCTCTTTCCCTTCCACGAATGTCTTGAGGACGCGCCACCTTTCGTCGAGGAGAACGAAGTCGGCCCTGTACCCCGGCTCGATGCGCCCTCTTTCGCGATCTCCCAGTAGCCGGGCGGGGTTCTCCGAGACGAGACGCGACGCTTCCCAGAGGGGAAGGCCTGTAGCGGATGCGTAGTTCCGCATCGCGAGGTCGAGCGTGAGGACGCTCCCGGCGAGAGTGCCGTCCGCAAGGGTCGCCTGCGGACCGTAAACCGTGACTTTCTGGCCGCCAAGGTCCCACTTCCCCTCGCCGAGGCAGGCGCCGCGCATCGCGTCGGAGACGAGGATGATGTTCTCGACGCCCTTCATCTTCAGCAGAAGCCGGAAGACGGCCGGATGCGAGTGGACGCCGTCGGCGATCAGTTCGCAGAAGACGTCCGCGTCGAGCGCGGCTCCCGCGAGACCGGGGGTTCTGTGGTGGAAGGGCGGCATACCGTTGAAGAGGTGCGTGACGCTTCGCGCCCCGTTACGGAATGCAGTCATCGCCTGCTCGTAGGTAGCCTGCGAGTGGCCGAGCGAGGCGACGATTCCCTCCTCCCGGAGAGCCTCCAGGAAGCGTCCGTCGGAATCCTCCTCCGGAGCGAACGAGACGAGGCTCAGGGAACTGCTTCTGCGGCGGACGAACCCGGGGTCGGGGCGGAGCACGTGGGCCCCGTCCTGTGCGCCGAGACGGGACGGGCTGATGTAGGGACCTTCGAGATGCGCACCCAGCACTCTCGCCCCGCCGGGGGCCGCGCTTTTCGCCGCTTCCACGGCTTCGAGCGCCGCATCGATGCGCGCCTGGTCCATCGTCATGGTGGTCGGGCAGAATGCCGTAACGCCGTGAGCTGCAAGCCCTTCGGCGATGGTCTCCAGGGAGTGCGCCTCCCCGTCCATCGTGTCCATCCCGCAGATCCCGTGAACGTGGATGTCCACAAATCCGGGAACGATCCACGCCCCGTCCGCGTCGAGCGTTTCGACTTCCGGAGGGAGCTCTCTTTCCGGAAGAATATCGCGTATCCGCGCATCGAAGAGCAGCGCCATTCCTTCAATCCAGGTTCTGCCGGTTATGATCTTGCCGCCTCTGATCGATTTCATGTTGCCGCCTCCAAGAGTCTCGTTTTTGCTCCGCTTCATTGAAAGCCGGAAAGCATGCTCCCAATATACTCCGGAGTCCGGGCTCCGGTTTCGCCCGGGCGAACAGCTCCCCGAACTCCGCGAGCGAGCGCCTCGAATTTCCGTCCCGTCCTGTGACCGGTTCGGCTCGGACCATCGAGTTCAGAACGGCCTCCTCGGTCGCCTCCACGACGGCGCGGAAGGGGAGGTTGATCTCGTTCTCGTTGAACATGCCGATAGTTCGTACCGCCGCGGTCTCGTCATGGGAGACGCGGTTCGCGGTGGTGAAGGCGACGGCGATTTCGCCGCTCCCGTTGCCTATGAAAGCCCCTGTTCGTGTTATTCCCGTCGAGGCGCGTCTCGCGACCCTCTTGAGCTGACGTTCCGTCAACGGGATATCGGTTGCGATCACGGCGATGATCGATCCCTGCTCGTCCTCCGGAGGGGCGATTCCGAAGATGGAGGCGCCGATCTTCCGTCCGTCCACGGTCAGATCCTCCATCTGGCCGAAGTTGGAGAGCACGAGCGCCCCCAGCGTGAAGGACGCGCCGCCGCACTCGACGATGCGCGAGGCCGAGCCGATTCCCCCTTTGAGCTGGTAGCACGACATCCCTCGTCCCGCGCCGACCGCGCCCTCCTCGAAATCGGGGCCCGCCGAGGCGATCGCCCGCAGTACGTGCTCCTCGCGGACCGGAAGCGCGCGGATGTCGTTCAGGAAGCCGTCGTTGCACTCGAAGACCGCGGGGTTCACCGTCCCGGTCTCCCTGCCGATGTCGGGATTCGCGCCGAGCATAGAGCGGACGAGCGCTTCGGAGGCCGCGCCCACGCCGAAGGTGTTGGTCAGCAGGATCGGCGTTTCGAGCGTGCCCATCTCCTCGATCTGGACGATGCCGCACGACTTGCCGAAGCCGTTGATCACGTGGCACGCCGCGAGGAGTTTTTCCCGGAAGAGGTTCCCCTCCGCCGGGATGATTGCCGTCACTCCGGTCTGGACGGAGCCGTCGGCAAGTGTACAGTGCCCGACGGCGACTCCGGGAACGTCCGTGATCGTGTTTCGCTGTCCTTTTTCCATTCGCCCGATACGGATGCCGTAGTCGGCGATGCGCCTGGAATATGTCATGCTTTGTTCTCCTCTTCGCTGAGATGGTTTTCCATCGTTCTTTCGGAAGCGTCCGGCAGGCAGCGCTCGCTCTCTTCGCTCCCCGGGAAACCTTCTGTTTCTTGCCCCTGCCGGGTTGTGCAATGCACCGTGTCGAGAAAGCAGAAGAACCGGTGATTCTGCTCCGGCGTGCCGATGATGCCGATCAGGTCTCCCTCCTCGAGGAGGAAATCCGCCCCCGGGTTGGGGATGAGTTCCCCGCCACGCAGTACCGCGACGACCGAGACTCCGAACCGCGCCCGTATGTTTACTCCGGCAATGCTTTTTCCCGAGAGGGAATCTCCTTTTCGAAGCGCCTCCCACTGCAGGTCGAGGGACGAAGCGGCCCGCAGGAGCTGCGACAGGAGGCCGTAATCCTTGCTCTCTTCGCGAAGCTGCCCGTAGACGTTGCGGCGGAGCGCTTCCAGTTCCCTGTGGACGGTTACGACAGGGACGTCGAGATGAATGAGCGCCTGGCGGGCCATCTCCAGCCCCGCCTCGAACTCCGGATGAATGATACGTGAAATCATGGAGTCTTCCTCGGATAAGTCGCCCTCGTCCCCCTGCGGACACTGAGCCAGGATCCGCAGTGTCCCGTTCCGTTTCCGCACGGTGCGCGCCACGTCCAGGATCTCGAGCGATCCCTGGAGCGTCAGCACGAGGAGTTTCGCCTCCTCGACGCGGGCCGCTTCCAGGACGACATCCTGTCCGGGCTCGCCCAGGAGGAGGTGCAGTCCCTCTTTTTTCCCTTCGAGAAAGAGCGCGTGGTTCGGCTCGATGATGACGTAGGGGAGCTTCATGCTATGCAGCGCAAGGCCGATGTATCGTGCGAAAAGCCCTCCTCCGGCGATGATCACATGCTCCGAAAGGCCCTTACGCGGGATGTTGACCGTCTGGACGGCGTCGCTTCTCCGCCGCTTCTTGAAAATCGCGTAGAACGGAGCCGTCAGTGCCGTGGCGGGCGGGCCGAGCAGCATGGAGAGAATGACCGTGTTCAGGGAGAATGCGTACACGTCGCGGGGAACGGCGCCGGAGTCCAGCCCCGCCTGGAGCAGGATGAACGCGATCTCGGAGATGGGAATCATTCCGAAGAAGACCGCTGCCGGAACGATGTTCCGGTAGCCGAAGAGCCTGACGGTGAGCGAGAGAATGGCGCCACGGCCGACGGCCGTCACGACGACGAGCCCGAGAGTGAGTCCCAGATGGTCGATCAGAAATGCCGGATCGAGCAGCATGCCGATCGCGACGAAGAAGAGAAGTCCGAAAACGTCGCGCACCGGTATCAGGTCGCTCAGGGCGCGGCGTCCGTAGTCCGATTCGCTCAGCACCAGTCCGGCCATGAAGGCGCCGAAGGCGAACGAAAGGTCGAGCGAATAGGTCAGATACCCCACTCCAAGCCCTATTCCGGTGACGGCGAGAAGGAAGAGTTCCCTGGACTCCCAGCGCGCCACGAATTTCAGAAGGAGCGGAATGAACTTCGCGCCGACGTAGAGCATCGCCGCGACGAAAAGGACGACTTTCAGAACGGGAAGAAGCATGGCCGACGAGGAGAATTCGGCGGAATCGAGCCCCATCAGCAGGACCATCAGGGGAATGACCGCGATGTCCTGCACGATGGACATCCCCAGCATTACTCTGCTCGACAGCGTACCGAGCCGTCCCCTCGAGGCGAGCGTCTTCAGGATGACCGCGGTACTCGACGAGACGATCGCGACTGCGAACCAGAGAGAGGGGATGGCGTCCCACTCCATGAAATGCCCTATTGCGAAGCCGAACCCGAGCGTCAGCAGGGCTTGGAGAGCCGTTCCGCCAAGCGCAACCCGCCTGATCGGGGCGATCTGTTTCAATGAGAATTCGAGCCCGAGGGAAAAGAGGAGCAGCGCGACGCCGATCTCGGCAAGATTTTCGATGCGGTCCACGTCGGCGACGGTGATGCCCCCTGTGTACGGTCCCACGACGATTCCTGCCAGAATGTATCCCAGGATGAGCGGCTGATTCAGGCGTCGGGCGACGAGACCGCCCGCCAAGCCTGCAAGAACGACGAGAATAAGATCCGCGGCGATGCCCATGTAATCCCCTCTTTCGGATGAACTCCCCCTATTGTTTCACTCTCCGGAGAAAAGTGCAAAGCCTTTTCCATGGCGTTTTCTCTTTTTTCATGAGCGGTGTTTTACGGGGAGGAAAATCGACGGAGAAATTCTTGACTTTTAAAGAGCTTACTATATACTAATAAGCAATGCGAAAAGAGGAGCCTTTTCATTTATGAAACTCGAACAAAAGGTTGCTCTTTTATAGCGTTGATGGTATTTTAGTTTTCTAATTGTGTAATTTATGGAAGGAGGAGATCTCATGAGCGAGGAAAAAGTAGGATGCACCGTTCCCGCTGCGGAGGTTGAAGGTACTGTTTCGGAGGCTGCGCCCTCCGGAGAAGTGAAGAAGGAGGCTGTTAAAATGGGTGTTACTGTCGGCATGAAGGCGCCGGATTTCACTGCACCGGCTTTCCACAAGGGCGGATTCACCACGGTGAAGCTGTCGCAGTTCGCCGGAAAGTGGGTTTCTCTCTGCTTCTATCCGGGTGACTTCACATTCGTCTGAGCGACTGAAGTGTCGGCGGTCGCCGACCGTTATGCGGAATTTCAGGCATTGGGCGTGGAAGTTATCTCCATGAGCGTGGACAGCCAGTTTGTTCACAAGGTATGGAACGATGTGGAACTTTCCAAGATGATCGAGGCGGGCGGCGTGCCCTTCCATATGGGCTCAGACGGCGGCGGCGCCATCGGGACCGTCTACGGTGTCTACAGCCCTGCCCAGGGTGTGGATTTCAGAGGCCGATTCCTGATCGACCCTGACGGCGTTATTCAGGCGATGGAAATTCTCACTCCTCCTGTCGGTCGCAATGTCGACGAGACGCTGCGCCAGGTACAGGCATTCCAGCTCGTCCGCAAGACCGGCGGCAAGGAAGTAACCCCGTCCGGCTGGACGCCCGGCGGCAAGGTGCTCAATCCCGGTCCGGATCTGGTGGCCAACGTCTGGAAAGCCTGGAACCCCAAGGACGTTTACGGCAAGAAGTAGGCCGTTAGAAATATACGCAAAGAAGCATAAGGGCGGTTCCGATGAGGGAACCGCCCTTATGCTTCTTTGGCATATCGGGTCGGGTGCTGTATCATGAAAAGACGGGATTGCACGGCTGAATGCGCGCGATGGAAATTCAATCCGCAGGAAAGCGGCGAATCGTCGCTATTCACCGGAGAAGAGAGAAGGAGGCTGAACGATGACAACAACAAATGAACATGTGTTCCGGATAGAGAGCCCTCACGCGCTCTCTCCCGAGGAAGTGCTCGAGAAGCTGAAGAGCGCGCCGGACGGGCTGAGTGCCGGGGAGGCCGTGGATCGCCTCGAGTCGGCCGGGCCGAACCGTCTGCCGGAGTCGCCGAAGGAGGGGTTGCTGAAGCGGTTTTTCAAGCACTTTCACGACCTGCTGGTCTACATCCTGGTCGCGGCTGCGGTCGTCACGGCGGTCCTCGGCCACTGGGTGGACACCGGCGTGATCCTGGCGGTGGTCGTGGTGAACGCGATCATCGGTTTTCTTCAGGAGGGGAAGGCCGAGCAGGCCCTTGAAGGCATCCGGAAGATGCTCTCGCTCTCGGCGCATGTGCGGCGGGGAGGAGAATGGACGGAGACCGGCGCCGAAGACCTCGTTCCAGGGGACGTTGTCCGCCTGCGCTCGGGCGACAGGGTTCCCGCCGACATACGACTCCTCGAAGCGGTGAACCTCCGCATCGAGGAGTCCGCGCTGACCGGGGAATCGGTACCGTCGGAGAAGGAGACCGGTTCCGTCTCGCCCGAGGCGGGAGTGGGCGACCGCTCCTGCATGGCCTACTCGGGAACGATGGTGACGGCAGGGAGGGGGACGGGTGTGGTCACCGCGACCGGAGCATTCACCGAGATCGGGCGCATCAACAAGATGATCTCGGAGGTGGAGCAGCTCGCCACGCCGCTCACACGCCAAATGAATCGCTTCGGCAAGATCCTCTCCGTCGTCATCGTCGGCATGGCCGGGCTGATGATGCTGGTCGGGTGGGCGCTTCACGACTTTGCATGGGGCGAGCTCTTTTTCGCGGCCATCGGTTTCGCGGTAGCGGCGATTCCCGAAGGACTTCCCGCTATCCTGACGATCACGCTCGCTCTCGGCGTGCAGAGGATGGCCGGCCGCAACGCCATCACCCGCAAACTGAACGCTGTCGAGACGCTCGGCTCCGTGACGGTGATCTGCTCCGACAAGACCGGCACGCTGACAAGGAACGAGATGACGGTACGCTACGCCGTTACACCTGCAGGACAATACGAGGTCTCGGGAACCGGATACCGTCCGGAGGGGGAGATCTCGATCGACGGAAGCGGCGTCTCCATTGGGGAGCGCGACGACCTGGAGACGCTCGTCGAGGCGATGGCCGTCTGCAACGACTCGGAGATCGTCGAGGAGAACGGGGAATGGAGAGTGACCGGCGAGCCGACGGAGGGCGCATTGAGGACATTGGCGCGCAAGGCCGCGTTCGACGATGAACGGTACGAGCGGATCGCGGTGATTCCCTTTGAATCCGAGAACAAGTTCATGGCGACGCTCGACAGGCTTCCTGAAGGAGGCGTCCGCATTCTGCTCAAGGGCGCACCGGATCGGCTGCTGGAGCGATGTGAACAGCAAAGAGGCGCTGACGGTTCCCCGGAGGCGCTGGACCGGGATTTCTGGAACCGGAAGATGGAGGGGCTGGGCGGCGAGGGGCTGCGCGTGCTCGCCGCGGCCTCAAGGGATGTCGACGACGGAAAGAGCGGATTGGAAATGGAGGATATCGAACAGGACATGATTTTTCTGGGTCTTGTCGGCATCATCGATCCGCCCCGTCCGGAGGCGGTCGAGGCCATCCGGATATGCAGGGACGCGGGGATCCGTGTGAAGATGATCACCGGCGACCATGCGGGAACGGCGAGCGCCATCGGGCGCGAGATGGGAATCAGCGATGAAGGTACGGCCGTCACCGGTGCGGAGCTGGAGAAGGCTTCCGACGAGGAACTGCGGACGATTGTGAAAGATACGGATATCTTCGCCCGGACCAGCCCCGAACACAAGCTGAGGCTCGTGCAGGCGCTCCAGGCGAACGGTGAGGTCGTCGCGATGACCGGCGACGGCGTGAACGACGCCCCCGCGCTCAAGCGCGCCGACGTCGGCGTGGCCATGGGGATCAAGGGGACGGAGGCTACCAAGGAAGCGGCCGACATCGTGCTGGCCGACGACAACTTCATCTCCATCGAACGCGCGGTGGAGGAGGGGCGCACCATCTACGACAACCTTCGCAAGGCTATCCTCTTCATCCTGCCGACGAACGGAGCGGAGGCGCTGGTCATCCTGGCGGCCGTGATCTTCGGTCTGTCGCTCCCCCTGACGCCGGTGCAGATCCTCTGGGTCAACATGGTAACAGCCGTCACGCTGGCCCTTGCTCTTGCATTCGAACCCGCCGAACCGGGAGTGATGCAACGCCCTCCGCGCGCCCCCGACGCCCCGATTCTCGGCGGCCTCTTTCTGTGGCGGATCGCGTTCGTCTCCGTGCTGATCGGCGGAGCGACCATCGCCGTCTTTCTCGTCGAACGGCGGCTCGGCATGCCGCTTGAGACCGCACGGACGCTCGCGGTGAACACGCTCGTCTGCGGCCAGGCGTTCTACCTCTTCAACAGCCGTTATCTCCGCGAATCAAGTCTTGCTCCGGACCGGCTCTTCGCCAACCGTGCCGCGTGGATGGCGGTAGGCATACTGGCGGTGCTTCAGCTCGTTTTCGTCTACGCGCCGTTCATGAACCTGTGGTTCGGTTCCGCTCCGCTGGAGCTTCGCCACTGGTTGATCCCGATCTCGCTGGGAGCGGCGGTCTTCTTCGTCGTCGAAGGAGAGAAAACCGCGACACGGAGATTCGGCGGAGAGAAGAGCAGGCATCGACGAGCGTGAGAGATCCTTTCCAACGCAAGAAAAAGAGACGACCCTGCAGGGTCGTCTCTTTTTCTTGCGTATGTGCCTACGATCGGTATTTCCGTCGAATTATCGCGAGGGCAGGGGGAAGAAGGAGCAGAAGCGCTCCTGCGCCGCTTCCGGGCGCAGTAGTGCATCCGGCGCCGCCGTTGCGGGCGGATTCTTCGCCGAGAGGCCCGGCAACGGCCAGGACGACAGGATCGACGTATTGACCGTCTTCCGCGCCGTCGAAGACGACGAACCGCCCTCCTTTAATTGCCCGAACGAGTCCGGAAAGCTCCCCGGTGCGGCCGTCGAAGACGAGAAGATCGAATGAGAGCATGTAGCTTTCGCTTTGTCTCTCCACGGTAAAGAAGTCCTTCGGAGCGAAGCCTGTGTTGTGGACGATTTCTGCGAGCGAAAAGTGACGATTGGAGCCGTCGACGGGGATCGTCTTGAAGATATGTATCTCGTCGAGAAGCGCGTCCGCGAGGCTTCTGCCCGACTGAATCTCTTTTTCGATGCGCCCGCGTATTTTTTCGTCGATGCCGTCGAGAGTATCGTCGAAGATGGCGAAGGTCATCCGGACGGGAACGAAACGTCCCGCCGTTTCTCCTTCTGCCTCGATTTTGAAGCCCAGCGTATCGATGATAATCGCTTCGGCAGCGTTGCCTTCCGCGTCATAGGCGAGTATTTCGCTCAATTCGACGGCGACGCTCTCCTTCTCCTGCTCATCCAACTCCCGTTGCTCGACCTCTTCTGTTTCGAGGCTGTATGGAAGCGGTTTGGCCGGAGAGAATCCGTCAAAGTCAGGAAGGCTCTCAAGTTCTTCTTTCGTCAGTTCCAGCACGGCGAGAGGATCCGCAGTTTCCTGGCCGAGTTCCGAAGATTTCAAAACGGTGTAGATTCCGTTAGTCGTTGCTCTTGCCCCCTTTCTGACGGCGACCGATATATTGGCAGGCTTGTTCCATCCAGCGACGTTGGAGAAGGAGACGACGAGGTTTCCGGCGGGGACTTTCGAGACGGTGGTTCCGCTCTTGTAGCTGCCCTTTCCGTCGAGGCTCCATCGTGCTCCGGCGGGACCCTTGATGGTGACCCGGACCGAACCGGCGTGTTGCTTGTACGTCCCCTTTGCGGCGGCTGTAGTGCCATTTTTTACTGTGACGGATATGTTGGCGGGCTTGTCCCACCCCGACACGCTGGTGAAGGAGACGACCGCCTTTCCGGCCGGAATCCCGGGAGAAGTCTCCCCGCTCCTGTAGTCCCCCATTCCGTTGACGCTCCATCTCGCATCTCCGGGACTGCTGATGGTAACGCGCACGAAACCGGTGTGTTGCGTGTATGTTCCGGCGGCGGTCGCGGTCGCGCCCTTTGTCACTGCGAGCGTAATATTGGCGGGCTTGTTCCATCCGGAGACGTTGAAGAAGGAGACGACGGCGTTTCCGACGGGAACACCGGAGACTGTTGCGCCGCTTTTATAGCTGCCCTTCCCGTTGAGGCTCCATCGTGCTGTCGCGGGGCCGGAGATGGTGACTCGCACCGATCCGGTCTGTCGTATGTAGGTTCCCGACGTAGCGACCGTTGTGCTCTTCTTTACCGTCACGCTCCTGTCCGCAGGTTTATCCCAGCCGGGAACGGCGGTGAAGGAGACGACGGCGTTTCCGACGGGAACGCCGGAGACTGTCGCGCCGCTCTTGTAGGCGCCGTTGCCGTTGACGCTCCATCGGGCTTCCGCGGGGCCTTTGATGGTGGCGCGTACCGAGCCCGTGTCCTGGATCTGCCGGGTGTACGTTCCCGTTGCGTCGACGGTGGTTCCTTTCGTGACTGAGACCGTTATGTTCGCGGGCCTGTTCCATCCCGACACCGCTGAGAAGGAGACGACGGCGCTTCCGGCGGGAACGCCGGAGACCGTGGCGCCGCTTGCGTAGCTTCCGGTTCCGTTGAGGCTCCATCGCGCCTCCGCGGGGCCGTCGATGGTGACGCGTACCGAGCCGGTATCGACGCTCCCGCCGCCGATCGCGGCCGCCAGATTCAGATGTCCCCCTGTCGAAACTTTGCCGGTGAGGTACGAATTCGAAGCGGCGTTGGACAGAATCCTCTGTTTGATCTGCGCCGCCGATTCGCCCGGACGGGCTGCAGCGATGAGGGCAGCCGCTCCCGCGACGTGCGGGGTAGCCATGGAGGTTCCGTTCCAGCTCGCATATCCGTTTCTAAGAACCGTGCTCAGGATGCCGGAGCCCGGCGCGGCGAGCTGTACATAGGTGGAGCCGTAGTTGGAGAAGGACGACATCCGGGTATCGCTTGCGATGGCGGCGATCGAGAGCATGCCGTCGATGGAGGCGGAAAAGGCGGCAGGGTAGGGGAGAAGGCCGCTGTAGCTTCCGCTCGGATTGTCGATGTTCTGCGCTTCATTGCCGGCAGCCACGACGTTGAGAATGCCGGCGTCGGAAAGCGCCTTGCACGCGACGTAGAACGGATCGTTCGAACCGACCGGACTGCTCCATCCGCCGAGGGACATGTTGGCGACGCGGACGTTGAGTCCTCTCTGCCTCTGTCCGGTCACGTAATTGATTCCGGCGATGACGCTGGACCACGATCCGGACCCCGTGTCGCTGAGAACCTTGACGCCGAGAAGGCCGACCTGCCAGTTGACTCCGCTGACACCGAGACTGTTGTTCCCGACCGCGCCGATCGTCCCTGCGACGTGTGTGCCGTGTCCGTGTCCGTCCATGGGATCGTCGTCGTTATTGAACGTGTCCTTGCCCCATTTGCCGTCGAGGTCTTTGACGATATTGGCGGAGAGGTCGGGATGATTGCGGTCGATGCCGGTGTCGATGACGGCGACGATGATGTCCGTGCTCCCCGTCGAGACGTCCCATGCCTCGGGAGCGCCGATGCGCGACAGCCCCCAGAGTTCCCCGTAGCGCGGGTCGTTGGGCGTGCCCGAGATCTTGACGACGTAGTTCGGCGACGCTCCGAGAACGGTGGTGTTTTTTCCCAGTTCGGCGAGAAGTTCTTCCGTGCTCTTTCCCTCGGCCCGCAGATGAACGATGTTCTTCCCGGAAGCGGTGGCGATGGCGCCGTACGTCCGGATTGCCTGCGCTCCCACCGAAGCGGCGACGGAGTTCGCGGATGCCGTCAGGGAGGCTTCGAAAGCCGCTGCCCCCGCTGCGGATAATCCTGTCGGTCCCTCCAGAATCACCAGTGCTTCCCCCTCGATGTACTCGCCTGCGGGAGCGGGCTCAACGGCGAAAGCCGCGCCTGCCAAAAGCAGGAGGGCAAAAACGGTTCCAAGAAATATCCTGAAGCGCATTTCTCTCTTCTCTCTCATAGAAAACCCCTCTTCTCTTCGGTCCGACATATGTTCCGTAAATTCCTATCCTGTTCTTTGCCCGGCTGAGCCTGGTCAGTGCTCTTCAGGCAGGAAAAAATGAAGTCCGCGATGGAAGTGTCATGCAGCGTTAAAAGATCATCCATCTCCTCTCCTGTCGAATACATATCGCCTCTTAAATTGAAAGCATTGTTCATCGAAAAATCATCGAGCAATAAAAATGTCCATATCTTATATCTAAATATTACCTCTTTTTCTATATAATTCTAGCGCTTTTTCTTTCCGATGTCAATTCCCTTTTTGTCCGAGAATGCGATGGAAAAAACGTATCGAAAAAAGAAGATGCGGTTGCTCGGTTCAGTCACGACGCTGTTATGGCGAACGAACGGGATGCATTCCGACGATGGTTTTTTCGTCTTGAAAAAATAAAAGCGGCCCTTAAGGGCCGCTTTCCGGAGGTGACGTTCCTGATCCCGGTTTATTTTTTTCGCCGTATTCCTGTTATCAGCAAGGGAAGGAGCAGAATGAAAAGGCCCGTTCCTCCCGGAGCGGCGCTGCATCCGGAGGATGCTCCTCCGGGGCGGATCGGTGTGTCCGGATCTTCGTATTCGTAGGCTCCTATGTCGGCTCCCGGATGCCTTGAGCGGAGGACGCCCCGCTGGTCTGTTCCCGGAACGGATATGTTTCCGGAGACCGCCGTTCCGACGGGCAATCCCGCGTCGATGGCGGGACTTCGCGAATTCAGGGCGCAGGTTCCGGTCGGGCCGCCGTTGTCAGCCAGTCGTGCGAGCCTCGGGTTCCTGTCGATGTTCCCCTCTCCGTCGAAGCCTCCTTCGACGATGCTGTACGTTACCGTGGTGGTTCCACCTCGCAGGAGGCGTATCTCGGAGCCGTTGCCCCAGAGGATGGTATTGGCGACGACGGGGCTGCTGTCGCTGTTGAGCATGCCGCCTCCTCTCTCCGCGCTGTTCAGCGTGAAGGTGACGTTGACGACGATGGGACTGCTTCTGTCGTTGTAGAGGGCGCCGCCTTCAGCTTCGGCTTCGTTCGACCAGAACGTGGAGTTGATGATCACGGGGCTGCTCTCCAGGTTGGCCATTGCGCCTCCGTTTCTTGCGATGTTCTCCGAGAACGTCGAGCCGGTGACGATCGGGCCGCCCTTCATGTTGGCCATTGCCCCTCCGACTTCGGCGATGTTCCAGGAGAACGTGCAGTCCTTGACCGATGGGCTGATCTCGTTGTTGAAAATGCCGCCGCCCTCTTCCTCGGCGGTGTTCTCGAGGAAGAGGCAGCCCGTGATATCGGGAGCGGCGCTCGTCGCCGACGCTTCGTCTTCCTCTTCAGCGGCCGGCCTGTTGAACATCCCTCCGCCCTTCAATGCCCGGTTCCCCGAAAAAGTGCAGTCTTCAAGAGTGAGGAGGATATCCTCGCTGAACAATCCGCCTCCGAAGTCCGCGGTATTTTCCGTGAAGATGCAGTCGCGGATGACGGGGGAACCCCCGGCTGCATATACGCCTCCTCCTTCGACCGCGGAATTTCCGGTGAAGATACAGTTTTGAACGGTCACGCTGTAACCGTCGATATGCATGCCCCCGCCTTTTCCTTTTGCGTCCTCTCCATCCGCGGATCCACCCGATATGATGAATCCGTCGAGGGTGGCGATACTGCCGCGGGGACCGATCGCCGTGACGACATGGTAGCTTTTCACGATGTTGTCTTTGTTCCGTTCGTCGATTACGCCGGAGAGAACAGTGAGATTCTTTTTCCAGTTCCTCTGGTCTCTGGCTGTTTCGTTGCCCGCGAAGCCGCCGTAGAGTGCGACGCCGTTTTTGAGTGAGAAGGACGACTCCCGAAGATCCGATCCGTTCCCGGCCGACGTTTTCTCCTGAGGAACAGCGGGGCGATAGGTCCCCGCCACGATCCAGAACTCGTCGCCGTATCCCGATTCCGCCAGTTTCGAGAGAAAGCCTTGCTCGTCAAGAGCTTTTTCCCACGAGGAGCCGTCTCCCGTTCCTCCCGGTTTTACCCTGTATACCGCGCCCTCCGCCTGGCGGGAGGACGAGTTCATAATCATAGCGGCGAACAGCAGGAGAAAAAGAACGCCACGCCGAAACATCGACGAACTGCGCATCGAAAATCACCTTCCCGGATTGTGGAATGACGCCTCGAAGAAAAAACGTTCCGGTTCAGCGGGCCGCTTTTTCCGAAGCCTTTTACGATGATGCGTCTTCAATTATATCCTATGAGAGGATTGCTCCGGGGAAAAAAGAAAATGCGCCGCGCGGCAGGAAATTTTCCGGACCGGCGGCGCGCTGCGGTGAAAAAACTCTACAGATTCACCGGCTTCAGGTGAGCCAGGAAGTGTTTCAATCCCTTCACCGGCGGCTCGTAGGTGATCGAAAGGCCGTAGCGGATCGAGTCGCGCCGCTTGTAGACGTTGACGATGCTCTCGGCCACGTACTCGATGTGGCTGTTCGTGTAGGTGCGGCGGTTGACGGCCAGGCGGTAGAGCTCCAGCTTGGGGAAGGTCCGCTCTCCGGTCTTCTCGTCCTTGTTCTCGAAGGCCAGGGCTCCCAGCCCGATGCCCCGGATGGCTCCTTCGCGGTAGATTTCGATCGAGAGCACGTCGGCAGGGTAGCTCCCCTGCGGAATATGCGGAAGGAATGCCGCTGCGTCGATGAAGACCGCGTGACCGCCGATAGGCTGGATGCAGGGAACGCCGCCCTCTTCGAGCAGTTCGCCGAGATAGCGCACCTGCAGAATGCGGTGCGTGAGGTGCTGTTCGTCGATCATCTCCCGGAGGCCGACCGCGAGTGCTTCGAGATCCCGCCCCGCCAGTCCGCCGTAGGTGGCGAACCCTTCGAAGAGGATCACGCGCGGCACGATTTTGTAATACATCTCCTCCGTGCGGCACGCGACGAGGCCTCCGATGTTCACAAGCGGATCTTTCTTGCACGAGACCGTGATCGCGTCGGCGGTGTCCATGGTCGCCTTCAGGATTTCGGCGATGCTCATCCGTGCGCACTCCTGCTCGCGCTGCTTGATGAACCACGCGTTCTCCGCCATTCGGGCCGCGTCGAGAAGCAGCGGAATGCCGTGCTTCTTCGCGACCGACGAGACTTCGCGGAGGTTCGAAAGGCTCACGGGCTGTCCGCCGCCGGAGTTGTTGGTGATCGTCACCATGATGAAGGGGATATGCGCCTTGCCGTACTCTGCGATGGCCTTTTCGAGTTTCACGATGTCGACGTTTCCCTTGAACGGGTGCTGGTTCGTCCGGTCGAAGGCCTCGTCGATCACGCAGTCGACGGAGACGGCCTTCGCGTTGAAGATGTGTCCGCGGGTCGTGTCGAACGGCATGTTGAAGGGAATAACGTCGCCCTCCTTCACAAGCGAGCCGAAGACGACGTTTTCAGCGGCGCGTCCCTGGTGGACGGGAATGGCGTAATCAAAACCGAGTACTTCCTTGACGGCCTTCTTCAGGTTGAAGAAGCTGTCGGCGCCCGCGTATGCCTCGTCGCCCATCATGATGGCGGCCCACTGCTGCTTGCTCATCGCTCCGGTTCCGGAGTCGGTGAGCAGGTCGATGTAGACGTCGGCGGCCCTGAGGCCGAACATGTTGAAATGGGCTGCTTCGAGCGCTTGTTCCCGTTCTTTCGTATCGGGAACCCGGACAGGTTCCACCATTTTGATGCGGAAGGGCTCGGGGGGTACCTTTGTCACCATGAAGCGCATTCCTCCTTCAAAAATGGAAAAAGATCGGATTTCTTCCGATATTGTACCGCATCCGCCTCTCTTTGCGCTATTTTTTTCGCAGAATTGATGAAAATAATTTCACACACCTCTCCATTCCTGACTTTCTTCCGCAGAATTTGAGAAAACTGCTGGAATGACGGAAGAGAAAAAGCCGTTTTGTGATATATAATGAACATCATTTTTCTTCGGGAGGTTCCAATGCGTTTAGTGCTTTACAACATCCGGTACGGGACCGGGACGGGATGGAAGTATCACTTCCCCTTTCCGTTTTCCGGCTGTCTCCGGAGGACGGAGAGACGATTCCGCCGGATTTCCGATTATGTCTCGAAACTGAACCCGGATCTCGTCGGGCTGGTGGAGGCCGATTCAGGCTCGTTCCGCCAGAACGGGTCGTGCCAGGCGGAATTGTTGGCCTCGAACATCGGCGGGAAATCCGTTTTTGCGTGCAAGTACGATTCCGACTCTCTCGTCTCCAGGGCGCCTCTTTTAAAATCACAGGGAAACGCCGTGGTAACGAGGCTTCCGATGCTCGATGTCCGTGAGCATATTCTCAGCAAGGGGATGAAGAAGACGCTCCTGGAGGTGGAGTTCGATGATTTCACCCTCTTTCTGGCGCACCTTCCCCTGGGGTACGTCGCGCGGACGGTACAGCTCGGAGAGATAGCGGAACGCTGCCTGCACGCGAAAAAACCCGTCATCCTCGCGGGAGACGGAAACACCTACGGAGGAGAACGGGAGCTTCGGTCGTTCTTCCGCAAAACAGGTTTCCGGAACGCCAACCCTGGAAATACTCCGACATTCCCGAGTCGGGTTCCGGCGCTTGCGCTCGATTTTGTACTCTACGGACCGGGGATCGAGATGGAGCGTTTCGACGTGCCTCGAGTCCGGTTGTCGGACCATCTGCCGCTGGTGTGCGACTTCTCGGTCGCCCGCCGAAAAAAGGAGAGGCGTCTGCCGCAATGACGATCGGAATGCTGCTGTATTCGGCCTACGAAATATCGTCTCTTCTCATCAGGCTTTTCATGCTCTGCTATATTCCGCAGAAACACACGCCGTCCACGGCCACGGCATGGCTGCTGACGATATACTTCTGGCCGTGGCCCGGTTTTCTGCTCTACTCGCTCTTCGGTTCGACCAGCCTGCCGCAGGAACGGATCGACCGTCACGAGACGCTGCTCCGCAGCCTGGACGATGACAAACGGTTGTTCCGCCGGATCTTCGACGACGAAGCGCACTGGCTTCCCGACGATCTCGTCCGTTTCGGCGAGCTCGGAAAAAAACTCGGCGACATGTGCATCACGAGGGGGAACGACTTCCTTCTCATCGACCGGGAGAAGGAGTTCATCCGCCTGCTGACCGAAGACGTCGAAAGTGCAAGGAGTTCCGTCCACCTCCTTTTCTACATCTTTGTCCGCGATACGATGACGGAGCCGCTCTTTCGGGCGCTCGAGGAAGCGGCTGCCCGCGGAGTGAAGTGCCGCGTGCTCGTCGACGCCCTCGGTGCGAAGGCGTTTCTGAAGCGCGACGCGCAAAGGCTCCGCGACGCCGGAGTTCGGGTGGAGAAGGCGTTGCCGCCGCGCCTGCTGCGCCGGACTCCGACCACTGCCCGCTACGATCTCCGCAATCACCGGAAAATCGCCGTGATCGACGGCCGCATCGGGTACACCGGCTCGCACAACGTGACGGAGCCCTCCTATGGAGGAAAGGCGAAGGGGCTTCTCTGGAGGGATCTGACGCTTCGCCTTGTCGGGCCTGTTGTGCTGCAGCTTCAGGGAGTCTTCATGGAAGACTGGTTCGTCGAGACGAGGGAGACGCTCCTCTCCGACGAGGCGTTCCCCGCACCTGAATTCGTAGGCGATGCAGTGGTACAGACCGTCCCGAGCGGTCCGTCATATCCGTGGCAGAACTACCAGCGCCTCGTGGTATCGGCGCTTCACGGTGCGAAGAAACGCGTCGTGATCACGACGCCGTACCTCATTCCGGACGACGAGCTGCTGCACGCGCTCGAGACGGCTGTGTTGGGCGGAGTCCGCATCCAGCTCGTGATTCCCGAGAAAAGCGACCAGTTTCTCGTGGGAAACGCCGCGAAAGCCTATTTCGACGCGCTGCTGGAGGCGGGACTGGAGATATACCTCTTCCATGACGGCATCCTTCACTCCAAGACGATGACCGTGGATCAGGATCTCGCCTTCCTCGGAACGAGCAATTTCGACATCCGTTCCTTCGCGCTCAACTTCGAGCTGAACCTGGTGCTCTACGGCAGGGGAGAGACCGAGGCGATCCGAAAGGCGCAGGACGGCTACATCGCGTCGTCGAGACGCCTGACCTCCGATGCCTGGAAGGAGAGGTCCCGTGCCGTCAGAGTGCTCCACGGCGTCACCAAGCTCTTCAGCCCGCTGCTTTAAGAACGGAGTACCGTGCGTCATTCCTTCGGAGGCGAACTGCGAACGAGCGTTCGGGAAGCCGGAGATTTCAGATCTTTTTCGCCCGATCAGGTATTCGAAGGAGCTGAAGCCTTCTCCTCCTGGAGCATGGACGGCGCTTCCTGTCCTTCTCCGGAAAAGGCGGAGTGAAGCATGCTCCTTATCAGCGAAGGCTCCCCGCCGAAACCTGAGTTTTTGAGGCTGTCGACAGCTCGTTCGACCGAAGTGCGGAGATGTTTCTCCACGACCAGGGCGGCGGCGTTTCCGTCGCGGCGCTCTATGGCGTCGACGATCCGCTGGTGTTCGTCGAAGATGACGTCGAAGCGCAGCTCCTCGCGCCGGAAGGGGATCGAGGTGCTGGCCGCCTCGTACGCCTGCGAGATCATCTCGTAAATCCGGCTGAGAAAACGGTTTTTGGCGGCCGCGATGATCTGGGCGTGGAAGATCCTGTTCCATTTCGCCAGGAGAGCTTCCCTGTCGTGCCTTTGAGAGTCTATGATGATTGCCATCTGGGAGATGGACTCCCTGATCTTGCGGAGGTCTTCCTCTGTGCGGCTCTCCGCGACCAGGCGGGCGGCGCTCGGCTCGAGAAGCATCCGGACCTGGAAGATTTCCATCATCGTCGACGGAGGCCAGTCGCCCGGAAAGACCATGTCCGATACCTCGTGGGATGTCAGAAAAACTCCCTGGCGGTCCCGTATTTCAAGAAAACCGAAGGCTTCGAGCACGGCGATGGCCTGTCTCAGAATAGGGCGGGTCACTCCCAGAAACGCCGCCATATCCCGTTCCGACGGAAGCTTGCCCTCCGCGTTGCTTTGTATTTCTCCGCTGTTGATGTGCTTCATGAGTTCCCTGGCCAGCGTGCGTCGTGGATCTGCCATAATTGCTCTCACCCCGGAAAATGACTTGTCTGTAATGAACATCCAGTGTCCTAGCTTCCCGTTGAATGTATCGTGAAGCATCGCTCCGTGTCAAGGGTTTTGAAAGCCGGAGCGGCCGGATACAGGCCGCTCCGGGGAGAACCGTTGCGGCATCGCGCGAAAAACGCGCGCCGCCGTGCTTTTTCAGAAACCGGACCTTACTGGAGATACTCGGAGTATTTCATGAAGAGCTCGCGCTGTCCGCGCAGCTCGGCGAGAGACTCTTCCACGGTGAGCGTCCACGGCTCCTGGAAGTTGTACCGGTTGACCTCGGCCTTGTACTCCGGGTCGTTCTGCGAAATATCCCGCATCGCCGCGTTGAGCGCCTCGACGATCGCCGGATTGGTCCCCTTGGGAGCGAGGCATGCGTACAGCGTGTTCAGGACGAGCTCCGGGCATACGCTGTTTGCCACGGGAACGTCGGGAAGCAGTGCGGGCGCTTCGCGCAGAAGGGTTCCGAGCGTCCTGACCTGGCCGGCCTGGATATACTCCTTCGTGACGGCGTAGGGAACGATCGTGGCATCGACGTGTTTCCCCAGGAGTGCCGTCATACGGGATGCGGCATCGCCCTCGTCGATGATGGCGAACTTCGTGCCGGCCGCGTGTTCCATGATGACGGAGGCGAGGTAGACGCCGCCGCCGGTGGAGATGCCGAACTTGATCGTGTTCGGCTTTGCCCTTGAGGCTTCGAACAGCTCCTCGAGCGTCCGGTGCGGCGAGTCGCTCATCACGACGAAGTTCTCGCCCGACTGCTTGGCGTAGACGGAGACGACCTCGAAGGCGTCGAAGCCAAAGTCGGAGAGTCCGCTTGCCTCGTTTCCGATGAGGGCAGCGGTGTTCGTCATGACAAACGTGTAGCCGTCGGGATTGGCGTCCTTGTACTGCGCCATCGCGATGGCTCCGTTGCTGCCGGTCACGTTGACGGGAACGACGGAGACGCCGAGCTTTTTCTCCAGAAGACGGCACATCAGGCGGGCGTTGTAGTCGGTGTCTCCCCCCGCGCCGTGCGTGACGATCACGGTGATGTTCTTTCCGGGCCAGTTGCCGGCGGCGTGAGCGGGGTGAAGTACTCCGGAAACCGCCAGTGCGATCGCGATCAAGCCTATCACTGCAAGAAACTTCTTCATAAGAAACTCCCCTTTCCCAAAATGATGGTTCTTTGACATCGAACGTCCCGATCTTTTTTGCGTGCACAGATTGTCAAGGCATCGCATCACACTCCCGTTCGCTGCGCGTTTGCCCTGATATTCGCCCGGATGTTCAGAAAGACGACGACAGCCGTCACGAGGAAGAAGACGATCGCGATGGGTCGCTCCATAAAGGAGAGCGGGTTCATCCGGAAGAGCTGCGAGACCTTCCGCAGGTTCAGCTCGAACATCGGCCCCAGGATGAAGCCGAGGATCATCGGAGTGAGAGGAATTGCGGCCTTTATCAGCCCGAAGCCGACAAGACCGAAGAAGAGGATGCCCCAGGCGTCGAAGACGCGGTTGCTGTCGCCGATCGCGCCGACGCAGCAGAGCATCACGATGATCGGGAGCAGATAGTTCTTCGGAACCTTTAAAACTTTGGTGAACAGACGCAGACCCAGAAACTCGATCACGAGCATGGCGAAGGAGGCGATGAGCATCGCGATGAAGATGCCGTAGACGACCGGCGCGCTCTTGTCGAAAATCAGCGGACCGGGGGCGACGTTATGTACCATCAGTCCGCCGAGCAGCATCGCTGTGACGGCATCCCCGGGAATGCCGAGCGAGAGAAGAGGGATCATGGCGCCGCCGATGGAGGCGTTGTTTGCCGTCTCCGAGGCGACGATGCCGTCGATGATCCCGGTTCCGAACTTTTCCGGATCCTTCGAGCTGTTTTTTGCGGCGGTGTAGGAAAGCATGCAGGAGACACCGCCGCCGATGCCGGGCAGAATGCCGATCCCTATGCCGATGAGGGCTGAACGGATCGTGTTGCCGATCTGGCTGCAGAACTCTTTGAACGTAAAGCCCAGCCCCCCGATGTGGACGTTCTCCTGGATTTCATAGTGTTCATCGCTGCGCACCTTCTCGGCGTACCGGATCACCTCGGAGATTGCGAAAAGGCCGATCAGGAAGACGAGGAGCTTGAACCCGGCCGTCAGCTCCACGTAGCCGAAGGTGTAGCGCGCGCGAGAGTCGATCGGCGCCAGTCCCACGGTGGCCCAGACGGCCCCCAGGATGGCGCTGATCAGCCCCTTGGTCAGGTCCCTTCCGCTCAGCGCGATGACCATGGAGAGCGAAAAAAGAGCGAGCGCGCAGTACTCGTACGCGCCGAACTTGATGGCGAACTGCGCCAGCATCGGCGAGACCACCACCAGCACACCCACTCCCAGCAGTGTTCCGAGGAAAGAAAAGAATATGCCGATCCCCAGCGCCTTGCTCGCCTGTCCCTTTTTCGCCATGGGGCTCCCGTCGAAGCATGTTGCTACCGACGACGGCGTACCGGGAATGTTCAGGAGGATCGCGGAGATCAGTCCGCCCGAGATGCCGCCGATGTAGAGCGCCACGAGCGTCGAGATCCCCTGGATGGAGGTCATCGTGTAGGTCATCGGCAGGAACATGACCACCGCCATCGTCGCGGTCAGGCCGGGAACGGATCCGAAGACGATGCCGACGGCCACTCCACAGAAGATCAGCAGGAGGACGAACGGATCGAGCGCGACGCTTGTGAAGCCTGTCCACAGTGCGGAGTCCATCGTTCTCTCCCCCTTAAAAGCCGAAGATGCCGTGCGGCAGCAGAACACCGAGGAGCCGCACGAACAGAAAGTCGGTCGTGAAGGCGGCAACGACCCCGACGACGAGCGCGAGCTTCGGGTTTCTCTTTCCGGGAGGCGTCAGAACAAGGATCTGGGCGAAGATATAGAGAGCGGAGGAGAGGGTGAAGCCGAGCGGGGCGAGCATGGCGACATACATGCCGATAAAGACGAATGTGAGGATGACTTCGTAATTGTTCCTGAAAAACTCGCCCGGTGAAAAGCTTCTCCTCGTTCCCGGGTCGCCGCCATCCGGACGAACGAGTTTTCTGCCGCCCCGGATGATGAGAATCGCGCTCAGAAGCAGCAGGCACGTTCCCCAGAAACGCGGCATGAAGGCCGAGGTGAGCGGAGTAGCGCCGCTGCCTCTGAAGACCCTGATATCCTTTGAAAAATAGAGGTAGAGAACGGAGAAGGTCGCGATGACGATTCCGGTTATCCTGTCCTTCGACTGTGACAAGAGAAATTCCCCCTTTGTTGATTTCCGGATCCTTCGTTCCGGTGGGACGGCGCGCCGGTCAGCGCCGGAAGTCGTGTCCGTAGACGGTCTTGTCGGCCACGTGAGGCCACTTCTCACCGTCAAGGACGGCGAAGCACCCCTCCACGCACATCAGGGCCATGTTTATGACCGCCTCTTTCGTCTGTGCGGCGCTGTGAGGGCTGATCAGGAGATTCTTCACGCCGAAGAGCGGATGTCCGTTCCGGGGAGGCTCCTCTTCGAAGACATCGAGACCTGCTCCCGCGATGACTCCGGTGTCGAGCGCCTCCGCCAGAGCCTCCTCGTCCACGATGCCGCCCCGGGCACAGTTGATCAGCACGCCTGTCCGCTTCATCAGCTCAAGCTGTTTTCTGCCGATCAGTCCTCTCGTCTCCGGAAGCAGCGGGACATGAAGAGAGACGAAGTCGCATTCCTCCAGCATCTTTTCGTAGTCGTCACGGTATTCGCATCCGCCTGCCTCGACCTGCCCACGATCCAGGTACGGATCGTACGCGACGGTACGCATCCCCAGCGCGCGGCACAGCGAGGCCGTCTCCCGGCCGATCGCCCCCAGTCCGATAAAGCCGGCCGTTTTGCCGAGTATTTCGAACGCCTTGCCCATTCCGCGCACCGTCATGAAGTTCCCCTTCACGGTCTCCGTATGCCCCTCGACGAGGTTCTTCGAGATTGAGAACATCATCGCAACCGCGTGCTCCGCCACCGAGCGGTTGTTTGCCCCCGGCGTGATGACGACCGGAATTCCGGACTCCGTGGCTGCGCGCACGTCGACGTTGTCGTACCCCACGCCGGTCCTGCCGATCACTTTCAGCTTCGGAGAGACCTGGATCACGCGCCTGTCGATCTTCGCGATTCTTAAAATGACGGCGTCCGCGTCGCGCATCTCGTCCAGGTAGTTGTTCGGGTCGCCGTCGTTCGCGACGAAGACTTCCGCGCGCGCCTTCAGCCCGGCCATGCCCTCGGGGCAGAGTGCCTGGGAGAGGACGAACTTCATCGCAGTTTCTCCATTCCGGCTGTGCTTTTTTGGGGTTTGAACACGACGTATCCCTCCTAAAAGGCATTCTGAGGTGCTGAGCTTGCCGCGGCCGGCGATGTGAGGTGAAATGATGGAAGAACGCCGCCTGAGATTTTTTTTGCTGATCGCATGATGAAAAAATTGGTATACCATGGTTTCCATTCATCTGTCACTGATTATATTCATAAGACTGTAAATTTGTCAATTCCCGGATCGACATTCTGACTCGACATTCCCGGATTGATATTCCGGGATCGGCATTCCCTTGTATAATGGCGAATCAGGTTCGGCGCAATCCATCGGGAACGCCGCGTCATCGTCGGAAGAAACAGGAGGCCGTGTTGCCCTGAACGCCCATGCATCCGCGGTCTGCAAGCGGCTGGAAGGAATCGTTACGCACGGTCGCCCTCGAAAAAAGGTTCGAGGAGGAATCAATGGAATGAAATGCATAAAAATACCGCTCTTGCTCGTTGTGCTTCTGGCGGGGGTTTTCCTGACCGGAATTGCCGGCGCTGATGAAGGCCCCGATTACGCGAATCCGGCGCACTGGCTCTCTCTGCCCGTCTATACCGAAACGGAAGTGGACGTCTTCTATCTTTACCCCGCGGTGTGGCGCAGGGACCTTCCCGACGAACCGGATATCTGCCGGATCGACAACCCGTCGATGACGGAAGTGGCCGCGGCGGCTTTCCAGGCGCAGGCGACCGCCTTTGAAGGGGTGGGGGATATATACGCACCCTACTACAGGCAGGTCGATGCGGTATCCTTTTTCTCGCTGCCTCAGGGAGAGCGGGAAAAACTTGTCGGCGGAATTCCGAAGGAAGACGTCATCGCGGCGTTCGACTATTACATACGCAATTTCAACCACGGCCGCCGTTTTTTTCTCGCGGGTCACTCCCAGGGTTCGAACCTGCTGCTTCGTCTGCTCTCGGAATATATGAAAGAAAACCCGGAGGTCTACGGCAGGATGATCGCCGCCTACGTGATCGGCTGCGCCGTGACGGACGGCTATATGCGCGAGAATCCGCACCTGCGTTTTGCCGAAGGAGCCGCGGATACCGGCGTCATAATCTCGTACAGCACGGAGGCGCCTGAGGTGCGTCAGCGTAACCCTGTAGCGGCGCCCGGGGCGAACGTCATCAACCCGATTTCCTGGACGCGCGGGGAAACGCCGGCGACTGCGGAGGAGAGCGCGGGATCCTATCTTCCCGATAAGGAAGGGAAATTCGTCCAGGTCGAGAAATACGCCGACGCCCGCATCGATAAAAGCAGGGGGGTGATCGTCTGTTCCACGGCCGACGTCGACAGCCTTGCGCCGGGAGGCGGAGTTTTTGGAAGAGGAGTGTTTTTTCTGCACGACTACTCTCTGTATTATTTCGACCTGCGCAAAAATGCGGCTCTCCGGGCGGGCGTTTTTTGAAGGCATGATTGTTGAATGGAGAGAACAGGACGAGCAAGCGCGAAGGGGGCACGGTATCCAGCAGGCGTTTGAGGGTGCGGAAAAGCGTTTGACAAGAGCCCCCGGCCTGCATATAGTGAGAAGCACGGATGCGATACGGCTTTAAAAACGTCATATAGCCTAGGGCTCGTCAAAAACAACCTCGACCAGATTCGCCGTTGTTACGCTGACTCTCAGAGAAGAGATGGTGTTTACAAGAGCTCCGGCGATGGTTTCGGTTTTTCGATTCAGCTTTTTTCTTTACGTGCCAGGAGTTCGGTTGCTTCCGTCGCCGAAAGATGAACGGAGGGGAGATGCTGTGAGGATGAGTCATGTCGAAGATTTTCAGCGGGACGTCGATAAAGCGGTGCGTGTCGTTTTGAGCAGCGGCATCGACGTGGAAAGGATCTATCTTTTCGGTTCCTATGCCTACGGAGAGCCGAATGAAATGTCCGATATCGATTTGTACGTCGTCCTTTCGGATGAAAGCAAGCCCCGGCTCAGAGCCATAGACGCGATGGAGAAGATCGGAATGGAAATTTTCAAGTCCGACGTATACAACGTGGAGGTTCTGGTAGGATTCGCTTCGGATTTTGCGGCCCGGACCTCCCTGCCCACTCTTGAGAAGACTGTTTTCGACAAGGGCGTGATGCTGTATGAGCGAAGCGCATGAGAAGAATATCGAGAATCAGGTGAAGGAGTGGCTGCGCCTGGCCGAAATGGATTTGGAGATCGCGAACTACTTGTTCGGATATCACAAGATTCCGATTGAAATCATTTGCTACCACAGCCAGCAATCGGCGGAAAAGTACATGAAGGCCTTGATGGTTCTGTTCGATGAAGAGCCCTCCAAAACGCACAATCTCATCGACCTTGCCCGCATCTGCAAGGAAAAGGAAATAGCTGCGGATATATGGGACGGTATGGCGAAAGAGCTGGTCGGTCTGAATAGATTCGGTACAGTGCCGAGATATCCGTCGAAGATCGAAATCGGTGAATTCGACGCCCGCAGGGCTGTTGACGATGCTTATCATGTACAGAGCGTTATCACAGAGAGAATGGCATGTCTGCAAAAATCGAAAAAGTTCATCCGTAATCAGGAATTTTAATTTTCACTCCGGCATCGTCAGGACGATCTTGCCGACATGCGCCTTCCTCAGAAACTCCCGCTGCGCGAGCGCGATATCCGCAAGCTCGAAGGCCTTCGCCACGAGCGGCCTGATCTCTCCTCTCTCCACGTATCCGATCACGTTCGGGAAGACCGGCTCGTCCCATGCCGTGCATCCGATCAGGCGCACATCCTGAGATAGAGGTCGCGCAAATCCATGGTGACCATCGGCCCCGCGATAGCGCCGTCGAAATCGACGCCCATCCAGACGGTCTCCGGCGAATCGAAGCCCTGCACGCGCATACATGGCCGGACGAGCACCCGCGTGCCCGCCTTCGGAAGGGCCGCGCCCGTACCGTGCCCGACCACTACGCCGCAGCAGTCCGTCCCCTGAATCATCGGAAAGGGCGTCCGTCCGCTCCACCCTCCGTCCTCCGCATCCGAATCGGGGAGAGCGTCGGACAGGCTGTCGGTTCCGTTCCGCACGGACGACAAGTACCAGCCGATCCGGGTGTTGATGTCGGTATTGTTCACCCCGGCAGCGATCACCCTAAGCAGCACTTCCCCCGGCCCCGGCTCGGGAATCGGCGCCGTGCGGTATTCCAGCCTCTCGTACCCCCCGCTGCCCGTGGTCACCACGGCCTTCATCGCCCGCCTCCGCATCGTATCGGCCCCCCTTTCCTCTACAAGGATACCAGAAGGGAAGCTCTTTTTTGCTCGGGCTTTTCGACCTGTTGCGGAACATGGGAAAGTGGTGGTAGTCTTGCAGAGGCATATCCCCGACGTCTTGTTCTAAGGCGACTATCCGAACATAACCGAAGGAGTGTTTTTAATGGATGCATTCACCGAGGCCACGCGGTACCATGTAATTCAAGACCACACAAGCGAGTATCCCGAGCCCATCACCTTCGAAAAAGGGGCTCCCCTTACCGTCGGCGAGAAATACGAAGGCCCGGAGGGATGGGGATAACTGGTTTTTCTGCGAATCACCCGGTCAGAAAGGCGGCTGGGTTCCGCTTGCATGCCTCCAGGAAGCAAACCGGTGAATTTTGCTATCGCCGCCTGCACGGATGCCGAGCGCGACCACCTTTTTGTGGGGTGCGACTGCTGAAACTGCGGGAATAGGCTGACCAAAAAGAAAAATATCGTTGCTGCTCATCAAATCCACCTCCTCCGGAACCTTCAGGAGGTGGGGGATGCCGCCCGACGCTCCTTTCAGCGTGCCAGGGAGCGGGAAGATTCCGCGGAGCGGCGGCCGGCCAGAATACCCTCGACGCCGCAGTTCCGGAGTGTCGGAGTGCCGATTCTTCCCTTTTCAAACAGGCGTTTGTACTCCATGATGCCTGCCCGTCA
>CAYRPJ010000034.1:0-43738 GCA_964426245.1 uncultured Synergistaceae bacterium
TGGACGACGGGCGCATCACCGACAGCCAGGGGCATCTTGTCAACTTCAAGAACACGGTGGTCATCATGACCAGCAATCTCGGTGCGCAGTACCTGCTCGAAGGAATCACCCCGGAAGGACAGATCCGCGAGGGCGCAAGGAAGCAGGTCATGGACGAACTGCGACGCGCCTTCCGGCCGGAGTTCCTGAACCGCGTGGACGACGTGGTGCTCTTCAAACCCCTTCAGAAGGAGGAGATACGCCGTATCGTGCGCCTGCTCGCCACGTCTCTTGAGGAGCGATTGAAGGACCGGAATATCTCGTTGGAGATTACCGGCGCGGGGGTGGACCTCATCGCCCGCGAGGGGTACGATGCGGTCTACGGGGCGCGTCCGCTGAAGCGGTTCATGGTGCGAAGGATAGAGACTCCCGTCGCCCGGATGATCATCTCCGGCGAGGCAGCTGAAGGATCGCGGATCGTCGTGGACGAGCAGGACGGCGCCCTTACGCTCACGGCCGCCGGTTTATAACGGGGCGGCCGGGCGCCGATACATTATTCAGCAACCGTGAAAGGGGGAGAAGGCCATGAAAGTGAATCCTTTGAATCCGCTCCGGCCTCTTCCCCCTCTTCCAGCGGAGGAGACCGCCGAAGAAAAGAAGGAAGAGGGGATGAAGAAGGTGGAAGAGGCCAGGCGAGCCGTCGAGACGGAGCGCCTGGAGATTATGGACCGGCATCACGAGACGGTCAAGAAGTCCGCCGAGGTATACGACAAGATCGTCAAAAAACGGATGATGGAGCGTGAAATCGAGGAACGCCGCCTGCAGCAGAGGGAGTTCTTGGCTGAACGGAACGAGGATGCGGTGAAACAGCGGGAGGAGAGGCTGAAAGCCGACCGCGGGGACTGAAACGGAGGGTTATTTGTGAAAAGAGCTCTTTCCGGAGCGATCCGTATCGCTTCGATAATTTTTGTTGTGTGCGCGTTTCTCTTTACCCCATATCGGCCGACGGAGGCCGGAGTCTCCGCGGAGAAAGGATATTACACCGAGTTCGACGGTATCGCTGTGCATTATCTTGACGAAGGAATGAAGGATGCACCTGCGCTCGTCTTCGTTCACGGATGGGCCTGCGACGTATCCTTCTGGCGCTTCCAGTTCGACGGATTGCGCGATAAGTACCGGGTGATAGCCGTCGACCTTCCCGGTTTCGGACAGAGCGGCAAGCCCGCCTGCAGGACGTACACGCTCGACCTCTTCGCAGGCGCGGTGCATGCTGCCATCGAGGCGGCAGGGGCCGGGAATCCTGTTTTGATAGGACACAGCATGGGATACCCGGTGACGACCCGATTTCTCGAACGGTACCCAGGCGCGGCCCGCGCGATCGTCAACGTTGACGGCGCCTATTTCCGTCCTCCGTCGGACCCGAGGACTGCAGCAGAACTGAAGGAGATGGCGGATTTCCTGGAAGGGCTTTTCGGCCCGGAACGACCGCAGTTCGTCCGTTTCTTCATCGAATCGACGTTCTACGGAAGGACCCCGGAGGTGTTGCGGACGGAGATCATGGAGAAGATGTCATCCGCCGACGAGTACGCGGCGAACAGCTCGATGAAGGAGTTCATCAAGCCCGGGAACTGGACGGAGCGCAGCTACGGCGTTCCCGCGCTGGCAATCTACTCGGAGCACGAGTACATCCCGCCGGACCACGAGGCGTATCTGCGGACGGTCTTCCCGGAGCTGACCTACGAAGAGTGGGCGGAAACGGGGCACTTCCTGATGATGGAGGCGCCGGAACGCTTCAACGCTGCGCTGGAGAAGTTCCTTGAGGGACTGCCGAAGGAGAAAAGAGGAAGAGTAGAGCTATGAGGCTCGAAAAAGGAAGCCTTGCGGGACTTCCGGCAAATCTGCCGGACGAGGAGATCTTCGAGGAACTTCTCCGCACAAAATCTTTCCGCGTGGAGCGGATTATCTCCACAGGACAGGCGTCGCCGCCGGGCTTCTGGTACGATCAGAAGGAGGGCGAATGGGTGGCTCTGCTTCAGGGCGAGGCGGTTCTGGAGTTCGAGGACGGCTCCGCCGAGAAGCTCCGGAGCGGCGACTGGGTCTTTCTCCCGCCGCATCTGCGCCACAGGGTGGGTTCGACGAGCATCGAACCGCCCTGTATCTGGCTGGCTGTATTCGGCCGCCCCTGATCTTGTTTAAGCAAGACTTCAAACCGCTCCTCCAAAGGGGGCGTTTTTGTATTTTGTATTTTTCGCACCGATCTCCTATTACATTCTGCATCGTATATGGTACTATTTAGCTCCGACTATAATGTCAAGGAGTGTGTTTTCTTTATGCCGTCAAAAACATTCAGCCTGCTGCGCCCCGAGAGTTCGGGCTTCAAGCTCTCTCTGCTCTCGACAGGGCATTTCTTCAACGATCTGTACGCTTCCTTTCTGCCGACATTCATTCCGACGATCATCTCCAGGTTGGGAATCACCATGGCCCAGGCTGGTTTTTTCAGTACCTTCCTCGGTATGATCCACATCATTTTTCAACCGATCATCGGTTACCTCTCCGACAGGTCGGCGAATCCGTGGCTGGTAATCTGGGGTCCTATCATGACATGTATCGGCGCCACGATGATTCCGCTCGCTCCCTCCTACGGAACGGCGCTCTTCTTCGTGGGAATCTGGGCCCTCGGAAGCGCGATGTTCCATCCCCAGGGGCACGGCGGCGTAGGGCACGTGGTCCCAAGGGAGAGGCTCACGTTCTCTCTCGCGCTCTTCGCGGTCGCGGGAACGGCCGGAGTCACGATCAGCCCACTCTTCGCGGTCGCGCTGGTCAACACGGTGGGGTACCGCCTTATGCCTGTGGTCGCCTTGATCCCGGTGTTGCTGCTCGGTTGGTTCACATGGCGGACGATGCCCTCGATATCACATGAGAGCGGAGATGCCATAACGCCGCAAAAAGGACTGTTTTTCACGCTGAAGTCGGTCTTCGCGATCATCTACCCCATATGGGCCATTTCGACGATCCGCGATGCGACGAGCCAGGGCGTGCGGATGTTTCTGCCGATCCGCATCGCTTCTGAGGGGGGCGAGATCGGCTTGGTGGGGACGGTTCTCTTTCTGATCATGCTGGCGAGTACCCTGAGCATGGTGATCGTCGGCAGAATCGCCGACAGGTGGGGAAAGAAAAGAGTGCTGATGTGTATCATCTTTCTCTCTCCGCTTTTTCTCCTCGCCGGGCGAGCCGCAGGAGGCTGGACGAGTATTCTGTTTTTTATCGTGGGGGCTTCGGCGATCAATGCGACCATGCCCATCACGGCGGCGGTTGCCCAGGAGATGGTTCCGAACTCCCGCGGTATGGCGAGCTCCATCGTCATGGGGCTTTCGTGGGGAGTCGGCAATATGCTGATGGCTCCTCTCGGTAAGGTCGGGGACCTGTTCGGCGTCCAGGCGACTCTCCTTGTAGTCGCTCTTCTGCCGCTCATCGCCCTTCCGATGCTGTTCACCAAGCCCTTCCGGGAGGCCGGAGAAGAGCGGTGAAGAGCGAAATAATCCGCTTGCCTCTTCTTTTTTTCTGAAATCATCTCTTTTTTTCCGGGTTCGTCTTTCCCGGAATGGCAAGGTGGTGTAAAATGTTCGCGATGGGCTTTCTCCCGTGGCGTCGCATGGCATGTGTTGTCCGGCTCGCTTTTTTGTCTGAATCCGGGTGGAAAAAAGTCCTTCGCGTCCGCGAAACGCTCCATTGCAAGCATATGGGGTCGTGTCGTTTAGAGAGACTATACTTTTGACGGGAGGTCGTTTCTATGGAACAGCAGGTAACAGAAAAGCAGGCAACATTTGAACAGAAGGTTCGTCCGGCGTGGCAGGGGTTCGTATTGTTTTGGCTCCTGGCGGTGCTGATAGCCGCAGGGGCGCTGTATATGTGGATGCGGAATATGACTCCCTTGTGGCTTGCAGCTTTTGCCCTGCTGCCGGTTGTCTATGTCTGGTGGGTGCGCTGCAGCACATTGCTTGTTGTAAAACATGACGAAGTGACGCTGGAACGGGGAATCTTCTCGAAAAAGTATACCGAAGTCGGTATGCCGCAGGTACGCTCCATTGAGGTTCATCAGACGCTGACACAGCGTCTTTTCGGAGTGGGAGATCTCATGATCGCGTCTTCCGGGACCAGCGGATACGAGATTGTCGTCTCCGGAATATCCAACCCCAGGGAAATCCGCGAGACCATTCAGAGGTTCCAGCGTAAGGAATAACTTCATTTTAGTTTTGTTCCGGCTTCTTTTAAACACACCAAGGCGGGTTTTTTTTTACCCCAACATGATGTGCCCTCCGTAAACGTTGGCCACTTCTTGATGGGGAACTGCCGCCGAACGAAATCAGGAAAGTGCACATGATGTTTTTGGGCAGGGAAATGTGAAACCGACCGTTCTTTTCCTGTTGTTGGTATAATAACGCCCTGGTGAAATACTCTAACGGAGGTGAAATGTTTCAATGAAGAAAAGAATCCTGATAGCAGTTCTTGCGTGCCTTTCTCTCCTGCTCGTCCTGACCGCGTCAGTCCCTGCTGCCGCGAAGACCGTAATGTTCGCGGATCTCTCCTGGGACAGCATCCAGTTTCACAACAGGGTGGTAGCGTTCCTTCTGGAGAAAGGTTGGGGGTACAAGGCCGAGTACACCTTCTCCGAGACGATGCCCGGCTACCTTGGGCTGGAACGGGGTGATATCGACATCATTCTGGAGGTTTGGACCGATGCGCAGAAGGAGTGGTGGGAAAAAGCCCAGAAGAGCGGCAAGGTGCATAACGCCGGAAGCGTCTTTCCGAACGCCGTTTCCGGATGGTACGTCCCGCGCTATGTGATCGAGGGAGATCTCGCGCGGAACATTCGGCCTGCGGCTCCGGAACTCAAAAGCGTCGAGGATGTAAAAAAATACTGGGAAATTTTCAAGAACCGCGAGAATCCGAAGATGGGACGGTTCTACAACGCGCCGACAGGCTGGTCTGCTCATACGATCAACCTGAACAAGATCAAGGCGTACGGGCTCAAGGAGATCCTCGAGCCGTTCGACCCCGGCTCCGGCACCGCGCTGGCCACCGCGATAAAAGCGGCATTTGATCGCGGAATTCCCGTGATCGCCTACTACTGGGAGCCGACCCCCCTGCTCGGAATGCTCGATATGGTCCGGATCGAAGAACCTCCTCACGACCCCGAGGTATGGGCGAAAAACAACGGATGCTCCTCCCCGGCCTACTTCGTCGCCAAGGCGATCAATGTCAAGTGGCTCGACGCCAACCGGGAGGTACTCGGTTTGATCGAGCGGTACTTCATGACGCTCGAACAGACAAACCAGGCGCTTGCCTGGATGCAGGCGAACGACAACGACGCGAAGAAGGCCGCGGTCTGGTTCCTCAGGGAGAATGCGGACCAGTGGAAAGGCTGGGTGCAGGACGAAGAGCGTATTGGCCTGATAGAGAAGGCCCTGCAGTAAGAAAGGCGACGGGGGAGCATGCTGATGCGCTCCCCCGTTTTTTTCAGACCGGTTTCCGGTCCTCCCATTGTTTTCTGCGTTTATCCCGCTGCAGGTTCTTCGGTTCGATGGAGACCGCGTCTCCTTCGAAGAGGGATTGCAATCCTCCGGAAAAAAGCGCCTTGGCGCGTTCGCACGTCTCGCGGCATCTTCCGAGGCACCTGCTCTGGTTGTCGTCCGGTTCTGTGTAGACGGTGACGACGCCCTCGTAGTTGCGGAGGATGGTCTTTCTGTCGGATCTGGAGAGGACGTAGTTCGGCATCACGGGAATTTTGCCGCCGCCTCCGGGGGCGTCCACCACGAACGTGGGGACGGCAAGCCCCGACGTGTGTCCCCGAAGATATTCCATGATCTCCAGTCCCTTGCCGATGGAGGTGCGGAAATGTTCGATGCCGCGCGACAGGTCGCACTGGTAGATATAGTAGGGGCGGACGCGCATCTTCATCAGCTTCTGGTTGAGATCCCTGAAGATGTAGGGGCAGTCGTTCACTCCCTTTAGGAGCACGGACTGGTTTCCCAGGGGTATTCCTGCGTCGGCGAGGAGGGTGCATGCCCGTGCAGCCTCGGGGGTCAGCTCCTTCGGATGGTTGAAGTGCACGTTGATCCACAAGGGGTGATACTTTCGGAGCATGGAGCAAAGGTTCTCCGTCACCCTCATGGGGAGCACGGCGGGGATTCTCGTTCCTATGCGGATGATCTCGACGGTCGGAATGGCCCGAAGCCCGGAGAGAATCGACTCCAGGGCCTCGTCGGAAAGCGTGAGCGCATCGCCGCCCGTAATGAGGACGTCGCGGATCTCCGGTGTCGCGGCGATGTAGTCGATGCACGCCTGGATCTCTTCGGCGGTACGGGCGGTGTCGGTCTGTCCTGCGAATCGCCTTCTCGTGCAATGGCGGCAGTACATGCCGCACTGGTCGGTGACGAGGAGAATGCACCTGTCCGGATACCGGTGGGTCAGGCCCGGAACGGGAGAGTCCACGTCCTCGTGCAGCGGATCCAGCAGATCCGTTGACGCGATGAGCGTTTCCCTGAGGGTCGGTACGGCTTGTTTCCTGATCGGGCACTCCGGGTCCCCGGGGTCGATGAGCGACGCATAGTACGGGGTGATCGCCATGCGGAGCGCATTCAGGCTCTTTCGGAGCGGAGCGGATTCGCCCCTGGAGAGCGTCAGGATGCGCCCCAATTCATCCGCCGCCGTGATTCTTGAATGCATCTGCCAGCGCCAGTCGTTCCAGAGTTCTTCTCCCACCTCTTCCCGAAGGGTTTCAATGTAGCTTTTCCCGACGGGGACATACGGAAGAAGAGGAAAAGAAGTTCCCTTTGCTTTGCGGACCTTCGTCGACGGAGGTTTTGTGTCCTCCGCGGAGGAAGGTTCTGTCGGATTGACGATATCAGCGCTTATTTGAGAGTTTCTTGCAGTAGAGGACAAGATCGTCACCTTCCGAATAAAAGTCGGGAATGCGGCCGCATTCTCCGTAATGCCGCGCGAGATAGAACGCGCGCTGTCCCAGGTAATCGTCACGCCCCGCTGTTTCGACCCGAATCACGGCGCTGTCCGATTGTTCAAGGAGGGCGGAGCACATCTTCTCCTCCAGCCTGCTGCCGAGACCTTTTTTCTGGAAGGACGGATCGACGGCTATCCAGTAGAGGTCGTAGGCGAACCGGGTCATCGGAGCGGGACCGTAGATCAGAAATCCGGCGATATTCCCCTCGATCGACTCGGTGAGCAGAATATAGTCCCGGCCAGGGTGGAGAGACCATTCAAGCAGGACGTCCTCCAGGACGTCCAGTTCGCTCGGGGTGAATGCCCCGGTGGCGGCCGCGGCCTTCAGGCAGCGCTCCGCAAGAGTGTTATTCACGGTATGTTCCTCCATGGTGTTCTTCAAAAGCCAGTTCGAGGAGGGTATGGACGGTTTCCTCGTCGGAAAGTCCGCTCTCCCTGCACTGGCGGAAAAATCCTCCGTCCGGCGCGACATCGGGATTCGGATTCACGTCGATCACAAAGAGCCGCCCGTCCCGTTCACGCAGGTCCACGCGAAAATATCCCCTGCAGCCAAGAGCTTTTCCGGCTGCAGCCGCAAGCTTTGCCGCGGAGTACCTGAGGGCTCCTTCGGCTTTTTTCGGAACGAGGGCGTAGAGAGGCGATTCACCGTCCCACTTGGAGCCGTAGTCAAGGAAGGGAAGGGAAGCGCCTTCCCTCTCGTAGTCGATAACGGAAACTTCCCGGATGTCGTAAGGATCGTTCCCGATGCAGGCCACCGAAAATTCTCTGCCCGGGAGAAATGATTCGACCCGAACTCCTCCCGGAAAGAGAGAGAGCTTTGACGAAACAACGGACTCAAGTTCGCTCCTGTCGGTGACGAGCGATGCGGGGTCGACGCCGACGCTTCCGTCCTCCAGGAGAGGCTTGATGAAGAGCGGAGGCCGAAGTTTCGCAAGCATCTCATGGTTGAATCCGGGACGGAGGGAAACCCCGTCGGGAACCGGTATGCCCGCATCGCGGAGGATGCGGCAGCTCATCTCCTTTGAAAGACATGTCCTGAGCACGTGAGATGGATTCCCCGTGCAGGGAATTCCTGTTTCCTCGACGAGAGATCTGAAAAAATGCTCCGTTCCGCTGTCCTCTCCGAAGCCCTCGAAGAGGTTGAATATGCAGCGAGCCTCCGCCGAGCGCAACAGTTCCGCTGTTCTGCTCCGGGAGCGCAGTATCGCCGGAGTGATATCCAGCGGGACGGGGATATGGCCTTTCGCTTCCAGCACCGAGGAGATGAAAGAGCGGCTCCGCAGGGCATCTGTGACATCAGCACGGGAGGAGCATTCCAATGCGGCCGGAAGAGCGACGGTGAGCGGCCGTTCCGGGGAGATCGTCTGCGATGAAGAGGTCATGGAAGCATCGTCTCCGGAACAGGAGAGGGAAATGCCAGTCCGCACCGGGAGAAGGCGCTGCGCAGTATGGATCGGATGAGTCCATGGTACTCCCCGCCGCTGAGCCGGTGAAGAATCGGAAGATCGCTGTACTCCGGGGATAGGCCGGGCAAAGGGTTGATGTCGATGATCCGGGGGATTCCGTCGTTGTCCAGGCGGAAATCGACCCGGGCCATGTCGCGCAGCTCCATCGCCTGAAAGGCTCGTACCGCGAATCTTCCCGCCTGATCCCGTACGGACGGGGGGATGCTCTCCGGGCCTTCGTAGCGGATACGTTCGAGGTAGTTGCGTTTTTCCTCCAGGGAGTAGAGAAACTCGTCCCGCTTTTGGACCGGGACGATGCGCATCATGCCCGCAACGGCGGGCCGTCCGTTGCCGACCACGCCGACGGTGATTTCGTCTCCGGGGAGATATTCCTCCGCGAGTGCGGGTTGATTGTAACGAGTCCACACTCTTCGGATGCGGTCCTCCATCTCCGCAGGGGTGCGGACCAGGGAGTCCGAAAAGATGCCCTTTGATGAGCCTTCATAACGGGGTTTGACGACAAAACGCGCATGTTCCGCGAAAAGAGTCCCTATTCCGGGCAGATCCTCTTCTGACTTGAAGCAGGCGCTGAAGGGAACGGGGATTCCGTCGCCGAGAAGCGTTCTGCAAGTGAGCAGCTTGTCGAGGGCGACCGACATGGAAACGGCGTCCGAGCCCCAGTAGGGAATGCCCGCGCTCTCCAGGAAACATGGAACCTGCGCTTCCCGTCCGCGGGCATTCCCGCGCCCTTCCGCGATGTTCGCCACGAACTCAGGATTCTGCTCAGCAAGGCGGGATGCGAAAAATTCATCCTGCTCGCAGAGAGAGACGGAAAAACCGTACTCTGAAATTGCCGCGGCTACGGCTTCGACAGTTGTGATCGGGTCGTACTCTTCGTATTTATCGTCGGGTTCGCCGGGACCGGCGGTTTTTTTGAGGTTGAAGACGACGGATACTCTTGAAACAGGTTGCAACGGGACTTCAGGTTCGTGCCCGTACTCTTCGTTCATGGTGTTTTTCCTCCCGGAGGATAAGTATGATATACCCGCGAACAGGCGGGCCGTTGCGGTTTTCCAGTCTTTGATTTTCTTTATATTGGAACCGCCATGTCTCCCTCCTCCAGGAGTTTGTTCCCCTCCGAAAAGGGGCTTTTCACTGCGGATTATAGAGGTTTTCAGTGGAAATACAAGAGGGTTCCGCAGCATTTCGATCATAAACACGGAAGCTTGTGGCGAGCTTGTTTCTCCGAAAGAAAGGAGGCCTCCGGGGAGGCCTCCTGATAGCGGGTTTATTATGTTGGTAACGCTCACGCCACCGTTTTGAAGACGTCTTTTTTTGCCTTGCATATGGGGCAGATGTCCGGTACGAATCCCTCTTCGACGTATCCGCAGATCGGGCAGAGATAAAACGTGGAGTCCTTCCCCTTTTCCATCGAAGCGAGCGTTTTTTTGTACAGCTCGCCGTGGACTTTTTCCGCTTCGTTGGCGTATGAGAAGCTTCTCGCCGCGTCCTTCCGTCCCTCTTCTTCGGCGTCCTTTATGAAGCCGGGGTACATCTCGGTGAATTCGTATGTTTCGCCCTCCAGAGCGGCCTTGAGGTTCTCCTCGGTCGACCTGACGCCTCCCATGGTCTTGAAATGGGCTATCGCGTGCAGCGTCTCCGCCTCGGCGATGGTCTTAAAAAGCTTCGCCACTGCGGGGTACCCGTCCTTCTCGGCTTGTTCCGCGAATGCGAGGTATTTCCGATTGGCCATGGACTCTCCGGCGAACGCTTCCGAAAGCCCCTTCATCGTTTTTTCCATAGTGCAGTTTCTCCTCCTCGATCGTATGGTTTTTTATGAAAAAGCGGTCCCTTCTTCAGGGGCCGCCTTGGTCATTCGTACTTGGCATGAATGGCCCTGTTCAGGCCAAAGCGACGACAGCTTCCGGTGTTATGACTCTGAACGTGAACGACTCGGTGAAGAAGAGACGAAGTTTGCCGGCGTTCCGTTCTTCGAAGCCGAGGGAGAGATCCTGCCCGAGAACGAGTTCGAAGTCGCCTCCCCGGAGGGATACGACGTACGATTCGTCCTGGGTGGAGAGGATGACTTTATCGACGAGATTCCCCAAGTGCTTCGATGTGGGGTAGCAGGAGACCGCGCCGTAGATCGACTTCCAGAGTTTGGGGGATGCAACCAGCGCATAGGGGCCTTCCACAGCGTCCTCATGAAGCTTGAAGATGGCCGCCGAAATAGCATCGACTATATGCTCCGCCTCGGCGCCGCTAAGAGTCACGGTTCGTTCTTTTGCAACGGACGCGAGTCCTTCTATCCCCGCATCTGCAAGACCCTTGTAGACGGCTTTCTCCTCGAAAAGAGCGATCTCTTTCGCGGCCTTCTCGAGGGCCGAAAGATCGGGATCCTTCGCTCCCCTGCTGATGTTGTCGAGTTCCCACATGTCGAGTTCGAAGGTGGAGCGCACCTCGACAAGAGGAAGAACCTTGCTGACGCCGAACTTCACGCTGCCGCCCTGGTTCGTCGTAGCGATATCCAGCCTTCCGGTCGGGTGGGCGCTGTATGTCCATCCTTTCGGACCTTCGACGTCGACGAATTTCCGGGCCGAAAGATTCGCCGTCAAGACTTTCTTAGCCTGATCGTCGAGCTCCTCCCATGCTTCAGGTGTGATGAGCGATGCTGATCTTCTCAGAATATCCATGAAATGACCTCCTTTACATTGAAAAAGTGAGAGGAGCCTACTTGAGGCTTCCTATGCCGAGTCCGCCGGAGGGAGCGTCGGCCCCGCCTCCGGCCTCGCCTTCCGTTTCAACCTGGAGCAGGGGGGCGGAGGTGAAGAGGTAGGTCTTAAGTTCCTTGTCCCACCCTTCCATGTTCCGGCGGAGCCATTCGATCAGCATTACCGCATGCTCTATCTCCTCGTCCCGGTTATGGGCCAGGAGCTCCTGGAGTTCCGCATTCGGCGTCGTTGCCACCCTCTGGTTATAGTAGTTTACAGCTTCGACTTCCTCCATGAGACTTTTGAGGGCCTTCGCTTCGTCTGCTGTCTTCTGATCCAACTTGTCCGCAGGTTCCGTGAATTGCATGGTATCTCTCCTTTCTTTATCTCGTGTATGCTGTTGTGCCCGAGGCACGTTCTTCTTGAAAACATTATACCCTCTCATGAGAAAAATGACTCCTTTGCGATGGAGGGAATTTGCTCTGAATATGTTACAAGGTAATAATAAGTATCAATAGCATTATATCCTCCAGAGAAGAGTTCGTCAAGCTTAGTCAGATGGAACCGATCGAACGCAGTGTGGTATCATGCGGAAGAAAATTTCGGGATTCAGCGAACTGAACACAACATATGAGAGGATGACTGTCTACAACTATGAATGACGACGGGAAAACAAACCTTCTGTCGGAGGATATCCGGAAGTTGCTTTCAATGAAAGAGGGAGAAAATCTATTGTTCGGAGAGCTTGCCGCAGCAGTGGCGGACAGGGGCTACGGAATTCTCCTGATCATTCTTTCCCTTCCAAGTGCGCTGCCCGTTCCTGCTCCGGGTTACAGCACTCCTTTCGGGATGGTCCTTTTTCTTCTGGGGCTCCAGCTGCTCGTCGGCAGAAAGACTCCGTGGATTCCTCAATGGGCTTCACAGAGAGAAATTCAGCGGAGAACAACGGACAGAATGATTTCCGGCACGGCTAAATTTTTCTCCTTCGTGGAGCTTTTTATCAGGCCTCGTTTTTTCTTTGTTTCTGGAAGAACCGCCAGAATACTCTGCGCGGTTTTGCTGCTCATGATGAGCGGCCTTATGATCCTCCCGATTCCCCTGACGAACACTCTGCCCGCCATGGTGATCTTCTGCCTGGGAATCGCCCTCACGGAGCGCGACGGACTTGCGTTTCTAGCAGCAGTCATCTTCGGTGCGGCCGCTTCCGCTCTCTACAGCCTTGTCTTCTGGGTGATTTTCAATTACGGGGCGCAGGGGATGATCGAGGCGAAGGAGATTGTCAAAGGCTGGTTTTTCTAAAAACGCCCGGCTGAACTGCGCCGACAGCTGTTCAACTGATATTCTCTGATTCCGCTGTCTTTTGAAACCGTCCGCTTTTTTCTGGCATTGCTTGACAATGCTCAGGACAGAACCGTGAGTTTCTGTAGTTGAAATGCGATGAACAGCGGCATGCTTTCACTGTTGGTCGGGAAGGCGCACCTCTTAGGGAGAAGCGCTTTCCCGACTTTTTTGCACGCAAAACGAAAAATCTCCGGTATCGAGTTGACAAAATCCGTGATCATAGCTATCCTTATCTTTAACAAAAGTTTATTATTTTTTTATTGATATACTGGAATTTATTTTTTGAAGAAGAAAGAGAGGGACATTATGACGCGTTGTTTTCTTGTTCTCCAGGATGGAAGCGCCTTCGGCGGGATATCTTTCGGCGCTCCCGCTCGAAAAGCCGACGAGCTTCATCAGCGTATCGATGGAGGAAGAGGGAGAGGTGAAGTCGTCTTCAACACGGCAATGTGCGGCTACCATGAAATGCTTACCGATCCGTCCTATTCGGGGCAGATGGTAGTGCTGACATATCCCCACGCCGGAAACTACGGTTGTAACGACCTCTGGTCCGAAAGAGGCCCGGATGATCCGGTAATGCCGGAGATAAAGCTCGGCGGTCTTTTGGTTCGGTCACTGTATTCCGGACCGGTTCCCGGAGGGCGGGTGACTCTCGACGATTTTTTGAAAAAAAATAGTGTTCCCGGTCTTTCGAATATCGATACCCGCTCGCTGACGCTCCATCTACGGAATAGAGGAAGCTGCAACGGCCTGATCGTCGCCCCCTCGCAGGGAGACTCACTCTCGGAGGAGGATCTGCAGGCTGCGATGAGATGTCTTGGTGAAATTCCCTCGATGGAGGGGCAGAATCTTCTCTCCACGGTCGGAACAAGGGTTGAGATATCGTTTAACCCTTCACAGCGTCCCCGTTTCGTCGTCGTCGACTGCGGTGTGAAGGGAGGAATTCTTCGCGAGCTGGCTTCAAGGGGAGTTGGCGCAACGGTACTCCCATGGAGCGCGTCGCTTGACGAAATTCTTTCTTCTTCGCCGGACGGGGTGCTCTTTTCGAACGGCCCCGGAGACCCGGCGACCTTGCCTTCGGTGATCGAAACGATCCGGAACCTTTTGGGCACAATCCCTGTTTTCGGTATCTGCCTCGGACATCAGATGATCGCACACGCTCTCGGCGGGCGGACGAGGAAGATGAAGTTCGGCCATCACGGTTGCAATCATCCCGTCCGGGAAGAAAGGACGGGGCGGGTGCAGGTCACCAGCCAGAATCACGGCTTCGAAGTCGACGAGGAGTTCCTGCCTCCGGAAGTGAGGATATGGTTCCGGAACGCAAACGACGGATCCGTCGAAGGTTTGATGCACGACTCTCTTCCGGTGATGTCCTGCCAGTTCCATCCCGAAGCCGCGCCCGGTCCCCGTGATTCTTCCTGGGTTTTCGACGAATTTCTCCGTACCGCCGCAATGTATGCTGAAAAGAAGGAGATCATGTCATGCCTGCTCGGCGCGATCTGAAAAAAATACTCGTCCTTGGTTCAGGCGCTATCGTCATCGGGCAGGCGTGCGAATTCGATTACTCAGGAGTTCAGGCGGTAAAAGCCTTGAAAGAGGAGGGATACGAGGTTGTTCTGGTGAATCCCAATCCTGCGACCGTCATGACCACTCCCGGCGTGGCGGATGCGATCTATCTGGAGCCCCTGAAACTACCCTGGGTGGAGGAAATCATCAAAAAGGAACGTCCCGACGCGTTGTTGCCGACCATGGGAGGGCAAACTGCGCTTAATCTGGCGCTTGAACTCGCCGACCGGGATGTTCTTGAGAAGTGGGGAGTAGAGATGATAGGCGCCTCCATCCATTCCATACGTATAGCGGAGGACAGAGGCGAATTTAAAAAGAAGGCCCGTTCCATAGGGTTGGATACCCCACGTTCGGCAGTGGTGCGGAGCGTCGGCGAAGCGTTTTCCTTCGCGGAGGAGACCCCCCTCCCTCTTGTGATCCGCCCTTCCTTCACTCTGGGCGGTCTCGGCGGCTCTATCGCCTCCACACGAAAACAGCTTGCTCTCCAGGTCGAACGAGCTCTGTCGGTGAGCCCGGCTGGCTCCGCCCTGCTGGAGGAATCTCTTGTCGGGTGGAAGGAGTTCGAGATGGAAGTCATGCGCGACAGGATGGACAACGCCGTGGTCGTGTGCTCTATTGAAAATATCGATCCGATGGGAGTCCATACGGGGGACAGTGTGACGGTCGCTCCTGTTCAGACTTTGAGCGACAAGGAATATCAGGAGATGCGCACGGCGGCTCTGAATATCCTCAGAGCCGTGGGAGTCGACTGCGGAGGCTCCAACGTGCAGTTCGCAGTGCACCCTGTGTCGGGACGGATGGTGATTATCGAGATGAACCCGAGGGTGAGCAGATCTTCGGCGCTGGCCTCGAAAGCGACGGGTTTCCCGATAGCCAGGGCAGCCGCGAAACTTGCCGTCGGCTATACTCTGGACGAACTACCCAACGAGATTACAGGAAAAACGGTGAGTTGTTTCGAACCCTCTCTGGACTATGTCGCGGTGAAAGTGCCACGATTCGAGATGGAAAAATTTCCTGCTGAATACGAGCTGCTCGGAACGCAGATGAAGTCTGTCGGCGAATCACTCGCTCTCGGTCGAACGTTCATGGAAGCGCTGAACAAGGCGATTCGAGCTGCGGAGATCGGGTACGAGGGGCTTCTCGAGCTGGACATGGGCTATGACGGTCTGGACAGGATGTTGACCACGTCGCACCCAAAGAAGCTGTTCGCGGCCTATACGGTGCTGCACCGCGAAGGGCGGCGCGCTCTCCCCGAGCTAGCCCGAAAGACTTCTCTTGATCCGTGGTTTCTCCATCAGATGGCGGAGCAGGTCCTGTTCGAGGAGCGGCTCGCTTCGGAGCCGTTCGGGGAGGACCTTCTGCTCGAGGCCAAGCGTTTCGGTCTCTCCGACAGGCGTATTGCCCGTGTAGCCGGCATGAACGAAAAAGATGTATCGGAGTTTCGCGAGAAGTCGGGAATCGTCCCCTCCTTTCACTTTGTCGACACATGCGCCGGTGAATTTCCCGCCGTTACCCCCTATTTCTATTCGAGCTGGGGAGAAAAGGACGAAGGAGAGCCTCTGGGGCAGAATGCCGTTCTCATCCTTGCTTCCGGTCCCAACCGTATCGGTCAGGGGCTGGAGTTCGACACGTGCTGCACACTGGCCTCCCTGGCATGGAGAGAAAGGGGCAGGAAGACCGTCATCGTGAACTCGAATCCAGAGACAGTCTCCACCGACTACAACGTCTCGGACAGGTTGTATCTGGAGCCGCTCACAACCGAACATGTGAAGGCCGTCCTGAAAAAGGAGGGAATACGCGATGTGCTGGTGCAGTCGGGAGGACAGACTCCTCTCAATATGGCCCGTGAGCTGGAGCTTTCGGGGGCGCGCATCGTCGGGACGTCTCTTGCAGGTATCCGGGACGCGGAGGATCGCGGGCGTTTCGCCGCGCTTCTGCTGCGGCTCGGCCTTCGCCAGCCGAGAAACAGGATGGCCGGATCGAGGGAGGATGTCGCCGTCGCTGCGGAAGAGATCGGATATCCTGTACTGCTTCGTCCTTCCTACGTTTTGGGAGGAAAGAACATGTTCATCGCCTACAAGCGGGACGAGTTGGAGGAGTTTCTCGATCGGGGGATTCCGCTGAGCCCGGAGTCTCCCGTTCTTGTAGACCAGTTCTTGGAGGATGCCTTCGAATACGATCTGGATGCTCTCTGCGACGGAGTCAACGTCTATATCGCAGGCATCGGGGAACATATCGAAGCTGCTGGGATTCATTCCGGCGACAGCGCCTGTGTCTTCCCTGTCTACAAATCGACTCCGGAGATTCTCCGGGAGATGAAGAACGCTGCGATTGCTCTGGCGCGTGCGATATGCGTCAGGGGGTTTCTTAATATACAGTTCGCTGCGAAAGACGGATTGCTTTACGTGCTGGAGGTGAATCCGAGGGCCTCCAGGACCGTCCCGTTTCTCTCCAAGGCCAGTGGCGTCGACCTTGCGAAGGCAGCCGTGTTCATCTGGGAGGGAACGGATCTCGAAGCGCAGGGGCTCGTCGAAAACGGGTTCGGAGAGGGGCGCTGCACCGTCGGATGGGCTGTAAAAGAGGCCGTCTTTTCGTTCGACCGTTTCTCTTCGGTAGACCCTTTGCTGGGGCCGGAGATGCGCTCCACGGGAGAGGTCATGGGAATCGGGGAGACGATGGGGGAGGCGTTCGCCAAGGCCCAGGCTGCCTGCGGAGCCTCGCTGCCCACCGATGGAACGGTCTTCATCTCGGTCAACGACGCCGACAAGAGGACGATACTTCCGGTGGCGAGAAGACTGCACGGGATGGGGTTCTCAATTGCGGCGACGAGAGGAACGGCTCGCTATCTTTTCGAGAACGGACTCCTGCCGGAGGTTGTGCTGAAAGTGCACGAAGGTTCGCCGAACGTCGTGGACCATATGCGCGCCGGAAAAATAAGAATGTTGATCAATACCCCTCTGGGGAGACACAGTCAGCAAAGCGACAAGGAGATCCGCATCGAAGCGGTGCGTCGAAAAATACCCTATACGACGACAACTTCCGCTGCGGAGGCGGCTGTGGAGGGGATCTCGTTCCTTAAAGAGGGAGCGCTTCGCGTTCGTAGGCTTTGATGGAACGAGGGGGCTTCCGGGTTCATGCAGCCCCCTCGTCATTTTCAGAGAAACGCTCTTCTGTACTGTTCCGGCCAGGGGAGCTCCACGCCCCGCTTGCGGGCCTCGATCAGCGGGAAGAACGGGTTCCGGAGCAGCTCTCTTCCCAAAGACACGAGATCGGACCGTTTGTTGCAGAGGGTTTCCTCGACCATTTCAAGGGTCGTGATCAGCCCGACCGCTACGGTCGGAACGCCGCACTCCTTCTTGATCTGTTCGGCGAACGGGATCTGGTATCCGGGGTGGACCGGAGGGGGGACGGGAGTAACGCCGCCGGAGCTGACGTGGATCACGTCCACTTCTTTTGTGACCCGGTCGATGATGCGGACCATCTGCGAGGGAGTCATGCCGCCCTCGACATAGTCCTCCGCCGAGACCCGGAGGAAAAGCGGTTTTTCCTCCGGCCAGCGTGCGCGCACTGCACGCGCCACCTCCTGGAGGAAGCGCGATCTGCCCTCGAAGGTAACGCCGTAGCCGTCCCTGCGGAGGTTGCTCAGCGGGGAGAGAAACTGGTTTACGAGATACCCGTGCGCGCCGTGGATCTCCAGGACGTCGAAGCCTGCTTCAAGGGCGCGCCCCGCCGCCGCCGCGAAGGCTTCCGTGACGCGGGCTATCTCTCCCAGGTCCATTTCGACGGGATCCTTGTACTTTCCGTCATCGCTGTAGTTGACCGCGCTGGGAGCGTAGATTGCGTCGACACTCGCTCCGCACTTTCGTCCTGCATGGTTGATCTGGATGCCGATTTTCGAACCGAAGCTGTGAACATGGCGAACCAGCTCCGCCATCGGCGCAATCTGCCCGTCTTCCCAGAGCCCGAGGCAGTTGTCGGAGATACGTCCCTCGGGAAGGACGCCTGTCGCCTCCACGATGACAAGTCCCGTTCCGCCGAGGGCGCGTGCACCGTAATGAAGGTGATGAAAAGGAGTCGCGATGGAAGAGGGAGCGCTGTACATGCACATGGGGGGCATGACAAAACGGTTTTTCAGTTCGAGGTCCTTGATGCGGAAGGGTTCGTACGCTTTCAATCAGAACATGCCTCCTTCACTCTCTATGGAATATGCCGGAAGGGTTTCCGGCAAGGAAAGAGTATCACGAAACCTCGTGTATTGCCACATCTGCCGAAAGAAAGCAGGGAGCCGTTCTCCGGAGAGGGGCTCCCTGCTTTCTTTCGGCAGAGACAACCGGTTGACGTGTTCGTCGGTTGTCTCTTGGGCGCGATACGGTTCAGCAGCTGCAGCAGCCTTTATCTGCCGAGCCGAGATGGCTGAAGGTCGTCAGTCCGTATTCGGATTTCATGATGCGCACGACGGAGAGCAGCTTCGGGAGATCGATTCCGGTTTTGATCCCCATGCGTTCGGCCATGTTCGCCATATCCTCCGTGGCGGCGTTTCCGGCCGCACCCGGCGCGAAGGGGCAGCCTCCAAGCCCTCCTGCCGCCGCGTCGAAGTCGGTGAATCCCATGTTCAACGCAGTAAACATATTGGCGAGCGCCATCCCGTGCGTGTCGTGAAGATGCAGGGCGAAGGGGTAGTCGCCGAATTTGTTCCGCATCTCGGTCAGGGTGTTCGCGAGATATTTCGGATCGGTGGTCCCGATCGTGTCGCAGAGAGTAACGCCGTCCACTCCTGCCTCAAGGCAGTCGGAGACTACCCGTACGACTTTTTCGGGGGGGACGTCCCCTGCGAAGGGACATGCGAACGAGGTCGCCACGGAGAGGCGGAGTTTCGTCTTTCCCTTCAGCGCGCACACTTTTTTCAGCTCTTCGACGGACTCTTCAACCGTCCTTTTGGTGTTCGCCAGATTGTGGTCGACGCTCGCCGAGATGACGAAGTTCATCCAGTCCACGCCCGCCGCGAGGGCCGATTCGGCGCCCCGGAGGTTCGGGACGAGGGCGACGGAGGTGATCTTTCCTCTCCACTTCGCGTTGAAGTGCGCAGTCACGTCCGCGGCGTCCGCCATCTGCGGGATGGCCTTCGGGCTCACGAAAGAGGTGATCTCCATCGTGGAGATGCCCGTTCCGGCGAGGGCGTCGAGAATTGCGATCTTTCCCTCGGTGGGGATGAACTCCTTTACGCTCTGGAAGCCGTCCCTGGGACATACTTCCATGATTTCGATCCGCTCGGGCAGCGAGAAGTTCATCAGACTACACAGCCCCCTCTTTCCGAAGAGCCTCGATGGCTTCGGACGTCATGCCCAGGAGGGAACCCAGGATCTCCTCGTTGTTCTGTCCCAGGGCGGGAGAGGGCGCCCGGAGGGCCGGAGGAGTATCGGAGAGCTTGATATGGCTTCCGGTAACCTTGAGCTTGCCCGCCACGGGGTGCTCCATCTCGACGAACATCTCGCGGTCTCCGCCGATGTGCGGGTCGTTCACGACCTGTTCGATGTTCAGGATCGGCGCGCACGGAACGCCTGCTGCGGAGACCTTCTCGCAGACCTCGTCCACCGTGAAGCGGGTGGTCCACTCTTCCATAAGAGGCTTCAGTTCGGCGTGGTTCGCCACGCGATCCCGCACCCGCGAGAAGCGCGGGTCGTTGATCAGATGCTGCAGGTCCATTGCTTCGCAGAGCTGAGCCCAGAGCTTGTCGTTGGCCACTCCTATGACGAGGCTGCCGTCGGAGGCGCGGAAGGAGTCGTACGGATAGGTGGACTCGTAGCGGTTTCCGATGCGCTGCGGGATCCGCCCCTCGACGAGGTAGATCATGTTGATGATCTCGAGGCTTGCCACGGCCGAGTCTACGAGCGCGACGTCGACCTTCTGCCCGAGTCCGGTAGAGGCACGGTTGAAGACCGCGGAGAGAATGCCGATTGCGCAGGAGAGTCCGCCCAGGACGTCGCCCATCGCTGTTCCGGTGCGGGTGGGTTCGCCGCCGGGCCATCCGGTGGTGCTCATCAGGCCGCTCATGGCCTGCGAAATGATGTCGTATCCCGGCCGCTGGCTGTAACGGCCGGTATGGCCGAAACCTGAGATGGCGGCGTAGATGATTCCGGGATTCACCTTCTTGAGATCCTCGTATCCCAGTCCGAGTTTCTCCATCGTTCCGGGGCGGAAGTTCTCGATCACTACGTCGGCCTTCTTCACAAGCTCAAGAAAGACCGATTTTCCATTGGGGTTTTTCAGGTTCAGCGTGATTCCCTTCTTGTTACGGTTCAGGTTCATGAAGTAGGCGCTTTCGCCGTTTTTGAAAGGACCCATCTGACGGGTGTCGTCGCCCTTGCCGGCCTCCTCGATCTTGATGACCTCCGCGCCCATGTCGGCGAACATCATCGTGCAGAACGGTCCAGCGAGCACGCGGGTGAGATCGAGGACTCGAAGTCCTTCAAGCGCTCCTTTTCTCTCGGTCATCGGATAGTACCCTCCTTGATCTGTTTGGCCAGGAAGGGAACGAGGCCGCCGCAATCGATCAGCTCCATGATGTGCGGCGGGAGCGTGCTGCATGCGTAGCTCTCCCCCCTGGTCTTGTTGTTCACTCTTCCGGCCTGAAGATCGATCTCCAGTTCGTCGCCGTTCCGGATCTTATCCGCCTCGGCGCATTCCACGACGGGAAGTCCGATGTTGATGGCGTTCCGGTAGAAGATGCGCGCGAAGAATTTGGCGACGATGGCCCCGACCTGCAGATGTTTCAGCGTCAGCGGCGCAGTCTCCCGGCTCGATCCGGAACCGAAGTTGTTCCCTGCCACCAGAATGTCCCCGGGTTTCACCTTGGTTGCGAAATCCGGATCGATGGCACTCATTGCGTATTTCGCCGCGTCTGCCACTGTCAGCTCCATGTACTGCGGAGGAGCGATAATATCGGTGTTGATATTGTCTCCGTACTTGTGCGCTTTTCCCTGTTGTGTGACGGACAAGAAAATCTCCTCCTTACCCTAGAGATACTTCCGGGGATCGACGATCTTTCCCTCGATTGCCGCAGCCGCTGTTGTCAGAGGGGAGCCGAGGTAGACGAACGCCTTTTTACTGCCCATTCTCCCCAGGAAGTTGCGGTTGGTGGAGGAAATACAGGCCTCTCCGTCTGCGAGGATGCCCGAGTGAAGGCCGACGCAGACGCCGCATGTCGGCGCCATGATGATGGCTCCTGCCTCCGAGAGCGTCGACAGAATCCCGTCCTTCGCGGCACGGTCCCATGTCTTTTTCGATGCGGGGGAGACGAGCAGGCGGATCCCGTCCTTCACCTTCCTGCCCTTGAGAAGGCGGGCCGCTTCCAGAAGATCGTGGTACCGCCCTCCCGTGCAGGAGCCGATGTACGCCTGGTCGATTCGGATATCCTCGTCGATCTCCTCGACGGAGCAGACGTTGTCCACTTCATGAGGGCGGGAAACCATCGGAACGAGAGTCGAGGCGTCGAAGTCGAGCAGCCGGCAGAAAACCGCGTCCGGATCGCTCGCCACGTCCTCGTACGATGCGGTGATCCCGTTCATCGCGAGAAACTCCTTTACTTTTTCGTCGGAGGCGATGAGCCCGGCCTTCGCGCCCATCTCCACGGCCATGTTGGAAAGGCAGAGACGTTCGTCCATCGGCATCCCGACGACCGTGTCCCCGTGATACTCCACCGTCTTGTAGGTGGCGCCCGCATGGCCGATCTCGCCTATTGTCCGAAGCGAGACGTCTTTGGCCATCACGCCGTCTGCTAGTTTTCCGCTCCACGTGACTTTGATCGTCTCGGGGACCCGCAGCCACGTCTTCCCCGTCACAAGGATACCCAGCATCTCGGTGGATCCGACGCCGCTGGCGAAGGCGGCGAGTGCGCCGCCCATGCAGGTGTGCGAGTCAGTGCCGAGGACCAGTGTTCCCGGAAGGACGTGTCCCTCTTCAACCATTACCTGATGGCAAGGCCCTATGAATTCGTAGTAGCTCTTGACGCCTGTTTCTTTCGCCCACTCGCGGGTGAATTTGACGATGTCCGCCTGCCGGGAATTGGCCGGGGGAGTGTAATGGTCCGAGATGATGACCACCTTGTCGGGGTCTTTTACTGAGGCGCCGAGTTCCACCATCTTCTCCGCGATCTCGACCCGCGGACCGAGAATATCGTCCATCATCGCCTTGTCGACGTCGGCCCAGACGATATCTCCGGCCTTGACAGAGTCGACTCCGGAGACCCGGGCGATGATCTTTTCCGATATTGTTTTACCCAATGCGTTCACTTCCTTTCATTAGATTCCCCAGATGCGGTAGAGGCCGAGCCAGGCAACCGCGGCGAGGCAGAGAACTCCGCAGACCGCGACGATGAACATCTGTGCGAAGAGCTTGTTCTGCTGTTCGGGGGATATGGAGGCGTTCGCCGCATATGCCGCCAGAGCAAGGGCGCCTCCGGTCGAGGCAGGGCTGATGCCAGCCGTGTGCGCGGTCATGGTGATCGCGGAGATAAGGTCAAGCGCGGAAACGTTGGGAAGCGTTTTCATAAGTTCCGAAACCGTAGGGATCAGCGTGGGCATGACGACGCCGGATGTGCTGGAGAACCAGGACATGATTCCCGCCGTCAGGCCGATGATCGGGGAGGCGGTTCGCTCGTTCATGAACTGGGCGAGGAACTGCGCCAGCATCTCGATGCCCTTCAGCTTGATGGCGAGATTCATGAGAACGCCGACGCCGCAGACGAGAATGATGGTGCCCCAGGGCATCGTCGCGATGGACTTCCGTTCGTCGGCAACCTTCAGAACGAGAAGAACAACGCCCACGCAGAAGGCGATGAGCCCGACGTTGGCTTTCGTGATCAGGACGATGGCCACGAGAGCCGCAATGCCGAACAGGGTGATAACCTGCTGTGTGTTGAAGGCGGGAAGCTCTCCCAGGGAGAGCTCCTTCTTCGACTTGATCTTGTAACCGCCGAGGGCGAGGTAGAGAAGGAGCGCGAAGATAGTCTCTCCCATGAGGGAGTTTACGAAATACTGCATTGCAAACCCTGTGAATCCCTGCTTTGCCGCGAGTTCAAGCCCGATGATGCCGGTGGGAGCTATGGGGGAGATGCCGCCGGCCGCAGCGCCCAGGACCGTGATCGGTGCGAGCATGAGCGGCGAGATGTCAAGTTCGGCTGCGAGGGCCATTGCTAGGGGGATCATCAGGGCCATGACGGGAATTGTTCCCGGGCCGATGGCGGCAAGGAAGGTCGAGAGAAGGTAGATGGCGATCGGAATCATCCACGTTTTTTTGCCTGACAGGGCGATGACTTTCCGGGCGAAGAGTTCAAGGGTGCCGTTCGTCTGGGATATGCTGAAGAGGAAGGTTACGCCCATCAGCATCATGGCGAGGCTGGTGCTCCATCCGCTGATGATTTCGGCGTCCCTCATGCCGGCCATTCTTCCAAGGACCACGGCAAAGGCGATTGCGATAAGTCCCGTGTTCAGCTTCCTGGTAAAGCCGATTGCGATTGCGACGACAAGTGCTACGAGCGACCAAAGACCGTAATTCATTTTCTTCTCCTCCGTTCATATTGTGTGGTGTATTCATGCTTTGCCTGGTTTTATTGCTGTACGCGGTTTTTGCTCCGTGCGGCCTTCTTCGGATTCCTCCTTTTCGTCAGCTTTAATGTCTGGTGGAAGCGCCTTGATTCTTCTGTGGAAGTAGCTGTAGAACCTGTTCATCTGGAGCGACTTGAGGTCTCCTGATTGAAGGGCCTCGAGAATTTTGAGATGTTCCGCGACGAGATGCTCGATATCCTGTTCCGTGGCGACGTCGCGGACGATTGCCTGCTGTATCTGGTGATAGACGGTCTTGAGCATCTGAAGGGTGATCTTTCGCCCCGAACATTCCGCCAGGTGGAGGTGAAACTCGAGATCGATGGTGCTGAATTCCAGTAGAATTTCTGCCCGCGTATCGCCGCTTTTTCCGAGGAGCAGCATCTTTCCGAGAAGTTTTTTCAGGTACTCGTACTCTTTTGAGGTGAAGGCCCCTCTTCTGATGATCTCGCGGAACACGATATCTTCAAGCGCGAAACGGATATCGTAGAGTTCCTCTATCTCATCCGGGGAAAAACCGACGACGACGGACCCTTTTTGTGGAATGGAGCGGAGAAGTCCCCGCCCCTCGAGAATTTTGAGTCCTTCGCGGACGGGTGCTCTGCTGATGTTCAGTTTCTGCGCCAGCTCCTCCTCACGGATGAATGTCCCCGGCGGGTAGGAATCCGAAAGGATGAACTCTCTTCGAAGGTATGAAGCGACTTCTTCGGCAAGGGTAGTGGCTTTGAACTTTTTCATGGCGCACATGCGAAATTTCCTCCTCGCATAAGGTCAGCATTTCAAATGTCGACAATTTAAATGATGACATCGATATTTTTACATTCGATCTTCTCTTTGTCAAGAGATCATGAAGAGTGAATGTGTTTGAAGGCTTCGAGAGAATTCATCAAATGGAAATCATGGAAATCAACGAGACAATACCCGTCCGGAAAGAGTTCAGTGCAGGAAAGATTGTGCGCCTCTTCCATTCCATGAATGCCGCTATTGTCATTTGAACGTCTGAATACTACTTGACAAGTCCGTCTTTTCTCGCATATACTTTCGCCGTAATCAGATACAGGTCGTATATTGCGTGTATACATAATATTTTCAACATCCCTTGTTATTGAGGTGTTCTCCCTCACACACGCACAGGAGGCCCGCATTCATGATGGAGGCAAGCCGAAGTAAAGCTGATATGGCATATGCCACGATAAAAAGTATGATTCTCGACGGGGAAATTACCTCGGAAAGCCTAATTTCCGAGGAGGCGTTTTCCCGCGGCATAGAACTTGGCAGAACTCCTGTGAGAGAAGCGATAAAGCGACTGATATACGAAGGGTATTTTCAAAAAACTCCTCAAGGGGGAGTTGTGCTCCACAAAGCGTCTCTTCGTGAATGCAGAGAACTTTACGACCTCCGGTTCGCACTTGAGGAATATGTAATGAGCGGCATCCCGCTACCTCTCGGCAAAAGCGTTTCCGACTCTCTTGATGAGATGTTGTGCCAGCAGAAACAAGTAGTTTCCCTTTCTAAAACCTCGGATTTTCTACCTCTTGACATACGTTTTCACGTATTTATTTTTGAACTGTACGGCAACACGATTTTCACGAATTTCTATCAGGAGCTCAGAAACAAGTTCATCGCCGTCGGTCTTGTCGTATTCAACGAAGAATATACGATAGGAACGGCGTACCGGGAGCATTGCGGCATCGTAGAGGCTTTGAAGTCGGGGAACAATGCCGATGCCGTAGCTTCTGCGCGTTCTCATATTCTGCATGCGCAGAAGCAGCTGTTCAGTGGGGGGGCATTGGGGAAGCGTTAGCCTCTATGGAGGGGTCGGGAATCGTCGGAATGCCAATTCCGGAAGAGCCCTTTCTTCTTTTTTGCGGATGTTTTTGATGTTTACGGGGAAGTATTTTTTTCTTGGATTGAACGCAAAGAACATTCCGAAGACTCGACCGGCGAACGACGGAAAGGAGGAATCAGACCGGCATCATTATACCGTTGGCGAAAAAAGTGACAGCGTGCCTTTCCTGAAACTTCGGCGAAGCCTTGCGTGTCTCGTGAAAAGACAGTGCGCGGCGGGTAACAGATTTCTGAAAGGGGATAGGAAATTGAAAAAAATAGCATTGATGGCTCTTGTTCTTCTGATGGCGCTCTCGTCTGTCGGCATCGCTTCAGCGGCGCCTATCACATGGGTGACCCAGAGTGTTTTCTCCCTTCAGCTTCCTCTCGGTCAGGCCTACCTCTCATGGGCCAAGAAAGTGGAGGAGATGAGCGGCGGCAGACTTCTTATCCAGACGCACAGCGACGGCGAAATCGTACCTCCGGCAAGCACGTACGAGTCGGTCAGGGACGGCGTTCTCGATGCGGCGATGAACACGCCCGCATGGCAGAAAGGCCTTTTCCCCGCGGGAGATCTTTTCTATACACTGCCGGGCGGCGTTACCGGAACGCTGGATCTTGTAACGTGGGCCTATACCGATGGTCTTCAACTGCAGCAGGAGATGTACGGCGATACCGTTATCGTGTTCCCCCTCGGCCTGACGCCTGCGGAAGTCTTCTGGTCGTCGAGAGAAGTAAGGACTCTTGAGGATCTGAAGGGCTTGAAGATGCGCGCTTCCGGTCTCGGAATGGAACTTCTGACCAAACTCGGAGTATCCGTCGTTCAGCTTCCCGGCGGCGAGGTTGTACCTGCTCTCCGGCGGGGTGTCATCGACTCTGCGGAGTTCTGCTTCCCGTCGATGGACGAGGGGCTGGGAATTCACGAAGTGGCCAAGTTTATGATAACACCGCCCATTCATATGGGTTCGAACATGTTCCAGCTCTTCATCAACCCTGCTAAGTGGAACGAGCTTCCCGACGATCTGAAGTCGATCGTGAAAAATGCGGCCCACGCCGCGACTCTGGAGGTCTACGCGTCTCAGATGAGAGAGCAGGCCGGCGCCATGGAGCGTCTGAGGGCCGCCGGTGTTACCTTCATAAAGCTGTCTCCCGAAGATCAGCGGAAGGCGCGGGAAATGTCGATAGAGATTCTCGAGGAAAAGGCCAAGACGAACGAGTGGTTTGCAAAAATCTGGAATTCGCAGAAGGCCCTTATTAAGGATCTCGGCGAATTCATCTCCTTGACGAGCTGGGATAATTAAGAGTCTTTCACGGCCCGCCCCGTATGCCGGGCGGGCCGTATTTTTTCTGTACAGTAAAAGAGGCGAACAAAATCTCTTTCACTGTCGAGGAGGCAAATATGGGAATTTCGAACTGTATCGACAAAGTCACCAAGTTTGTGGGATATCTGGCCGCGTTCCTCGCAATTCCTTTGACTCTTGCCGTTGTCTATGAGGTCGGCATGCGTTTTTTATTCAACAAGCCGACGCAGTGGGTCTATGACATATCATGGATGCTCTTTGCGGCGATGTTTTTATTGGGAGGAGCGTATACGCTTCAGGAGGAGCGGCACGTTCGTGTGGACATCATTTTCCGCGCTTTCCCTCCGAAGGTGCAGAAAGGGATCGAGTTCATTTTTTACTGCTTCCTCTTTCTTCCGATGACGCTTGTGCTTGCCTGGAAGGGGTATGATTTTACCATGATGGCGTGGCGGGCAAACGAAATGCTTTCGACGACTCTTTTTGTCTTCCCTGCATGGGCTGCAAAGATCTATATCCCTCTCGGTTTTGCATTGCTCTTTTTACAGGGAATAGCCCAGGTTATTAAAATTCTGTGTCCTTCCGGAGAGGGTGTGAAGTGATGACGATCCCGCTCGAATATTTGGCTGTAGGGATGATGTGTATTCTCCTGTTCCTCATCTTTCTTGGAGTCCGGCTGGGTTTCGCCATGATGGCGGTTGGATTTCTTTTCGGACTGTATTACAGAGGACCTGCGATACTCTCCCTGTTCATGAACTCAATGTTCGGCGTGATGCAGAACTCGGTGCTCATCGCAATCCCGCTCTTCGTCTTCATGGGCATCCTGCTTGAAAAGAGCGGCGTTGCGGAGAAGCTCTTCGACACTGTCTACAGGGCGATGGGGTCGATGCGGGGCAGCCTTGCCCTGACGGTTATCCTGATCAGCACGCTCTTCGCGGCATGTACGGGAGTTATCGCCGCTTCGGTGACGACAATGGCGCTTGTCGGCCTTCCCGCCATGATCGCCAGGAAATACGATCACGGCCTTGCGTGCGGTGTCGTCTGCGCGGGAGGATCCCTCGGCATCCTGATACCTCCGAGCGTCATGCTGGTCGTGATGGGGCCGATGTGCAACCTTTCGGTCACGAAGCTTTTTGCCGGCGCCTTCATGCCGGGATTTCTTCTTTCGGTTCTCTACATCCTTTATGTCATCGTCATCTCATGGCTTCGCCCGGAAGTTGCGCCTGCCATTTCGAAGGAGGAACTTGCAACGACCAAGGGGCAGAACATGTTCTTGAAAATTCTCCTGTATGCGTTGCCCATGGTATTCCTGCTGGTCGCGGTGCTCGGATCCATCATGGCCGGGATCACGGCTCCGACGGAGGCCTCGGCTCTCGGCGTCGTCGGTGCGGCCCTGATCGCGTTCGCGTACAGGCACCTTACGTGGAGGACCGTTTTCGAAGCGACGCTCGAGACCGTAAAAGTGACGAGCATGGTGCTCTTCGTCAATATGGGGGCGACTATGTTCACATCGGTCTTCATGTTCATGCGCGGCGGCAGGATCGTTGAAAATCTACTCTTCGCGACGGGGCTGGGGCCGATAGGCATTGTCTTTCTGATGATGTTCATCCTGTTCATACTCGGCATGGTGCTCGACTGGATCGGCATTCTCTATATCGTCGTTCCGATCTTCCTGCCGGTTGTTATCAAGCTCGGGTTCGATCCTCTCTATTTTGTCCTGATGGTCGCCATAAACCTGCAGATGTCGTTCCTGACTCCTCCGTTCGCTTCTGCAATTTTCTTTCTGCGCGGAGTCGCTCCGTCGGTTGTCGCGACGAGGGACATTTATCGCGGTGTGATTCCGTTCGTTGCACTGCAGGCAATCGCTCTTGCTCTTTGTTTCCTGTTCCCGCAGATTGTGCTCTGGCTTCCGAGCCTGGGTGTCTGATTCCGCCTCAATCGAGAGGGTTCCGGAGAGAAGAATGCAAATTTGTTTGTGAACGATATTGACCGATGATGCGCATGTACGGGGGGAAGAAAATGTTTGATCTTTCAGGAAAAGTTGTGATCGTGACAGGCGGGGCAAGCGGAATCGGCATGTGCACAGCTCGTCATATGGCGGAGCTCGGAGCTTCCGTGGCGGTTTTCGACCGTCAGGAGGCTTCGAAGGAGAGCGGGGAGTGTGAAAACTCCGTTTTTTTCCGCACCGATGTCACACTGGAAGGGGAAGTGGAGCGCAATGTCGCTCTTGTGGCGGAGAAATGGGGGCGCATCGACGCCCTGGTATGCTCCGCAGGTGTGACCTACCCTTACAAGACTGTAGTTGAGAGCGATCTTGCGGGATGGGAACGAACTGTCAACATAAATTCCAGAGGGGTTTTCTTCTGCAACCGGGCTGTCTTTCCCGTCATGGAAAAGCAGAGGTCCGGAAGTATTGTCAATATCGCTTCCGTTGCGGGCAAGACCGGGGGAGGACTGCTCGGCAACGCGATTTACGGTGCCTCCAAGGCCGCGGTTATGTCCTTCAGCAAGGGATTGGCGCGGGAAGGAGGTCCGTTCGGCATAACAGTCAACGTCATCTGCCCAGGGGTTGTCGATACACCGATGTCGCAGGGACTGACCCAGGAATCCCGGAAGAGTCTGATCGCTGCCACGCCTCTTGGAAAATTCGCCGAACCGGTGGATATCATGAATACGATTGTTTTCCTCTGTTCGGATGCAGCACGGCACATAACCTCCGCCTGCCTGAATGTGGACGGAGGATTCATGCACGGGAATTAAACGAAGAGGAGATGAAATTTTCATGGAAGGAATTCGCTATGCATCGCTTGAAGTGAAATCCCGCAGGTTTTTTGTCCGTCTGATGCCGGGCACCGACCTGATTCCAGGCATCAAGGCGCTCTGCGCGAAGCACAACATCAAGGCCGGGGCGATCTCAACAATGTTGGGGAGTCTCAGGCAGGTCCGTTTCGTATGGCCTATCCCCGACAGCGTGAACAAGTGCGGTCTGAAGTACGGTGCACCGAAGACGTTGGAGGGGCCTATCGAACTTGTATCGGGAACCGGTGTCATCGGAACCATGAAGGACAGCGGAGAGCTTGCGGTGCATCTTCACGCCTCGTTCAGCGATTCGACGTCCAAGATGTGGGGCGGTCATATTGTCGACGAGGGGAATCCGGTAGCAGTCACAATCGAAGTCGTGATCGACGCGTACGACGACCTGTCCCTTGCGAGGAACGTCGACGACGAGACCGGTATGCCCCTCTTCAACATTGTCGGGCAGCCTGTCGTCCATGTCGACGGGAAAGCGTAAAGGCCCCATGACGACACCGAAGATAGCGAAACTCTACGATTTTTCGGGGAAAGTCGCCGTCATTACCGGCGCCGCGAAGGGAATAGGCTTTTCTGCCGCGGAGACTTTCGCCCGGTACGGAGCGAAGGTCGCTCTTTTCGATATGGATGATCAGGACGGTCGTGAGGCGTGCGAAAAGATCTCCGCATGTGCAGGGGATGCTCTTTTTCTGAAGACGAACGTCGCCGATTTCGCCCAGGTGAGTGAAAACGTGGAGTCCGTAGCATCTAGATGGGGGAAAGTTGACATCCTTGTCTGCAGTGCCGGAGTGATCCATACGAAAAGCTTTCTCGAGACGACCGAAAGCGACTTCATGAAAGTGTTCGACGTGAACGTGAAGGGCATCCTGTTCTGCAACCAGGCTGTTCTGCCCGGTATGGCGGAGCGAAAATACGGAAAGATCGTCAACATAGGGTCTGTTGCGGGAAAGACGGGAGGCGGCTTCCTCGGAAGCACGCTCTACGGATCTTCGAAAGGCGCCGTTATTGCAATGACGAAGGGGGTTGCCCGTGAATTCGGCCCCTTCGGCATCAACGCGAACTGTATCTGTCCCGGCCCCGTCGAAACGACGATGTTACGGGAGATGACTCCTGAAAACCGCGAGAGGATCCTGAGCGGGTCCTTCATTAAGAGTTTTGCGACCCCGCAGAATATTGCCGATGCCGCCGTTTTTCTCGCGTCCGATTTCGCGGGGCATATTACCTCCGAGATTCTCTGTGTGGACGGTGGCATAATGAAGGGCAACTGAGGGAGGAAAAGACGATGAGCACGACAATGAAGGCGTATATGAAACAGAGCGCGGCTCCCGGCGCATCTCTCCTTGATATTCCGGTGCCTGTTCCCGGAGAGGGAGAGGTTCTGATCAGGGTAAAAGGCGCCGCGATCTGCGGCACCGATATCCATATTCATGACTGGAACGCATGGGCCCAGGGAGCGGTAAGAAACCTCCCGCTCGTGATGGGGCACGAGTTCTCCGGCGAGGTCGTCGAACTCGGACCCGGAGTGAAGAAACTGAAGAAAGGCGATTACGTCTCGGGAGAAACCCACATCCCGTGCGGTCATTGCTACCAGTGTCTCAACGGAATGCAGCACATCTGCGCGAACCTTCTCCTTCCCGGAGTTCACCGAAACGGATGCTTCGCGGAGTATATCGCCTATCCCGAGATGTGTTCGGTGAAAATCCCCGAGAGTATCGCTCCCGAATACGGCGCGGTCATGGAGCCCCTTGGAGTCGGCGTGAACGCCATTCTTGAAGGCAACGTCGGAGGAGCGAACATCGCCGTTGTCGGCTGCGGCCCGATAGGTATCGGGATGATCTCGGTGGCGAATGCTCTCGGGGCCGCGAAAATTTTCGCACTGGATATCTCCGAATACCGTCTTTCTCTGGCCGGAATGTGCGGGGCGCAGCATCTTATCAATCCTACGACATCGGATCCGGTACAAACGATACGGGAAGCTACCCGGTCGGTCGGTGTCGACGCCTTTTTCGACGCTTCCGGAAGCCCGGACGCCATAGTACAAGCCTTTAAATTCCTGAGAAAAGGCGGACATGCGCATCTTGTCGGTCTGCCCTCGAAGCCGGTTTCGCTGGATCTTGTCGCCGACGTGATCTTTAAAGAGGCGACGGTGCACGGATATCACGGAAGGAAAATGTTCCAGACATGGACGGCCATGATGAACCTGATGGAGTCGGGAAAGGTGAATCTGAAACCCGTCGTCTCCCATACAATGCCTCTGAGCGAGGCTGACGAGGCATTCGCCCTTATCCGGGGAGGAAACGTGAGTAAGGTGGTCCTTGTTCCCTGACTCGCGGAAATACGATGACAAGAGGAACTCTCACCTGCCGTGACGCAGTTCGGAAAGAGGACGGTCTGCAGTTTTGCGACGTTAGGGTTTTACGAAGAAAACAAAGAGAATACTTTCCAGGGAGGTCTCTAAAGTGATCAAGGACAAGAAAGAGCGATGGATGCATATTTATCGCATAATGGTACGTATCCGGAAGTTCGAGGAGTTGACCGAAGTGTTCTTCAGCCAGGGGCGTTTCCGGGGAACGGTGCATCCGTATATCGGCCAGGAAGCGATCGCGGCGACGGTAATCAGCAATCTTGAAGCGGGAGACTATGTCGGCAGCACGCACCGCGGCCACGGGCACACCATCGCCATCGGCTGCGAGACCGACAGGATGCTCGCCGAAATGCTCGGCAAGGAAAACGGTCTCTGCCGGGGGCGGGGAGGCTCCATGCACATGCAGGACTTCTCGCGGGGCTATCTCGGTCAGAACGGAATTGTCGGAGGCGGGGTGGCCATGACGACAGGAGCTGCTCTCGCGGCCCAGATCAAAGGGTCGAAACAGGTCGCCGTGGCTTTCTACGGAGAAGGAGCGTCGAACCAGGGAGTGGTCCATGAGACGATGAACATGGCCTCTATTTGGAAACTTCCGATGATCTTCGTCTGTGAGAACAACCAGTTCGGCGTGACGACACGCGTCGACAGGAGCACGTCCGTACGGGATATTTCCGTCCGGGCCAAGGCCTACGACATTGCGGGAACGACCGTGGACGGAAGAAGCGTCGTCGAGGTCGAGGAAGCGATTTCGGAAGCGCTTAAAAGGGCCCGTTCCGGAGAGGGGCCGACGCTGATCGAGGCGAAGTGCTTCCGGTGGCTCGGCCACTATTTCGGGGACAACGAGCCGACGCGTACCCGCGAGGAAGTGGAGGCGGAGAAAAAGAAGGATCCGATCCAGATGCATAAATCGGCTCTCCTCGCCGGGAAATTCGCCGACGAGTCTGAACTGGCATCGATCGAAAAGGAAATAGAAGAGGAGATACAGCGGGCGATAACCTTCGCGGAAGCAGGCCCTGCTCCGGATCCTCGCTCCGTTACCGACGCGGTGTTCTGCGAACCTGTGAGTCTCTAATAAGGAAGGCGATGAAATCATGACCGTAAAAACCTATTACAACGCTATCGCCACGGTGCTTGCCGAGGAAATGCGCAGAGATCCCGCCGTGTTCGTCATGGGAGAGGATATCGCGGAGGGAGGAGGAACTTTCAGCTGCACCAAGGGCCTGCTTGAAGAGTTCGGCCAAAACCGCGTACGGAATACTCCGATTTCCGAGTGCGGGTTCGTCGGAATGTCTCTGGGCGCAGCCATTTGCGGCCTTCGTCCCGTCGTGGAACTGATGTTCCTCGATTTCGCATGCAACGCCATGGACCAGATCATCAACCAGATCTCCAAGGCGAGATACATGAGCGGCGGAACGGTCAAGGTACCCCTTGTGCTCAGAGGTCCCCAGGGCGGATGGCGGGGAAAGGCAGCGCAGCACTCCCAGAGCCTCGAGACGCTCTATATGCACGTTCCAGGACTCAAGGTCGTCTGCCCGTCCTCACCGTACAACGTGGCCGGGCTGCTTCGCGCCTCCATAAGAAGCGATGATCCCGTGATTTTCTGCGAACATAAGAACCTCATCCCAGTCAAGGGAGAAGTTCCGGACGATCCCGAGTTTATCATTCCTCTGGGTAAGGCCGACGTGGTGCGCCAGGGAAAGGACGTGACCGTCATTGCGAGCCTGATGTGTGTCCACTTTGCGCTCGAGGTCGCGGAAAAAATGGCGAAGGAGGGAGTCGATGTCGAGGTCGTCGACGTCCGGACGCTCGTCCCCCTGGACAAGGAGGGCATTCTCGCGTCCGTCCGCAAGACCGGGCGTGCCGTTGTCGCGCACGAAGCGATGACGTTCTGCGGATGGGGGAGCGAGATCAGCTCCATCATCATGGAAGAGGCCTTTGAATATCTTGATGCCCCGGTGGCCAGAGTGGGCGCGAAATACTGCCCCATTCCGTACGCCAAGGAACTGGAAGATGAAGCGCTTCCGAGCGTAGCCGACATTGAACAGGCCATTCGCCGGGTTCTTGCCTGAACCCCGGGCCCGATTATGAGAACGGGGGGATACGAATGGCTGAAATAGTGAAAATGCCGAAACAGGGTCTGCAGATGACTGAAGGGACGATCCTCAAATGGTTTGTCGCCGAAGGCGGGCAGATCAGGGAAGGAGAACCTTTTTTCGAGGTGGAGACCGACAAGCTGACGCTTGTTGTCGACTCCCATTATTCGGGGACCGTCCTGAAGCTCCTGGCCGGGGTGGGCGACGCCGTCCCCGTCATGAACCCCATCGCCATCATCGGGGAAGCGGGCGAGGATATTTCCGCTCTTCTCCCGCAGACCGGGACGCTTCCGGAAAAGAAGGCGGAAGTTGTTCCGGCGGCCTCCGTGACGATATCTACGAGCGAGACCCGATTCGCCGGCGATTCAGGGGAAAGAATCGTCAACGGAAAATTCGTCACTCCGAGGGCGAGGAAAATCGCCAGGGATACGAACATTTCAATTGCCGATGTTGCCGCGAGTGTTGCCGGCAACAAAATTTCCTCCCGGGAGGTCCTGTCTTTCGCCGAAAACGAGAAATCCAGGGTGAAGGCTTCTCCTGTGGCGCAGAGAATGGCGGACGAAAAGGGACTCGATCTCGCGTCGGTCAAAAAAGACGGCGACCGGGTCATGAAAGCCGACGTCTCCGCGGCGCTGTCGAGAGGAATTCCTTCCGGGCGCGGAGAAAAACTGGTGCCGATCACAGGAATGCGCAAAGTCATCGCTTCCCGCATGCTCGAAAGTCAGAGGGAAATGGCGCAGACGCACAACCGGATCAGGGTCGACGTCTCCGAACTGGTGGCGCTCCGCGAGAAGCTTGGAGAAAGCGGTGTCAAGGTCTCGTACAACGACATTCTGGTACGTCTTGTTTCAAGGGTGCTGCGCGAATTCCCGTATGTGAACGCATCCTGGACCGATGAGGGAATACTGCTTCACGAATATGTGAATATGGGGATTGCCGTTGGACTCGATGACGGCCTGGTTGTGCCCGTGCTGCGGGACGCCGATACCCTGACGCTCGCGGAAATCGCCGCGCAAGGGGGGGCTCTTGTGCAGGCCGCCAGGGAGGGAAGGCTGACTCCGGACGACTTCTCAGGAGGGACCTTCACTCTTTCGAATCTCGGAATGTTCGATACGGAGGAGTTCGTGGCCATTGTGAATCCTCCGCAGGCCGCGATTCTTGCCGTCGGTTCGATGATCCGCCAGCCTGTTGCGGACGATTCCGGAGAGATTGTCGTGAAGCCCATGATGACCCTGACATTGAGTTACGATCACAGAATCGTGGACGGCGCCGTTGCCGCGAAGTTCCTTCAGCGCCTGAAGCAGTTCATCCGGAACCCTCTTCTTGCGTATTGACCCGGTTTCAGAGCAGAGAGGCGGAATCTGCCGGGGCAAGTTCCCTCACAATCGGATATAAAACGCTCTTGACACATGCGCGTCAACTTTCTATAATCCCTTGAAAATCCGCGAAAGCGCAGGCTCGCTCCTTCACGGGGCGGGCCTTTTTCGATTGCACCCACGAAAGGAGATGCTTGCATGAAGATAGCTGTTGTCGGCGCTACCGGCGAAGTCGGACGGATGATGGTCCGCGTGCTCCAGGAGAGAAACGTGAAACCGAAGAAAATCGACTTTTACGCTTCGGCGAAGAGTGCGGGTTCCCCGGTGGAGTTCCACGGGGAAAAGCACAAGGTAAAAGAACTTACGAAACAGGCGATGAAAGAGGGGTACGATTATCTCCTTTTTTCCGCCGGAGCCTCCGTCTCCCGCGAGTTTGCCCCGGTCGCAGCCGAAGCGGGAAGCGTCGTGATCGACAACTCTTCCGCTTTCCGGATGTCCCCTGAAATTCCTCTCGTCGTTCCGGAGATCAACGGCGATCTGCTCAAGGGGTATACGAAAGGGATTATCGCCAATCCGAACTGCTCGACCATTCAGATGGTGCTCGGACTCTACCGGATTCACGAGCGTTTCGGCATCCGCTCGATCGTCGTGAGCACGTACCAGTCCGTATCCGGCGCCGGAAAGAACGGAATGAACGAACTTGAGGAGCAGATGAAGGGGATCAGTGCCCCGAAGAAGTTCGTCAGGCAGATTCACCTCAACGTTGTTCCGCAGATCGGTTCCCTGCTTGAAAACGGCTTCACCGACGAGGAGATGAAGATGGTCAACGAGACCCGCAAGATCCTGCGGGATCCGGACATCTCCATATGGCCGACGACGATCAGGGTTCCTGTTCTCTACTGCCACTCGGAGTCCGTCTTCGTCGAGACCCGGAGTGCGTTCGGGATGAACGGGCTTGTGGAGTCGCTCGATGCCTCCGAGAACGTCATCCACACCGGCGAGATGGTCTCCCCGGTAGATGTCGCGGGGAGCGATACGGTCTATGTGGGCCGTCTGCGGACTTTCGACAATACGCGCTTCCTGATGTGGAATGTAGCGGACAACATCCGCGTCGGGGCAGCGACCAACGCCGTGCGCATCCTGCTGAAGCACAGGGATCTGAACTAGCCGTCATGCACGGTTTTCTCGTTATTCTCCCGGTGGTGATGGTGATGGCCGCCGGGTGGGTCGTCGGAAGGAAAAAGATGGTTTTGCCCGAGGCTTTCGCGCAGATCAACAAGGTCATTTACTGGGTTGCGATTCCGGCTCTCATTCTGCGCATGACCGGCAGAGCCGATCTGTCGGCGATCGTCGATAAAAACATGGTGCTCGCGGTCTACATTTCTTTTCTGATCGCTCCGCCGTTCGCATGGCTGGCGGGCAGAATGGCCGGAGCCGACAGGAGGAGGACTGCATCGTCCATGCTGATGCTCGTCCGCTCGAACACCGTTTTCATCGGGCTGCCTGTTGTCTCCGTCGCCGTGGGGGCGCGAGGAATAGAGGTGTTTTCGCTCTACTTGGCGTTCACCTTCATCGGCTACCAGATAATCTCCGTCTCGTGGTCCCAGTTCGCCCTCTCCGGAGAGGTTTCTCGAAATACCGTGAAGAGTACCCTCAGGAGTCTCCTTACGAATCCGCTTGTCCTGTCGAGCTTCGCGGGTTTTTCTCTCTCCGTTGCCGGATTGAATGACTTTCCGGCATGGCTGGACGAAACGCTGAAACTCGTGGGAAACACGGCGAGCGGCATGGCGTTGCTTTCACTCGGCGCTTCGCTGAAGTTTGAAGGGCTCTCGGGAATACTGCCGAGGGTCTGGCGGGATACGGCATTGAAGCTGCTCTTTCTCCCAGCTCTCACCTGGTGTGTGTTCCTCTTTCTTCCCGTGAATCCGGTTGTTTTCCGGACGGTGATCCTCATCTCGGCGATGCCGGTCGCAGTGGACTGCTTCATTCTCTCCCAGGTTCAGGGCATGGACGCGCAGCACGCCGCGGAGACAATATCCGCGAGCACCATCCTCTCGGTGCTTACCGTCCCTTTCTGGATCTCCATGATGGACCTCTTCTTCAACGCTTTGTCAGCGTAATGACCAGGAGCCTCGAGTTCTCTCCGTATTGAAGGAAGAGCGGAGTACCCCAAGGGTGTTCGTGGATAAGCAGGACGTCCATCTCGTTCAGACGATGGTTCCCTTCAACCTTCGCGTCGACCGCTCCCTTGAGGCAGACCAGGATCGTACTGTGTCCTGAGAGAAAGACGCGCCCCGTTTCCTTCGAGGGGAGGAACTGGCGGTATTCGCAGGAAAGCGCGTCTCTTCTGCATATAATGTTCAAATCCGTTGCCGGGCCGTCGCGCAGCGCGCAGTATGTCTCGTGCTCGCCACGAAAGCGAACGGAGTCGAAAGGCGATACAAGGGCGAGTTTCTTCCCGTTCGCCGAAATTTCCATTCCGTTTCCGGAGAGAAGGAAGAGAACTCGATCGTAGCCCGGAAATACTGAAAACGGTCCGCTCTCGGAGATGTCCGCGGAACTCAGACGCCAGAGGAAGTCTTCATTTTCGAGAGTCGCTCCTTCCGGAACGATAAACATTTCCCGGGTGACGCCGCCCCCTTTTTTCCAAGGCATAACACGAAAGTCCGCAGGAGTTTTCTTAACGACGCTGCTCATGGCATTCACCCCGGTCAGGAACGGCCGCTCTCTTCGAAGAGTTCGTCCACTGCTTTTCTCAGGGAATCTCCTTCCACGCTGTAAGGAAGCGTGATGTGGTAGCTGCCCGGATAGTTCCTGTTCACTTCGCGGCCGACCTCCATCGCGTTGGGGTTTCGGGCCCACGCGCGCCGCGCCACGCCGCCGAGGACATCCCACATCATGGCGGACCTGATGATCTCGTCGGTCCGCTCGGCGCCGTCGAGGACGAGGCCGAAACCGCCGTTGATCGACTTGCCGACTCCGACGCCGCCTCCGTTGTGCAGTGCGCAGAGTGTCATGCCCCGGGCCGCGTTTCCGGCGAAGCATACGGTTGCCATGTCGGCGCAGATGTTGCTGCCGTCCTTGATATTGGCCGTCTCGCGGTAGGGAGAGTCGGTACCGGAGACGTCGTGATGGTCGCGTCCGAGCATCACCGGTCCGATCTCGCCGTTTCGGACCATCTCGTTGAACTTGAGGGCGATCCGGGTGCGCCCCTCGGCATCCTGGTAGAGGATTCGCGCCTGCGTTCCGACGACGAGCGCGTTCTTCTCGGCGTCGCGGATCCAGACCCAGTTGTCGTAGTCCTGGGCGCGCCTGTCCGGGTTGATGCACTCCATCGCGGCGTGGTCGGTCTTGCGCAGATCCTCCGGGTCGCCGCTGAGGCAGACCCATCGGAAGGGGCCGTAGCCGTAGTCGAACAGAACGGGGCCCATGATGTCCTCGACGTAGGAGGGCCAGATGAATCCGTCGTACGTATTCTCGCCGTTTCTGCAGATTTCGGGAACGCCGGCGTCGAAGACCGCCCGCATGAAGGAGTTGCCGTAGTCGAAGAAATATGTCCCGCGGTCGACGAGGATCTTGACGAGTTCGTAGTGCTTCCTCAAAGAGATATCCACAAGACGCCGGTATTCCTCCGGATTTTTCGAGAGCATCTCGGTGCGCTGGTCGAACGTCAGCCCCTGCGGGCAGTAGCCGCCGTCGTAGGGGGCGTGGCAGGAGGTCTGATCGGAGAGGAGCGGGATGGAGATCTCGTGGTCCGCCGCGTACTGCAGAAGGTCGACGATGTTTCCGTGATAGGCGATCGAGAGAGGCTGCCCGGCTGTGCATGCTTCGGCGGCCAGGTCGAAGGCCTCCTTGCAGCTTTCGGCGACTCTGCCCACCCAGCCCTGGCTGTGGCGTGTCTCGATGCGCGATGCGTCCACTTCCGCGATGATACCGACGCCTCCGGCGATCTCCACGGCCTTCGGCTGGGCGCCGCTCATCCCGCCGAGTCCGGAGGAGACGAAGAGAATTCCGGCGAGGTTTTCTTTTTCGCCCACGCCGAGCCGCTGCCTGGCGGCGTTCAGGATGCTGTTGAACGTTCCGTGGACGATGCCCTGGGGACCGATGTACATCCACCCTCCGGCCGTCATCTGGCCGTAGTTCGTAACGCCGAGCTGCATTCCCCGGTGCCACTCCGCAGGGTTGTCGAAGAGCCCGACGAGCAGCCCGTTGGTCAGGATAACTCGCGGCGCTTCCGGACGCGACCTGAAGAGGCCGAGAGGGTGTCCGCTCTCGACGACCAGCGTCGTCTCCTCGGTGAGTTCTTCAAGGTACTTTTTGATCAGGAGATACTGGAGCCAGTTCTGGCAGACCTGTCCGGTCTCGCCGTAGGTCACGAGTTCATAGGGGTAGAGGGCGACGTCGAAGTCGAGGTTGTTGTCGATCATGACCTGGAACGCCTTTCCTGCCAGGCACTTCCCCCTGTACTGGTGCACCGGGAGTCCTTTGATCCGCCCCTCCGGGCGGAAGCGGTAGGCGTAGATGCGCCCGCGGGTCCGAAGTTCCTCCAGGAATTCCGGGATGAGCTGTTCGTGGAACATTTCCGGGACGTAGCGCAGGGCGTTTTGCAACGCCAGCTCCGTCTCGTCGCGGTTGAGCGTCCATCCGCGGTCGGGAGCGCGGCGGATTCCCTCCTCGAAGACGGGATAGTCGGGAAGAGGGCCTTCTATCTGTATGGTCATCGCGTTCCGGTTCATTTCGTTTGTCTGCAGCATCTTTTTCACCTCCAAAAGGTCTTTCTCCATTTTACAGCAATGCTTCCAGGTTGTGCGCGGCCTCCCGGAGAAGACGAAGATTTTCGTCGAAATTGCGGAAGACGTTTTCTGCGATGCCGGCAATCCCCATCTGAGCCACGAACTCTCCGCGGCGGTCGAAGACGGGGACGCTGATATCCCCCGCGTGAGGCATCCATTCCTCCCGGCTGGAAGCGAATCCCTGCTCGAGTATGAGGCGCAGCTCCTCTTCAAGTGCGCGCTTGTCTATCTCGGCTCCGTCGACGGGGGAGTGCAGAGGTGCTGCGATTGCTTGTGATCGGATCTCCTGGGGGCAGTGAGCCAAAAGAATTTTCCCCGTCGCCCCGGCGTGCAGAGGGATACTCATTCCCCGATTGGCGGTGAACTTTACCGGAGAAGGTGGTTCCACGGAATGGATGCAGAGGCCGGAAGTTCCCTCGGTGACGCTGAGAATGGCGGTGTTGCCCGTGCTCTTCATGAGGCGCGTCATTTCTGATTCCGCCTTATGGACGAGCTCGTCGTAGAATGAAAATCTGTTGGAGAGAAGAAAGAAGCGAACACCCGGGCGATAGCCTTCCGTTGCAGGGTCGCGAAAGACCCACCGCTGCTCTTCGAGGGAGGAGAGAAAACGGTGCGCGGTACTGCGGGGAATGCCGGTTCTTTCCTCAACCTCGCGCACGGAGAGCGGTACGCGGGAGGAGCAGAGAGACTCCATGATCGCGGTCAGTTTGAATACACCATTGTGTTTTGAATCATGAACGCTGTTTTTCATCTTGAACCTCTATAATAGGACGTGTTGTCCCATTATTACCACGAGCGAAATGATTTGTCAATGGATTTTTCTCAACGACCGGGAGCTCTTCTCCGTTCCGTAAGGCGTAGGCGCTGTCATCTTCCGGTAGAGGAAAGAGCGTCAAAGGAAACTCTCCCTCGGTTCTCTGGGGAGATAGCGAGGACGTCCTCAATTCCCGAAGTCTCCAGAATAAGGTTTTTTTGCGCCACGAGTCCCGAAAAGGGTGTTTTTGAAACGCCGGGTGAACGACTCGACAGAAGAGATTTTTCGCCCTATCTCCGGCGTGTGCGGGGATGGTTTGGAAGGATGCGGTTGCTCCTCACCGAATCATGAACGATGTTCCCGGTCCAGGAGAAAGTTCCATGAAGAACCAAAAGAAGAAGAGAAAAAGAAGCGTTCCGGCATAGGCGGCGGCATACGGCATCGTGAGCCTGAAAAGAGCCCGCGGTCCTACGGGAGGGTCGTTCTCTCTTCTGTTCGCCTCCATAAGGGCGAGAATGACGGGAAGATAATATTCAAACGGCGAAATGATGTTGGTGGCGCAACTGCCTATTCTGAACGCGAGCAGAATCGCCGCCGGAGAAAGACCGTATCCTGAAAACACGGGCAACGCGAGAGGGGCGAGCATCATCCACTTCATCGAAGCGCTGGTGATAAAGAAGTTCATTCCCAGAACGAGCAGAATAAAGAACAGGATGCCGGCCCCGGGTATTCCTCCGGATGCGGCGCCGGCGCTCTTCAATATGAGCGAGAAGAGCGTCTCGCCTATTCCGCTGTCCTTGAAAAATCGTATGAAGAGAGCCGCGGGAAGCGCAGTGACAATGAAAGATGTCGTGCCCTGGACACCTTCGGAGAAGAGAGCGGGTATCTCCTTCAACGATCGTATCGTCCCTGCTGTTTTTCCGAATAGAAGTCCTGCGAGAATGCAAAACAGGAAGTAAAGCCCGGCGCCGTGAAGAAAACCGCCGGTTGCGGAGAGCAGCGGTGAGAGAAGGAAAAGCGCGAGAACGAAGAGCGAAGAGAATGCTGCAAGGCGAAGCAGTCCCTTTTTCTCGCCTTCAGAGACTTTTCGCGCCTCCTCCGGTACTGGATCGAAGGAGCCGAGTGAGGGGATGATACGATGCTTGGTGACCAGTACGCTGACGAGAATGAGAAAAGGAGTTGCTGTGATATTGAAGTACCAGTTCATCAACGGATGGACGGATACAGCGGTTTCACCGGGGGGAAGCGCTGCCCCGGTGATTGCGGCCAGAACGGTGTCCGCCACCGCGACAAAAGGCTGGATCGTGAAAAGAGCGTCCGATGCCGCGAATCCGAGGACGATGCCTCCCCATGGATGGTACCCCATCCGGCGGAATGCTGCCGCAAAAATGGTGGGCATGATGATAACGGCTGCATCGGAGATGATGTTCGATATAATCGCGAGCAGAGCCATCGCTGCGAAGAGCAGATACCGAGGTGCTGCGGAAAGGATGAAGCGCGAAAAAGCGGGAAACACTCCTGACCGCTGAAGCACCGCGACGCCCATCATGCACATCACCATAGCGTGGAGAGGGGCGAACGAGCCGAAAATGCTGAACAGATCCTTCGAGATTTCCATCCAGTACACAAGGGAAAGAAGGTTTCGGGAGCCTGTGAATGGGGAAATCAGCGCCACAAAGACGGTAAGAATCCCAAAAAGCCAGCACATGTTCGGCAGCAAGCTGCCTATGGTGCGCGGTTGGAAATCATGTCTTTCCATAGTCTCGCTCCCACCCCTCCTTTCTTCGACACGCTCTCCTCTTTCCCTTATAATACGATAGTACAGGAGATTCTGGAAATGGACAATTACATTCTTCTACGGAGAAGTCGTGCCTGTATGAAAAAAGCGTGCTCTTTCCCTTTTGCTGCAGGACGTATTTCGTTGAATGAAAGGAGCGTTTTTCTTGAGCCGCACCTGCGACGAGAAAAATTTAAAAAAAATGGCGATGCTTCGGACTTTCATCGACGGAACGGAGTCTTTTCTGCTGGAACACGGAGAAGAAGCTCTTTCAGTAAGAAAGCTCTGCCAGGCTCTTCATTACAATAGCACTCTGCTTTATTATTATTTCGAAACTTTGGACCATTTGCTCTTTTATGTGATTGTCAAAAAAACAACGCCGCTCTTTCATTTTTTGGATGAGATACAGGCAGCTAGCCTTTCGCCTTGGGATGCCGTTATTAAAGCCGTAGAGGCTTTTGTGTACGAAGTTTTCAAAAATCCTCACGATTACTACCGTCTGTTTTTCGGCCCCTGTTCGATTCGCCTTACCGAAACGATCAGGATATTGAACGCGGCCTACTGTGAAAGAGAGCAGGTCGATGTGCGAGCACTTCCCTTCTACAGGCTGCCCGACGGTGAATACGCGATGCCGCACGTGGACCGCTGCGTCGAGGGCGGGTATATCGGTATTCACTTCAGCGACCGAATCACAGAGATGTTCGAGATTTTTCTCAAGGGAATGCTTGCGAAATCGCTCGCGTCACCTTCCGAAGACACCTGCCGCGAGGCGGCACGGAGAACATACGAATACACTCGTATTTTCATTGAACGCCACAGGACTCCCGTCGGACTGCCTCTGTGAAGTGTGCGCCTGGAGTGCGATTCAAGAGCTCCAGGCGCACGGGATTTTCCCTCTCTACGTTTTCCGGTCGAAGTGGAAGGTGGAATAGGGCGTCTCGCAGGCGTTTCCGAACGCGATATGTATCTCTCCTCCTGCCGGATAAAAGACTAAAGTGGACCCGGTTGTCAAGACAAAAAATCATTGGATTTTTAACTCATGCGAA
>CAYRPJ010000035.1:0-42178 GCA_964426245.1 uncultured Synergistaceae bacterium
AATCCTTTCATACAGAAACCGAAGGCCGTCCGTTATATCGGACGGCCTTCGGCGTGTTTGGACCCTTTGGAAAAATCCCGAAGGTTCCCGAATGAATCCTGCGCGAGAACACTGCTCAGGGGACAAGAATGTAACTCTGCACCGGAATAAAAGTGCCGGCAGGAGCATAGTGTGCGACCGGGACGGTCATGGCCGCAGGATGCATAAAGACCATCGGAGCGGCGATGAACCGGACAGGAACGCTGTCTCCTCCTGGAGAAGCCAGGACATACGAGGAAGGGACATGATATATTCTTCTTCCCGCGTTGTCGAACGAAAACAGATATCCTTCTTTCGAGAGAAAGAGCTGCGCTGGAAGCGCTGACGGAGAAGGAGACTGAAACCTGTCTGCATAATCGGGCGCTGTAATAATAGCGGGTGCAGCCGCAGGGATCAGCACGTAACTCGCCTCCGAGGATGCGATCAAGACTGTACAACACATCGAACCGATGAGAACCAGATGAACAAGGATTTTTCGAAGTTTCATCAGAATACCTCCTTCCGCGAGCAATTAAACCCCGCTTTCCCGGCGTATTATGGGGGAAACGCCGAGAAAGCGGCAGGATCGGCGCTTGAAAAACGGTTTTAAAGGTTGGAGGGCGCGATTCTCCCCATCCAGAGATACCCCCAGACGGCCGCCTGGTTTGCAAGAAGCGCCGTATCGGCGTCGTTCCAGACGAAAGCGTTGTTGTTCACCATCCTGGTGATTGAATAGAGATGATCCTTTATCATCTCCGAAGGGGTTTCTGTTGAACCGGGGCGTGCTTTGATCTGAAACCAGCTTCTTCCGGTCCAGACGAAAAGAGCTTCCGGCCTGTGCCCCTTCCACGCGATTGGAACGCGCGGATTTTCAAGGATCCCCATCCGGTCAACGAGCCGCTGCCATGAGCCGATCGAAGTGAAAGCCGATTGTGTCGCCCAAACGGGAACGTATGTCGGAGGCAGTATGGTTCCATGGATTGTTCCGGGCGCGGCAGCCCCTGGTGGCGGAGGCGCGGGCTGGACAGGCTGAAGCGGCTGAAGCGGAGTGACGGGTACATGCTGTGTGGACGATATATGCGCGGGCGAGACGTATTGGACGATGGGAAGGGCGTTCGGATGAATCGATCCGACAACATAGGATGTGGGGGAGAGAACGCTCCCGTTGTATGAGCCGTAGACCCATACTCCTGCCGCGCTCCTGATGACGGGATACCCGTCGAAGGTGACGAACCAGCCTGACGGCATATTGTACGGACGGTAGACATGGAATGTCATTCCGGCGTATACCGGTTGGGCGACAAGAAGCGGTTCGACGACATACGTCACGGCCGCTGCCGTCCCGGCGGCGAAAAGAAATAAAACGAGTGCGAGCCCGCAGATAATAGCCGCTGTGTATTTTCTCATTGCAACGCTCCTCCTTTTCTGTTGAAAGAATTTCAGTACAAAACCGCTGTTCTGCCGGTGTATCTCCATCACCAACAGTATACGCGGAAATGCCCGGCCAGGCTACCGGGGGAGTTCGGCGCCGGGAGACGGCGGAATGTAGACCGGAATTTCCTCTCCGTCGGGTTGGAGTCCGGGAGCTGCGACAGGTGTCTCCGGTACCGGGTCGGGCGGAATATATACCGGATACGCCGGTTCCTGCCCGCGAGGTGAGGGGGGGACGTATTGCGGCGGCTGCTGCTCAAGCACCGGCGGAACTGCAGGAGAGAACGGGGCTGATTGCCGCACGCCGCCGGAATCGGGCGGAAGAATGGTGAAACCGTCGACGGCGATCGGAATTTCCTGTATTCTTGCCGGACGTCTCGGATCCCACAAAGGCCTCCGGTCTCCGTCGGTTGGGTACTGCAGGACTCGCGAAAGAGACGGGAAAGCCGGATCTATCTCCAGCGCCCGCCTGAAGGCCCGCTGCGCCCGGGGGAAAGATCCTCCGGCTTCATACGACCGGCCGAGGACGTACCACGCATGCGCGTTGTGTGGTTCCTCGATGACGATCTTTTCCAGAAGAGCAGTCGCTTTCGTGAAATAGCGCTGTTCAAAAAGGCGGAGAGCTTCTTCAAGCGGAGAAGGCCTGGCAACGGTTACTGGCTCCTCCGCCGGAGGAGGAAGCGGTATCGGCCGTTTTACGACAGGAGGCGCTTTTTTAGGCGCCGGGGGTTTGGGTGGAGGCGGAACATTCTCCGGTTCCGTGACGATCACGCCGTTTGCGTGGCCTGGCCGCACGAAATCCGTATGATCCGCAACCAGAAAGAACGGAATTGTCGCGAGCAGGAGAAGAAGAGTCTTTTTCATCGCAGCGGCTCCACTTTTTTACGTCCGTACGGGGATGTGGTGACAAGATCGTTGAGTTGGACGGGATTGTTCGACCGTTCGTTGACGAGACGGACAACCGCCTCGGATTCCATTGTTCTGATGACCCTCACGTTCCCTACAACGTGGGGAAGGACCACTACGGGGTTCTCCGGATCCACGGTGATATACGTGTCGCCGCGCACCACCTGGAGGATATCCCCGACCGACAGGGAATGGCGCCGTCCGAGCGTGATGATGTACTCTCTCGTCCGTCTCGTCGAATTGGCCGTCGGAGCGATGATACGGCCTACGACGGCGAGTTCGCCGTCCCCCATGTCCGCAATCCCCTCGGCGACATTGTCGATGGCGTTCTTAAAAGCCTGCCAGTAGGAGGTGCCTGAAAACTGTTTCCATGTCGGGCGGCTCATTTTTTGCCCTTTATCGGGGGGAGTCAGGCGGAGGAGATCCAGCCCGTCCTGATGAATCCGGTTGAAAAGATTGGTCTGAAGAAATTCAAGGACGGGGTACTCCCTGGCGTTCAGAAAATACAGCCGATCGTCACCAGGGTTGAACGTATAGCGCTGATCCTTTCCCGAAGCGGTGAAGGTTGACTGCAAATCCGTGGCGGCGGCGTTATAGATCCGGACTCTGAGCGAGACGTCGCCTTTTTCAAATGTTCCCAGGACCTCCCTTTCTTTCGCAAGAACCGAAAAAAGCTCCATCTGCACCGCAAAATCGGCTCTGCCGCCGTAGGGATTCCGCAGCCAGGAATCCGCCTGCGCTTCGTCCAGAACCGAGACGTCCGTATAGGGGTCCTTTCGAAGAAGCGAGGCGAGATGTTCCGTCATTTTTTGCTCCAGAACGTTCACCGGGTAAAATTTGCTCTCCCATACCTCGAAGCCGGTATAGTTCACCGTTGGCAACAGGATTACATGCCGGATCGAGCTCGCTTCGCCCGGGAGAGTTCCTGCCGACAGAAGAAACAGAACGGACAAAAGGGCGGAAAACATCCGTTGTATTTTGCTCACTCGTGGCACCATTTCTTTTCATCCTCTCTTTGTAAATGCTCCGTCTTCTTCATAGTGTATCGGATGGAGGACGGCGCCTGTGAATACGCCGGCGAAAGAAAAAAACAAAGGATTCGGACCATTTTGCCCGCGTGGTATTTTTTTTATTTCTGCTCTATTATAGAGTATCCTCTTTTTCAGGACGGGGATCGATGAGAAATGCTTTGAAAAATGTTATAATGAATCGGCTTTCAAGGAGAAAATCAATGCAAAAGGAGGAAGGATCGGGAATGAAAAAGCTGGATGTCTTTAAATGCGAACTGTGCGGCAATGTCGTGGAACTCCTTCATGTCGGAGGAGGAGATCTTGTCTGTTGCGGTCAGCCTATGAAACACCTCGAAGAGCAGACTGCGGATTCCGCAACGGAGAAGCACGTTCCCGTCGTAGAGGGCAATACCGTAAAAGTCGGAAGCGTTCCTCACCCCATGACGGAGCAGCATTACATCGAGTTCATCGAGATCATCGCAGGCGACAGGATTTGCAGAAAGTTCCTGAGCCCGGGAGAGGCCGCGGAGGCCGTCTTCGAGACCTTTGCCCCGAAGAAGAGCAGGGAATACTGCAATATACACGGTTTATGGAAGGCGGAAATGTAACCATGATCAGCAAAAAAATTGAAGACGCAATCAACGACCAGATCAACGCGGAGCTTTACTCGTCTTACATCTACCTTTCGATGGCCTCCTGGTTCGATTCGATGAACCTGAAGGGGATGTCCCATTGGATGACGCTCCAGGCGAAAGAAGAAGCGGAGCACGCGATGAAGTTTGCCGGCTACGTGATGGAGCGCGGCGGCAGAGTTCTCTACAAGGCCGTCGAGGGTCCGGAGACGGAGTGGCACTCGCCGCTCGAGGCGTTCAAGGCGGCTTATGAGCATGAAAAGTATGTGACCAGGCGGATCAACGATCTGATGGACCTCGCAGTAGCCGAGAAGGATTACGCGACCCAGGTGCTCCTGCAATGGTTCGTGAACGAGCAGGTCGAGGAAGAGGCCAATGCCGACGAGATCGTAAACAAGCTGGAGATGATCGGCGAGGCGAAACACGCCCTCTTTATGGTCGACAGGGAGCTTGGAGCAAGGGGAGGAGACTGATTCTCCATACTGACCGGAAGTACGTTCCAGGAATATTGTAGTATTATGTGGGCAGGAGCCTTAAGGTTCCTGCCCGCATTTTGAAAAAAATGGAAGAGGAGGAAGAGTCATGGATGCTGCGATCGATCCGAGAGCTCTGTTCACGCTGAACTACGGGGTGTATATTCTCAGCACCGGATACGAAGGCAAGTACAACGGCCAGATCATCAACGCGCTCATGCAGCTGACCGCGGAGCCGATCTGCATGGCGGCGTGCCTTCACAAGGATAACTACACCACGGAGCTTGTCGAGAAGAGCGGACGGTTCACCGTCTCCGTGCTGGAGGACAGCGTGCCGCTCAAGTTCATCGGGGTGTTCGGCTTCCGTTGCGGACGGACTTTCGACAAATTCAGCGAATGCAGATATGAAATCGAGGAACACGGGCTTCCGCTCGTGACGGAGTATACGCTCGCCGGAATCGAACTCAAGGTGCTCTCTGTCCAGGAAATCTTTACCCATAAGGTCTTCATAGGCCAGGTGGAAAAAGCGCAGCTTTTCAAGGAAGGTCTTCCTCTGACCTATGCGAACTACCACAGGGTAAAAAAGGGGAAATCTCCGGAACATGCTCCTTCGGCCATTTTCAACGAAGTGAAATAGGGGAGATGAACTGTTGAACCATCGAAGGGGACCGTGTTATGAAGCCTCTTGCCCTCTCAGCTCCCGCGACATGGCGCCTCCGCCGGGGCGTGGGGGCCGGAGATGACCATAGGCTCCGGGGCCGTACAGGCTCTTCGGCGGGTTCTTCCCCGATTCGAGGATGCCTATTGCCGCTATAATCACCGGAAATTCGTCTCACCGGATCCGCTGGAGACACTCTATCCTTTCTCCAGGGTGGAAGACCGTGAGATCGTTGCTTTTCTCGTCTCGTGCATTGCCTATGGAAGGGTCGCCATGATCCTGAGGAACGCGTCCCGGCTTCTTGACATCCTCGGGGAGGAGCCCGCGGAGTTTCTCCGTTCCGCTTCTTCCGCCGCATTTGAGGAATCTACGGCGTCCTTCCGTCACCGCTTTACCACGGGAAGGGAGATCGGCGCTCTCATTCTTGGCATGAGGAAGGTGCTCCGGGAGTACGGCTCTCTTGAATCGCTTCTCTCGTCCTCCATGGAGAAAGAAAAAACGACGCTCGGCGCTCTCTCCGGATTTGTGGAGGTACTGAGAGACAGAAGCGCGATCGGCGGAAAATTCCTTCTGCCTTCCCCGCGGGACGGCAGTGCATGCAAGCGCCTCTTTCTCTTTCTCAAGTGGATGGTTCGCGACGACGGTGTCGATCCCGGCGGATGGACGATCCTGAAAGCGCGGGATCTTTTGATCCCCATGGATGTCCATATGTTCCGCATGTGCGCATCGCTGGGGCTCACCGGACGCCGGCAGGCGGACCTGAGGACGGCTGTCGAGGTGACGGATGTGTTCCGGACGGTCCTTCCCGATGATCCCGTCAAGTATGATTTCGTGCTTACACGATTCGGTATTCGGAGGGAAATGAGCGAAAAAGAGTTTCTGGAACTCTGTCTGGAGGGTGAATGTCATGAAGACCGGAAAGCGTAGCGTGTTCGGAGTGTTCGTATTCCTTTTCCTGGGGATGATTTCTTTCGTTTCGCCTGTATTCGGTTCCGATCCGATCGGAGCCGCCCTGGATCTCGCGGTCCGGGAGCCGGAAAATATGACTGCGCAGGCGGCGCTTGCACGAGCATACAATCTCAACGGAGAACCGGGGAAGGCCTACTCTGCCGCAAGAAGCGTGCTTCAGCGGTCCGCGGAGCACGCTGCTGCACTGCTCGAACTGGGGCATGCGGCCAGGATGTTGGGAAAGTACGAGGAATCGGCGGAATACTACAGGCGATATCTTGCGTCCCACCCCCTCTCGCTGGAGGCTCTTGCGGGCAACAGTGAAAATTTTGCGATGCTGGGTCTGTGGAGCGAATCCCTCGCGGCGGCCATGACGGCGGTACGAATCGCCCCGGAACGCCCTGAAGGGTACGGGGCGCTCGGTAGAGTCTACAGGATCGGAGGGCGGTTTGACGAGGCGATCGATGTCCTGCAACAGGGGCTTAAGATCGAGAAGGACCGCGCGGCGCTTCTGTTTGACCTTGGGATGTGTTTCGCCGAACAGGGAAACCGGGGCGCCGCTTTTGAGATATACAAACAGCTTGTTCCTCTCGACAGACGGCTTGCAGGCATCCTCTTCGAGTCTGTCCGTCCCTGACGGTTCCGTTCAGAGAAAACGGCCGGAGGCGTTCAATGCTCCGGTTCTTCGATTTCGTCGCAGAAGTTGCAATGAAGAAGATCCTCAAGGCCATCTCCTTCCGTTTCGGGAAGGAGCGTCATGAGTTTTGTGATGATCGCCTCTCTTGTCATGTCCTTTCCTGAAATGGCGCCCAGCTCGAGCGTTTTCCTTCCTACTTCGTAGACGCTCAGATCGACGCCTCCGTAGACGCACTGCGTCGTGATCACCACGGGAATCCGCCGTTCACGGCACATGGCGATCGCGGGAAGTAGGTTCTCGCCGAGATAGGGAACCCCTCCGAGGCCGAGGGCTTCGAGGACGATCGCTTTCGGTCCGGCCTCCGCGATGTGAAAGAGGGAGCGCGATCGAAAGCCCGGAAAGAGCGTGACGAGAAAAATGGAAGTCTCCAGGTTCAGCCCGCTCACGTCGATCGGGTAGCGTTTCTTGACGGAGGGAGCATGTTCAAGAACGGCTTTTCCGTCCTGTATGAATCCGAGCTGAGGGTAATTGATGCTCGAAAAGGCGGTGGTTTCATGGCTGAGGAGCTTCTGCGAACGCGGCCCGTGAATGAGCCTTTTGTGGAAGGATATGGAAACGCCGCTCTGCTCGCGGATGGTGAGTGCGGAAAGAAAGGTGAACGCGCCTTCGATGTTCTCCTCCGCGTCCGATCCCGGAATGCCGATTGGCTCCATGGAGCCTGTCAGGACAACCGGTTTTTCGAATCCCGGGAGCAGAAAGGAAAGCGCGGAGGCTGAATAGGCCATCGTGTCGGTTCCGTGCAGGACGAGAAACCCGTCGTAGTTCCTCTCTTCCGAGCGGAGACAGGCCGCCATCATCTTCCAGTCCTCCGGCGACATGTTGGAGCTGTCCTTTGACAGCAGGTCGAGGACGGTGATCGTTCCGAAGCGTTCTATCTCTCTGACGAACGACATGAGCTCCTCTCCGGGGATGGAGGGGACAAGACCGTTCGAACCCGCTCTTGAAGCGATCGTACCGCCTGTTGAGATCACAAGAAACGAAGCCACTTTCATCCTCTCCTTCTTCCTGTAGGATCACACTGTACTCCGGCGGAAAGCATTCCGTGCCTGGATATCAGAAAGTAACCCGGTTAAAAGCGCTGTGTTTCGACACGAGCTGGTCCAGCGTCACGAATTCATAACCCTTCAACCGGAGCAAACGGACGATTTCCGGAAGAGCGATGATCGTGGAAGTGACCCCGGTATGAAAGAGCAGTATCGAACCAGGCTCCGCTTTTGAGACAATTCGCTTCGTCATCGAGGCCGCCGAGACTCCCGTATAGTCCCGGCTGTTGATATCCCAGAGGATTGTCTGCAATCCTGCCTGCCGAACAAGGGAGAGGATCTGTTTGTTGTAATTTCCGCCCGGAGGGCGAAAGAATCGTATGCGGACGGGAATCTGTTGTTCAAGAACCTCGTTGCACCGGAGGATATCGGCCAGGAATTCCTCGTGAGAGAGGTGCAGAGAGTTTCTGTGTGTCTGCGAGTGGTTGCCGATGGTATGTCCCCGTGCGAAAATCTCCCTGACGAGCGCGGGATAGCGCTCCGCCATTTTCCCGACAAGAAAGAAACTTGCCTTGACATCGACTTCCTGCAGCGTTTCAAGCAGCTTCGGCGTCAGCGTCTCATGGGGGCCGTCGTCGAATGTGATTGCAATGGTTTTCATCATCCTGTTTCCCGAATAAAGAGGAGCCGCCCCTTCCGAGCCGGAGCACAGGAAAAGGAGCAGGATTCCCAGGATCCTTGCCGCAAGGAGAAAGAACGAATTCATGAGGATTACCCTCGAACTTTCCGGAGAATGAGAATGCCGATGATGAATGTGTAGGAAAGGATCGCGATCGCAATACGGCTCGATCCGGTAAGGTGGGTGATAGCGCCGAAAATTGCGGGACCGAGGATCCCCGAGAATTTGCTGGAGATATCATAGAACCCGAAGAATTCAGCGGTTCTTCCTGCTGGCAGCATGGAGGCGAAGAAACTTCGGCTGATTGCCTGTGTTCCTCCCTGTACGGTCCCGACACCGACGGCGAGCGCCCAGAAGTGCCACGGTCTGCTGATGAAGACCCCCGCCAAGATGAGACACAGGTAGACGGCGAGCCCGGTGAGAATCGCGTTTTTGCTGCCGACGCGGGAAGCGAGCGTGCCGAACGCCAGGGAGCAGGGAATGCCGACGAACTGGGTGAGCAACAGTGCGCCGACGAGGTGGTGCATGGGGATGCCGAGCTGGGATCCGTAAATCGCCGCCATCCGGATAATCGTCCCGATGCCGTCGTTGTAGAACCAGAATGCCACCAGGAAAAGGAAGAGATTGCGGAAGGAGCGGATATCCCTGAATGTGCTCTGAAGCCTTTTGATGCCGCGGCCGAGCGCTTCGACAGTTCCGACGTTCTCTCCTTCGACAGGAGGTTCTTCGACGTGTACCAGAAGCGGAACCGTAAAACCGGCCCACCAGAACGCAACCGAGAGGAAGGAGAGGCGTGCGCCCGCTGTTCCGGGAAGAAAGGCGATGAACAGCATGTTCACCGCCAGGAGAATGCCTCCGCCGAGGTAGCCCAGCGCGTACCCTTGCGACGAAACGACATCGACCCGGTCCGGCGTGGTGATCGACGGGAGGAGCGCGTCGTAGAAGATGATGGAGACGGTGAACCCGACGGTTCCCCCCGCCATGAGAAGGAGCGCCGCAAACCAGTCCCCCGGCCCGATGAATGCCATAAGCCCGGTCGAAAGAACGCCGAGGCCGGTGAACGCTGTCAGCAGCCGTTTTTTCGAACCCTGGATATCTGCCAGCGTTCCCAGGATCGGAGCGAAGAAAGCGCTCAGAAAAAGCGATGCTGCCGCGGCATAGGCCCAATAGGCCGTGGAGATGTTCGGTGCGAGTCCGGCGGAGGCCACTTCCCGGAAATAAACGGGGTAGATCGCCGCCATGATGGTGGTGGCGAAGGCGGAGTTTCCGATGTCGTAGGCGCACCACGAGAGAATTTTAGGGTCGATCTTTCTGAAAGAAAAGAACATTTAAGGCTCCTTTGCATATAAAGGGATGCACATATATAGTAAGAGTATCATATCATGTTGACTTCGTGTGAAATTCTTCTTTCCGCAACCGGGGAAGAGCGGGGGGAGTGTTATAATCGAAAAAACCGTCTGAGGGGGCACGTCATGAATTGTTCGCGGCCTGAATGGGATGTCTACTTTATGATGATTGCGAGCGTCGCGGCGACTCGAAGCACATGCCTGCGCCGGAAGGTCGGCGCCGTCATCGTTCGTGAGAGACAGATCGTCAGCACCGGATACAACGGTGCGCCTAAAGGACTGCCGCACTGTGCCGATGTCGGATGCCTGCGAAGCATTCTTTCCATCCCTTCGGGAGAGCGTCACGAAATGTGCAGGGGATCCCACGCGGAGATGAACGCGATAGCGCAGGCCGCCGCCGCGGGAATCTCCACTGTGCGCTCGCATATCTACTGCACCCATGAGCCGTGCTCTTTCTGTACGAAAGCCATCATTAACGCCGGTATCGAAAAGGTGATCTTCCTCAATCCCTATCCCGACGACCTTGCCAGGGAGATGCGCACACAGGCCTCCATCGAGGTCGTGTGCCTTTCTCCGGTTTTTTTTGCTTCCGCATGGGATCTTCTGGAGGACGTATTCGGACCGGCTGAACTCGCGAGGAGGAACAAAACGGAATGACACACACACGGGAAAACGCTCTTGAACTTTTGAAACGCCACAACAAGGACGACGGGCACGTCAAGCATGCCCTCGCCGTCGAAGCCTCCATGGTTTTTTTCGCGGAAAAGATGGGAGGCGATGTCGAGAAATGGGGGATGGCAGGCCTTCTCCACGACATCGACTGGGAAGAGATGCAGGAGACTCCCGAACGCCATACGATCGAAGGCGCTCGCTGGCTTGCCGAAGAAGGCTATCCTGAAGATATCGTTCGCGCCGTCCTGGCGCACGGCTGGGGCCTCTGCTCCGAAGTGAAGCCGGAGAGCGACATGGAAAAAGTGCTCTTCACGGTCGACGAACTCACCGGGCTTGTCATGACCGCCGCCCTCGTGCGGCCGAGCCGCTCGGTTCAGGATCTCGAGGTCAAATCGGTCAAGAAGAAGTGGAAGGACAAGGCGTTCGCCAAGGGCGTGAACCGGGAGTTGATCGTCCAGGGAGCTGAGATGATCCCCATGCCGCTGGACACGGTCATCGAATGGGTGATCCTCGCCATGAGGCGGATTGAGCCCGAGCTCGGGCTCGGAATTCCGGCGAACGCCTGAGCTTGCCCGTTTTTTCGGCGTCTTTTGCCGATGTTGCGGCCTCTTTCCGCTGATACCATACTCTAGATAAAATTCGATTCCCGGACCGGGGATAAAGGAGTGGAGAATATGCCTATACGGGTCCTTCTGGCGGACGATCATCCGTTGACACGAGCCGGTATTTCAGCGTATCTTGCACAGGAAAGCTCCGTCGAACTCGTCGGTGAGGCGGCGGACGGAGAGGCGGCTTGGAAACTCATCTCCGAGGTGCGTCCCGACGTAGCGCTTCTGGATATCCGCATGCCCGGGGAAGACGGTGTCGCCGTAGCGCGCCGCGTGAAAGAAGCGGGACTTCCCGTGGCGGTTGTCATGCTGACTTCCTACGATGCCCAGCAGTACGTCCTTGCATCTTTGCGGGCCGGCGCGAGGGGATTCATCCTGAAGACCGCCACGCCCGAGGAGATCACGAGAGCGATCGGCACTGTCGCCAAGGGAGGATTCTACCTCGACTCCGAAGTGGCCTCCGCCATGGGCGACGGTGAATTCACCCCGGAACAGCTTTCGTCGAGGGAGAGAGAAGTTCTCATCCTCGCGTCGAAGGGGTTTTCGAGCAAGGAAGTCGCCTCGCGGCTTTTCATCAGTGAACGGACCGTCCAGACGCATCTCGCCTCCATCTACGACAAGCTTGGAGCGAAGAACAAGACGGAAGCGCTCCTTCTCGCGCTGAAATACGGCGTTGTCACGCTGGAGGAACTCATTGAATGAGAAGGCATCTCCTTCTCATCATCACGTTCGCCCTGATGCTCCCGTCGTTCGCAGTGCTTCTTGTGTCGGGTATCGGCATAGTCCAGCATGAACTCGCCATGGAGTCGGTAGCTCGCTCCTACGTTCAGGAGATGGCCGAAAACGTGGCTTCAAGGCTTACAGGAACCGATATTTCAGGATGGGGAGGTGAGCTGAGCACCCTCGAACTCAGGCGGTTTCGGCTGTTCGCCTGGGGACCGTCGCTTCCGGGGTGGGTCGCCGTCGTTCATGCCGACGGGAGGCTGCTTTTTTCGTCCCCCGGGGCCGACAACCTGGCGGCTATCTGGAGACCGAACATTCCGGTCGGAAGAGCCGTCGAGATCAAGGATAAAAACGGCGACCTGTATACCATCGCCGTCTACCCTGTCCGCGGCGGAGAGCGCTTCGTCATCGCGGCGGTGGCTTGGGAACTGCTCCTCGGCCCTCTCGCCCGAGGAGGGAGGCTCTGGCCGATTCTCGTCGTCATTATGGCCATCTGTATCCTCCTGGCTTTGTGGGCATTGTGGAAATGGCTCATTCAGCCTCTGCGGGAACTCGTGGCCGAACTTCAGGTGCTCAGCTGGGGACGAGATCTGCCCGAACCCTCCGATCCGGTTGCCGTATGCGAGATCGGGAGCCTGAGGGAGGTCCTGTACAAGCTGGCAAGCGCCGCGGTTGAGCGAACGCATCTCCGCAACCGGTACGTGAACGATATCGTCCGTGTCCAGGAGGGAGAAAAATCCAGGATAGCGCGAGAGCTCCACGACGGCCCGCTTCAGAATATCACCGCGATGATCCAGCAAGTGCGTCTTTCGACGATGAGCAAGGATGAAGAGACCGTCAAGAAGCATCTTGCATTAGCGGAAGAGACTGCGCATCTTGTGGTTCGCGAACTCAGGGAGATGTGCGACGAACTTTCGCCCCCCTGGATCGATCTCGGAGTCGAGCAGGCGATGACCGAACTGAGCGAAAGACTGGCCCGGCATTTCGGAATCGACATCATCATGGAGATCGACGATTCGGTCGAGCTCGGCAGGGAAAAGCTGCTCTCGCTCTTCCGCATCTTCCAGGAGGGAGTCTCCAACGCCGCCCGTCACGGAAAAGCAAGGGAGATGCGCGCGAATATCTATAAGGAAGACAATTCGGTCATCTTTGAGATGAAGGACGACGGAAATGGATTCGAACCCGACCTGAACTACGAAAATCTCAGGGTGGAAGGGCACCGGGGGCTTGCCAACATGCTCGAACGGATGACGCTGGTGGGCGGAAGGCTTGAAGTGTACTCCCGAAACGGCGGGGGGACTTTGATTCGTTGTACCATGCCGGAGAGTCGTTTCGATGTCCCGGATGAAAATCCGGGAAGGATGGTTCCATACAGGAAAGGGGGAATCCCGAAAGGGAGCGGTCATGAGGCTGAAAATAATCGGAGCTGCCGGTGAAGTAACAGGATCGAGCTATCTTCTGGAATGCGGCGCGAGCAGGGTTCTCGTCGATTGCGGTATCTACCAGGGCAAGGACGACGAACGGAAAAATCGCGACCCCTTTTCTTTTTCGGCTTCATCTCTTGATGCGGTGGTGCTCACTCACGCCCACATGGATCATTCGGGAAGAATCCCTCTTCTCGTCAAGGAAGGGTTCAAGGGGAAGGTCTGGGCTACCCTTCCGACGCTGGAACTCGTGAAGGTCCTCTGGTATGATTCCGCGAACCTGATGAAGGAGGAGGCGGAATGGCGTTCTAAGAAAAATTCCCGGAAGGGGCTTGATCCGGTCGAACCCATGTATACGCGGGACGATGTCGAGAAAGCGATCAAAATGCTATCGGCTGCGAGCTACGACGACAGGCTTCCCGTCGCGCCGGGCATTTCCGTCCGTTTCCGTGATGCCGGCCACATCCTCGGGAGTGCGATCCTTGAATTCTGGCTTGAAGAGGCCGACAAGAAGGTAAAGGTCGTCTTCAGCGGCGACCTGGGACCGCAACAGACGGTGATGGAGAGGAATCCCGCCATCATCACTTCGGCCGACTATGTCGTGATGGAGTCCACGTACGGGGATCGTCTCCACAAGACCAACGAGGAGAGCAGGGAGGAGTTCCGGGGCGTTCTTGCAACGGCTTTGAAAGACAAGGCCAAGGTGCTCATTCCGAGTTTCGTGGTTGACCGCGCCCAGAGAATCCTGTACGAACTCTCGCTTCTCCGTGACGAAGGGCTTCTGGGATCTGACGTTCCGATCTTCTTCGACTCTCCCATGGGAGTGAAGGCAACAGAAATCTATCAGAAGCACACGAACCTTCTCTCCTCGGAGATACAGCAGTTCATCAGCCAGGATAAAGATCCGTTCGCCCCGGGGAAGCTGAAGTACGTATCAAGCGTGGAAGAATCGCAGGCAGTCAACAATATCGACCATGCCATTGTGATCGCCGGGAGCGGCATGGCGAACGGCGGACGCATCATCCACCACTTGAAGCATGGCATCTGGAATCCCAGGAATCACGTTGTTTTCGTGGGGTACCAGGCGCGGGGGACTCTCGGCAGGCGCATCGTGGAGGGCGAGAAAAATCTGCGGATTGCGGGCGAGGATGTCTCCGTCAAGGCGAATATCCACACCATCAACGGTTTTTCCGCGCATGCCGACCGGGACGACCTGCTCGAATGGGCAGGCAATTTCACCACGTCTCCTCTCTTTCTCATTACGCACGGCGAGCCGAAATCGTCCCTGGCCTTTTCGGAAACGCTCGCTGAAGCCGGGATGAAAGGTGTCGTTCCCGTCGCCGGGCAAGAGATCGAGCTTGAACCGAACGGAGCCGGCAAAGCAGCCTCCATTGTCGAACAGCCCGTGCTTCTCCGGAGAGAGGAGATCTCGACGTTGCTCTCCGAAATTCTTGTTCTCGCCTCGGAACTGCAGGGCAGGGCTGTGCCGGTTCAGCAGGAAGACGTGCTCTCTCTGGTTAAAACGAGTAAGTTCCTGCTTGAGGCAGCAAGCGGCAAGATTTGCGAGGAGCAAAAAAAGTAGGCGGATTATCGTAATCCGACGTGCGGAAGGGAGAGCGAGCATCTCCTTTCCGCTCCAATGCGGAGATCCTGTTTCCGGAGGTGGACGGCGTGCGCAAGGGTTTTATTTCCCCCGTGCTTGTTTTTACAGTCTTTTTGTTCTTCAGCCTTATGATTTTGTACGGGGGGAGAGGCCCCGAAGGGCGTCACCCTTCCTTCGCTATTCCCGAACCTGACCGGGATACTCCCTTTTTTTACTTCGAAGGGAAAAGAGGAGGAGCCTGGATTCCGGCCGTTCAACACGCAGCGATACGGGCGGGCGGAGCTGTGAATTTTCCCGTGGAGGTGTTGTCCGCCGTCTCATCTCTTTTTGAGTTAACTGGGGAGACTGCCTCACTCCTGGTTCTTGAGGGGAATCGGATCCATCTCCATGCGGCCGCGAAATTTCCTGCGGAGATGACGAGAAAACTCGCAGAGGGGAAACTTCCGGAGGAATTCGCGGGGAAACTTTTGGATATCCGTCTCGGCGAGCTTGCTCCCGGAGATTTCGCCCTGATACATGAACGCGGGGCGCCGCCCCTTCATCTCTCCGTCGACGGCGGAATTACAATGCTGGCTTCTTCACGGGAAGCAATGGAGAAAATGTCCGCAACGCTGGAAAGACAGGAGGAACCTTCGATTGCGTCGTGGAGGCTGGAAGGAAGGTGGCCCAATCATGTGCTCTTTTCCGACGGAGGAATTCTCTCTGATGTGGCCGCCATGGCGGGATTGCCGGTCGCCAGGGGGAATCTGCGCGTCACCGCGGCATGGAGGGAGGATCCCGAAGGCGGCCGGATGAAATGGAAGGCGGAAGGGTTGGAAGACATCGTTCCTCTCTCCGTTCTGGAAAAACTGCAGGGAGTGGAGTGGGACGGCAGAATGGAGGTTCCGACGCCGCTTGTCGCCGCTCTGGGAGTCAATCTGCCGAAGGGCATGCCGGGGCTCCTCGACGGACGCTTCGGAGAAGGACTCATCCGGTATGGAGCACGTGACGGCCTCTTCGGGAGTATGCTTCCGGGTCCGGTATTGGCCTCCCTTTGCGGCAGCAGCAAATTCCTTGTCTTTTCTCTTCCGGGATTGCTTCTGCAGTTTCCCGAGAGGGGGCAAAAAGGAGAAGCCTTTGTCGAATCCTTCTGGAAGGCCGAGTGGAGCAGCTTGGTTCCCGGCGTTGAAAAGCTGGATACCTTTCCTGTGGGCGGAACGACCGCCATCCCTTTCTCCATTCTGGCCGCCGCAAACTTCCGGATGGTGTACCTCGGGCTGATGGACAGAGATGCTTTGCGATACGAGCGGTTCCGGCCGATCAGAGAGTATTCTTCGGTATTGCACGATATGGGCAGGGTCTTTCTGTGGGCGTACCTCGATATTCCGAAAATCGCGGAAGCATTGCATAACCTTGCAAAAACAGGGAGAATTGCGGAAACGATGGGAAAGAACGTGGGAGTGAGTCCGAAAAGACTGCTGCAGGCTGCAGGCGCCTTGGAGAAGTTTGGAATCGTGGTCCTGGTGATGCCCGGACCCGGAGAGGGATTCCTTGAATGGAGAAAATGAGGGAGTGCAAGGGGATGGCTCGGTACTGAAGCCATCTTCTCCCTGTATGCGCTACGGAGTGGATTCTATCGATTCAGGAGGGAAGTATATGTTTTCAGATGCGCTTCACGTCCTCAAAGAACGGGGACACGTGGAATGGTGCAGTAATGAAGAAGAGCTGAGCGCTCTTTTCAAAAAAGAGATGGTGACGGCGTATATCGGTTTCGACCCGACTGCGGACAGCCTTCACGTCGGCCACCTCATCCCTATCATGGCTCTCGCGTGGATGCAGCGCTGCGGTCATCGACCGGTTCCGCTCGCGGGCGTGGGCACCGGTCTTATCGGCGATCCTTCCGGAAAGAGCAAGGAAAGGAATCTTCTCACCCTCGAGAAAGTCCAGGAGAACATGCAAGGCGTCAAGAAGCAGCTCACCCATTTCCTCGACTTCGACTGCGGAGAGTCGTCCGCGATGCTCCTGAACAACTATGACTGGCTCGGAAAGCTGACTTTTCTCGAGGTCCTCAGGGAAGTCGGAAAACATTTTTCCGTCAACGCGATGATAGCCAGGGAATACGTCAAGAGCCGCCTCGACGACCCCGAAAAGAGCATATCGTACACGGAATTCTCCTATGTTCTCCTTCAGGCCTACGACTTCCTCCACCTCTTCAAAACGTACGGATGCCGCCTGCAGATGGGAGGCAACGACCAGCAGGGGAACATCATTTCCGGCATCGACCTTGTCCGGAAAAAGACCGGGGGCGAAGCCTTCGGTGCGACGCAGCCCCTGCTTCTGACCTCTTCGGGAACGAAATTCGGCAAGACCGAAGACGGCGCCGTCTGGCTCGCACCGGAGCGGACGTCCCCCTACAAGTTCTACCAGTTCTGGGTGAACACCGAGGACCAGTCAGTCGAAAAACTGCTCAAGCTCTTCACGTTCCTCTCCCTGGAGGAAATCGGGGATATCATGAAGGTTCATATCGCCTCTCCGGAACGCAGGGAAGCGCAGCGCAGGCTTGCTTTTGAAGTGACGTCCATTGTGCATGGACGGAATAATGCCGAAACAGTACAGAAGGCGAGCTCGATCCTCTTCGGCGAATCGTTCGAACCGAGGGAGCTTTCTCCCTCCATGCTCGATACCCTCGCCGGAGAAGTCCCCTCGGGCATTTTCGAAGGGGAGCTTCCCGCGGCGCTTCCGGACGTCCTCGTCGCGGCGGGCGGGTGCCCGTCGAAAAGCGAAGTGCGCAGGCTCATCAAAGGAGGAGGCCTTTCCGTCAACGGCGCAAGGGTTGCTGAAGAAGGGGCATTGATCTCGAAAGAAGATGTGCTGGCCGGAAAGTTTCTTTTTGTCCGGCTCGGAAAAAAACGGCTCTTTATGGTTCTCTTCCGGTAGCGGCGAAAGAGGGGAGGAGGGGCAGGGAAGAATGAAGCAGCAGGCAACCTGTTACTGGTATATAGGAGAATCGATGCGGCCATGGGAGATTGCGGTTGCCGGAACTCTTGCCAGGGCTCTGATTCGTGACGGAGAACACCTCCAGGTCTTTACCGGAGGCGGGACGGAATCTCTCGGAATTGCGGGAACGCTCTCCTGGCATTCACTGACCGCCGTGGAGCGCTCGCTCATCGTGGGCGGAAAGGGAAGGCTCTGGCACCTTTGGGGCGAACCTCCTTCATGGTGGAAACTGATCCGGCTTCGTGCCAGGACGGTCCATACCCGCTTCGACGCGTCGACGGCATGGAGAGGACATCCTACTGTCCTCTCCGCGACAGCCTGTTCTTCAGGGGAGACCTATATCCCTCCAGCCTTTGAAATGAAGGTGAACTGGAGCCCGGAAGAAGAGGAAGAAGTTCCAGGTGATGCAAGAGCTCCTCTCTTCCTTATCGCCGGTGGAGACGAGAATGATGACGGAAAATTCGGGGAGATCGCGGCGGAGATGTCGAGCGAGCTCCGAAACCTCGATGATGTACCGGATGAAGGAGGGAAGCTTCTTGCATCGGGCAACTGTATTCTCCTGCTGCCGCGTCCCGTTCCCTCCTTTGCGCTGCTCGCCGCGTACTCCGCGCTCATGGGCATACCCTCCGTAGCGGCACGCTCCGCTCTGATGGACGAGGTCCTCGGGAAGGAAGGATATGTCCACCTTCCTTCATCAGGAAGCCCTCAGGAGATCAGGGATGCTCTCCGGCAGGTCCTTGGCGAGGGAGGGCGAAGCGCGTCCGCATTCGCCCGAAGGAATGTCACCGATTCCTTTCCCCCCGAAAAGGGAGCGAAAAAGCTGAAAAAGCTCTACGCTTCACTTGGAGGAGGCGGAGTGTGAGGGGAAAAGCGGCCGTTCTTGATGCCATCCGCGCCGTTGTTCGCCCCGGATGGCGCGCCGGTGCAATCGCCGGTTTCTTTTCCGCGGGGCTGAAATGCATTCGCCCGAGAAGCGCCGTTGCGCGGGAAAACTTGCGGATGGCCTATCCGGAGGCCTCCGAAGAGTGGATCCGGAGCAAAGTGAAAAAAATCTACGAGCATCTGGCATGGATGGTCGCGGAATACCTCTCGCTTCTCAATGACCCCTCGCAGGTGCTCGGTTGGGTCTGCTCAGTACAGGGGAAGGAGATCCTCGACGAACTCAAGGCGTCGGGGAGCGGCGCGATCATTCTGACCGGGCACGTGGGCAACTGGGAGCTTCTTGCCGGCTGGCTGGCCCAGTCAGGCTACCCTCTGACCGCGGTTGTCCGCAATCCGGACGATCTCAATCTGTCGGAGCTGATCACGGCGTACCGCAGCCGTCTGGGCGTAGGAACATTTGAAAAGCATTTCGTGATGAAGGAAGCGGTGCGTTTCGCCAAGAAAGGGGGATTCCTCGGACTTCTTCCCGACCAGGCATGGAACATCACCGGAGTCCGGACACAGTTTTTCGGTCGCCCATGCTACACCGCAGGAGGGCCGGCCGCCATTGCGCATCTTGCAGGAGTGCCGGTCGTTCCGGTCGTCTCATACCGGGTTTCCCCGTTCCGCCATCGCGTCGTCATTTCAAAACCGCTCCCGATGGCGGAGCACCCCGACAGGGATTCCGCGATCCGCGAAAATACGCAGGCAATGAACACGACCATTGAAGAGATGATCCGGGCCTGCCCGGAACAGTGGCTCTGGCTTCATCGCCGGTGGAAGTAGAGCGGGCACGATGCCGGGGAGAAGACGCGGATCATTTCATCCTGAGAAAAAGGTATAGTTCTTACGAGTATTTTTCTCTTGATGCTTTAATGAAATGATGTTACTCTTATGAAAAAGGGGGGGATGTATATGATATTCGAGCTCATGTCGAAAGGAAATCTGGCGCAGCTGCCCGATGAAATGCATGTTGACGGCTTGCCGGATGTCTCGTTTCCGAGAGTCCTTCTCCTCCTTCCCTATAACCGCTATCTTCTTGGTACCGTCTCCCTGAAGGCCTATGAACGCTGGACTCTTGGAAAACTGGGCACGGACGAGTCGGAAGAGATCTTTCTGTACGATGAGAAGCCGAAGATCATCTCTCTCGGCGACGTGGAGAGAGTCGCGATTCCGAGGGAGGCTGTCGAGCGGCTGAAGTCCTGCCTGCGCAGGCAGATGGCGCCTCCCGGAGAACATCTGCCCGCGATGCTGATACTGCGGGGGCTTCTCAGGGAGGACACTCTCTTCCATGACGAGGATTTCCTCAAGAACGAGAAAGCGATGCAGGATGCGCTCGAGAAGGACGTCGTTGCGCGGATGGCCTATTGGGCAATCCGGTTCGCCCTCTTCCGGAACGACTACGAGGGCGTCTCGCGGATCAAGACGTGGCTCAAAATAGCGCCCGACGTCTTCGATGGAGCGATTCAGACGCCGCGTATCTGGTTTTCCCTCATGGACCTTCCGGGACGGAAGGACATAGAGGAGATGGAGAGCCTCGCCTTTTCGGTGGATGATCTCCAGAGGATGAACTCCCAATCGTCCCGGCCCGTTGTCCTCTACAGCAAGGCCGGATATCTGATCCTCTCGGATTTCGGCAGCGACGAGGCTTCTTTCAGGATCTGGCTCTATCTCCCGATACCCTTATGGAACGAGATGCGGGAAAAACGGAAACTCTCCATCCGCGAGATCGTCATGGCGACATGGGGGTACCTCGACGGAATCGCCGCGGATATCGAACGGTCTTCCTTCGGTTCCCGGGCTCCGGTGACCGGGGAGAGAACCGGCAAGATGCCCCGCGAACTGCCTTGAGCGGATCGGCATAAAGAGACCATGAAAAGGAGACCGCCTGAACGAGCCGGGCGGTCTCCTTTTTCAATCGTGCCGTATTTCAGTCCACCGTCCAGCGTTTCTCGATGTGCCGGAGCATCAGGCTTGTGATGCTCGTCATCGTCAGGTAGATCAGGCCGACGATGATGAACGTCTCGAACGACGCGTACGTGACGCTCCGCACCTGCTGTCCCACCATCGTGAGTTCTGTAATGGCAAGAGTCGAGAGCAGCGAGGACTCCTTTATGAGCGTGACGAATTCATTGCCTATCGCCGGCAGCATGTTCCGTATCGCCTGGGGGAGAATGATAAAGCGCATTGTATGGAGATACGAGAGCCCGAGCACTTTCGACGCTTCCCACTGGCCCTTCGGTACCGCTTCGATCCCTCCGCGGACGATCTCCCCGACGTACCCTGAAGAGTTGATGGTCAGCCCGATGACTCCGGCCGAAAAAGCGGGGAGGTTCAGTCCCAGCGAGGGCAGTCCGAAATAGATCAGGAAAAGCTGTATGAGCAGCGGAGTGCCGCGGATCACGTAGATATAGGCCGAGGCCAGTGACCGCAACGGGCCGAATGGAGCCACCCTGACCGCTCCCACGAAAATTCCGAGAATCGTACCGAAGAGCAGGGAGAGAAACGATGCCTGGACGGTGATGGCGGCTCCTCGCAGCAGCATATGCAGGTAGGGTGTGACAGCCGAAAAATCAAGCGTCATCGGGGCACGTCCTTTCTTCGGTCGACGTCACGAGTTCCTTTCCGAAATGAACGAGCATCCTCTGGAGAAACAACTGCGTCCGCGGCATACGAGGGCAGACGAAAATGTTCTCGGGAGGTCCCTGTTCGACGATCTTGCCTTCATCCATGAAGAGCACCCTGTCCGAGACTTCCTTTGCGAACATCATCTCATGGGTGATGATCATCATGGTCATCCCCGAATCCGCAAGATCGGCGATGACTTCGAGGACCTCTCCGACCAGTTCGGGGTCGAGCGCGCTCGTCGGCTCGTCGAAAAGCATGATCTTCGGACTCATCGCCAGGGCGCGTGCTATAGCGACCCGCTGGCGCTGCCCTCCCGAAAGTTCGTTCGGCCGGGCGTTCTTCTTGTCCACCAGGCCGACCCGCTGCAGAAGAGCCATGGCCTTCTCTTCTGCCTCCTTCGGAGAAAGTCCGAGGATGCGGACGGGACTCAGGATGAGATTCTCCACGACGGAGAGATGCGGAAAGAGATTGAACTGCTGAAAAATCATCCCCACGAGACGGGCGATGTCCCTGTTGGAATGTCTCGCGTTATCGATCCTTTTCCCGTAGAGCAGAACCTCGCCGCCGTTGATCTCTTCGAGGCGGCAGATACAGCGGGCAAGTGTGCTCTTTCCGGAGCCGCTCGGTCCGATCACGGAGACGACCTCGCCTTCGCTCAGCGCCAGGGAGATCCCTTTGAGAACGGATATGTCGCCGAAGGATTTCTGGAGATTCCGCACCTCCAAAGCGGTCGGAGCGGACAAAGAACTTGAAGACAAACTGTCGCAGGAATTGGGCAATCCTGTCACCTCCCGGTCTACCGGGCAATTATACCCCACCGGGAAAGCGGCGGTAAAGCAAAAAAAAAGCCGGCATGCGCCGGCAGTGCGGATAGAGTACGAAGAAAGATGTGAAATTACTGATCCAGGCCCGCCTTGTACGTCGCATGATTCATGTCGGCCATGACCTCGTCGAATAAATCCTCGTGTTCTCCGGCCTCGGAAAGGATTTTTTTCCCCTGGACATCTTTGCGAGTTTTTTCCATGATATTTCCTCCTTCCAAAAAATCAAAAACGTGATACAGGATATTTTTGTGGTCCGTACCAAATGTTGATCCTATTATAGCGCATTTTTCCTGCAACGCAAGATGGTTGCAAACATTTTCTGTTCGAGCGAGAATAAAGAAAAGATGGAAAGGGAGCGATGCTGATGGAGATGCTTCATCTAGCGGGTTCAACGTACTATTTTCCGGGTAGGGTGAACACGGGGCTTTTTCTGAGAGGGAAAGATGCCTGGCTGGTGGACAGCGGGCTGGACGACGAGGCGGGGCGAAAGATCGCCCGTGTTCTTGAAGCGGAGAAGAAGCAGCTCCGCTGCATCGTCGGCACGCATTCGCACGCGGACCATTGCGGAGGAAACGCCTTCCTGAAGAAGAGGACCGGCTGCCTGGTCGCGGCGACGCCTCTCGAGGCGGCGATTATGGAGCACTCTTTCCTGGAGCCTTTTTTTCTCTGGTCGGCGTTTCCGTTCGGCGAAATTTCCAATAAGTTTCTCCAGGCAAAGCCGTCCGCTGTCGATGTTCTGATCCGGAATTCCGGACCATTCGACGAGAGCGGGCTGGAGGCCGTCCCCCTCCCCGGGCATTTCCTCGATATGATCGGTGTGAAAACTCCCGACGGTGTTTTTTTCGTGGCGGACGCGCTTTTTTCGGAAGAGCTCCTGGAAAAGTATGGCATCATGTTCGTCGTCGATGTGCAGGCTGCTCTGGAGACGCTCGAATTTATCGAGAACCAGGAAGCGGAGTGGTTCATTCCCAGCCATGCACCGGCGACGAGGGATATCCGCCCTCTCGCCGGGGCGAACCGCAAAAGCCTGCTGCGTGTGGGCCAGGCTGTGCTGGATTGCTGTGCGGAACCTGCGGGACGGGACACGATCGTAGGGAAAATCGGCTCGCTTTTCGGACTCTCCATGTCGATCAGCGAATTTCTCCTGAACAGCGCGGCGGTATCCGCACACCTGACATGGCTTCGAAAGAACGGGCAGGTAGCTCCCGTGGTGGAGGACGGACTTCTCTTATGGCATCGTTCCTCCTGAGATACCGGGTTTCAGATCCCCAGGAAACGCATCCATAAAGGGAGTGTGAAGACGGACAGGATGGTCGAGACGGCGATCAGCTCGCCGGCATAACCGGAATCCATCCCCATACCCTGAGCGACCACCAGTGAATTGACGGCCACCGGGAGGGCGGACGCGAAGACGACGACCTGGAGCATTGTCTTTTCGACGGGAAACACCAGGAAAAGAAGGTAGATAACCGCAGGGTGTAGAAAAAGCTTGAAGAAACAGTCCCTCCATGTCGCGCGGAGGAGTCCCCTGGCTGAAGCGACCCGAATGCTCGCGCCCAGCGCGAGCAGTGCAAGCCCTGTGCCGATATCCCCGAGGACCTTGAGGGTGACGTCGATCCACCGGGGAAACTGATGGATCTCGAAGTACGAGAAGCAAATGCCCACGAGACACGCACAGACCATGGGGTTTTGGACCACCTTCCAGAAGGTGCCGGCGACTCCCCGTAACGAAAGCCCTCCGGAGAGGACGAACTGCGATGCCGTGATCGAGAGCACGTGGTATCCTACCAGGCTCATCGCGAGAAAGAGGGACATCGCCTCGAGGCCTTCGACGCCCATCGCGATCGAAATGGCCGGTATCCCCATGAAAACCTGGTTCGATCGAATGGACGTCAGCACCGAAATGGCAATTCGCTGCGGTTTTTCTTTCCCTATTTTTCCGGACAGCCAGGCGATGAAGGGAAGCAGAAAATAGCTTCCGTATACCGCGAGGAACAGATTCCAGCCGCCCAAAGCGTCGAGATTCGCACGGGCGGTGAGGCGAAGCAGCAGCGCCGGAATTGCGAGCCAGTAGAGGATTTTGTTGTTCTCCCGGAAGGTATGCGGCGAGACCATTCCGGTTCTTCCGAGCAGCTGGCCGAGGAGAATGACCGCGGTGATCGGCGCGATTATGGTTATTTCATTCACAAATAGCACTCCCTTTTTTGAAAAAAAAAGCACAAGATGATTCTTGACTTTTTGATTTTCTCCTGATTAGATTGAGCACGCAGTACGGCAGGTATGTCGATGATACATTCTGAAGCTCGGAACGACAAGAGCGCGTCATAAAAGAGGAGGAGCCGCATGCAAATTTCACCAACGATTTTTCGTGAATACGATATCCGTGGTATCGCCGACAGCGATCTTACCGACCAGGTGGTCTCCGCCATCGGCAGAGCCTTTGGAACGTGGCTCGTCCGGAGGAATGTGCGTGCTGTATCGGTGGGGGGAGATGTCCGTCTCTCCACGGAGCGGATTATCCGGGCACTCGTTGAAGGGCTGCTTCGGAGCGGCGTCGATGTGATCCGGACCGGAACAGTGACAACCCCGGTCCTGTACTGGAGCCTTCACCACTTTTCCGTCGAAGGAGGCGTCATGGTCACGGGAAGCCACAATCCGAAGGACATGAACGGGCTGAAACTCGCCTTCAGGGGAGCGACTCTGTACGGAGACGATATTCAGGAGATTCTCCGGATGATCCGGGAGGACGATTTTCCGGATGCGGAGCGCCCGTGTTCCGTATCGGAGAGGGATATTCGCGATGAGTACTTGCGTATGCTGCTTTCGAAGTGCACGCTCGGCCCGAGAAAGCTGAAAGTGGTGGCCGACAGCGGCAACGGCACCGCAGGCTTCCAGATCCGCCCTTTCCTGGAGGCCATGGGGTGCGAGGTGATCTCTCTCTTCGATACTCCCGACGGTTCCTTCCCCAACCATCATCCCGATCCCCAGAGACGGGAGAACCTCGTTCCGTTGATGGAGGCGGTGCGGAGGGAAAAAGCCGATGTCGGTATAGCTTTCGACGGGGACGCCGACAGGCTGGGAGTTGTTGACGAGCACGGGGAGATGATCTGGGGAGATATTCTTATGGCTCTTTACTGGAGAGAGATCCTCCCGAAATATCCCGGCGCGGACGTCATCGTGGAGGTGAAATGTTCGCAGTCGCTCGTCGATGATGTCCTCAGGATGGGAGGAAAGCCTCTCTTCTGGAAGTCCGGGCATTCCGTCATCAAGGCGAAGATGAAGGAGATCGGGGCCGTCTTCGCGGGAGAGCTGTCCGGCCATTTCTTCTTCGCGGACGAATACTACGGGTTCGACGACTCGTTTTACGCAGCGGGGAGGTTGCTGCGTATTCTCTCCAACAGCGAAACAGGCCTTTCGGAAATGCTGTCCGACCTTCCGCGCTACCCGAGCACCGCGGAGGTGCGGATCGACTGCCCTGACGAGAAGAAATTCGATGTTGTGACCTCTCTGCGCGACAAGGCGCTCGAAGATCACGAAGCAATCACGATAGACGGAGTCCGGATCCTCTATCCCGACGGCTGGGGGCTCGTCCGGGCTTCGAACACGCAACCGGTGATCGTCACCAGGTGTGAAGGGAAAACCGAAGCCGCCCTCGAGGCAATATCGGCCGATGTTCGCCGGCGCCTGCTGGCCGAGGGGCTCCCCGATTTTTTATGGACCTACTGATTGTAAGGCGTTGCCGCTACGTTCTCTCCCCGGCGGCGACGCTTTCCATCGCAATGGCGTTCTGCAGCGTCCTGTAGACGCGCTGCACGTGCCTGGACATCAGGATCGACACCCGGTCGAGGTCCCGAACCACAAGCGCGTCGTAGATCTCCTCATGTTCGCGGAGAAAAATCTCCTTGTCGTCCAGAAGAGCGTATATCCGTTCATGAGTGGCCATGATGAGGTTGAACGTCATCTTGACGATGTTGACGAAGATGAAATTATGGGTTGATTCCGCGAGGACAAGATGAAAGTCGTAGTCGCATTGGGCCCTGTATTCGAGCGACTCCACGTCTTTTCCCGTCTTGGTGAGAATGCGGCGGATTTTCGTGAGATCGGAAGGAGAGGCGTGCTTCGCTGCCTCGATGGCAATCGCCGGATCCAGAACGAGCCTCGCCTCCACCAGCGTCAGGATCGCCTCGTCCTGCAGGGGAACACGCCCGGTCAAGCCTCCGTCGCTTCGGGATGTCCGGACGAAGCGTCCCTTTCCGGGGATGCTCTCTATCAGGCCCATCATCTCCAGAACGCGGAACCCCTCCCGAAGCGAACTTCGGCTGACGTTCAGCTCGTCGATGAGCTGGCGCTCCGGAGGAAGAGCGGATCCTTGGGGCAGATCTCCTTCGGAGATAAGTTCTTTAATTTTATTCACAACCTGATCGTATATTCTGGTTTTCGCCTTCACGGTCTCCATGAGCATCTCCTTCAAGCCTTCTGTATGGTAATATACAGCATAGTCTACTTTCAGACGCAGCGCAACTCGTTTTTTCGAAGGGAGGAAAACGCCCCATGGCATTTACGATCGAAGTCGCAAACGGACCCGTCTTCTCGAGCGATGTTCCGCTCACCGGAAAATCCGTTCTTTCGGAAAGCAGGCCCGATGGAGAAGATACCATTGTCGCATGGAGGGTGAACAACTACCTGCGTTCTCTTGACTGGGTCATCGAGGACAATGCGAAGGTGGAGTTCATCGATACCTCATCCTTCGAAGGAATGGAAGTCTACCGGCGTTCACTGAGTTTTCTGCTGGTCCTGGCATGTAAAAGAGGACTCGCGAAGGACATCGTTCTCCGTCACTCTATCAGCGAAGGGTACTACTGGGAGTTCGCCGAGGAAGAGATCTCCCAGAACGATATCAATGTCATCAAGACGACGATGGCCGACCTGGTGCAAAAGGATCTGCCGTTCATCCGGAAAGTCGTTCCGCTCGACAAGGCCCGGAGGATTTTCGACCGTCAGGGGAGCAAGGAAGTGGCGAGGCTCTTTCAGTGGGGGGGCATCGATCCGGTCGAACTCTATCGCTGCGCGGACATGTACGGATACTATTATGCGCCTCTCGCCCCCTCCACAGGATACTTGAAGCTGTACGACATCAAGCTTCTCGGCCCCGGAATGGTCATGCAGTTCCCGACGATCAACTATCCGTCCTCTCTTCCTCCCTTCCGGGCGTCAAAAAACCTGTCGAGCGTCTTTCTGGACTATGCCAGGTGGCTTGAAGTGCTTGACCTGAGGACGATCGACAGCCTCCACAAGAAAGTCGCGGAAGGGAAAACCCAGGAGCTCATCCTGATCTCCGAAGCGTTCCACGCCCAGAAGCTGGGGCGTATTGCCGAGGAGGTAGCTTCCCGGTCGAATATAAAGGTCGCCGCTATCGCGGGGCCGTCCGGCTCAGGAAAGACGACATTCTCCGAGAGGCTCAAGATACAGCTCCTGGTCTGCGGAAGGAATCCCGTAACGCTCGCCATGGACAACTATTTCGTGAACCGGGAGGATACCCCGCGCGACGAGGAGGGGAATTTCGATTTCGAAGTCGTCGAAGCCCTCGAACTCGACTTGCTGAAGGATCACCTCTGCCGCCTTCTCGCCGGGGAAGAGGTCGTCATACCGCAGTTCGATTTCATCGAAGGAAAGAAGAACCCGGGGAAAAAACTGAAGCTTGGACCAAGGGATATTCTCATCATGGAGGGGATTCACGGCCTGAACAGCAGAATCACCGGCGTCATTCCGAAGGATGAGATGTACGGCATCTTCGTCTCTCCGCTTACAGGAGTAAATTTCGACAATCACAACCGGACGAGCACCACCGACAACCGGCTGCTCCGGCGTCTGGTGCGCGATGCGCGGACCAGGGGGCATTCCGCGGAGTCGACGCTGACCATGTGGCCGAAGGTCATCCGGGGGGCCATGCAGTTCGTCTTTCCGTACCAGAAGCATGCCGACGTCATGTTCAATTCGTCGCTCCCTTATGAACTCTCGGCGCTTCGAGCCTATGTAGACCCGATCCTGCACACCGTTCCGGAGGGATCTCCGGTCTATGGAGAGTCGCAGCGCATCCTGTCGATGATAAAGTTCGTCCCCATGATTCCAACCGAAACAATCCCGAACAACTCCATTATCCGGGAGTTCGTCGGCGGATCCTGTTTCGACGTATAGAAGGGGGCTTTTCCCTGACGTGAGCAAACTGACGATGGAGGATGTGGCCAGAATCGCCGGGGTCAACAAGGCCACCGTAAGCAGGGCGCTCAAAGGCGACTCCCGCATTTCTCCGGCGACGAGGGAAAAAGTGTGGTCCGCCGCCAAGGAAGCCGGTTATCGAGTCGACCTTGCGGCCAGCACCCTTTCAGGAGGAAGAACAGGGCTTGTCGCGGTAGTTTTCGACTCCGTCAGGCCCGTTTTTTCCCCGTTCTTTTTCTCCGGCTTGAACCGCGTTCTCTCCAAATCCGGAATCGACATCCTGCTCAAGATGCCGGGCTTTCACCTCGATGCCCTTTTTGACATGCTCGCCTCCCGTCATGTCGACGGCATGGTCATAGCTGGCAAAGGGGAAGGGATTTCCCATCTTCCCGCGTCTCTACCGTTTCCGGTGATCACGGCGGCTTTTTCCCTTCCGGACACTCCGCCGGTCATCGTCTCGGAGCAAGAGACGCTCTCCAGGCTGGAAACGGCCGCCGCGGGACGTCCTGTCCGCCTTGCTTCGGGCCCGTCTCCCCTGTTTCCCTTTCTTGCGCGCTCCCTCAAAAAAGCGCATCCGGGAGAAAAAGACGTATTTGTTGTTCTGGACGATATTGAGCCGGATACGCTTTCCGTCACTTCCGGCTGTATCTCGTCTCTTCCGGAAGATCCCGTGCGGACCGGCTTTTTCCGTCTTGAATGGCCTGCCTTTGAAACGGGAGGTGCGGTTGGACGTCTTCTGCTGAAAGCGATCGCGAAAAAAAATCCTCTTCCGCGAGAAATCCTGACAGTGCCTCTTCTCCGCGAACCCTCAGGTGAAAAACTCCTCTTCGAGAAAATGAACTAAAGTTCTATGAAAGAAAAATACTTAACAGGGGTTGACGGATCAAGGGGCGTGTGATATAACATCCTCGGACAGAAAACAGTGTCACATACTGATAAAAACGACGAGGAGGTCTTCGACATGTGGATGAAGGATATGAACGGGAACTGGTACTGCGATGGACCGTTGTGCACAGGATGCTGCTCTTCCTCCTTCGTATGGGATAAAAATGAAGACGGCGCCTGGTTCCTTTCGGAATCAAGCGCCCTCTCCGCGACGTTCGCCTCTTTCCCTGCGGCGTCTCTTTCTCTCGCTGGTTAGTTCAGGATTCCGGGAAAACCCGGCAGCCTCCCGTTCCAGCCGGGACAGGCTCGAAGCCGGGCAGTTCCACCGGCAGAGCGCCGACGGCAGGAACCTTTCCCTTCAGGACATCCGCGAGAGCTTCAAGCGATGGAGGGTTGTCGCTGTATGCGACAATCGCTCCCGCAACGGAAGGGACTGAAAGAAGCGCATAGGGCGTCCGGAGGGAGAGCAGCACGGTTCGTTCCTCGCCAATTTGCTTGACGAGGTTGATCCATTCGGCGTTTCTGTTGGCGTCATACTCCGCGATAAGAACAACTTCCGAGTTCCCCGCCCTTTTCAGGGCAACGGCGATATCCGTTTCGTCCGGTCTTTCCCGAACTCCGACAAGATCGAAAAAAGGAAGGAGCGCTGCAAAAAACCTTCCGGCTTCGATGCGCTCTTCCGGCCACAGAAGAGGAGTCCTCTTTCCGTCCGAAATGATGTTCTGAAGGATGCCGCGCCTGTTCCGCACAACGGTGATGCTTCTCGAAGCAGCCTCCCGGGCTGCGGTCTCTCCTTTCGGAGAGCGCTTGGGGTTGAATTCCGCCTTCCACCCGTCTTCCAGGAGTCCAAGGGATTTTTTTGCCGCGAGAATTCTGCGCACCGCCTCGTCGAGGCGCTCCTGCCGTATCGCGCCTGTCCGGCACGCTTCGAGCAGCGCCCTCCGCATGCCGAAGTGTTCCGTCTCCTCGTGCCCCCTGTCCGCACCGAAAAGCAGGATATCCGCTCCTGCATTGAACGCCTCGACCGCCGCCTGTTCCATCGTTCGTTCCTTTTTGAGTGCGCCCATGCCCATCGAGTCCGTGATGATCAGGCCGTCGAAACCCATTTCCGAACGGAGCGTTCCGAGAACGGCGGGCGAGAGCGTGGCCGGATTCTTCCTGTCGAGCGCCGGAACGATGACGTGCGCCGTCATGACCAGCGGAACTCCCGCAGCGACCGCGGCGCGGAAGGGGGGGAACTCCACGCTTTCAAGCCTGCTTCGGGGGACGTTGATGATGGGAAGTCCGCTGTGCGAATCGATATCCGTGTCGCCGTGCCCCGGAAAGTGTTTCGCTGAAGGAAGCACACCTTCCTCGAGAAACTTTGAAATCATGGCGGAGCCCAGCCTGGAGACGGCTTCCGGGTCGGAGCCGAATGAACGGACGCCGATGATGGGGTTCCGAGGATTGTTGTTCACATCCATGACCGGGGCGAAGTTCATGTTGATTCCGATGCTCGCCAGCTCTTCGCCCATTACTGAGGCCACCCGGGCGGCCAGGGACGGATCGCCCGCGGCGCCGAGGGCCATATTACCTGGAAAGAGCGTCACTCCTTCGCGGATACGTGCGATAAGGCCTCCTTCCTGGTCGATGCCGATGAAAAGCGGGGGATTCCTCGAGAAAAGCGCTGTTTGCTGGATCGTTTCGTTGAGCGAGGCCACCTGGCGGACGGATTCGATATTGCCCCTGCTCGAATAGAGAATCACCCCTCCGACCCGGAGTTCCGAAATGAACCTTTCGAGATTTTCAGAGAGTACGGGGCCTTCGAAGAAGACCATCATGATCTGGCCGACCTTTTCCTCCAGCGTCATTTCGCGGACGGTATCTCCTTCCGCCGCGGCGTTTGCGCCGGGAAGAGAAAAGAGCAGGAGAAGAAGAACGCACAATGCCGGAGCTGTTTTTCGGATATTCATTCCATAGCGCCTCCCAGCGAGGAGTAGAGTTTTTCCATGAACTGGTCGTACTGAAGCGGATAGTTTCCGCTGTAGTAGAGAAATCCGTACTCTATGTCGACGGTGAAAGGGTAATCCTTCTTCATTTCCGCAAGTCCTTCGGGAAGGTCGACGAGCTTGAGGGAGACGTCTTTTGCACCCTGTTGCGGAGTCTCGGGCAGCAGAATGAGCAGTTCGTCCCCTCCCATGAAAAATCCCATGTCGCTGTTGCGGATGCTGTCTCTGACGAACTGGCAGTACGCGATCAGAAACGTCTCCTCAAGGGCTTCCTGTCGGCTCAATCCCGGAAGAGATGTACATTTTATCTTGAGAAGAATGCCGCAGAGCCAGCGACGGTAACGGTTGGCGCGGCTGAGTTCCTCCGCGATTCGTACCTTGGCGTATCCTCTTGAATAGAATCCTGTCTTCGAATCGAAGAGTTCAAAGGCGGTTTTCTGCCCCGATTTTTTTTGTTGCGGAATCTCGTCGATGAGAAGGAAATAAAAACGATTGTCCTGCGCCTTCTGCAGAGCCGTGAATTTTTTCTTCTCAAGAAGGATTTCCGGCTCTCCCGGAATAAAAAAAGAGGTGATCTTTTCGTTCTTCACGCTCTTCCCGTCTGTGAGCTCTTCAAAGGCCGCATTGGCATAAAGGATTGTTCCCTCGCCGTCCGTTACGACCGATGGAAAAGGGAAGCCTCCCGGAGCCGCCGATGTTGCCGGTGAATCGGACGCAGTCTCGCGCTTCTCCGGTTGCTGCCGGGCGCCTTTTTGCTTCTGCCCGGCGGAAAAGTGTATGAGCATGAATATGCCCGCAACTGCCCCGGTCACCCCCAGCCAAGGAGTGATCGGGGGTGAGCCCGCTTCCAGAGAGACGAGACAGACCATTATCCCCTGGGATGCCAGCTGGACTGGAGTCAGTACGGCGAATGCCTCTCTTCGTATGGAAACAACATAGAGCATACTCAGGGAGAAATAAAGCATCAGGAGGAGGACCCAAAGCGGAGCTCCTACCGAGACCTTTCCGCTCTCGCCTCCGAACGCGATAAGAATGATCGACAGCGGGATCGAGAGCAGCGGGGGAATTGTAAGCCATAGCATCATGCCGCACGTCTCCCCGTCGGCCGGAACGGCGTATCGTGCCCGCCGGCCGGAAGCCGTGTGTAAAGGTGTCCTGGTTCCGGATCAACGAAAAATGATGGTTTCATCCGAAGGGTACCCCAATTTGAACAGGACGGTTATCGTGCGTGTTTCTCCGGGAGCAAGAGACAGCCTCCAGGTAAGGACGTTTCCGTCGGAATGCTGTTCAGGGCGCGGATCGATCCGCACCGTTTCGACCGTGAGCTTTTCCTGGGAAGAAACCGGGATCCGATCCTTGAGCAGGAGCGTGATCGGATGGGGCATTCCGTTCGAGACTTCTATCGTATAGCCGTCCTCGAGCCGCCCCTTTCCCATCCAGCTGCTTCCTTCCTTGGGAACGACCTTTTCCCTGGAAGCTGTGACGCGCGGTGTTTTTCCGAACGCCATCAGCAAATCGGAGCCTGAACCGTACTCCTTCAGGGTCGTTCTGCCGGAGGATTTCCCGTCCACCGAGAGCTCGGCCGAACCCGGCAGTATGGCGAACGGAACGGCTTTCGACTCGGCGACGAGCCATGCCTGTTCCGAGAGCACCGGGACCGACACGATGGATGCTTCAGCTTCCAGGGAGAAATTACCGAGGTTGAAATCGGCGAAGGTGAAATCTCCCGTCAGAATGCCTTCCGCGCTCGCCGAGAGGTCGGTGAGCGTCTGAACGACTGCGGGCTGCGGCGCCGGAGCTGGGGAGGGCGCTTCCATCATCACGGCCATTTGGGGCATTGCGTCGTCCATCGAGAATGCGCGGCTCTTCGTTTTAGGGGCGAAATCGGCGACGAGCGGCTTCAGATCGGGGGGGGATACCGATGCGGACGGCATCGACGTATGGAAGGAAATCGATCCCTCGATCAGGAGACCGGTCTTCTGGCGTGCCCGCGCGAAGAGGGAGCCGGAAATCGTGCCGGTTCCGCTGTCGAGGTTCATCCGGTAAAAGGGCTGCCATTCGGCCTGCCGGGTAAAACTCTCGACCAGGAGGTTTCCCTCTCCCGAGAGGACCGCGGTGACCTCGACCGCCTTATCGGCCCGGAGGGGCATCTTCGACTGAAACTCGGCCTCGAGGACGGAAAGCTCCTTGCCGATCTCCTCAAGAGAAGTTGACAGGGCAAGGCGTTCCATCTCCATTTTTTCCCGGACATCGCGGACCGATTCGATGTACTGAGCGACCTCGTAACCCTTGAGCTCCTTCGGCAGAGGGCCCGAGAGAAGGTCCAGCGAGCTTTGGATGGCCGAAATCTTTCCGGAAAGGAGCGAGCTCTCCGTCCGCTTTTCCCGTATTGAGCGGTGGAGTTTCTCGAGAACCGGGGGGATCCATTCCGGGCGGGAGACCTCGACTGCCTCGAAAGAGCGGACTTCGACACCTTCCGATGCAACGGGGCGGACGGAAGAGACCTCGAACGCGCCGGGGAGCTGAAATTGCACTTTCCCGGAAGCAGGTACCGAGAAAACGATCCGGGCTCCTCCCGGATACATCTCCGTCCGGAGGATGGACGGAGGCGCCGATGTTTCGGCAGTGCATACGGAAGAGAGAGCAAAGAATGCCGTTATCGCGAAGAGACAAACGACGATTTTCATTTTCAAGCCTCCTTGGCCCATGGTAATGAGAAATTCCTATTCAATGATAACAGAAATCCGGAAAACTGACCGGGCTTTCTCTAAAGATTCCGGAATTCGTCCTTTCCGGGTGGAGCGGGTATAATGCACTACGGGAGCGGGACAACACCGCCGGGAAATGAAGGAGGGAGCGGAATGCTCAAATGTGGTATCATCGGTCTTCCCCTCAGCGGGAAGAGCACGATTTTCAATGTGGTGACGCGCGCGGGCGCCGAAGTCAAACCTTACGCAAGCGGAAAGACGGACCCCAACAGGGCGATGGTCAATGTTCCCGATGAACGTTTCGACCGTCTCGTGGAAATTTTCGCTCCGAAGAAGGTGACCCCTGCGACCGTCGAATTCGTCGATCTCGCGGGACTTTCCCGCAACGCCAGCAAAGGAGAGGGGGTAGGAAACGCGTTTCTTTCCTTTGTTGCCGAATCGGATGCCCTGGTGCACGTGGTTCGTCTCTTCGAAAACCCCGACGTACCCCATCCCGAAAGCACGATCGACCCTGCAAGAGACTGGAATATCGTCGAAATGGAACTCATCTTCCGAGACCTGGGAGTCATCGAAAACCGACTTTCCCGGTTAGAGACGAAAAAGAAAAACATCCCTGCCGAGGCCGTCGAAAAGGAGTTGCTGGAACGCTGCCGCTCTCATCTGCTGGAGGAGCGTCCGCTGAGGGAGCTGGGGCTCTCCTCCGACGAATTGCGTCTTCTCAGCGGCTTTGCGTTTGTGACGCTGAAGCCTGAGCTTCTCGTGGCGAATCTCGACGAAAAGCAGACGGACGAAGACTTTCCTTCGCTCGGCGCGATTCGCGATCTTGCCGGGAAGAAGGGAATCCCGCTTGTGAAGATCTTCGGAAAGATGGAGATGGAGCTCGCGGAACTCTCCGAAGAGGAGCAGACGGAGTTCATGGCGGAGCTCGGAATCGCCGAATCGGGACGAAACCGCCTCATAGCCGAAGCCTATGCTCTTTTAGGGCTCATCTCGTTTTTCACCACGGGCAAGGACGAGGTCAAGGCATGGACTCTGATTAAGGGACGGCATGCGGTGGACGCTGCCGGGACGATTCACTCCGACCTCGCCCGGGGGTTCATACGCGCACAGGTAGTGGCTTACGGCGACTTCATCGAAAACGACGCCTCAATCGCGAAGTGCAGGGAAAAAGGGGTCCTCAGGCTCGAGGGGAAGGAGTATCCCGTCGTCGACGGCGATATGATCGAAATCCGTTTCAACGTATGATGTGATACAATCGTTATTCGAAATTTCCATATGAAGGAGGCGCTTTTCAATGGCCATGCCGATGCAGGTCAGTCTCGATGAAATTCTCTCGATGCTTCTCGCCCGGGTGGACAGCCTGGCGGTCAGCGAGGAGAATTCAAAGAGCAAGTTCAATATCGTCGCGAGGGTGCTCTACAAGAAGGGGATCCTCACCGATGCGGATATTGTCGATTCGATCAGGGAAGAGCACCGTATGCTCAAGGAACTCGGTGCTATCGCCGAAGAACCTTCCGACGACATCGTTCAGACCATCGCCGAAGGGATTCTCCAGTGGATCAAGGGCGATGTCGCATCCCTGAAAAAAGGGATGGAGGAGTACGAACGCCGCGTTCAGGACGCAATGGCGAAGCAACAGTCGCAAAAACCGAAGATCGATGTGGCGTCTCCCGCGGTTCTGCAGCAGCTGGACCGGTTGGGCGGAAAAGGAAAGGCCGGGGGCAAGCTGATTATCTGACGCTGCGTCCAGGCCGGGGCGGGAGTTCTGAAAAGAGCCTCCCGCCCTGGTTGTTCTGAGCTTATCTGGCTTCTCGTATGAGCTTGTCGAGTTCTGCGAGGAGCGGTTTGATCTCCGCCGACGCCGCGCTCTTGTCGAGAGCCGCCTTCGCTGACACCGGGCTTCCCCAGTAGACTTGGTTCGCGTTCTCATCCACGGTGATGGCCGCCCCTTCAAGGGAAAGACCGGCGAAGAGCCCCTTCGTCATCGAGTAGCTGTATATGGAAGCCTGCATCTTGTAGTCCGTTCCAAGTTCCCCTCTCCTGCCGACCGGTCCGGCAGCCACGGCGAGATCTCCCCCCAGCTTGACGTTGTTCCCCTTGAATCCTTCCAGTCCCCTATCGTTGGTGATCACCAGCACGAGGGCGATCGACTGTGCTCCGATCTGCAGTCCCCAGGAAACGCCTGCCACGGTTACAAAAGATGGGCCGAACCATTTCTTTGACGCGGCATCGCGGCGCAAGACGAGTCCTTCTCCGTACTGGCCGCCGAAAATGACCCCCGCTTTCACCACGGAGGGGAAAATCGCCACGCCCTTGGCGCGTGAGAGCAGGTCGCCCATGGTCCCGGCGTCATCCTGTCCGGACATCTCCCGGAGGATCGCGGCGGCATCCTGAATCCGTCCTTTCGGAGAGGACGCGGAGGATTCATGAATCAAGAATTCTCCGGAAATGAGAATGAGCGAGAAAACGCCTGCAAGCAATATTTTTCTTATTCTTAATGGATGCATCATGGCAACTCCTCCTTGTTGATGGATTACACGATTTCATTGTATCAGTGCGACCGATACGCTGCAAGAATTGAGCCTAAGATTTTATACACTTTTGGGTCGCAACAAGGAATCGGAATTTGACGCACAGGCTTTGGTTGGGATACACTCTCTAGTGGCGTAATTTTACTGAACCGGATGGGGGACGATGTTTATGGAAAATGCAGACCGTATCGAAGAACTTCTCGACGAAGCCTACAATACAGAAGATCCCGAAGAGATGGAGCGGCTCGCCCGGCAGGTCCTGAAGCAGGACGGGGAGAATGTGGAGGCCCTCATTCTGCTCGCCGATGTAACCGATTTGCCCGATGAGAAAATATCCCTTCTGGAGAAGGCACGGCAACTTCTGGAGGAGAGTCTCGAATCCGATCCCTTGCCCGAGGACGCTCCATTCCTGGACGACGACGAGGGAATGCTGTACGTGGCGGTTCTCCAGCGCCTCGGATTCTCGTATTTCTCCGAAGGGGAGAACGAAAAAGCGCTCGAAATCGCGCAGGCCATCATGGAATACGATCCTGACCAGCAGACGCTCGGACGGACCTTGTTCTACCGCGTTCTTCTCGAAATGAAGGAGTACGGCAGGATTCTCGAGGAGAGCCTGAAAGAACAGGGTGGATCTCCGGCAATGCTGCATAGCCGGGCCATTGCGGCTTTCAAGCTCTCAGGTCCCGGAATGCCCGCCTACAGAGCCCTCTGGGAGGCTTTCGCGGCAGATCCTGAGGTTCCCTTTTATATCCTCGGTTACTACGAAGAACCCGGGGACGACGTCGAGGAGGAGCAGGAAAGCTTCAGCCTCGCGCTCCTTTTCGAGGACGCATGGCTCGCCGCCGATAACGACACCAGTCTTCCCAACTGGCTGGCCAGGGCGACCATCCTGTTCGGCCTCTCCGCATCGCTCTTCCCGCCGGAAAACACGGAAAAAATGATGATCCTCGCCGATGCGCTCGACATCGCCGACTCCGTGGAGGAAGCGCTTGTGAAGCTCGAGAGCAGGGAGGACTGGGGCATGCTTTCCAGGGCCGAGAAGATGAGAGTATCCCTGAAACTCCTTTCGGAGGGGAAATACCTGCCCCTGAAGCAGTAGCGGACACGTACTTCCGATTGAGCGAGAAGGAGAAAAATGTTTGATTATCATAGTTTTGAGAGCTTAATTTAGTTCTTTATGGTAGTTTTGATATAAAGTTTCCTCAAAACAAGTTCTCCACTCTTTCCCTTTGGATTTTTTTGTGTAAAATATACATGGAATCCCGTTTTTTTGTTATTCGTCATGTTATAAATTTCACTAATAGGGGGTCGGGCAATGGTTGTGGAAGCGAAGCAGGACGTGCGTTCCATCGTGCACGAGATAACCGCGCCTTGGAAAGGGAAGCACGGAGGGGTTATTCCCGTGCTCCAGGAAACCCAGAAGAAGATAGGATACCTGTCCCGGGAGGCGATGGAGGTTGTTTCGGAAGAGCTTTCCATCCCCTTGGCGGAACTCTACGGAGTGGCGACGTTCTATGCGCAGTTTCACCTGAAGCCGCGGGGACGTCACATTATCCGGGTATGCCGCGGAACGGCCTGCCACGTGCGCGGAAGCGCGAAGATCATGGAGAAAATAAAGAGCATGCTCGATGTCGAAGAAAACGGAACAACGGAAGATCTGCGGTACACGCTCGAGCCGGTGGCCTGCCTTGGCTGCTGCGGTCTCGCTCCCGTCGTGATGATCGACGACGACACGCACGGGCGTCTCACCGACGACGAAGCCTCTCTTAAGAGCTTTCTTGATCAGTACTCCTGATCATGCTGGAGGACCTCTCCCACCATATTCTGGACATCGCCGAGAACGGTGTCAATGCCGGAGCTGACGCCATCTCGATTGAACTTGATGACGGCAACGAATATATCAGGTTGACGATAACCGACAACGGCAGGGGAATGGACGAGGCGACTGCCAGGGCTGTTGTCGATCCCTTCTATACCACGCGGACAGAACGTCGGGTGGGACTCGGGCTGCCTTTTTTAAAACAGCTCGCCGAACTGTGCGCCGGGAAATTCCTTCTCAGCTCGGCCCCTGGAGCCGGAACGACCGTTTCGGCTTCTTTCAGCAAGCTGAGCGTCGATACCCCCCCGGCCGGTGATATTCCGTCCACTCTGCTTGCGCTCCTTATCGGCCACGGGCATGTCTCCTGGAAATATGTCCAGAAATATGGAGGAAGAGAATTCCTTCTGGACAGCGATGAGTTGAAGGAAGCTCTTGGAGGGGGCCAACCTTTTGCGGATCCGGTGCTTGCTCTTGGCGTGAAGGAATATATCGCGGAAAACATCGGCGAACTGTATACGTAGACAACTGGAAATATTGCGGACAGGAGGAAAGAAGAAATGACGGAGGAAAAGAAGAAAATCCGGAGCCTCGATGATCTCAGGAAGATCAAGGAGAAAACCGGGGATTTAACATCTGCGCGCTCCGAACAGGACAAGGTGAAGATCATAATCGGCATGGGAACCTGCGGCATCGCCGCGGGAGCACGCGAGATAATGAACGCCGTGCTCAAGGAACTCGAGGTGCGAAACCTGCATAACGTCGCCGTCGAGACGACGGGGTGCATCGGTATGTGCCAGAACGAACCGCTTCTGGACGTGATCCGTCCGGGCGAGCCGAGGATTACCTACTGTGCAGTCACGCCTCCGGATGTCTCCAGAATCGTTTCGGAACATGTCGTCAACGGCCGAATAGTTCAGGACAAGCTCTTCGGCAGAGCCGACTGAAGCGGGGAGGGACAACGATATGGCTTTGTACCGCGCACACGTACTCATCTGTCACGGAACCGGATGTGTCTCCGGCGGCGCCGCCAAGGTACTCGACGCGTTCAAGGAAGAGCTTGCGAAGAAAGGGCTTGAACAGGAGGTCCTTGTCATCGCTACCGGTTGCCACGGGATGTGCGAATTCGGTCCGATCGTCGTGGTCTATCCGGAAGGAACGTTCTACTCCCAGGTGCACCAGTCCGACGTCTCCGAGATCGTCGAGGAGCATCTCTACAAGGGGAGAATCGTAACCCGGCTGCTCTACAGAGAACCTCTGACCGCCCAGAAAGTATGCCACTACAAGGAAATTCCCTTTTACGGCAAGCAGCACAGGATCGTGCTCAGCAACTGCGGCTACATCAACCCCGACAACATCGACGAGTATATCTCCCGGGACGGGTACCAGGCTCTGGGCAAGTGCCTCGTGGAGATGACCCCCGAGGCCGTCGTGAACGAGATGAAGAAGTCCGGACTCCGCGGAAGGGGAGGCGGCGGATTCCCGACAGGATTGAAGTGGAGCTTCTGCGCGGCGACCCCCGGCGACAAGAAGTATGTCATCTGCAACGCGGACGAGGGAGATCCGGGTGCATTCATGGACCGTTCGATTCTCGAGGGCGATCCTCACGCGGTCATAGAGGGCATGATGATCGGCGCCTACGCGATGGGATCCGACGAAGGATATATCTACTGCCGGGCCGAGTATCCGCTGGCAATCAAGCGCCTTCAGACGGCCATCGCACAGGCCACCGAATACGGTCTTCTCGGCGAGAATATCCTCGGGACCGGCTTCAACTTCACGCTCCATATAAAAGAGGGTGCCGGAGCTTTCGTCTGCGGTGAGGAAACCGCCCTGATGGCCTCCATCGAGGGGCAGAGAGGCATGCCTCGCGCGCGTCCCCCGTTCCCCGCCGTCAAGGGGCTGTGGGGTAAACCGACCAATATCAACAACGTCGAGACCTGGGCCAACGTTCCCCGGATCATTCTGCAGGGTTCGGAGTGTTTTGCAGCCATGGGAACGGAGAAGTCCAAGGGAACCAAGGTCTTCGCACTCACCGGCAAGGTCAAGAATACCGGTCTCGTCGAAGTCCCGATGGGAATCACGATCCGTGAGATCGTCTTCGAAATCGGCGGCGGTATCATCGGCGACAAGAAGTTCAAGGCCGTGCAGATCGGCGGCCCTTCCGGCGGATGCCTCGTCGACGAGCATCTCGACCTTCCGGTGGATTATGAATCGCTTACGGCCGCAGGCGCCATCATGGGTTCCGGAGGACTGGTCGTGCTCGACGAGGGTAACTGCATGGTGGACACCGCGAAGTTCTTCCTCGAGTTCACGCAGCGGGAATCATGCGGAAAGTGCGTTCCCTGCCGCGAAGGGACAAAGAAGATGCTCGATATCCTGACCCGGATCACCGAGGGAAAGGGTGAACCCGAAGATATCGACCGTCTGCTCTATCTCGGCAACCAGATCAAGGACGCCTCCCTCTGTGCACTCGGGGGAACGGCTCCCAACCCCGTGCTCACGACGCTAAAGTACTTCAGGGACGAATACGAGGCGCACATCTTCGACAAGAAGTGTCCCGCCGGAGTCTGTCAGAGCCTGCTGAGCTACACGATCATTCCCGAAAAGTGCATCGGATGCAACAAGTGCGCCCGAAACTGCCCGGTGAACTGCATCGCGGGCAAGGTCAAGGAAGTCCACGTCATCGACCAGGAAAAATGTATCAAGTGCGGCGCCTGTATGGACAACTGCCCCGTGGGCGCCGTCCTTAAAGGATAAAAAAGGTAGGAGATGATCAGAGAATGGCAAGCATAAAAGCGATCATCAACGGAACGCATATCACGGCAGAATCGGGTATGACGATCCTTCAGGCCGCCAGGGCGAACAGGATCCATATCCCGACGCTCTGCGACCACCCTGCGGTAAGCCCCTTCGGCGCATGCCGTATCTGTCTCGTGGAGGCGGAGAAGAACCCGAAGCTCCTCACCGCCTGCACGACACCCATCACCGAAGGCATGGTTGTTCACACGAATACGCCCAGGATCATCGAGGCGCGCAGGGCTGTCCTCGAACTCATCCTCGTCCGCCATCCGCTGGAATGCTTCTCCTGCCCGAGCAACGGCAAGTGCGAACTCCAGGACGTGGCGTATGAACTCGGGGTCGAGGAGTCCCGCTTTGCCGACCCCGGCGACACCAACACATCCCATAAGCTCGAGGACGCCAATCCGTTCTACGTACGGGATCTCAACAAGTGCATCCTGTGCGGCCGCTGCGTCCGGGTCTGCGAGGAGCACGCTATCTATCACGCCATCGATTTCCAGGGAAGAGGCATCAATACATCGATCCAGCCTCCTGTCGGGTCTCCGATCGAAGAGTCGGACTGCGTCTTCTGCGGCCAGTGCGTGCAGGTCTGCCCGGTGGGTGCGCTCTATGAAAAAACATCCGTCGGCATGGGGCGCCCTTGGGACATTGAAAAGGTAAAGACCATCTGTTCCTACTGCGGCGTGGGGTGCGAAGTGGAGATCAACGTCAACAAGAAGACCGGCAAGATCGCCAACGTCACCACGAACTATTCGAGTCCGACAGCGCTCAACAAGGGAAGGTCATGTGTCAAGGGGCGTTTCGCCTGGCAGTTCGTCCAGAGCGAGGACCGTCTCACCACGCCTCTCATCAGGGAGGGAGACACGTTCCGGAAGGCTTCTTGGGACGAGGCGCTCTCCCTGGTGGCTGAGAAACTCCGAGAAATCAAGGAGAAACACGGCAGCGACGCTCTCGGCTTCTTCTCCTCGGCCCGATGCACGAACGAGGAAAACTTCCTCATGCAGCGCCTCGCAAGGGAGGTGATGGGCACCAACAACGTCGACCACTGTGCCCATCTGTGACACAGCGCCAC
>CAYRPJ010000036.1:0-41363 GCA_964426245.1 uncultured Synergistaceae bacterium
GTGAGGAGGTAATGGTGATGGAAGCTAAAGCCGTTGCCAGACAGGTACGGGTTTCCCCCATCAAAGTACGTCGGGTGCTGACCCTTATCCGCGGCAAGAAAGTCGGGGAAGCCCTTGTGGCTCTCCGGTACAGCCCGCAGAAGTCGGCACAGATTGTCAGCAAGGTGTTGCAGAGCGCAGTGGCGAATGCGGAGCACAATTTCGGCATGGATACCGATAAACTGCGTGTAGTAGCGGCTACGGCGGACCAGGGTCCGGTGATGAAGCGTTTTCGTCCGGTCTCGATGGGTAGGGCGCACCCCTACCGCCACCGTACAAGTCATGTAACTGTCACAGTTGCAGAACGTTAGGGGGGGGACTCGTGGGACAGAAAGTTCACCCAATCGGATTCCGACTGGGAGTTGCTACTGAGTGGGAATCCAAGTGGTTTGCGAGCGGCAGGGATTACGCCAAGAATCTACATGAAGATATCGCGCTTCGAAAGTATATCGCGAAAAAGTGGGAGCACGCGGGTATTTCCCGCATTGAGATAGAGCGGGTCGGCCACGTCATTCGTTTCACGGTTTGGACCTCCCGGCCGGGTGTAGTGATCGGACGCGGCGGCGCCGAGATTCAGATCATGAAAGACGATCTCCAGGCCAAGACCGGAGCGAAGATCATGATCAACGTCCAGGAGATCAAGAACCCGGATGTCGAGTCTCAGCTTGTCGCGGTGAGCGTGGCCTCCGCGCTGGAGCGCAGGGTCTCCTTCCGCCGGGCGATGAAACAGTCCATTTTCCGCGCGATGAAGGGTGGAGCGAAGGGGATCAAGATATCCTGCGCCGGGCGTCTCGGAGGAGCGGAGATCGCCCGTACCGAGTGGTACAACGAAGGCCGCCTCCCTCTTTCGACGATCCGTGCCGACATCGATTACGGTTTTGCCGAGGCGAAGACCATGTACGGAGTTATCGGGGTCAAGGTCTGGATCTTCAGGGACAAGGAGAACGAGCGTCCCGCCCAGCCTTCCCGCCAGGGCAGGGGCCCTCGCCCGGACCGTTCTCGCGGAGACAGGGGGTAACGCATTATGTTGATGCCCAGCAGAGTCAAGTACAGGAAACCCTTCCGCCGGCCTCTCAAGGGGAAGGCGAAGGGAGGAACCTATATCGCATTCGGCGAATACGGTCTCCAGACGCTCGATTGCGCCTGGATCACCGCCCGGCAGATAGAGGCCACCCGTGTCGCTATCTCCCGTAAGATGAAGAAGGGCGGCAAGATATGGATCCGGATCTTTCCCGATCACCCGTTCACCAAGAAACCCTTGGAGACGAGAATGGGAAAGGGAAAGGGATCTCCCGAATTCTGGGTGGCTCCGGTAAAGCGCGGCAGAATTCTTTTCGAGATCGCGGGAGTCTCCAGAGAGGTCGTTGAAGAAGCATTCCGCACCGCGTCGCATAAGCTGCCCGTGAGGGTGCGCCTTGTGGCCCGGGAAGGTTTTGGTGGTGAATGAAAATGGAGAGCAAGAATTTGCGGGACCTGACACTCGATGAACTGAACGAGAAGCACAGACAGTATAAAGAAGAGCTGTTCAACCTGCGTTTTCAGAACGCCATCGGACAGCTGAAGAATACGAGCAGAATCAAGGATGTACGCAAGACGATCGCACGAGTGCTGACGATCGTCCGCGAGAAGCAGATGGCCGGCGACCAGTCAGCCGGAAGGAGGTAGTCCCGAATGGAAGAGCGGAAACCTCACCGTAAGGTCCGGACAGGAACGGTTGTCAGCGACAAGATGGACAAGACCGTCGTCGTTCGGGTGGAGCGGTTTGAAAAACACCCCCTCTACGGGAAGAGAATCGTCAAGGCGAAGAAGTATACGGCTCACGACGAGACGAACGAGTGCAGAATGGGAGATCTCGTCACGATCGGCGAAACCCGCCCCATGAGCAAGATGAAGCGCTGGTCGCTTCTCGAGATAGTACGCAAGGCGCCCGTCTTTGACGAGGCCGCGGAGAACGGCGGGGAGGAGTAAGGCATGATTCAGCTGACTACCGTCCTCAACGTCGCGGACAATTCCGGAGCGAAGAAGCTCTTTTGCATCCAGGTCCTCGGCGGAAGCAAACGCAAATGGGGGACCATCGGCGACGTCATCGTCGCTTCGGTCCGAGAAGCGATTCCGAACAGCAATGTCGCCAAGGGTTCCGTCGTCAAGGCGGTCATCGTGCGGACGAAGAAAGAAGTCCGCAGAGCGGACGGCTCCTACGTCCGTTTTGACGACAACGCTGCTGTGATCATCGATAACAACGGCGACCCCAAGGGAACCCGAATTTTCGGGCCCGTGGGCAGGGAGCTGAGAGCGAAAAGATACATGCGTATTCTCTCGCTCGCTCCTGAAGTCGTATGATGGAGGACAATCCAGATGAGCAAGATGAGACTTAAAAAAGGCGACCGGGTTCGGGTCATCTCCGGAAAGGATGGCGGAAAAGAAGGCAAAATTCTCCGCTGCATCCGCGACAGGGATCTCATGGTCATAGAGGGAATCAACATGGTGACGAAACATGTCAAGCCCTCGCAGAAGAATCCCAAGTCGGGCATCGTAAAGCAGGAGGCCCCGATTTACGCCAGCAAGGTCATGCTCGTATGCCCCTCCTGCGGCGCAGCAACACGCGTCGGTCGCGGCTATCTCGAGAACGGGAACAAGGTTCGTATGTGCAAGGCCTGCGGCGAGATCGTGGACCGGGTGTAAGGAGGTAAGCGGAAATGGCCCCTCGGTTGCTTGAAAAATTTAAGAACGATATTTCGCCGAAGCTGGCGAAGGAGTTCAGCTACAAAAACGTGATGGAGATTCCCCGTCTGAAAAAGATCGTGGTCAACATCGGCGCCGGCGACTCAAAACTTGACATCAAGTTCATGGATGCCGCCATGGCCGAGCTCGGTACGATCACGGGGCAGCGCCCTCTCTTGAAACGGGCGAAGAAGTCGATCGCGGGATTCAAGGTCCGCCAGGGAATGCCCGTCGCATGCACCGTGACCCTTCGGGGCGCCCGCATGTGGGAGTTCCTTGACCGCCTTGTGTCTCTCGCACTCCCCAGCATCAAGGACTTCCAGGGAGTGCCCCGCCGCGGATTCGACGGAAGAGGCAATTACAATCTCGGTCTCCGGGAACAGCTCATTTTCCCTGAGATCAACTACGACAAGGTCATCCGTCCCCGCGGAATGAACGTCACGCTTGTGACTTCCGCAAAAACGGATGAGGAAGCCCATGCTCTTCTCCGCGAGCTGGGGATACCGTTCAACCGGTAGGAAGGGGGAGTCGAAAATGGCAAGAAAGGCAATGAAGCACAAAGCGGCGCAACCCCCGAAATTCGCGGTGAGAAAGTATAACAGATGTCCGCTCTGCGGCCGTGTTCACTCATTTATGAGAAGATTCAACATGTGCCGCTGCTGTTTCAGGAAGCTCGCTCGCGAAGGGAAAATTCCCGGCGTCGTCAAGTCGAGCTGGTAGCCGAGTGGACTGAAGGGGGTCACGAGGAATGTACGTTACCGATCCGATAGCGGATATGCTCACACGTGTGAGAAACGCAAACATGGTCTACCATGAGAGCGTCGACGTCCCGATGAGCAAGATAAAGATGGAAATAGCCCGAATTCTCAAGGAAACGGGCTACATAAAGAACTACAAAGTTGTTAACGACCCGAAGAAGGCTTACAGCTCCATCCGGATGTTCCTCTCCTACGGACCGAACCGGGAGAGAGTCATCCAGGGCCTTCGTCGAATCAGCAAGCCGGGCAGAAGAATTTACGTGGGGCATGCGGACCTTCCCAAGGTCATGGGCGGCCTTGGAGTCGCCGTCATCTCCACGCCTCAGGGCCTCAAGACCGACACTGAAGCAGGAACTCTGGGCCTTGGCGGCGAAGTTCTCTGCTACGTGTGGTAAGGGAGAGGTGGAGTAGATGTCTCGTATCGGACGCAAGCCAATTCCGGTGCCCTCCGGAACCACCGTCGCCCTTGAGGGTGATGCCGTGGTCGTGAAGGGCCCGAAAGGCCGGCTGGAAACTCCAATGGTTCCGGGAGTCGACGTCTTCGTCGAAAACGGCAATGTCGTCGTCACCCGGCAGAACGATCAGAAGCAGACGAAAGCGTTTCACGGGATGATCCGTGCGCTTGTCGCCAACATGGTCACCGGCGTCAGCACGGGGTTCAAGAAGGATCTCGAAATAGTCGGTGTAGGGTATCGCGCGCAGATGCAGGGAACGAAACTCGTCCTCAACCTCGGCTATTCGAACCCTGTCGAATTCGAAACTCCCGAGGGAGTGGAGATCACGTTGGACGGGCCTACGAAGCTTTCTGTGAAAGGAATCGATAAACAGGTTGTCGGGCAGGTCTCCGCCCTCATCCGCGGCTTCCGTCCGCCCGAGCCCTATCAGGGCAAGGGAGTCCGGTACGCCGGCGAACATATTATTCGCAAGGCCGGAAAGACCGGAGCGAAGTAATTCGAGGTGAATGGACATGAAAATGAGAACCAGAAGCGTATTGCGTGAAATTCGGCATGCCCGGCTTCGGAAAACCCTCTCCGGCACGGTGGAAAAACCGAGAATGGCTGTGTTTCACAGTCTGAAGCACATTTACGTCCAGTTTATCGATGACGACAGGGGGCATACCGTTGCCTCGGCTTCCACTCTCGATCCGGCCGTTCGGGGTTCCCTTCCGGGCACGTGCAATATAGAAACGGCGAAGATCATCGGAAAGATCGCCGCCGAACGCGCCCTCGCGAAAGGCATCACTTCGGTTGTTTTCGACAGGGGCGGTCATATGTTCCATGGGAAAGTCAAGGCCCTGGCCGATGCAGCCCGTGAAGCCGGACTGAAGTTCTAACTGGGAGGCGCATGCGATGATTAAAAAGAAGTTGGATGCCAAGGGACTTGAACTCACGGAGCGCGTCGTCGCGATCAACCGCGTGAGTAAAGTCGTCAAGGGCGGAAAAAGATTCAAGTTCAGCGTTCTCGTCGTTGTCGGCGACGGCGACCGTTATGTCGGCGTCGGCATGGGGAAGGCCAAGGAAATTTCGGAGGCGGTCCGCAAGGGAATCGATAAGGCGGGAAAAAATCTCCGCGAGATCAAGAAGATCGGCAACACCATACCGCATCCCATCATCGGCGGCTTCGGAGCCGCGGAGGTTCTGCTCAAGCCTGCCGTTCCGGGAACGGGAGTTATCGCGGGCGGTGTCGTTCGCGCCATCATGGAGCTCGGAGGCGTCAAGGACGTCGTCAGCAAGGTGATCGGCCGGACCTCCAACCCCATCAATGTTGCATGGGCGACGATGCAGGCCGTCGAGGAGATGCGGACGCCCGACGAGATCCTTCGGCTCAGGGGGAAGAAGACCCCCGACGCTGCGGGAGAATAGGGAGGCCCATATTATGGCAAAATTGCGGATTACCTGGAAAAAGAGCGGAATCGGCAAGCCGGAAGTGCAGAAACGCACTGTCCGGGCCCTCGGCCTGAGAAAGCTCAACCAAACTGTAGAACACAACGATACACCCCAGATTCGCGGCATGGTCAACAAGGTCAGCCATCTGGTCGAGTGCGTCGTCGTGGAAGAGTAGGGAGGAACGCGCCATGAGTTTACACGAACTGCGCCCGGCGCCGGGGGCGAAGACGAAAGGCAAGCGCCTCGGACAGGGACTCGGAAGCGGGACCGGTAAAACCGCCGGCAAGGGACACAAGGGGCAGAAGGCCCGGAGCGGCGGGGGCGTGCGCCCCGGCTTCGAAGGCGGCCAGATGCCCATGATGCGCCGCATTCCAAAGAGGGGCTTCAACAACGCCCGCTTTGCGAAGGAGTACCAGATCGTGAACGTGGGCGATATCGCCTCCCGTTTCGAGTCAGGCTCATCAGTCGGATACGAGGAGCTGCATGCCGTGCGGCTTGTTCACAAAGATACGCTGCCCGTGAAGATCCTTGCTGATGGCGAAATCGACAAGTCTCTTACCGTCCGGGCGAATGCCTTCAGTGCAGGAGCGAAGGCGAAAATAGAAGCTGCGGGTGGGAAGGTCGAGGTGGTCTAGGTGCTTGACTCCTTCCGGGATGCATTTCGACTTCCAGATCTCAAAAGAAGAATCCTCTTTACGCTCGGAGTGCTCCTGATATTTCGACTCGGAGCGCATGTACCGACGCCCGGTATCGACACCGAAGCGATGTCCAGCCTTTTCGACCAGGGCGGCGTGCTCGGGTTCCTCGACATATTCGCAGGCGGAGCGCTGAGACGTTTCAGCGTCTTCGCCCTCGGCGTCGCCCCCTATATCAACGCGAGCATAGTCATGCAGCTGCTCGTCGTGATCTTTCCCACCCTTGAGAAGATGCAGAAGGAAGGGGAGGAAGGGCGGAAGAAGATCGTCCAGTGGACCCGTCTCGCAGCGGTTGGCTTCGCTCTTGTCCAAGCCGTCGGGATGACGTTCTGGCTTCGCGGACTCGGCATATTCAGCGGCCATCTCTTCGAGGGCATTATCGTCGTCAGCACCGTCACCGCCGGTTCCATCGCCGTCATGTGGCTCGGAGAGGAAATTTCCGACCACGGGATCGGCAACGGGATCTCGCTGCTGATTTTCGCGGGTATCGTTGCACGGGTTCCCGAGGCGATCATCCAGAGCTGGACCATGATCCGCATGGGCGAGATGAACTTCCTCGTCCTCCTTCTGGCTCTTCTCCTCATGGTCGGGGTCGTTGCCGGATGCATCATGCTTCAGGAGGGCCAGAGGCGCCTTCCCGTGCAGTACGCGAAACGAGTCGTCGGAAACAAGATTTACGGCGGACAGAGTACGTTCATTCCGCTGAAGGTGAACCAGGCGGGAGTCATTCCCATCATCTTCGCATCCTCCGTGCTTCTCTTCCCGTACTCGATCGCACGATTCTTCTCAGGGGACATCGCGCTCTTCTTTCAGCGCATCTTCGGCCCCGGAAGCTTCGTCTACACGATCTTTTACGTAACGCTCATCGTCTTCTTCTCGTATTTCTACACGGCGGTCGTCTTCAACCCCGCCGATGTGGCGAACAACATGAAGAAGTACGGCGGTTTCATTCTCGGGATTCGTCCGGGAAAACCCACATCCGATTTCATCGAGAAGGTCATGAGCCGCATCACGCTCGGAGGAGCGGTCTTCCTCGCCTTCGTCGCGCTCGTGCCGAACCTCATGACGCAGTTCATGGGGATCACGACGTTCTACTTCGGAGGCACCGCCGTTCTCATCGTCGTCGGAGTGGCTCTCGACACGGTACATCAGATCGAAGGCCAGTTGCTCATGCGTCATTATGAAGGGATACTCAAGCGCAAGGACAAGACCGGCGGCCTATTTCGATTCTAAGGAGAGAAAAAATGCGGATAATTCTTCTTGGTTCACCTGGAGCAGGCAAGGGAACACTGGCGGCGGAAATCGAACGAAAATATCCCGTTGCACATATTTCCACTGGCGATATCTTCAGAGAGAACGTGAAGAACAACACTCAACTTGGATTGAAAGCTCGAGAGTATTTGGAGTCGGGCAGGCTTGTCCCTGACGACATCGTCATTGCGATGATGGAGGATCGTCTGCGTGAGCCCGACTGCGAAAAGGGATTCATCCTCGACGGTTTCCCCCGCACTGTTCCCCAGGCGGAGGCTCTTGACAGGATACTGACGGAGCTTCACCTCGAACTGGACGGAGTCGTTATTCTCGATGTGAACGAAGAGACCGTAGTCAACAGACTCTCCTCGAGGAGAGTCTGCAGAAACTGCGGCGCGATCTACAATCTCTTTTTCCGTCCGTCCGCAAAGGGAGATCTGTGCGAAAAATGCGGAGGCGAAATCTATCAGAGAGAGGACGACCGTGAAGAAGTTGTCCTCAGCCGGCTGAAGATATTTTATGAGCAGACCGCGCCTCTCGTCGACTACTACGGAAAAAGGCACATGCTCTCACGTCTCTCCGCCGAGAGAAGCGGACACAATCATTCTCTTCTCGAAGAACTCGAAGAGGCGGTCGGCATCTCGGAATGATTACATTGAAAAAAGAACGCGAAGTGGCCCTTATGAAAAAAGCGGGCAGGATCGTGGCGGATGTCCTCGACATGATCGCCGGGATTGTGCGCCCGGGACTCTCCACCGCGGAGATCGACAGCGCGGCGGAGTCGCTTATCAGAAAGTCCGGCGCCACGCCCGCTTTTAAAGGGTACCGTATACCCGGCATCAAGCAACCGTTCCCCGGAGCGGTATGCGCTTCGATCAACTCCGAGATAGTGCATGGAATCCCGCGCCGCGACCGTTTCCTGGAGGAGGGCGATATCCTGAGCATCGATGTCGGAACCTGTTATTCCGGGTACTACGGCGACGCGGCATGCACCTATCCTGTTGGAAAGGTGAACTCTGCAAGAGAAAATCTGCTTGCGGTGACGAAAAAAAGTCTCGAAGACGCTCTTGCCGCAGCACGAGCCGGAAAGACTCTCGGGGATATCGGATACGCCGTTGAAAATTGTGTTGCGCCCCATGGATACGGTATTGTCCGGGATTATTCCGGACACGGAATCGGAAAGCACCTCCATGAAGCGCCCCAGATACCGAACTACGGCCAGCCCGGAAAGGGTATAACCCTCAAGGCCGGGATGACCCTGGCCATCGAGCCCATGGTTATGGCCGGCTCTGAAAAAGTTTTCACGGGAAACGATCAGTGGGTTGTTCTGACTGTCGACGGTTCCGATGCTGCTCATTTTGAAAAGTCGATCCTCGTCCGGGACGGGGATCCGGAGATACTCACGCCGTGGGCATGTGCCTGAAAGAGCTTTCCGATGGCGGGATGTGTACAATCGGTCAAGTGGTCAGATCTCGGAAAGGCAAGGACGCCGGAAGATGGTACGTGGTAGTCGGTGTTTCAGAGGATTGCCCGACCTGCGCAAAACAGCGGGGAAGGAGGGTGCTTGTTGCGGATGGGACACGGTATACAGCAGCACGCCCCAAGGCAAAAAACACGATCCACCTTCAGCGGACGCGATGGATCCTTGACGAAATTGCGCACGGTATCCTGTCGAAGAGAACGTTCGATGCAGGACGATTTCAGGCTCTGCTTAAGGGGCTTGCAGAGAAGAACAGTATCGGGGAGTTCGTCGGCCGCACTCCGGAACACGGAGCGCACGGCGCCTCCTCCAGGGAGGATGAGGAGACCGCATGTCCAACAAAGACGAAGTAATGGAAATCCGGGGAAAGGTAATCGAGCCCCTTCCGAACGCAATGTTCCGCGTGGAACTTGACAACGGACACAAAATACTTGCCCACGTATCGGGAAAGATGCGCCTTCACTTCATTCGCATTCTTCCCGGAGACAGGGTTCTGGTGGAGATCTCTCCCTACGACCTGTCTCGGGGCCGAATAATCTATCGATATAAATAAAGCCTGTTTTCATATTGTCCGATCTCCTGTATAATGGTCCGCTTGGAGAAAAGATATTTTCAGAAGCCCGCACAGGGCCTCTGTTTCAGTTTTTTCGGAGGAGCGTGGAAACTATGAAAGTGAAACCATCGGTCAAGCCGATGTGCGAATTTTGCCGGGTCATCCGGCGCAAGGGTGTCGTGAGGATAATATGCAGCAGAAATCCACGGCATAAGCAGAGACAGGGTGCAAGGAGGTAAACGCGAATGGCCCGTATCGCCGGAGTTGATATCCCCCGCGAAAAGCGCGTGGAGATAGCGTTGACATATATTTTCGGAATCGGCCTTCCTACCTCGAAAAAGATTCTCGCCGTCACCGGAGTAAATCCGGATACGCGCGTGAAGGATCTTACCGAGGAGGAGTCCCAGAAACTCCGCAGGGAGATAGAGGACCACTACAAGGTGGAGGGCGACCTTCGCAGAGAGGTGTCCATGAACATCAAGCGTCTTATGGACATCGGCTGCTACAGAGGGCAGCGACACAAGCTCGGCCTTCCGGTCCGCGGACAGAAGACCAAGACGAACGCGCGCACCCGCAAAGGCCCTCGCCGTACGGTGGCGGGCAAAAAGATGGCTACGAAGTAGCCTTCAGGATAGAGAACAAGGAGGCTGGAACAAGTGGCCAAGCGAACAGTCCGCAGAGGCAAGAAGAAGGAAAGAAAGAATATCAGCTACGGCGTCGCGCACATATACTCCACTTTCAACAACACCATCGTGTGCGTGAGCGACAAGGGCGGCAACGTCCTCGCCTGGGCTTCCGGCGGCAACGTCGGTTTCAAGGGGACGAGAAAGTCCACCCCCTTCGCGGCGCAGATCGCCGCGTCCCAGGTCGCCAAGGCCGTGCAGGAGCACGGCGTCCAGGAGATCGACGTCGTCGTCAAGGGGCCGGGACCCGGCCGTGAATCGGCAATCCGTTCGCTGCAGGCGGCAGGTCTGCAGGTCAATATGATCAAGGATTCGACCCCCGTGCCCCACAACGGCTGCCGCCCGCCGAAGCGGCGCAGAGTCTAGCCCGGGTTTCGGTCAAGGAGGGAATTATTTCTAATGAGCAGATATATCGGACCTGCGTGCCGTTTGTGCAAGGCGGAGGGAACCAAGCTCTTCCTCAAGGGAGACCGTTGCTACACCGCGAAGTGCGCCATCACCAAGAGCGAAGGCGCCACAGTGAAAGGGAAAAAGGGGCGTCCCCGTACCAAGGTCAGCGAGTACGGTATTCGTCTTCGTGAGAAACAGAAGCTTCGCCGTTTTTACGGCATGAACGAGCTGCAGTTCAAGCGCTTCTTCGAGATCGCCAACAAGCAGACGGGACAGACGGGCCACAACTTCCTCAGTCTGCTCGAGCGCAGACTGGACAACGTGGTGTACCGTCTCGGATTCGCCAACAGCAGAAAGCAAGCCAGACAACTCGTCATGCACGGTCATTTCCGCGTGAACGGGAAGCGCGTGGACATCCCCAGCTATCTCGTCGACAGCGGCGATGTCGTCGCCGTCATGGAAAAGAGCCGCGACGTGACGCTGATCAAGGAAAATGCGGAAGTGGCGACCGCGCGGAAGGCGCCGGAGTGGCTCGAGGTCAACGCAGAAAAAATCGAAGGGAAGGTTCTTTCGCTCCCCAGCCGTGAGCAGATCGATGCGCCGGTGACCGAGCAGCTCGTCGTCGAGTTCTATGCCAGATAGTGGCGTGAAAGGTGTTGGAAGCCTTGGATTACTTGCGGCCTGAGATCCGTATCGAGGAAAGCACCCCTAAATATGCGAAGGTTCTCATTGAACCGCTCGAGCGGGGATATGGAGCGACTCTGGGAAATTCTCTCAGAAGAGTTCTTCTCTCCTCGATCAAGGGTGCGGCCATCACGTCCGTTCGAATCGACGGCGTGCTCCATGAGTTCAGCACCATACCCGGTGTTCTGGAAGATGTCATCGAAATTCTGCTGAATCTGAAACACATCCCCGTCCGTTCCTTCAGTCCGGAGGTCCGGGTGCTCCGACTGGAGATGGAGGGGGGCGGTCTCGTCACCGCCGGGAACATCCAGCCCGACAGTGAGGTTGAGTTCGTCAATCCCGAAGCGCCTATCTGCACGATGGAAGAAGGGGCGCGCCTCTCGATGGATATCTATGTCGAACAGGGCACGGGATATGCCTCGATGGAGCGGCCGCGTCCCGCGTATCTTCCTGTGGACGCGCTGCTGGTCGATGCGATCTTTTCTCCTGTCCTCAAGGTGAACTACGAGGTCGAAGCCGCGCGTGTCGGTCAGCGTACCGACTACGAGCGCCTCGTCCTCGACATCTGGACGAACGGAGTCCATCACCCCGAAAACACTCTTTGCGAGGCGTCGAAGATCCTCAAGGGGTATTTCGGCAATATCGTCGAGGATATGGAGAAGCTCAACCCGGTGGAGCCCCGCGAGCAGGATGCCGCGGCCGGAGAAGGCGGAGCGGCGGAGCCCGCCCCCGAAAGACCTCCGGAAGAGGACGATTTCCTCTCGCGCCCCGTCCGCGATCTCGAACTCTCCATACGAAGCGAGAATTGTCTGCTTCGGGGTGGAATTCAGACAATAGGAGACCTGATGGGTAAAAACCGCGAGGACCTGCTGAAGATCCGCAACCTCGGAAAGATATCCCTGAAGGAAATTGAGGAAAAAATGGAAAAGCTCGGCGCTATTATCGCGAGCTCGAAAGGCGAGGGCAAGACCAAGGAAGTCGCCGGGGTGAAATCCCGTGGGAACGTGGAGGCAAACGCCCCGGAGGACACCGGAACAATATCGTCCCAAGACGAAGAAAAGTCGGAAAAAGGCGAAGTAGAGTAGAATCAAAGGAGGAATCATTCCATGAGACACCGTATGGATAGCCGTACCCTTGGCCGGTATGGCAGCCATAGAATGGCCATGCTGTCCAACTTGGCAGCCAGCTTGTTTTTACAGGAGAGCATCACCACGACGCTGCCCCGGGCGAAGGAGCTCCGCAGGTTCGCCGAGCGCCTCATCACCCGTGCAAAGGGCGGAGCGGTGCATGACCGCAGAATGGTCCGAACAAAGATGGCGAACAAAGATGCCGCCATCAAGCTCTTCGACGATATCGCGAAGAGATACTCGAACCGGCCCGGCGGATACACCCGTATCGTCAAGACAACGTTCCGAGCCGGTGACGGCGCCCCGATGGCGGTCATTTCCCTGGTGGAGTGATGACCGCACCTTTATGAAGACCGAATCCAGAACGGTATGCGAACTCCGGGATGTGACGTACGTCTATCCCGGAGGAACATCGGGACGCGACTCCGGAAAAGGACAGGGAAAAGAGAGCGGAGGGGAAACGGGGAGATCGTCTCCCGAAGCTCCGGGACACATCCCGGAGGAAATTCCTTCCGGACTCCCGGCCGGCAAGCGTCCGGCCCTCTCCGATGTCACGCTTGAAGTCCGGGAAGGAGAATGGCTCGCTCTCCTGGGAAGCAACGGATCGGGCAAGTCGACACTGGCGAAACACCTGAACGCCCTGCTGACCCCTACGCAGGGCGATTGCACTGTTTTCGGAATGTCGACGAAAGACCCGCACAACACCTTCGCGATACGGAGCGCGGTCTCGATGGTCTTTCAAAATCCCGAAAACCAGATCGTCGGCACCGTCGTCGAGGAGGATGCGGCTTTCGGCCCGGAAAACCAGGGGACCCCTCCTGAAGAGATAGAAACAAGAGTCCGGAATGCGCTCGCAGCCGCCGGACTCCTCGAGAAGCGGAAAAAACCGACGTACACGCTCTCCGGAGGCGAAAAACAACGGCTTGCCGTCGCCGGGGCGCTCGCAATGGACACCCCATGTCTCGTTCTTGACGAACCGACCGCGATGCTCGATCCGCAGGGACGTCACGAACTGCTCTCCATACTCGACACGCTTCACGAAGGAGGAAAGACCATTGTCTCCATCACCCACCGGCTTGAGGAGATCCTGTCCTGCGATCGCGCCGTCGTGCTCCTGGAAGGACGAATCGCATGGGAAGGGGACATCCCGGGGCTATTCGCCCGGAGCGAATCCTTCCGGAAGTGGGGCCTCGACGCTCCGCCTCTCGTCTCCCTCTGGACGGAACTGCGCGCCGAGACGCAGCTTCCTCTCCCTCCTGTTCCGACGCTGTCCGGAATGATCGAATCGCTATGTCGATTATCGTAGAAGCGCTTTACCACACGTACCATCCCGGAACGCCGCTCGAAACCCGTGCGGTTGAAAACATCTCCTTCGAGTGCGGCAGGGGAGAGTGGCTCTCCGTGGTCGGCCATACGGGAAGCGGCAAGTCGACCCTGGCGCAGCATCTGAACGGAATCCTGCTTCCGGAGCGGGGATCGGTGACCATCGACGGAATGGAATCCAGAGAGAAAAGCCCCCACCTCCGGGAGATCCGCCGGTCGGTAGGACTCGTCTTCCAGTATCCCGAGCAGCAGCTTTTCGCCGAGAGCGTCTTCGAGGAGATCGCCTTCGCCCCACGAAACTGGGGCGTGCCGGAAACGGGCATTCCGGCCATCGTCTCCTCATCCCTCTCGCTAGCCGGTCTTGACGAGTCGTATTGCGCACGAAGCCCGTTCCATCTTTCCGGCGGAGAAAAAAGAAAGGTCGCCATCGCGTCGGTTCTCGCCGGAACGCCCTCCTACCTTGTCCTCGACGAACCCACGGCAGGGCTGGATTCGTGGTCCAGAAAAGAGCTCGTCTCTCTTCTCGGACGTTTGAAGAGCGAGGGACTCGGAATCCTGCTCGTCACGCACGACCTGGATATCGCGCTCCAGTGCAGCGACTCGATTCTCATGCTCGATCACGGCCGCGGCATCGTGAACGATACGCCGCAAAAAGTGATGGAGCACCTGCAGTCCTGCCCCGTGCCCGGCCTTCACCTTCCGGAGATAGCCGCGCTCTCGTCGGCCTTGAGAAGGAAAGAGCCTTCCGCGCCGCTGACGTACGACTGGAAAGAACTGAAGCGCTGGATCAAAAACCATGCCGCTACGGAAGCATCGCCTTTGACCGGGAGGAAATCATGAAATTTCTGAATCATCTCACCTTCGGACAGTACGTTCCGTCCGAGTCAGCCGTGCACCGCCTCGACCCCCGCTGCAAGATACTCTCGGTCATGGTACTGCTCACCGGCATCTTTCTCGCGAGCCATCCATCCGTCTTCGCCGCGTGGGGCTGCCTGCTGGCGGCGCTTGCCGCGCTTTCGAACCTCCCGTTCCGGCTGGTGCTCCGCTCGGCCAAGCCCGTCCTCATCCTCGTATTCTTCACGGCGATCATCCATGTATTCTTCACCGACGGTACCCCGGTCGTCGAATTCGGCTTTGTCAGCATTACGCGGGAAGGGATCGTCGCGGCCGTCTACATGGGACTGCGGCTGCTCTTCCTGGTCCTTTTCGCCTCCTTTCTCACGCTCACGACCAAGCCGATGGAACTGGCGGACGGTTTGGAGAGGCTCTTTTCGCCTCTTGCCAGGTGGGGATTTCCGGCTCACGAGCTCGCCATGATGATGACGATCGCGCTCCGTTTCATCCCCACGCTTCTCGACGAGACCGACCGCATCATGAAAGCCCAGCTCGCCAGGGGAGCGGCTTTCGACAGGGGCAACCTCTGGAAGCGCCTCAAGGCATTCCTTCCCGTCCTCATTCCGCTCTTTGTCATCGTCTTCCAGCGCGCCGAAGACCTTGCGACCGCAATGGAAGCACGCTGCTACCGGGGAGGGGAGGGAAGAACGAGAATGTTCCCTCTCCGGTGGAAGAGCAGCGACACCCTTGCAGGGCTGATCGTCCTCGGAATCGTGGCAGGACTCGTCTTCGGCGACCGGAGCCTGCTGTCGTGAAGTACGCCGCGATCATCGGCTACAAAGGGACCGCCTACGCCGGATGGCAGCGGCAGAGCTGCGGCGTCGGAGTCCAGGAGAAAGTGGAGGAGAGCCTTCGCATCGTTTCGGGCGGGCATGTCGCCGTCACCGCGGCGGGAAGGACGGATGCCGGAGTCCATGCGCGAGGGCAGGTGATCTCCTTCAGCCTGAAAAAAGGACCGGCGGGGAGGTCGTCGCAGCATGAAAACACAAAGGCCTGGCGTCCCGACAAGCTCCTCCTCGCCTTGAACTTCCACCTCCCTCCCGATATCAGCGTAATGAAGGTCGCCCACGCTCCTCTGGATTTCGATGCCCGCCGTTCGGCCCTCTGGAGGGAGTACCGCTACTTCATCTGGCACGGAAACGCGATGGATCCTCTCCTCCGGGGCATGGTATGGTGGAACAAGTCCCAATGGAGCCGCGCCGAAACTCTCGCCGCATGCGCTCTCTACGAGGGAACGCACGACTTCGGCGCATTCTGCAAAACGACCGAGCGTCCGGTTCGCACCGTGCGGACGGTGTACCGCGCTACGCTCAGGCGAAAGGGAAACCTGACCGTTTTCACGGTCCGTGGAAATGCCTTCCTCACCAACATGGTACGCATCATGGCCGGCAATCTTCAGGCCATCGGGTATGGGAAAAAGAATCTCGAATGGCTCGCCTCGCTTCTTGACGGAAGATCGAGGGCCGAATCGGCCATGACGGCCCCGGCCGAAGGGCTGTATTTGTGGAGAGTGGGGTACGGACAGGGTACCCCATTTCGCAAGGACGGTATAAAATAGACTGGTTGTTCGGGTCGGGGACGCCGCGCATCATGCCCCCGCCGCGCGAGGACGCGAAAAACCTCTTCGTCATTCAAAGGAGGAAGACACCGTGTTTGGAACGGATATCGGAATAGACCTTGGAACCGCAACAGTCCTTATTTATGTCAAGAACAAAGGAATCGTCCTGAGAGAGCCTTCCGTGGTCGCTGTAGACCTCGACACAGGGAAAATTCTCGCGGTAGGGTACGAAGCCAAGAACATGGTGGGGCGAACGCCGGGCAGCATCACTTCCGTCCGCCCTCTCAAGGACGGCGTGATCGCCGACTACACCATGACCGAGGCCATGCTGCACTACTTCATGAGACGCGTGCTGAGGGGCTTCAGCCGCTTTTTCCGCAACCGCGTCATGATCTGCGTCCCGTCCGGAGCCACGGATGTCGAGCGCCGGGCCGTTCTCGAGGCCGCTATGGAAGTCGGCGCCAAGGAGGCCTATCTCATAGAGGAGCCCATGGCGGCTGCAATCGGGGCGAATCTCAACGTCGAGGAACCCAGGGGAAAGATGGTCGTCGACATCGGCGGCGGCACCACGGATATCGCCGTCATTTCGCTCGGCGGCATCGTCGTCTCGAAGTCGCTCCGGATCGGGGGCGACCGTTTCGACGAAGGCATCATACGATATCTCCGCAAGCAGTATAATCTCGCCATCGGCGAACAGACCGCGGAAAACCTGAAGATCATGATCGGCACCTGCCTCCAGGAAACGACCGACACGAAAATGATCCTGAAAGGGCGCGACCTCGTCCAGGGGCTTCCCCGCCAGATAGAGGTCTCCAGCGCCAGCGTCTCGATGGCCATAGCCGAAATGGTCCAGGCGCTTGTCGATGGAGTTCGAAATGTTTTGGAGCTAACGCCGCCCGAACTCTCCGCCGATATAATAGACAGGGGGATCGTTCTCACCGGAGGAGGCTCGCTCCTGAGAGGCCTCAGCGAACTGATCACCCGCCAGACCGGCATCAACTGCTTCACTGCGGACGACCCTATGGAGTGCGTCGCGCTCGGCACCGGAAAAGCACTTGCCGAGATAGACAAACTCCAAGCGTCGGGCCGGAGCGGAATTTTGGTGAACCGCAGAAAGGGCCGGAGAAAAAAGTACTGATATCCGCCGGCGGAAGGGCGAGAGGCGCAGGACGTCGTCCGGGCCGGCCGTTACGGCGGAGTATCGAAGGAGGAAGATCCATGCACCGGGGACTCTATGCCGCCGCATCTGCAATGATCGTCCAGGAGAGCATGCACGACGTCGTCGCGAACAACCTCGCCAATGTGAGTTCATCGGGTTTCCGCAGGCGGATTCCCGTCAACAAGTCGTTCCCGGAGGTCCTGATGGACCGCATCGAGAAGAAGTCCGAGGACGGCGAAATCAAGCTCGTCGCCCCCCCCTTCCAGCTCGGACTGAAGGGAAAGTTTCTGATAGGCGATCTCAGCCTCGCGAACGTCATCTCGGAGACCTATATGAGCACCGAGTTCGGCGGCCTCCAGGTGACCGACAACCCGTTCGACGCGGCAATCGTCGGCGACGGATACTTCGCGGTTCAGGACGGCGCCGGAAACACCTACTACACCCGTTCAGGCCATTTCCAGAAGAACGAGGAAGGGCAGCTGGCCACGCACGACGGAATGCTGGTGCTCGGCGACGGAGGGCCCGTCGAGGTGGGCGACGCAGTTTCCTTCACCATCACGGAGACGGGAAACATCATCGCCGACGGTCAGCTCGTGGACGTCCTCCAGGTGTTCACGTTCGAGAATCCGACCTACCTCCGCCAAGTGGGGCGCACCGCGCTCGCCGTCACGGAGGATTCGGGCGAGCCCGTTCCGGTGGAGGAAATACGCCTCGAACCGGGGGCGCTCGAGATGTCCAACGTGAACGTTGTGGAGGAGATGGTCCGGATGGTGGAAGCACACCGGGCTTACGAATCGGCGTCGAAGGTCCTCATGACCCACGACGAACTTACCGGCAAACTGATCACGTCCTTCGGCGGGACGAATTAAGCGGGGGGGAAGCGGAAATGCTCAGAGCGTTATGGACAAGCGCCAGCGGTATGATCGCCCAGCAGACAAATCTCGACGTGACCACGAACAACCTGGCCAACGTCAATACCGCGGGGTTCAAGAAAAAACGGGCGGACTTCGCCGACCTTCTGTACCAGATCAACAGGGAACCGGGAGCTCCCGTGGAGCCGGCGTCCACTGTCCCCACCGGAGTCCAGGTGGGGCTCGGCGTTCGGGTCGTGGGAACACCTCGGATCATGTCCCAGGGGAACCTGCAGGTGACGGACCGCCCCCTCGACCTTACCATCGAAGGGGACGGCTTTTTCCAGGTCCTTCTCCCGAACGGCGAAATCGCATACACCAGGGCCGGAAACTGGAACATCGACGGGGACGGCCAGATCGTCAACGACGACGGCCTGCTTCTCGAACCGGCAATCGTCATCCCCGAGGACGCCACCAGCATCGTGATCACCCCCGAAGGACTGGTGACGGTCAATATCGACGGCCAGCCCGAGAGCGAGGAAGTCGGCCAGATCGAACTCGCGCGCTTCATCAATTCCGGCGGACTGCGCGCTCTGGGGAAAAACCTCTTCATGGAGACCGCGGCAAGCGGGGGTCCCATTGTCGGCAATCCTGGCGACGACGGGCTCGGCAAGGTCCACCAGGGAGTGCTCGAGATGTCCAACGTCCAGGTGGTCGATGAAATGGTGAACCTCATCATCGCGCAGAGGGCGTACGAAGCCAACTCCAAAGGAGTGCAGACAGCGGACGACCTGCTTCGAATCGCCAACGGCATCAAGAGGTGACGTTCCCGGTGCGTTTCCGGTCCACATTTCCGGGGCGGAGCGGTTCCCGGCCTCTCCGCCCTGTTCGCATTCTCCTTCTCGCCCTTCTCCTCCTCTTTTTTCCTTCGGCCGCCCGTGCAGCCGATCTTGTTGTCGAGATGGACAGCGCCGTCACCGTCTCCGCAAGCCCGTTTCCTCTGTCGGAGGCGGCACGCCTGTCGGGAGATCCCGATCTCGTGAGAAGGGCGGGAGACATCCTCCTCGAAATTCCTCCCGGCGGCATGCTCGACCGCGATACGATCCTCCAGTCCATCATCGCGAAAGGGATCGGGGGCATCCGCCTGAAATTCGTCATGCCCTCCGAGGTCCGTATCACCCTCGACCAGTCCCTGGAGGCCATCGTAAGAAGACTTTCAGGATGGCAGTGGAGAGTAGAGGCGGAACCCCTGGGCCCCGTTCCGCAGGGACGCCTTGTCTCCCCGCTTTCAATTCCTCCCGGAACGGGCTCCGTCACGCTCCGCTTTACCGACGGATTCGGCGGCGAGAGGGCGGTTGCGGTCCGTCTCTCCTGGAGCCAGCCGGCGGTGGTGGCCGCCCGTGCGTTGGAAAGAGGCTCCGTGATCGCCCCCGGCGACGTCGACATCCGTGAAGTCCGCGTTCTGAGATCACAGCCCCTTGCCTCACGGGTCGAAGAAGTCGTCGGACAACGGCTCGGAAAGAACCTTTCGGCAGGGGACCCGATTCTCCTCAACTCTCTCTCCCTTTCGCCGATAATTCAAAGAGGGGATCCTGTCCTTATCACAATGAGAAGACCGGGGTTCATCATCGAAGTCCGGGGAGAAGCCCTGGATTCGGGCGCCGAAGGAGAAGTCATCCGTGTGCGCAACCTGCAGAGCAGATCCGTGGTTCAGGCCGTCGTCGCCGGACCCGGGAGAGTGGAGGTGCAATAATGAGGAAAAGAACGCTGGTTTTGGTATTTTTCATTTCGGTCCTTGCATCATTTTTTCCGCCTCTCGGACTGGAGGCGGCGTCGTTGTGGAACGACAACACCAACTGGATAGCCGACAGGCGCCCGACGAAAGTCGGCGATATCGTCACCGTCGTCGTGGACGAGAGGACCAGGACAAAGGACCAGGGAAAGACGGACGTCTCCAAGACGAACGACAGCGGCGTCGCGGACGGAACGGGAATCCTGGATTTCATTCGTGCCTTCGGATTCAAATCATCCAGCAAGATGACCGGAGACGGATCGTCCGAGCGCACCTACACAGCCAGCGCTCGCATAACCTGTCTCGTGACGGACGTCCTGCCCAACGGGAACCTCATCATCGAAGGAACCCGCGACATCGCGACGCACGACGAAACCCTGCAGCTCGCAATCATCGGCGTCATACGCCCGCAGGACGTGGACAGCTACAACCGGGTTCGAAGCGATCTCGTCGCGAATGCGGAAATCAACGTCCGCGGCAGGGGGGCCATCACCCGCCTCCAAAAGCCGGGTATCCTGACGCAGATTCTGCAGGCCATCTTCTAGGAGGCGCTCCCTATGAAACGAACTTTTCCCCTCGCGATGCTCTTCCTCTTTCTTCTGTCCTGCTCGGCCTCCGCATCGCACCCCGACGTTCGAATCAAGGACCTCGCGGATGTCGAAGGGGTCCGCTCGAACCAGCTCGTCGGCCTCGGCCTCGTCCTGGGACTCCAGGGTACCGGCGACAGGAGCGCCATGGCGACCCAGATGATCCGGAACCTCATGGGGCAGTTCGGCGTCACCGTCGACGACAGGGCCGTCCGGAGCAGAAACGTCGCGGTCGTCACCCTCACTGCCGACCTTCCGGCTTTCGCCCGCGCGGGGCAGACGATCGACGTCACCGCGAGCGCCATGGGCGACGCCAAGAGCCTTCAGGGGGGCACCCTCCTTCAGACGCCCCTGAGAGGCGCCGACGGCAACGTCTACGCCGTCGCGCAAGGCCCGCTGATGGTCGGCGGCTTCGCCGCGGAAGGAGCTGCAGGCACCCTCTCGAAGAATATCGTCACCGTCGGGCGCATCCCCGGCGGAGCCATCGTCGAGCGCAACGTCCGCACCGACTTCGCCGTCGGAAGGCAGATCATCCTTCTGCTGCGCAACCCCGACTTCACCACCTCCGAGCGCATGGCGCGGACGATCAACCAATCGTTCGGCGGCGTCGCCTCGCCGGTGGACGCGGGAAGGGTCGTCGTCAACGTCCCCGGCCAGTACGCCGCATCTCCCGCCGCCTTTCTCGCCCGGATCGAAGGCCTATCGCTCCGCCCCGATACCGTCGCTCGAGTCGCGGTCAACGAACGCACCGGAACGGTCGTCATGGGAGGCAACGTCCGCATCGGAGCGGTCGCGGTCGCTCACGGCGGACTGACCGTCCGCGTCGTCGAGCGCCCTGAAGTCGTCCAGCCGCAGCCCTTCACCGGCGGAAGAACCGCCGTGCAGCCCCGAACCGATATCGGCGCCCAGGAGGCCGCGGCGCAGTTCGTCGCGCTCGACGCCACCAGCACTGTGCAGGAGCTGGTGGACGCCCTCAACTCCGTCGGCGCGTCGCCCAGGGATGTTATCGCCATTCTCCAGGCGATGAAAGAGGCGGGAGCGCTCCACGGCGAACTGGTGGTGATGTAGATGGACGGCATCGGCCCCCGCTTTCTGCCCTTTGTGCCGTCGAACGTGAAAGCCGGAGAAATCGCCGGCCCCGTCGCTTCGCACAAGGAGCGGGAGAAGCTCAAAGAAGCCTGCCGGCAGTTCGAATCCATCCTGTTGGCCGAGCTGTGGAAAAAGATGAACGCCAATGCCCGCAGCATCAGCGGACGAAAGGATTCCGACCGCCCTTTCGGTCCCCTGGAGGACCTCTCCCTTGAAATGTCGGCGGAGCAGCTCGCCAAGGACGGGGGAGCCGGCCTCTGGAGAATGCTCTACGATCAGCTCGCCCTTTCCCTTGACTCTCCAGGTGCGGACGGAAAGACGAAAGAGGGCGCGGAATAGGTGTGGTGGGAAAAAGGCCTCTTTTTTTCCTGCCTCGGATGCGGCAGGTGCTGCAGGGGAGAGCCGGGCGCGATCTTCTTCACACCCTCCGAAGAGGACCGGATCGTCCGTTTCCTCTCCCTCTCCCCCGGCGAGTTCCGCCGCCGCTTTACGACGTCGCGCTGGGAGGCTCCAAGCCTGTCGGAAAAGAAAAACGGCGAGTGCATCCTCTACGATGCCGCTTCGGGCAGATGCTCGATCTACCCGGTCCGCCCCCTCCAGTGCAGTCTTTTCCCCTTCTGGCCCTCCCTCCTCAAGTCCGGGGAGCGCTGGAATTCCGCCGCTCGAAACTGCCCCGGCATGAACTCGGGAGCGTGGTACTCTCCCGGGAAAATCCGCGATCTTCTCGGTCTCAATCCGTTTCCCGACCTGTTATAATAATAGTTGCGCCGGAAATCATCGCAGGGTCCGGCAAAAGGTCCCAACGGAAGACGATAGCGGGGAATGCTCATGCAGATCCAAATCTGGTCGGACATGAATTGGAGACTCATCCTGACGCTGCTTTTCCTCAGTGCCGTCCTTGCGTATCTCGGAGACGTCCTTGGAATGCGCATAGGAAAGCGGCGCATATCCCTTTTCGGACTCCGCCCCCGCGATACCAGCCGCGTCATCACCGCCCTCACCGGTGTTCTCATCTCGATAGGAATCCTCGTCACCATGACCGTCATCTCGGACAACGTCCGGACGGCGCTCTTCAGTATGAAATTCATCCAGGGCCAGCTCCAGACGCTTACCAGGGAACTCCAGGAGAGCCGCAACGAGGCGTCGCTCATGGCGATCAACCTCGTCGGCAGCGAAACGCGCCTCCAGGAGAAACAGAAAGAGCTCGCCGAAGTTCAGTCCGAGCTGGAAAGCGTCGTTCCCCTTCTTGAAGAGGCTCGAGGCAGCCTCCTCCAGATCCGGAGTGAAAAAGAAGCGGTCGAACGCGAAAAAGAAGCTCTCTCGCTCTCCGTCGAAGAGCTCAAGGAGGAGGCGGAATCCCTCCGGAAAGGGCTTATTCAGGTCCGCAGCGGACGCATCGCCGTCTTTGCCGGGGAAGTGCTCGCCCAGATTCCCGTAGAGCCCATGAGCAGCCGCAACGAGGTCGAGAGGCTGTTCCAGGATTTGCGCCGCAGGACGGAATTCGTCGTTTCCGGCCGGACCGGCCTCACCTCCTCCGAAATCGTCCTCGCGGTGGATATCGAAAAAGAACTCGAGCGGATCGACGAGTGCGCCGAACAGCAGTCCAGAAAATTCGTCCGGACCGTCGCCGAAGCCAACGCCGTCTTCGGCGAGGACATCCGCATCGCCTACGAAGTCTACAACAGCTTTATCGTCTACAGAAAAGGAGACGTCCTGCTGCGCCAGACCATCAACATGTCGGAAAACGTCAACGCCGAGACGGAACTCCACCTCATCCTTCGAATGCTGAATCGAAAGGCTGTTGCCGACGACATCAAACCTGATCCCGTGACCGGCAAAGTGGGGGCTCTCGACGCCACGGAATTCTTCGAGGCCGTCGACAGGATCGGCAGATCCTCGGGTCCGGTGCTGGTCGAAGTGACGGCGGCGGAGGACATCTACACGGAAGGCCCGGTGCGCGTATCGCTTACGATACTTCCCGCCGGAGAAAATCAGCTTGTGGAGGAATGAGCAATGCTAATAGTGGCCTGTCAAATCTGCGGAGAAACGAAAGTGATCGCCGGAACGCCCGACGGAGACGGAATGGCCCGCGCAATGTGGATCTGCCCCGTCTGCGGCACCGGCCAGGTGATGCAGCTACCGGTGGCATCCGACGCCCGGAAATCCGATCTTCGCGCCATCGTCTGCGGCATGGCCCTTGCAGGTCACGGAGGTATGGAGGAGCATCGGTGAACTCCGAATACCTTTTCTACGACAGCCAGAACGCGGTCTCAGCCGAGGAGCTTGCCAATCTCTACCGCTTCACGCGCTGGGGGCGGAGCCGGTCCGTCGAGGATATCGAACGGATGCTCCGGGGCACATCTATGTGCTTCAGCGTCCGTCATGAAAATCACCTCGTCGCCTTCTGCCGGATCCTGACCGACTTCGTCTACCGGGCTTCCCTCTGGGACATCATGGTGCACCCGGACCACCAGGGGAAGAGGGTCGGCACGGCCCTGCTCGACTACTCGATCAACCACCCCGCCATCAGGGACATACCGCTGATCATCACCTATACCAGCGAACTGGCTCCGTTTCTTGTCCCCCACGGTTTTGCCGCCAAGGAAGGCGCGCTGATGCTCCTGAGGCGCCCCATTGAATATTCCTGAAGAACTCCTCTGCTTCGCGGAACATCTCCTCTGGCCGAGGGCCTGCCCGTTTTGCGGCGCCCTCGGCCGGAGCGCGTGCGTCCTCTGTCTGCTGCCGCTGCTCGAACCGCCGCTTCCGACGGACCTGGGAGGGCTGCAGCTCTGGTCCGGCGGAGAGCACGACGGCATTCTGCGGGAACTGGTCCTCGCATTGAAATACGGAGGGGACAGGACACTCGGAACGGCGATGGGACGCGCTCTCGGCCGCATATTCCCCTGTCCCGGAGCCGATCTTCTCGTACCAGTCCCGCTTCACAGGGGGAGTGAACGCGACTACAACCAGTCCCTCGCCCTCGCCGAAGGAATTGCAAAGGAGTGGAACCTTCCGGTACGGAACGCTCTTTCCTGGAGGGAACACCGCAGCGCGCAGACATCGCTCGACGAAGCAGAGCGGAAGAAATTGCCCGACAACGCTTTTGAATACCGACAGGAAATCCTCTCCGGAAAAAGGGCCGTCCTCGTGGACGACGTTGCGACGACCGGAACCACGTTTCTCCGAGCCGCCCACGCTGTGGAGCGTGCAGGAGGAAAGATCGCCGTCGCGCTTTCATGGACATGTGCGCCGCGGACTAAAGCCGGAATGCGCGCCGTCCGATAACAAAGATGAAGAGAAAAGTTTCTCCTTTTCGGGGTGATGACAATGATTGATAAGATATCCGGTGTATACGGACCGAACCTGGCCGACAAGACCGGCGCGAAAAAAGGATACCGCTCTCCGAAAGAAGGGCCGAGGGGGGACGGTGTCGAGTTCAGTTCCTTCGCAGTCGAACTGGCGAAGGTCTCCGGCGAACTGAAGAAGATTCCGGAAATCCGCGAGCAGCTGGTCGAGGACTTCCGGAAACAGATTGCCGAGGGGACCTACAATCCCGACATGAACAAAGTCGCACGAAGCCTCCTGAACGCCGGCCTGCTCGACAAGGAGGGGTAGAAGTGGCCTCTCCGTCCTCCCTGGGAGACGCGCTGAAGAAGCAGGCGGAAGTCCTGCGAATGCTCGGGGACGTCACCGTACGGCAGAGAGAGGCGCTCAAAGAAGGGCGCCTCGAATTATTACAGGATCTCTTTCGCGAACAGCAGAACGCCGGCTATGCCGCCGAAGCGGCGGAGGAGCATCGCCGCCGCGCAGCGGAGGCTCTCGCCTCGGAACTTGGATGCGAACCGCGCGTTTCGACGCTCTGCTCCCTCCTCTCCGGGCCGGACGCGGCCTTTCTGAAGGAGTGCGCCGATGAAGTCCTTCACCAGGTGAAGGTGCTCCAGTCGGAAATGTACATCCTTTCCTCCCTCGTGGAGGAGAACCAGCGGCTCAACGGCATGATGGCCGCGGAGTGGAGACGGCTCGAGGGAATGTACCCCTCCTCCCGGTCGGGCGTCGATTTTCGAGGATAAGGAGGCGCTTCCTCATGTGGAACAGCTTTTACGGGCTTGAAATGGGCCGCCGGGCCATGGACTACTTTCGACGGGGCATGGAGACCGCCGGTCACAATATCTCCAACGCCGACGTCGAAGGGTTCTCGCGCCAGCGGGTGGAGCCCTCCACGACCGACCCCTTCACGAATCCGGCCCTGAACCGACCAGCGCTTCCCGGGCAGGTGGGGACGGGCGTCAAGGTCGACGCCATCGTCCGCCTTCGCGACGCCTTCCTCGATATCCAGTACCGCGAGGAGATGACCGTCAAGGGATACTGGGAGCAGATCGACAGGGCGCTCCGGACGCTTGAGGTCTACATCAACGAACCGGCGGGGCAGGGGTTCAAGGCGACGCTCGACGAATACTGGGCGAGCCTCCAGGAGCTGCACAAACGCCCCGACAGCTCCGCCGTCCGCGAGGATCTCGTCGAAAAGACGAAGAACCTCACGGTCTACCTTGACCAGTTCATTCTGAACTACGACGATTACCGTGCCGCGACGAACCGCGAGATCAAGCTGATGGTGGAGGAGGCGAATTCCATCATCGACCAGATCGCCGCGCTCAACGTCACCATCGCCCAGGTTCAGGGGGTCGGGGGCAATCCGAACGACCTGATGGACAAGCGCGACCTGCTGGCGGAAAAACTCTCGAAATTCATGGACATCACCGTCAACCCCCCGTGTCTCGAAGGGGACGGCGAATACAAGATAGACCTGGGCGGCAAGCTTCTCGTCCAGGGCGACAAGACGAGGCATCTCGTCCTGGTGGATGTGCCCGGCAACGGGGGTTTCTTCGACGTCCAGGTCGAGGACAACCTCTTCGACGCCGTCTCAAACCCGGAAGTCCTCTTTGCCGTCGTCGAGCAGGGAGCCCCCGAGGCCACCCACTACGTGGACGTCCACCGGCTTGCCAGCGGAACGGCGTGGTCCGTAGGCCAGGGGGACGCCCTATGCCCTGATCGGCTGAAACCCGAGACGATCACGGAATCCCTCAACATCGCCGGTTCTTTCTCCATCCAGGTAGGCGCCCAGGGAACGCGGGCCGCCTCTTCCGTCTTCGATGCGACGCCTCCGGGGCCCGGAGTTGTCCTCGAGGCCGGAGCCGCCGGAGATCAGTACGCTTTCCGAGTTTCGGCCGGCACGTTCGAGGAAACTATAACGGTAACGTGGAATGATGTCACCAGCCGCTGGGATTTTTCTCTTGATGGAGGAGATACTGTATCCGCATCATCAGCCGGGCAGGAACTTCTCCTGAGCGAGATAGCGGCCTTCGTCGACGCGCCGGGTAATGTTGTATCCTCAGTGAATGCCGCAGGAACCCAGATGACGCTCTCATCTCCCGACAATTACCTCCTCTCCATCGTCGACGTCAAGGGAGACCTGGCGTCCACTCTGGGGATCGCCAACGAGGCGCCCGTCGTGCTGATCGAGGTCACGGAGGAGGACTCGCTCGAGACGATCCGGAACAAGATCAACAGCATGTACTCTTCGGCAAACGGCCTTGCCCGCCCGGAAGACTGGCTCCATGCCTCGATCGAGCTGGATGCCGACGGGACCTACTACCTGCTGCTCGAAAGCAATATCGCGGGCGAGGCTCACCGGATCAACGTCATGGGCGACGACAAGGGGAGCCTCCAGATCGCCAAGCGCCTCGGTTTCCTCGGAGACAACAATTCCAGCAGCTACAAGAGTGTCTCACAGGATGCCGCCTTCACTTTCGACGGCAAGCTCTACCTCTCGGAGAGCAACACGCTCCGGAACGCCCGCAGAGTCCCCGTAAAGGGCGACTATTCAGCGAGCACGCTGGAAGAGGTTTCGGAGGGGATCCGCCTGGAACTCCGCACCGAGGGGCAGTCGTCCATCACCGTCCGGCATCACATCAAGAACGGCGCCATACGAGGCGCGCTCGAGGCCCGCGACGATCTCATCCTCGGCTTCCTCGACATCTTCGACGAGATTGCCTATACCCTCGCGAACGAGATGAACGCGCTGCACTACGCGGGACACGGAATGGGCGACAACGCGATGACCACGGGAACCGCTTTCTTCACCCCGATCACCTCCCTCTACGGCGCAAGCCGCAATCTCTCGATCAACAGGGCCATCGAAGAGGACCGCAGCCTCATAGCGGCCGCAAGCGGGAACGGCCACGGCTATTCGAGCGGGGAAGGGGACGGCAGCAACGCCCTCCGCATGGCCCAGCTGAAGCAGACCAAGGTGCTCGAGAGCCGCAGCGCAGACTTCAACTCCTTCTACGAGGCCTTCATCGCCAAGCTCGGCTCCCAGGGGCAGAGGGCGGGAACCATGCTCAAAAACCAGAACGCCCTCGTCAACCAGATCAACAACCAGCGCCAGTCCGTCATGGGCGTCAACATCGACGAAGAGATGATGGACATCATACGCTTCCAGCAGGCGTTCAACGCCATCGCCCGATACATCACCACCATCGACGAGATGCTCGACCGCATCATCAACGGCATGGGCATCGTGGGCAGATAAGAGGGAGGAGTTCTCATGCAGCGCGTCACAAATTCGATGGTCCAGAGCCTGATGCTCTCGGACATGCATACCAACCTCTCCCGGCTGCTGGAGTACCAGCAGCAGCTGGCCACTGGAAAAAAACACGCCCGCCCTTCGGATCACCCTATCGACGTGGTCCGCGAGCTCGGCCTCCAGACGACCCTGCTGGAGAACAAGCAGTATATCCGCAATCAGGACGACGCCATGACATGGCTCGCCAATACGGACACCGCGCTCAACCAGATGATGGACATCGCGCACCGCATCCGCGAACTCACGATATACGCCGGAAACGGCGCTCTCGGCCCCGGTGAGAACGAGGCCATCGCCGCGGAGATCAAGGAGCTCAAGGACGAACTGCGGAACACGGCAAACTACTCCGTCGAGGGGCGATACCTGCTCTCCGGACTCGCCACCAGCGTCCGGCCCTTCGAAATGGACGCGTCCGGCAACGTCGTCTACAAAGGCAATACCAGCAAGGTACAGTACGAAATCGAGAAGGGCGCCATCGGCAACGTCAGTTTTCACGGACGCGAGGTCTTTCCGCAAGAGTTTACGTCCAATTCGCTGACGAGCGTCGAGCTGCCTCTCGACTTCCTCTGGACCGGGCGGGACGAGATCCTCCAGATCAGGGTCGGAGAGCGCTCGGTGAAGGTGCATCTTCCGGAGGATTGGACCGACCGGAACATCAACGGAGAGGTCGATCTCACCGACTATAACCGCTTCCGCGACGCCGGGGAACTGAGAGGGCTCACCCTCGACCAGATCGCCGATATCATCAACGAGAGCATCTCGATGGGAGACGTCAACCGCCTGATATCCGTCAGCGTCCTGAAGGACGAAACCGCCGGAACGCAGCGCCTCGTCTTCCGGAGCCACACCGGGGAACCCATCCAGGTCACCGGCTGGCCCGAAACCGACAGAGTGGAGCAGTCGCAGACGGTTCTGGGGCTTGACGCGTCCGCATGGATTCCCGGCGACGGAACGATCCGCCTTTTCTTCATCGGCGGCGGGGAGGATGTCGTACTGACCCTTGACGGTACGGACAATCTTGAGAAAGTAGCGGAAAAGATATCCACAATTCTCGGCATCGAGGCGAGGCTGAGCGTCGACGATAATCGTATCGTTGTGAGCGCATCCACTCCGGGAAAGCAGTTCAGCATGGAACTCACCGGATCGGCCAGGGAACTCTTCTCCCTTTCCACCGGGGAGACCGTCACCGTTTCGTCGGAACAGTCCCAGCGCCCTGTCGACCACAGCCACATCGATTTCGCAACCCTGCTCGGCATGGAGACGACGCTCAAGAGCCGCCAGTTCGGCGACGGAGAAACATTTGCCGTTACGGACCTGCATCTTCGTTTCGAGAGCGGCAAAAACGTCTCCGAACTTAAAATCGACGCCGACGGTGCTATGACCATCGAAAAGCTCGCCGAGCGCATCCGCCAGGTCGCCGGCGAATGGCTCGAAGTCGTGGTGCAGGAGGATCATACGGAGAACGGGCTCGGTACCAGCCAAAACCTTGAGGAGATGACCAAACGGCTGGTCCTTCGCCCCAAGAATAACGAGCCTCTCGCCGTCTTCGACAAGAACACGTCCGGATATGCCCTGGATCTCGGATTTTCGACCGCCGTCCAGAGCTTGAGCGGTCCCGATGTCGTCTTTTCCGATTTCCTCTGCCTCGATCCGAATATGGCCGCGAGGCTTCAGGTCACGGTCGGCGGCAAGGATTTCACCGTCAAGCTCTACCCCGGCGACGTCCTTTCGGATACGCCTCCGAACGTGAGCCGCGTCAAGGTCATGGAACAGATCGTCAAGCAGGTCAACGGGGCGGCCGGGCAGAACCTGCTGGGATACACCGTCCTGGACAGCGCCGCCGGAGATGTCTCTCTCTACGCGAAGAACGGCGAAGCCCTCCGCATCGTGGACATGCCCATAGGCGATCCGAGCTGGAATCCGTCGTACACGATGGGCATCGCCCTCCAGATGGGGATCGCGTCGGGGATCACCAGCAGCCCGGGAGTTTTCGAGGATTATACGGTGGGCCCGGGAGGCGGAACGATCCGTATTGAATCGCTCGGACGCACCGTCGACGTGGATATTTCGGCGGGAGACACTCCGCTGGCCGTTGCCGACAAGATCCGTATCGCCGCGGGAGGATGGCTTGACGTGGCCTACTACGATCCCGAGAAGCCCGATGATCCGCTTGCTCCCAGCCCTGTGATGCTCAATCTCGCCGCAAAGGACGGCTCTCCCATATCCATCTTCGATGTGACGGGGAGCGCGGCGCAGGATCTCAATATAGACAACGCCGTTCGCGGCGACGCGGACGTTTCCGGATGGGTCAATGCAGGCGGCATTTTGAGCATTTCCGTCGACGGCTACACGCATGAAATCGACCTTGGCGCGATCTTCGACACGGGAGGAACCGACATCGAAAACGCGGTTGCCGCCATCAATGCGCGCTTCCAGGGGCAGGACGTCAAGGCGCAGCTTGTAGACGACGCCGTCACGGGAGAGCAGTATCTCGTCCTCACGTCGCCGCGCGGCTATGCCGTCGAGGTGGGAGGAGCGGCTCAACCTCTGCTCACCGGGACAATTACCGGAACGACCTCCCGCGCGGGCTCCCCTTCCGCCCGGTACACGCAGAACGTGGTCGTCCGCACCGCCTCCGACACGATGAGAACCGACTTCTTCGGCGTTCTCGACAACCTCGTCAACTCGGTAGCCGCCGAGGACAGAGAGGGGTTGAGCAACGTCATGCTGGGGCAGATCGACGACTTCATCGACAACCTGCTCCGGTGCCGCACTTCGGGCGGCGCCATGCTGAACCGCTATGAGAACGCGCAGGCCCGCTTCAAGCAGAACAACGTCTATCTCACCGAGCTCTACAGCAAGGTTTCGGACGTCGACATGGCTGAAATCAGCACCAAATTCGCGATGGCCCAGGCCGTCTACCAGTCCAGCCTCGCCGTCATCGCCAGGATCGTCCAGCCGACCCTCGTGGACTTCCTCCGCTGAATCCCGTCCACCGGATAAAGAAACGCTCCCGGCATCTGATTTCGCCGGGAGCGTCTTTTGTTTCGTTCAACCGCAGGTCTTCGTACTTCTCCGGCAGCTGAGCGTTCTTACTGCCCCAGCAGCGTCAGCACGTTCCGGGGAAGCTGGTTCGCCTGCATCATCATCGAGGTGTTCGCCTGCACGAGCACCGAAATCCGCACGTAGTTCATCATCTCCTTGGCGTAGTCCACGTCGCGAAGGCGGGAGTCCGCATCGGAAAGGTTCTCCGAACCCGCCACCAGCGCCGACGTCGCGTGCTCCAGCCGGTTGGTCAGCGCCCCGATCTGGGCCCTGTAGCGGGAGACCCTGTCGATGGCTTTGTCCACCGTCGTGATTGCCCGCCCGGCTCCGTCCCGGCTGGTCACCCTGACATTGTTCACTCCGAGAGTCTCCGAATTCACCGCTCCAAGGGAGAGCAGCAGGTCCTCGCCCTGGTTCGCCCCTATCTGGAGGATCGTCGAACTGTCGGCGAGATGCACCGTTCTGTAGACCTGCGAGGATGTCGCGGTCAAGAAGCGTCCCGTCTGTTCGCTGTACCGGATCCCGATCACTCCGAGCAGCGGGTCGAAACCGAGCCGGATCGAGTCGCCCCAGATGCCGTGCAGCTCTCCGCCGCCGTCGACTTTCAGACCGTATTCAACGCCGCGGCCGGTATGCGCGTCCGAAACGCCGACGGTATAGCGGTTCTCCCTGGCCTCGTTGACGATCATGAAGCCCAGCGCGTCCAGCACCCGCTCGTCGCCGAGAAATTCGTAGCTCCCCTGCGCGCCCGCGATCGCCGACCGGAGAATCATCGTCCCCTCCACGGAATCCATGCTGTTGATTCCCGCCAGCGACCCGGCGAACGTGGCGAACTTGCGGGAGTCCGCAGTCGACATCAGATGTTTCAACGATCCCTCGCCGAGTTCGTGATATATCAGCTCGTTCAGGCGGTCGAGGACCGTGTGGATTTCGTCGTCCCCTCGCAGCGTAAGGCGTGCTTCCCTCTCTCCCTGGCGGATCAGGATGGTCGCGGGCTCGTCCAGCAGGAACATCCCGTTGGCGTCCCAAAACTGCGCCATATCCCGCAGCCTCGAGTAGCGGTGCGCCACCCCGCCGTCGATCTCCTCCCGGTAGACCGAGGAAAAGGTCGCGGCGTCGCGGACGATCCGCGGCGTTTCGTCCGATCCCGGATCTCCGGAGGGAGTGCCTCCGTGGAAATCGCCGAAAGAGAGTGAGAGTGTCCCGTCGTACACTGTGCCTCCGAGAGCGCCGTTCATTCCGAAGTCGGATGCGGAAGGGGCCACCTGGTACGTCCGGAGGCCGATCTCCCCGTTGTCCAGAACGCCGTCGTAGAAGCGCCAGCTTACGGGGTAGAGCCCGGGGTCCGTATTGCCCCCGAAGAGGCTTACTTCGTCCGTCGTATAGCTTCCGGTAACGGGGTCCGCCTGAGTCCGCCCGTCCGCAACCAGCGAGAGCGTGAAGCGGTCCCCCTCCTCAAGGCGGGTGAGATCCGTGAAATCGAAGTGGTTGAAACGCAGCCCTTCGAAGTCGGGAGAGAAGCGGAGGACGACGTCGTCGTTGCTTTCGTTGAGGCCGTATATCTCGGACTCCACGTAGCGGTACTCTCCGTTCAGGTCGAAAACATGCCCCTGGATGCGGAAACGGGCGCTGCCGTTCCTCACCTCCAGCACGTCGAAAAGGAGCATCGCGTTGCGCGTCTCGTCGGGAGCGTACTCGATGCGGCTCAGGAAGTCGTGCTCCCCTTCTCCGGCCTTCCGGTCCCGGAAGAAGAAGCTGTTCACGATCGCCCCGGCCTCGGGAACGGTCTTCCCCTGGTAGTTCACCTCGGCGATGATGAACGGCATCGAACCTCCTTCGTTCGCGCGCGTTCCGTCGGCGAAGCCTCCTCCAGCCACGTTCAGCAGCAGTTCCCCCGTGGCGGCGTTCGTCGTGCCGTCGCTGTTCTCCGGATCGACGAAAAAGCCCAGAAGGCGCATCGCCATGCCGTCTTCCGTCCCCGCGTCGAAGCGGTATTCCATGGTGCGGGAGGGCGCGCCGCTCAACGCCCACGGATCGGCGTCGATGATGACGATGGAGTCGGAGAGAAACGCGCCCGGATCGCCCGGAGTCGTGTTCTCGTATGTGCCTCCGGCGCGGGCGGCGATGTTGACCACGAACCGGTCGTCCGTTTCGAGCCCCAGGGGTGAGAACGCGTCGAACCGAATTTCAGCGGCCCCGCCGCCGGTGTTCAGGATTAGCGGGTTAGCGGCGCTCACTGTTCCGTGGGCGTTCAGGTCGATGTTTTCCTCGAATTCCACACTGGTTCCGTCGCGGGTATATCCTTTCACCCGGACGTTGTACTGATTCTGTCCCGTCACGGTAAAGAGGATGGATGCGTTCACGTCCTCCTGCCGCCAGATTTCTATCGATCCCGGAGGAAGAACAGACGCGGGATCCTTTCCTGCGAGATAGTAGGACGTATCGTCTCCGTACCAGGTTTGTGCGTACCACCGGTCGTTCGCCGTCCCAGGCAGGTTCCACCCTGCTCCGGCCGCGTCGTAGCGCTCCGAGGTGCGCAGAATGTCGGTGAAGGAGCCTGAAAAAGTGCCAAGGCCGTCCTGGACGAAAGAGACCCGGGAAGAGGCTGATTCGTAGCTGCCGACCCCCGTCCGGAAGAGGTGGGGTAGGGCGAACATCACGCCGCCCGTGCCGTCGAGCACGCCGTCGAGAAAGACCATCCCGGGGGTGTACGTCGAGCCTGTCGCTCCGTCCTGGATGCGGAAGTCCAGCCGGTCATGGTCCAGGCCGCCGGAAGACGCCGAGGTGAAGAGCGCCCACGAGTCGCCGGCAGTGAGACCGGATCCGGCCGGAGTGTCGGGAACATAGACGGAGGTGAAGGGGAGTACCGTGCCGTATCCGGTGACAAGAGGATTGTTCGTCCCGTCCTCGCCCTCCCACCATGTGGAGGTGTCGGCGCCGCTGACGGACGCTCCGCCGGCACTGATGCCCTGCCAGTCCGTCCGCACCGTCACGCTGTCGCGGGCCTGCCAGCTCTGTGTCTGCCGGTTGTCGCCCGCGGGAAAGAACGGATCCGCTCCGCTGAAAAGCTGGTTCCAGCCTCCGCCGAACGAAAGTTCACGCCCCTCGGTGTCGTTGTTCGTGACGGAGAACTGGCCGTACCGGATGCCGGAAGAGTCCGGCTGCGTATCCCAGGACGCGCTCAGGAAATCGAAAGCGTTGAAGGCGGCATAGAGTTCTTCGATGTTCATCCCGGCGGTGAGCGTGGCATAGTTTCGTTCAAGGTCACGGGCCTGCCCTTCCAGGGTGTCTCCCCGAGCCAGTTCCTGGTTGCCGCCGAACAGGTCGTCCACTGTAACCCCGGAGAGCCCGCTCACCTTGATCTCGTGCTTAACCGCGTCGATGTCGATCCGGCGTCGGCCGTCCACCGGAGGGTCAAGTTCCTTCAGGGTGAAGTAGTGATAATTAGAAGAACTGTAAGGATTCGTTTCCAGTTGAGTCGCCTCGAAGGCACCGTTATCGAGGGCCGCCTGAATTTCGTCGATTCCCATGTTCCCTATATCCACGGTCAAAGTATAGTGGTGAAGCACATCGGTGGAGGCGGTATGGCCGGAAAGAGTCCCGGCGGATGAAAGGCCTATTTCGTTAAAGAAGACGTTGACGCTTTCCAACCCCAACTGGTAGCTGCCCGCGATGCCGCCGGCGCCTTGCGAGTTGTTTTCGAATGTTACAGTGCGGATACCGCCGCCGCTGTCCGACGTTGTTATACTGCTGTTGTAAGGATTGAGCAGTGTTTGGACGGCCGAAGCAATCTCAACGATGTCCATTCCGCCGATATCGGTTGTTGTGACTTTCCCGTACTCCTGCGATGTCCCTTTTTTCCAAGACTCAGCAGACGGGTTCTCCTCATATGATTCGTTTATAACAGCATCCAGGCCAAGATCGGTCGCGCCGCCGCCGCTTTTAATCTCCAGCGGCCCTGTGCCGAAATCGTACCTGATAACGATGCTCCTTAATCCGCTTCCGTCATCTGCAAGATCCGCAGCAACATCTCCATGCCATCCGCCAAGAAATAATTCCAAGTTAATTTTTTCCCGAGCCTCAACCAAATTCATATTGGAAATATCTACTGTGATTGTTCCGACGTCTCTCGTAAACTCAAGAGAGGCGTCAGCTGAAGTTCTGTAATACGACAGAAGTCTCATCTCATCAACTGGCCTTGCCATTTTGGTCAGCTCCAGTTCGGCAGTCGCCCCCGCTTCGGAGCGATAGTTCGTGTTGAGGTGGATGTCATCGACAAGCGTGGTGCGCGACTGGGTTCCGGTCACCTCGAAGTGCGTCCACAGGTTGGTATCGAAGGCCGGATCCACCTGGAAATCCACATCGCCGCCGCTTGCGCCGATATTCACCGTACCGCCGCCCGCGCCGCCGATATCCGTCCATACGACGTTCGTCTGCGAGGTCACAGCGCCCCCGTTCGACACGGACATGGCCAAATCCACATTGTCCCGGCCCATGGGGTCCACGCGGTCGATCACGTCCGTTCCGAGGACGCCGCCCGACTCGCCGCCGAAGTAGGCCATGAAGGGAACTTCGTCCGCCACGTGCACCCGGTATTCGCCGTAGGGCAGGATATCGGGCAGCACGCTGGCCTCAAGGGAGACCACGCCGAGATGTGTTGCCGGATCGGATACTTCGTTTCCCGACGCGTCGAAGTAGGAGATGCCGCCGAAGGGTACCTCCCGCGTCTCCAGCCGATAGTCTCCCTCGATGAGATGGAGGCTCCGCAGGTTGCCGAGGCCCGAAAACGCCCCGCTCTCCGGGGAGAAAAACACATTCTCCGAGACGGTGGCGTGCTTCAGGTAGAAGATGTTCGACTTCAAAACCTCCGCCTCTCCTGCGGTCGGCGTGATGCTCAGCCGGAAGTTTCCCTCGTTCACCACGTCCTGCCCGAAGGCGTCCCTGGTGCGGAGCGAACCGTCCACGAAGACCCTGACGTCGGCCGAATCGACGCTCCAGAGCACCGAGGCGTTCCCCGAGAGCAGCCGGTTGCGGTTGAAATGCGTGGCGGATGCGATGAGGTCGATCTCCTCCTTGAGCTGGTCGATCTCCTCCTGAAGAACGGTCCTCTCCTGGAGGGTCAGGGTACCGTTCGCGGCCTGCACCGAAAGCTCCCGCATTCTCTGCAGGAGAGAGTGCATACTGCCCAGCGCGCCTTCCGCCGTCTGAAGCAGGGAGACGCCGTCCTGGGCATTCCGTACCGCCTGGTCCAGGCCTCGAATCTGCGCACGCAACCTTTCCGAGATGGCAAGTCCTGCAGCGTCGTCGGCAGAGATGCCGATGCGGAGTCCTTCAGAAAGGCGGCGCTTGCTCCTGCTCGCGCTTTGTTCAAGAAACCGTGCCGTATTGACGGCCAGCTGGGTTGAAATGTCCGACATAATACGCATTTCAAGCGTCCTCCCGTAGCGAAAAAAATGATGATATGTGCTCACTCAAGGAGCGGCGACAAAATTATAAAAGGGTGTTGTTTGAGTCTCGGCTTTTTACTTTTTACTCTTTAGGAAATTTGTATTTTTCATATATATGCGGATGCACCGCCCAAGCCGGGCGTCATGGCAAGAGCGGAAAGCAGAAGGCAAAAGGTGCGCCGCGCGCAGAGATCGGGAGCGAACCTTGCTTATATCGTATCGAAGAGCGATATCAGGCGGTCCGTCCGGTCCGCCGGAAAGATCGTTAAGGAGCTGCAGCGCGGTTTTCAATGATTGCCGGCTTTTCGTCAGGAATCACGGCGAGTATGCCGGGGATCTTCTTTCAGTCAGTGGGATATCTGCAGGAGAATGCCGGCGACATTGCACGCACTCTGAGCGAGCGAGGCGAGCCGCTTATCATTCCCCGCGACGGCGAGGCAAAAGCGGAATACGTGCTTGGGCAAATTGAAAACGCATTCGACCGGCTCGCCGTATTTCCGTTTCGAGGCGTCATCCCGTCTGAGTCCGCGGAGACAGGGGTGGTCGATTATCGTGAAGTATTCTTCAAACCCTATCGGATTTTCTACCTTCCCGAGGACTTGATTCGACAAAATTACGGAGGCTCTGCCAGGGAGCCTTACGGTGTGAACAAAAAAACGCGTTGTACTTTTTTAAAGGGCTTTCTATTCGAATAAGGAAAGGTTATCGCGGGAGGCTATTTTGATGAGTTCTTCCACCACGACATCACGCACTTTGGAAGCATCCTTGTACGCTTGCTTTGCATCCGATTCCACAAGAGGCATAGGAGAAGGATAGCGTGGTTTCACTCCGAAAGCTGTTAACCGGATGACTTCTGTTGTAATGCCGCTCCATGCCTCCGAGGCTATGTTGTTGTTCTTGCAAAGCTGCATTAAAACATCCAAATTGTGAGTCGCAGGAGGTTCCAACGACGAGAGTAAAATGAGAGCTTTCATGTATTTTTCGCTTGACTGTTGGCAATGATAGCAGATTATCTCGACCGGAGTCCTGTGAAGATTGAAAAGAAACTCCGCACTTTCCAAGTCCATTTCAGCTAAACGAAGCCACTCTTTCACCAAGGACGGGATCTTTTCGTTCATACACGATCACTCCTCTTGTAGAAACAGTGTGTTCCAAGGTAGGAAGGTCGGCTCGTTCCGAAAAGTCGGACTCGAACTCGACGAGTATATCCATATTCAGAACTCCGGCTTTGTAGAGCCTTGTTCTGAATTCGACGATTGCGTCGATGATGCGCCAGCGTGTCTTTTCACTGTCGGCGAGAAGGACGAAAAGATCCATGTCGGAACATTCGTCAGGTTCGCCGTATGCATACGAACCGAACAGATAAATTCTGTCGATTTCAATACCGCTGTCTGTAATTGCATCTATCGCTCTGCGTAAGTCGATTTCGAATGAATTAAGGTGGTTGAGAAGCATCCCATTTCCCCCCTTCGAATCGTCATCTTGGATAACGCCGCTTACTCCATGCGGTCAGGAGAGCACTTCTTTTTTATGATAGCATCAATGAGGAGAAAACGGTAGCGCCGTATCCAATGGATGGAGACATAGGCTCAGGCTTCGTAGCAGCAGGTTGGTTTTGTTTCCTCGAGTGCCGGAGATCGAGGAGTCGAGTGTCGAAGTTGCGCGGTACGCTATCTGCAAAGAGAGGCCACGGACTCCGCCTCCGGAATGCTGGCTGAAAACGCCCGCGTTCGAACTCGACGCAGCGCACCTTCTCTCAGTTCCGGCGTGCCGCGGCCAGCTTGTCGAGTTCCTCCGGAGAGATCTCCGAGCAACGCGGAATTTTCTCCGCGGACTCCCCCGCGTCCAGCTCTCACAGCTTCAGTGACGGATACTCGTACGAAACACAGTTCCTGTAGCTCTCCCGCAGGTACGTCTCCTCTTCATAGTCGAAATAAAACGACACTCCCTCCTTAAGACAAATTGTTATTGTTTATACATAGCATCTCTCCGGTCGAATTCAAGAGCCAGGATCAGCACCCGGTCGTCTATAATCCGCACTATCAGCCTCCAGTCGCCGATCCTGTAGCGCCACAACCCGTGAAAATCTCCTGCAAGAGGGCGTCCGAACCTTCGGGGTTCCGTCGTTCCCTCAAGATGGGTAGCGATGTACCTGTCCAAGAGCTCCCGAACGTGTCTGTCCAGCTTTTTTATCCGCCGCGAAAGAGCGCGGTCGATTTCCACCCGGTACCCTGTCATTCCAGTTCCCAGTCTTGGCGCGCCTCCCCGTAGGGAATAAAATCTCCCCGCTCGGCGACCTCAAGGTATCGCGTAAGGGCCGACCGGTCATACTCGTCCTCGATCCGGTCCAAAGCAGCCTGGCGGACGAACTGAGATACCGTTGTTCCTGTCATTTCCGCATACTGCCTGATGAGCTTGGTGTCTTCCTCGGACATCCGAAGTGTAATTGTCGCCATTTCACCACCTCCACGTGTTTTACATTGTAAATCATATCCTCTTGTCGTCAAGGGGCTGCAACGCGGTTTTTCATGATTGCTGGCCTTTCGTCAGGAATCACGGCGAGAATGCCGGAGTTCTGCTTTCGGGTCGACTCGCTGTCTTTCCGTTTCGAGGCGTTTCTCCGTCTGAGTCGGCGGAGACAGGGGTGGTCGATTATCGTGAAGTTTTCTTCAAACCCTATCGGATTTTCTACACGATAATCGAGAAAAAAGTCTTTGTTGTCGCGATCATTGATGGACGCCGCGATCTGCGGTCCTTTCCGTTCAGCCGTATCCTGAGGAATCCTTCGTTGTAGTTTAAGATGCGCTGTAGAATTAATTTGGGGTTTCATAATGTTCTACACTGATGTTTTCAGGAGTTTTTTCATTCCATCTGCGGGAAGGTGTGCCCGAAGACCCCGTGCCAGAGCGTTGTGTACAATTTCCATCCGGGAACTCCCCCTCCACATGGAGGTGATCTGAAATCCGTTTCAGGCTCGCCGGCACGTCAACAGTAGTATTGCGCGTCTTGTTGCAAATGAAAAGTATCGCTTCCTGCGAATCCTTCTTCAAGTCATCTCCGTGGAAACGGATACGCACGTGCCGGAGAGTTGCTATGCTTTTCTCCGGCGTTGAAGCGTGCCGGAATTCGCTGTACAATACTCCTAGACGAAAGAGGGATACCAATGTCTTTGGCTACGCTTGGAATTTCGACCAAAAAGAAATTATACCGCCGCTTCGGCAAGCTCTAGGAGCGGAGCGCCGTGCATGTACTCGGTTGCATCGACTTTTCTTTTGCGACGGTCGAACTATGAAAACAGCATCTGCAATAGCTTATAATAATAAAATATCATGAACGAAGGAGTGGTGGACATGGCAACCACAAAAGTCGAAGAGCGGAAAGAAATACAAAGAGTTCTTCGGCGTCTCTCGCCGAAAAATATCGAGCGACTTAGAAACTACGCCGTTCACCTCGAACTCGAGGAGATCGAAGAGGAAGAACCCCCCCTCACCCTCGACGAAGAGGAGTGCATCGCTATATCGCGCGTAGAAATCGCCGAAGGGAAAGGGCGCCCGTTCAAAGACGTGATGAATGAACTATGGTAGAGCAAGGGCGTTGGAGCCTCATAGTCGCGCCTGAAGCGATCAAGCGGCTGAAGAAGATACCGGATCCTGATCGCAGACGTCTCCTCGGCGCGATTCACGCCCTTTACTCAGGTCCCTCGGGAGATATCAAGCCTTTGAAGGGACGAAAAGAGTGGCGAATGCGAGTAGGGGCGTGGAGAGTTGTTATGCAGATAGACGAGAAAGCGAAGATAATCGATATACTCTCCATAGGGCCTAGAGGAGATGTGTACAAAAAATAACGAATTCCCTGAGCAGGATATTCCGTTTCACCTCATAAGCTCCGAGGAGAGGCGAAGGAGTTTCGTCGATATACTCGGCAAAGTCTTTCTCCTCGATGCAAATGACAAGCACTTCCTGTCCGCAGTCATCCGGAGAACCCCGTTAATCTCTCCCCCTCAAAATGCCGATAACCAAAGGAAGTTTCGATGAACGTGCCTATGCCACGCTCGAAAAAGATTTTCAATCACCCGGAGGTGCGCTCTGTGCCAATATTGATCAACACCACCAGATTCGGCCATTTTTCAGTGAACGACGAGGATGTCGTCCGCTTCCCGAAGGGGATACCCGGCTTCGAGACGCATAGTGAGTGGGCGCTCGCGGGGGAGGAGGACAACCCGATCAAGTGGCTGCAGAGCCTCTCCGACGGCGACGTGGCCCTGCCAGTCGTCACTCCCGATACCGTGAAGATGAATTACAACGCGCGCCTGCCCCAGGGGAGCATCTCCCTGCTCGAATCGGAGAGCGTGGAGGACCTGGCGCTGCTTCTTGTCCTCTCCATTCCGCTCGGAGCGCCGTGGGACATGACCGCGAACCTTCGCGCACCCGTGGTGATCAACCACAAAAAACGCCTCGGCTGCCAGGTCATTGCCGAGAACGAGGAGTACGACCTCCGCACCCCCGTCCTCAGCGATATCATGAGAGAGTCAATGCGCCGAAAAGCGGTCGGCGAGGCGTCCAAAGCCGCCCCGGAGGAGTAGGCTCATGCTCGTGCTCAGCCGGAAACCGGGCGAGGCCATACGCATAGGCGACGACATCGAGATCTCGATCATCGAGGTCCGGGGCGACACGGTGCGCATCGGCATCGAGGCGCCGCGAAGCGTGGC
>CAYRPJ010000037.1:0-39326 GCA_964426245.1 uncultured Synergistaceae bacterium
ATCTCTTTACTTTTTCTCAACTGCCCCTATTGACTTTTGATAGCTGGTCTCCTTTACAACCTAGATTGAGGCGTACACATGCATTCAGCGGACACTTCCGCATCATTATAGCATCATGCCGAGATGCAAATTTTTCACCAGGGGAATACGCACCCGTTCATGGGGCGATTTCAGTGAAAGATTACCAGAACGGCGAGAAGAACGGTCAACACGACAGCATAGATAACCACATCGCTTCGGATGATCGAGGTCTCATACTTCCGGGTAATCAGCTTCAGCGTCCTGACAATCCGCCGGACAAGACCTTCGCTCCTTTCAATACAGTCCTCGCAGTCTTCGGTGAAGACATTCATGGCGGTGCTCATACCGTGAATCAGCCCGTCATCCGCGGAAGCATCCTCATCCCCATGCTCTTGCCGGACGGATGAGGAGCCTTCGACGAAGCTCTCACGCTCGAGGGCATCCTCATTTTCCTTGTTCAAGGTGTTGCAGATCCATTCCGTTACCCTGTACAAAGGGTAGAAGAGAATGTATTCAAAGCGCAACCAATGCGGAAAATGAAGATTGAGAAGATGAAATTTGATGCCGAGTGCAAAAATGACAGCACCTGCAAGGTAGACATTGACCGATCCCGTCAGGTCGGCAGGAGTGAAAAAGTCGACCCCCGCAACGTACTTCCCGACGAAAGAGGGATCGTAGTTCAGGTTCAGCACGGCGGGAATCAGGAATCGGTCCAGTACGAAACGAGGATTGACTCCTATGAAGACGATAATAAGAGCGAGTCCCGCCATCGCCATGTCCATCATACGGTACCCGTTTCCTATCTCCCGATAGCGCTCCGGAAGCTCTCCAAGAAAGACAAAGCCGAAGAATTTAATGAAGTAGCACGCGGTTCCGGCGCTGATTATCGTGAAGAGAATCTCCGCATACGCAAAAACATGATGGCCGTAGAGCGCGGCTTCCTCGATTGCGTGGTGAAGAAGAGTCTTGCTCGCAAAGCCGTTGAAAAGAGGCATACCGGTGACGCCCAACGCGGCGATCAAACACACGAGCGCGGTGAAGGGCATTCTTCGCCACAGGCCACCCAGCTTATACATGTCCATCTCATGCGTCTGCAGATAGACAGCCCCCGCCGCCATGAAGAGGAGCGCCTTGAAGAGCGCGTGGTTTACAATGTGATAGAGCGCGCCGGCAAACCCCATGGGACCTCTGAAACCGAGATAGACGCCCACGCCGATTCCCATGATGACGTAGCCGATCTGGCTTACGCTGCTGTAGGCGAGCATGCGCTTCATATGCCCCTGCTGTATTGCCATGAACGCTCCTACGCCCATCGTCGCGATACCCATCCAGACAATCACCGCCCCGACGCTCCGTGCGGAGTTCCAGAGAACGTCCGCATGCCCCTCGATCTGTAAGGCATCGGGGAAGAGGAAGCTTGTGGTTACCCTGAGAATACCGTACGCCCCCACTTTGATCATGACTCCGGAGAGGAGAGCGCTCGCGGGTGTCGGCGCTGCGGGATGCGCCTTCGGCAGCCAGACGTGGAGAGGCACCATTCCCGCCTTGATTCCGAAACCGATGAGAAAAAGAGTGAGAATAAGGTAACGGGTCCATCCCAGAGATTCAAGTTCCGATACAAGAGGCAGAAACTCCAGCGTCTGCGTCTTGATGAAGAGGAGGATCATTCCGAAGAGAATGCATAAACCGCCGGTGACCCCCATATAGATATACAGCTCTCCCGCACTATTGGCCTCGGGTGTTTCCGTATGCACCACGAGCAGGTAGGAGCTGAACGTCATGATCTCGAAGAACAGGAACATCGTAAAGATATCACCGGCCATCAGCGTTCCCATTACGGTGCCGTAGGTAACGTTCAAAAAGAGGGAAAACCTGTTTCTGTGGAACTCCCGTGCCATGTAATACGGGGCGTAGAGCAGAACCAGCGTCCAGACAACCGAAGCGACGGTCATCACCGTCAGACTGAACATGTCTATCGAAAACAGGAGTCCGTAGCCGAGCACTCGCGGCATTGAGAGGCGATACCCTCCGTCGAGGATCTGCGGATACAGGGACAAGCATATGAACATGGTCATCATGGCGACGAGGAGAGCGAGGAGATCACGCATGTCCTCGACGGAACGGCCGAAATAGGCGCAAAAAATTCCCGTGACAATCGGCAGGACGATCAAATACAGCGGGTAGTACTGCTGCGATTCGGTAAAAGCCTTGATGGCGCCGAATACCTCCGGCATCCGGCCGTAAGCCGCCATGGCGACGAACACCGACAGCCCGAGCATCGTCAAAACGAAAATCAGCGTGCTGCTGAAACGAAGAAACCAGGATATTTCTCGAGGTTCGGCATGCCTCGGCTCACGGATTTCCGCGAGCGAACGCCCGTTGTGCATCGGCATTTCCTCCTGTGAAGAGTTTCTACTGTCGTCCTTTCCGTTCTACATTGAGAATCCGCTGACCGCGTCCTGTATGAATCCCATGACAAACTGCGGAAAAAAACCCAGGACGATGCACCCCAGCGCAAGAATGAGCATCGGCGCCAGCATCGTTCCCGGCAGGCGATCCAGAACAAGGACATTCTCACGCTCCTCGCTCTCCCGGAGAAACGCCGATATGACGATCGGCAGATAATACATCGCGTTCAAAAAACTGCTGAGGAGTATCATCAGAACGGAAAGCGGCTTGCCGGCCTCCAAAGCTGCAAGACTGAGGTACCACTTGCTCATGAAGCCATTGAAGCCCGGAATGCCGATCATCGAGAGAGCTCCCACGGCAAAGACTCCCATGGTGAAGGGCATCTCGTACCCCAGCCCCTGAAAATCCTTCATCTTTCTTTTGCCGGTCTGATACATGATGGCTCCGGCGCTTAAAAAGAGCGCGGATTTCGTCAACGCGTGCGTCGTGATATGGAACACCGATGCGGCAAAACCCAGCTCCGTGGCGAGGCCGATTCCAAGAAGCATGTAGCCTATCTGCGCAACGCTCGAATAGGCCAGCATTTTCTTCAGATCTTTCTGTCCGATGGCGAATACCGAGCCCATGATCATGCCGGCAAGCGACAGCGGGATCAGAAACCCGGTCAGCCCCGTGACGGTCATGAGATTCCTGCCGACCGCATTGAAGAGAAACTTCATGACGGAAAAAATGTAGACCTTGATCACCATTCCCGAGAGTACCGCACTGGCGGGGGACGGGGCGCATGAGTGGGCATCCGGCAGCCAGAAATGCATCGGAAAGACAGCGGCCTTGATGGCGAACCCGAACAGAATGCACCCTATCGCGAACATCAGGCTCGTCGAATGCTCACTCCATGCCGCTTCAAGGACGACGCTCATTCCGGGAATCATGAAGGTGTTCGTCCGGACGAAGATCAGGCTGATCCCCAGCAGCATCGTCAGGCCGCCGACCACTCCCGTGTAGATGTACCGGTTACCCGCACTCAACGCCTCCTCGGACTGATTGTGAGAGACGAGAAAGTAGCAGCACAGATAGATGATCTCGAAGAAGAGGAACATGGAGAGCAGATCGTTCGCCATAACCCCGCCCAGCACGCCGCCCAACGTGATCGTCATCCAGAAGAAGAAACGGCTTCTGTTGTGCTCCTCGTCCTTCATATAGCGGTGCCCGTATATCATAGCCAGCAACCAGAGTCCGGAGGCCGCCACCACGATCAGGTAGGTAAGCCGGTCGACCCGCAGATTCAAGCCGAACCCGAGGATGCCGGGAAGATGTATCAGCAGCGGGGCATTGAGAATTTTGTCGTACGTAGTCAACAGCAGCAGAAAAATCATGAAGACGGCGTTGGACAGGAAGACATCGCGACCATCCTCGGATTTTACGGCGATCAGGACTCCGATCGGAGCTGAAAAGAATGCGATCGCCAGCGCCAGGACCGGAGCGTTGTAAAAATCGGCGAACGCGGCCCGGATATCTTTTCCCGTCTCCGTCGCCAGGAGTACGTAGGCGATCACGATAAAAAGGCACGTCAGAAAAATAAAGAAGCTGCTGAGGTCAAAGACATCGGACGTGTCCGTATCCGCAATATTGCCCCGTGTATCTTGATGTATTTGATGATGATTCTCCGGACGATTCACAGGCTCACTCCTCGTAAATTATGAACGACTCGACAGCGCGGCGTCCGACACGCCGCCCTCCGGATACTACGATCTGCTCTTCCTGGAAGGAAAATCCAGTTTTTTATTCACAACCATGGCAATCGCCGCGAGAAGGGCGATGATGATGATCGTGATGGCCGCATTCACGACGCCCTGGACGTTCGAGTGCATATCATCGAGCCTCACCGTCGCGACGATATACCAGTCCCATGGTTCGAAATATCTGAAGGTCGACAGTTTTTTACTTCCCTGATGAATGAATTCGACGCTTCCTTCCTTCGATCCGATGATTTTTCTGCCGTATCCGAACTCTCCGCGCAAATCTTCGCGCCCGGTGGGGTAGAAGAGTATCCGTGCATCGGAATTCATGACGTACAGATATCCGGCCTTGCCGATTCTCAGGTTGTCGAAAATCTCCCGCAACTTTTCATCAATTTCGGGAACACCGTTATAGAGCATGCCGACAACCCGGTCTTCCTTATCCAGCAACGGCTTGTAGGCCGTCACATACCAGTCGTTCACGATCCAGGCCCTGGAGTAGTAGGGCTCTTTTTTGATGATCGTCCTGTAAATGGGGGATTCGGGACCGATAGACGTGCCGACAGCACGCTCACCGCTGTCGAGAAGGACATTCGTGCTGACCAGTACGAACTCGTTCCCGTCGAGGCAGAAGATGGCCGAGGTGCTCTTCAAAAGCTGCCCCTGCTCGTCGACAAAAGTTGTATCCCCGGTCAGAAGATGTTCTCCTGCGTACATCGCGGGCATGAGGAAGTTCCCCGCCTGAATTCTCTCTCCGGCATCGACTTTCAGGGGGCCGTATTCCGAAAGCATCCTCAACGACACATTCAGGTTGTTCTTGATCTGCTCGTGAAGGAGCCCTTGCCGCATGTCCACCAGGGTGTACATCGAGTCAACGATGAATTTGACCTTTTCGATCTCTTCCTTGATCAACGTCTCCTGTGACTTTTTAATCGCCATAAAACCCAAAAAACCCATGATCACGACGATCAGCGCGACGTACGCTATGATCAGGTTGAACTTCGGCTTCATTGTATTCCCCCCTGGTCCGAAAATTTCCCGGAAGATCCGGCTGAAAAGCTACTTGAACAGGAAAAACGTAGGCACCGCCCTGTCGATGATATCCATCAGGAGCAGCGGATAAAATCCGAATACCACGCATGCAAAGGCCGTGAGTACCATAGGAACGAGCATCGAGGCCGGAAGGGCGTCCATTTCCATCACATTTTTCCTTCCCGGCTGCTCCTTAAGAAACGCGGCAATAAGAATTGGCAGATAGTATATCGCATTCAGAAAACTGCTCGCGAGGATCACCAGAAGATACACCGGCCGTCCCGCGTTCAGCACCGCCAAAGCAAGATAGATCTTGCTCATGAAGCCGTTGACACCCGGAATCCCCACCATTCCGAGGGCTGCGACCGCGAATACCGTCATCGTGACGGGCATCCGGTATCCGATGCCGTTGAAATCGCTCACATTCCGTATCCGCTTGCTGTAGATGACCGCTCCGGCGCTCAAAAAAAGCGCGGTCTTCATCAGGGCGTGGGAAATGATATGGAACATGGAGGCAGCCATCCCCTGATAGGTCGCCAGCCCTATTCCGAGAAAGACGTACCCGATCTGCGCGACGCTCGAATACGCGAGAATGCGTTTGATATCCCTCTGGCCGATCGCGAAGAGGGAACCCATCACCATGCTCAGCGCCGCAAAATACATGATGAACGTCGGAATACCCAACGAAATCACGATGGTGCGGCCGATTACCTTGAAAAGGAGTTTGGCGGCGCAGAATACATAGACCTTCACCACCAGTCCGGACAAAAGCGCGCTCGATGGCGTCGGCGCGCTTGAATGCGCATCCGGCAGCCAGATGTGCAGCGGAAAAAGCGCGGCCTTGATAGCCAGTCCCGTGACGATGAAACCCGAAGCAATAAGGATATTCCTCGGATAGGTCCGCCAAACCTCGGCGATCCGCAGATACACCTCCGTCATGTTCAGATATCCGGTGACCATGTACAAAAGCGCTATTCCCATAAGGACCGAAAGAGAACCGATGGTGTTGAGCATCAGATACCTGAAAGCCGCCAGATAGTTCTCCCGCTTCCGCTTCACGGAAATAATGCCGCACGATGCGATCGAGAGAATCTCCATGAAGACGTACAGGTTGAACAGATCGTTGGTATAGGTTATTCCCAGCATGGCGAAAACGACTAAAAGCATCAGGGTATAATATCCCGCACGCTCTCCTGGATCGATTTCATGCTCGATATCCCTGAAGGAGTATATCAGCACAAGAAAGGAGATCAGGATGATCATGACGGCCATCAACGCTGAAAATGCATCTGCCGTGAACTGGATTCCAAGTCCCTGTGCCCAGGAACCGAAATCGTAGGTAAAACCGCCGTTCCGCTGCACATCCGCAAGAGTCACGCCGCTCATTATCAGCGCCGCGATATACACCGGCAGAATAATCTTTTTTACGGAATACGCCGTCTTTTTTACAGTGACCGGCACAAGCGCTGCAGCCGCCAGAAAAAGTACGATCGTCACCGCGGGGAAATGCGTGCTATCCATCGCCTCCCTCGCTTCGCATCTCCATTATCTCATCGATGTCGAGAGTCCCGTACCCCTGGTAGAGTCTCATTATCAGGCTCAAAGAGTACGCGGTGATGCTCACTGCGACCACGATACCGGTAAGGATGAGCGCCGACGGCAACGGGTTGACGTAGAGAGCCTCGTCCACGCCTGATTCTATGATGGGGGCTCGCGCGGCCGCCACATACCCAATGGAGACGAAAAAGAGAAATGTCGATGTCTCCATGATATTGATCCCGATAACCTTTTTCAGCATATTGGAATGGCTCAGCACCATGTACAGCCCGATCACAAAGAGGATCGCCGCCGCCAGGTAGTTTATATGATCTATTACATGCCTCAAGAAAGTCATATATTACTTCTCCTTGATTATCGCATGAAACAGGGTCACCATGGTGCTGGCGACCTTGATTCCGATAGCAATCGAAATAAGCGGAATCATGCCCCCGCTTAAGAGCGATCCGAATTCGCCCATGAAAAAACCTGCCCGCTGGTTGGTAAGAAAAGTATGCCCGGCAAGAATTCCAACACATCCGATCAGGACAAAAGCAAGAATAGCGCCGGACTCGAGGAGCGCGGAAAGACGGTGCCCGAATTTCTTTTCAGTTTTTTCGAGCCCGAAGGCGAGAGTGCACAGCACCATGCTGGCCCCAAGGATGGCGCCTCCGGAAAAACCGCCTCCGGGAGACAAATGCCCGTGAAGTACAACGTAGATACCGTACAGCTGAAGGAAAGGAACAACAATACGGGTCACGGTCCTGACAATCAAATCATCCATGCTCTCTCTCCTCTCGCTTCGCTCTCAGTCCCCCGAATGCACGCTCAATACCGTTAAAACCGCGGCTATCGCAGTGAAAAGAACCGTTGTTTCTCCCAATGTGTCGAACCCACGGTAGTCGATGATGATACCCGTGACCACATTAGGAGCTTTCGTGTCATGTTCGGCGCCCGTCAGGTAGCGTCTCGCCACATCGTTATACGACGGGTTGTCGATGCTTCCCTGATCCGGCACTTCGAGGAAACTCGACAGCAATACTGCAAGCAGGCCCGCCATCAGCAGCAAAGCGAATAATTTCCTCACTACTCTCCCCTCCTTGTCCGGCTGATGACAGCTACGAACAGAATGGTCGTCACCCCCGCACCGATAGCCGCCTCCGTCAGGGCGACATCAGGCGCCCGCAAAAGCAGCCACAAGACAGCGATCACAAGACTGTAGGCCGCAAAAATGATGACTGCGCCCAGCAAATCCTTCGTCCGCTCGACCGCCACCGCGCAGGCGATCAGAAACACGACCAGGATGACGTTCAATACCTCCACGCTTCACCCTCCTTTTCCGGGGAAAGAGAGTCGTCGTTGATTCCCCCTATCATTCCGGTGCTGTATGCCGCCTTCGCGATGATATGCGCGGCGGTTGGATTGGTGAGCCATACAAAGACGAGGATTACAAAGAGTTTCGCACTGACTATGGAGAATCCCTGCAGGATCATCAGGCCGACCAGCAGCAGGCCTGTGCCCAATGTATCGCATTTCGTCGTGGCATGCATCCGGCAGTACGCATCCGGCATCCGCATCAGCCCGACCGTTCCTACGATGAAGAAAAAGGCACCTCCGAAAAAGCATCCGGCAGCAAGAACAGAACGAATCGCCTCCAAGGGATCCCACCTCCTAAGACAGCGTACCCTTTTCGATATATTTCGCGACACAGACGGTCGCGACGAACCCCATCATCGAATATGCCAACGCGACATCGATAAAACCGTCCTGCCCGGTCATCATCGCAAAAATGACAATAAGCACGGTTACTTTCGTCGCTATCATGTTGATCGCGACAACCCTGTCCGCCGCAGTAGGACCGTCGTATGCCTTGTACAGGCTGAAAAACGACAGAACAGCAAGCAAAACGGATGTTCCCAGAAGCAAATGATGGATCATCTTCGATCACCGCTTTCAGCTTCTGAAGCGCTCATGTCGAGAGCTCGGGAATACGCTTCGATAACGCACCCGGAAACACTTTCAGCGCACTCAACGGTGAGTGCGTGGATTACAAAGGAGTCTTCCTTCACATCGACGGTCAGCGTTCCGGGCGTCAGTGTCACGGAATTCGCGTAGAGGACCTTGGCAAAATCGTTTTTCAGCATCATCGGAATTCTGATGATACACGGGCTGATCGGCATCGACGGTTGCAGCACAATCCTCGCGACGGCAATGTTGGCCTTGAAAATCTCCACGATCAGAAAAAAGACATACAGGAAAAAAATCCGCAACCTGCTCATGTGATACAACGGCATTTCCTTCGCGCTGAAAGCGATGTCTCCGGAAAACACGGCAACCAGGACCGACATAACGGCGCCGGCCGCAAGCGACGGCAGAGAGTGCGAAGACGTCAGGATAATCCAGAAAAGAAAGAGCAGAAAAGAAAGAAGCACATATTTTTTGCTGAAAAACCGTTTCGCAGGTTTCATTGAGACCTCCCCGGTCCTCTTCTTCTCTCCGGAATTACATTCACGAAAGAAAAAGGCGCCTGAGCATCTTCTCTCCGTCCGGAAGCGCATCAGAAAAGAAGACGTCTTTCCTCGGACGATTCAGATTACCACGATGGCACCAGCATCCCGCATACTTCAATTTCAAAGATCAGTCTTGTTCACAGACATCGGAAAAGTCTCCTTTCCCCTGATCCATATAAATTATAAAGCATCAAACCGCTTTATGAAAAATCACTTTCACTATTCATTGCATGCAATATAGAATTTTACATGTTGACAAATACTCGAACTTGAGTTTTAATCAGACGTCAGCACCGGAACTCTCGTTGCAATTATTTCTCTTTTCTGGTTTATGGATTTTTTGCTGATGCGTCCATCAAAACTCACTAGGAGGTGTTTGCATGAAACTGCGAACAAAAACATGGAATATGCTTATTTTGACTGCGCTCACTACTCTTCTGGCGATTTCACCAGCCTTGGCGTCGACCCCTATCGTCATCGTCGATTTCAGCTGGGACAGCGTACAGATGCACAACCGCATCGCGGGGTACGTCATCGAGAAAGGTTTCGGAAAAAAGGTGGACTACCTCTTTGCCGAATCCCTTCCCGGAATGATGGGCATCGAACGCGGCGACGCCCATCTCTCCATGGAGGGATGGGTTGACAATATCCTCGAAGTCTGGGAGAGGATGACCTCCAGCGGAAAGGCGGAGAGTCTCGGCACGAACTTCCCCGATGCGCCCCAGGGCTGGTACGTCCCCACCTACATGATCGAGGGAGACAAGGAGCGCGGCATCGAGCCGACTGCCCCGGACCTGAAGTCCGTGGCGGATCTTCCGAAGTACAAGGACCTCTTCAAGGATCCTGAAAATCCGAACCTGGGAAGGCTTTACAACGGCCCTATGGGGTGGAGAGTCACCTCGATCAACGAGATGAAAGTGAAGGCCTACGGCCTCGCCGATCACTACGAAGCCTTCTCGGCAGGGTCTGAGACGGCTCTTTCAACGGCGATCAAACGCGCCTACGACCGCGGCGAGCCGGTGCTGGCTTACTACTGGGAGCCCACATGGGTCATGGGCATGCTCAACATGACCCGGCTGGAGGAACCCGCCTACGATGATGATCTCTGGACCGAGGAGAAGAATTTCGGATGCGACTTCCCCCCTGTCCGCGTACTCATCATCGCGAACAGCCAGTTCGTGAAGGAAAATCCGGACATAGCGGACTTCCTTCGCAACTATTCCACCACGCTTGAACAGAACAACAAGGCGCTCGCCTTCATGTTCGAAAGCAACGCCACAACCCAGCAGGCAGCAATCTGGTTCCTGAAGGAATACGAGGAAATATGGACGAAGTGGCTTCCGGCAGGAACGGCCGAAAAAATCCTTGCAGCGCTGAAGGAGGAGAAATAATTTGAACGCGCCCTCCGAGGCGATCGTCATCAACGACCTATGGAAGATATATTCCCGCAAGAAAAGCCTGAAGATATCTTCCAGCGACGTTGAAAACGAGGAGTATGTCGACGAACTCGACAAGGGAGAGGACGCCGTCGTCGCGATGAAGAACGTCTCTCTCACCGTGAATCATGGGGAAACGTTCATCATCATGGGACTCTCGGGCAGCGGTAAGTCGACGTTGATTCGCTGCCTGATCCGCCTTGTGGAGCCCACATCCGGCGAGGTTGTCATCAACGGCCAGAACGTCACACAAATGCGAAAGACGGAACTGGTCGACTTCCGTCGTCAGAGTCTGTCGATGGTCTTCCAGCATTACGGACTCCTTCCCCATCGGACAGTGCTCGACAACGTCTGCTTCGGACTGAAGCTCCGCGGAGAACAATTGGAAGAGCGCCGTGTGAAAGCAGCCGGGGCTCTGGAAAAAGTCGGCCTCAAGGGGTGGGAGAAGTATTATCCCGCCGCCTTGAGCGGCGGCATGCGCCAGCGGGTCGGTATCGCCCGGGCACTGGTAATGGACGCTCCTATTCTTCTCATGGACGAGCCCTTCAGCGGCCTTGATCCGCTGATCCGCAGAGAGTTGCAGGACGAGATGATCTGGCTGCAGAAAGAGATGAACAAAACAATCTTCTTCGTTACCCACGACCTTTCCGAGGCGCTGCGTATGGGGGACCGGATGGCCATCATGAAAAAGGGTGAGATTGTGCAGATCGGCTCTCCGGACGAAGTTATAGCGAATCCTGCCGATGAGTACGTTGCGAAATTCGTGCAGGACGAACGGGATCAGGTGCAGCGTGCCGAACAGGTCCTCGCGAGAGAAAAGACGAGAAAGGAGGAGGCCGCTCATGTTTCCTGAAGCTTTTCAAGTTCACATCGCTCCGGCGGTGAACAGATTCATCGATAATCTTATCTCCTCCTACGCGCCTATTTTCGATTCTATTTCCGCAGGAATACTCTCTTTTCTTCTGACGGTGAATAACATTCTGGATGCTGTCCCCTGGTGGGGGTACATCCTCGCCGTGGCGCTGCTCTCTTGGTATTCGTCGAAAAAGATCGTCGCCTCCATCGTCCTCGCAGCCCTTCCTTTTTTCATAGGCATGTTCGGCCTGTGGGGCATGGCGCTGCAGAGCCTCTCCATCATCATCACATCCGTGCTGATGGCACTGATCATAGGATTGCCTCTCGGCGTCCTGATGGCGGAGGTGAGGTTCGTTGCGGCAACGCTTCGTCCGATCCTCGACGGTATGCAGACCATGCCGAGCTTCGTCTACCTTATACCGGCGATGATGCTCTTCGGACTCGGCAGAGTTCCGGCGGTGCTCGCCACGCTCATATACGCCCTTCCTCCGGTGATACGGCTGACCGCGCTGGGGCTCAACCAGGTACCAAAAGCTATTGAGGAAGCTGCGCTTGCCTATGGGGCGACGCGCTGGCAGCTTATCAAGGAGGTTCGGCTTCCTCTCGCCATGCCGAGCATTCTTGCCGGAGTGAACCAGACGACGATGATGGCGCTCGCCATGGTCGTCATCTCCTCGATGATCGGTGCACGGGGTCTGGGACAGGAAGTGCTTCTCTCGATCAACCGCATCGATGTCGGCAGAGGTTTCGAAGCCGGCATAAGCGTCGTCTTCCTCGCCATCGTCATAGACCGGCTTACGCAGAACATGGCTAAGCGGTGGGAACCTCCCAAGAGGTGAACTAACATGATGGAGAGACAAAAAATGCCGACAACATTCGAGTTTCAGGGGAGCCTTCCGAGGCTCCCCGTTCCTCCCCTCGAGGAGACACTCGGCAAACTGTTGCTCTGGACGTCTCCTCTTCTGGATGAATACGGACAAAACGAGACCCGCAAGGCTGCCGAAGACTTTCTCGCCCAGGGTGGAGCCGGAAGAAAGCTCCAACAGCGCCTGGAAAAATGGGCAAAGGATACGCCCGAAAACTGGCTCTCCTCCTTCTGGTCCAGAACATACCTGGACTACCCTGCACCATTGGTCATCAACAGCAACGTTTTCTCAATGCTCGATCTGCCGCTTCCATCCGGCTCTTCTCCGCGCACGGAAAGAAGCGCCCTGCTGGTATCGGCCGCTCTTCTGTTCAAGGAGAGCATCGATGACGAAACACTCCCTCCCGACATGGACAGGGGTACCCCTCTCTGCATGAGTCAGTATCGCAACCTCTTCGCCGCTACACGCATTCCGGGCATTTCCGGCGACGAATTCAGGACATATCCGCAGAGCAGGCATATCGCGGTTCTCCACGGAGGAAGGGTATGGTCGCTGGAAGTGATCTCCCCCGAGGGGGAGAAGGCCTCTCGTGAGAGCATCGCCGCCCGTCTCGAGGAAATCGCGGGTTTGGAGCATTCGGGAGTCCGGGGAGAAGGCATCGGTGTTTTTACCGCCCTCGATAGAAAAAGTTGGGCGTCGACACGGAAGAATCTTTCCGACTTCAGTCCCGAGAACAGGAAAAACCTTGAAACGATAGAATCGGCCCTTTTCGTCCTCTGCCTCGATCCGAAGACGGGAACAACTCTCCGCGAGAAAGGGTTTCATTACCTTTGCGGCGGAGGAGGCAACCGCTGGTACGACAAATCCTTCCAGTTTATTGTCTGCGAGAACGGGGAGACAGGAATGAACTTTGAACATTCCTGCCTCGACGGTTCTCAACATGCCAGGCTGGCAGCGCTTGTTTCCAAAACATCCGATGAAAACCTTCCGGGAGGAGCGTGGAAAACTCCTCCTGCACGTCCGCTCAACTTCCTCCTTTCCGAAAGCCTGGAACATGCGCTGACCGATGCGGAGCGTTCTCTCGAGCGGTTACGGTCCGACACCCGCCTTCGGGTGCTGGAATTCACCTCCTTCGGACGCGAGAAGATCAAGCGGCTCGGCGTCAGTCCCGACGCCTTCTGCCAAATTGCGATGCAGACTTCTATATTCGATCTTTACGGCAAGTTCGTCAATGCGTACGAACCCGTGATGACGCGAAAGTTTCTCTTGGGCCGCACCGAAGCAATGCGCCCGGTCACGCCGGAAGTCGTTTCATTCGTTCGGGCGCGAACCGCGGGAAATCTGAAGACCGCTTCTTCCGCTCATAGCGCGCGTATCTCCGAGTGCAGGGAGGGGCGAGGAGTCGACCGGCATCTCTTCGGACTGCGGAGGATGCTCGAGCTCTTCGGCGAGGACGAGGGTATTTCTGAAACCCTCCCGATCTTCAGCTCTCCCGGATACAGGGCGCTTGCGAGAAATATCCTCTCGACGAGCACCGGACCTGCGGAATCGTTTCGTATCTATGGTTTCGGCCCCGTGGACGATGAAGGGTACGGTGTGCGTTACCTGATGTTTCCGGAGAAGCTCACCTTCACCATGACATGCCGGACAGCCCTTGAACAGAACATGCTCTCTCTGAGGGAAAAACTGGAAGAAAACCTGGAGAAGATGGCGGCGATTCTCTCGGAATAGCCGCGGAGAAGAGCCGCTACGATTCAAATGGAAAAAAGAGGCCTCTTCACCCCGGTCTTCTTAACGGGCGGAGAGGCCTTTCGATTCAAAGAAAGGAACCGATTACACCGACGTAAGCCGCCGGAGGATTTGTACGTAATCCGCTTTGCCCAGGATCTTCGGATTATCCGGGTTCGAAGAGTTTGCCTCCGACTTCTCCGCAATCTCTTCGAAGTCTTCCTCCTTGACCCCGAAGACGGCGATCGACGGCAGTTCGAGATCGCGGGCCATCTTTTTGACTTCCTCCACGGCTTTCTCCGCTCCCTCATCCGGAGTATCGAAAACGAGACCAAGGCAGGAAGCGACTCGTGCGTAGCGCTCCACGCACGCATCCATTGAGAACTCCATGATCGCGGGCAGTGCGATCGCGTTGCAGGCGCCGTGCGGAGCGTCGTACATGGCTCCGAGCGCCTCCGCGAGACAGTGAACCGCCGCGACGTCGGAATGGCTGAAGGCCACGCCCGCGAGGAGGCTCCCCAGGAGCATTCCTTCGCGCGCCTCCATGTCGCCGCCGTCCTTCCACGCCCTTCGCAGGTACTTGCCTATCAGCTCCATTGCAACTATCGCCGGGGCATCGGAGAAAGGAGTGGCGGCACGGCACGTGTACGCCTCGATTGCGTGGACGAGCGCGTCCATCCCGGTGAAGGCGGTCAGGCTCCCCGGCATGGTGGCCGTCATCTCCGGATCGGCGAGGGCGACCTTCGGAGCAAGCTGCGTGCTCTTCACGGTGAACTTGAACTTCGCCTCCGTGTCGGTGATCACGGCCCCGAAAGTCAATTCGCTCGCAGTCCCCGCCGTAGTCGGAATCGCGATGATCGGAAGCGGAGGAACATCGCTCTTGAAGCGCCCTTCGTAGTCCCTTGCCTTCCCTCCGGCAGCCGCCACGATCGCGGTGGCCTTGGCACAGTCGATGGGGCTGCCGCCGCCGACCGCCACAAGGCAGTCCGCCTTGAGGGAACGGGCGGCTTCCGCCGCCGCAGCGACGTTCCGGTCCTTGGGATTCGGCTCGATATCAAGGAAGAGTTCGCAGGGAATGGAAGCGGAACGCAGCGTTTCCTGTATCCCGTCGAGCAGGCCGGCATTCTTCACTCCATTATCCGAGAGAAGCAGCACCCTGGAGCATCCCAGGCGGCGCACCTCGTCGGCGGCCTTCAGCGCCGAACCGCGTCCGAATTCAACCCTTGTGGGCATTTCATAACTGAACGGTGAAAACATTTTTATTCTCCTTCCCCCGATTGCAAAAGATTTTTCCATATCGCGCAGGAGTTTGTTCGGATCCCACCCTGGAAGACAACGCAGTCATACTATCATAATGATCACGGGAAGAAAACAAATTCACGGTTCTTCAGCGGAGAAATCAATATGGATCATTGTCCTGGCGCTTTGCTGCCGTTACAATGTACCCTGTTTCCATAAACGAAGTCCCGAACTTCGAGGAGGAGGAAAGAAAAAATGCAGTATGCTCCGCGAAAAACCTTCTGCGATATCCTCATTCTGGGAGGCGGCATGGCAGGAGCCGCCTCGGCCGCCGCCGCCGCCGCCGGGGGGGCATCGGTCATCCTGGCGGAGAAAAGCGGCCGCCTCGGAGGTACGGCGACCAACGGACTGGTGAGCACCCTCTGCGGCTGCTATTCGTCACTGCCGGGCAGACGCAGAATCATCGGCGGTTTTCGCGACCTGCTCGCGGAAGAACTACACCGGACAGGCGGCATAGCGGAGGGTGTGGACAGAGATACCCACAGAAACGACACCTGCGATCCGGAACTTCTTGCCTGCGCCCTCGACACCCTTATGAAACGCTCCGGAGCGCGGGTGATGCTCTCGACCTGCGTCGTAGGGGCCGACTTTTCCGGAGGACTTCTTCGCTCCGTCGACGCCCTCGATACGGAATCCGGATCACGTTTTTCGATCACCCCGCGGCTTGCCGTCGATGCCTCGGGAGGCGCGCTGCTCTCCCGGATGGCCGATCCGTCGTCCGTTGTTTCGGGGGACGACGGGGGCAAGCTCCAGGCGGCCACGATGGTCTTCCGAATGGACAGCGTCGACGGGGTCAGGGCTCGCCTCGTGACCAAGGAACAGATACGCGAGCTGCTCTCGGAGGCCCGCCGGAACGGAGACGTGACGGGCGAGCGCGGAAACGGTGTCCTCACCGTGCTCCCAGGGAACAGTTCGGCCATCGTAAACGCCAACTGGGTGAAAGCCGACATGTCTGTTCCGGAAGATGTGACGAGGGGATTGATCGAGGGGCGGGAGAAAGCGCTTGAGAACGCCCGTTTTTTCCGGAAATACGTCCCGGGTTTCGGAAACGCCGTGCTCTCCTGCATCGCCCCTTCTCTCGGCGTCCGGGAGGCGTCGAGAATAAAGGGGGCATACGTCCTCTCGCAGGAAGACATCACGGAGGGACGCCTCTTCGACGATGCCGTCTCCCTTGGATCGTGGCCAATGGAGTATCATGACTACGAACAGAACAGGCTCGTTTACCTGTGGAGCGGTAAGGACTACTCCATTCCGTACCGCTGCATGCTCCCGGAGGGTCTGGAGAACGTCCTGGCGGCGGGTCGGAACATCTCGGTATCGTCGATGGCGTATGCTTCCACAAGGGTCATGGGGCCATGCATGGCGCTCGGCCAGGCTGCAGGGACCGCGATGCGGCTCTGTCTGAAACAGAATATACTCCCGAAGGCGCTTTATGCGGAGCTGCTCCGAAAGACCATCACGGATGAGGGCGCAATCCTGGAATAGAGCAAGGGGAGGCGGATACGGCCTCCCCTTTGTATTTTCAGCAATTTCCGGAGCCGGATCTGCGGGAAAAAAGCCCGAAAGCTCTTTCCTTCACTCCGGGGACGGCGGAGAGAACGGAGAGGATCACGAGGAGCGAAAGAACCACTGTGGTCGGCCTGCCGAAAAGCGAGAGGAAGAAGTTGTCGCCCGCCAGCGCCATGTTGACCGCACGCCTGAGATTCGAGTCCATCATCTCCCCCAGCACCAGACCGAGGACGAGCGGCGCCGCGGGGTAGCCCCTCCTCCGCATCAGGAAGCCGACCAGCCCGAAGCAGAACATCAGCCCCACGTCGAACATGCTGGAATTCACAGCATAGGTTCCCACCACACAAAGCACCGTCACAAGCGGCATCAGGATCCGCTTGGGAACGAGCACGATTTTCGAGAGCCTGGGAACAACCGTCATGCCGAGGATCAACATGGCTATCGAGGCGGCGAAACCTCCTGCGAGCACGATGGAAAAGAGTTCGGGCGTCCGGACGAAAAGCAGTGGTCCGGGCTGGAGTCCGTGGACATAAAAGGCGGCAAGAATGACCGCCGTCACCGCGTCGCCCGGGACCGCAAGCGTGAGCATGGGAATCAGCGCACCGCCGATGCAGGCGTTGTTCGCCGCTTCACTGGCTATGACTCCTTCCACGGCCCCCTCGCCGAAGGGACGGCTGGGGTTTTTTACGCTCTTTCGTGCCGAGTCGTAGGCGATGATCGAGGCTACGGGACCGCCCGCACCCGGAAGCGCCCCGATGAAGACGCCGATGAGCGAAGAACGGAGAGAGAGCGGAAGAAACCGGGCCATCTCTTTGAATGAATACCGCATCTTTCCCGCCTCCGCCGCGATTGCGTTCATGGTGCCGCGCGCCACCTGGTCGAGAACCTCCGAAAATCCGAAGAGGCCGATGAGGGCCGCGATGAGAGGAATCCCTCCCTGGAGATCGAACCAGCCGAATGTAAGCCGGAGACCTCCCGAGAAGGGGTCGATGCCGATCATGCTCAAAAGCAGCCCGAGCAGCGCGCATATTCCTCCCTTGATGTAATTCTTCGCCGTCAGCGTTCCGATCGTCGTCAGTCCGAAAAGCGCCAGCAAAAAGTAGTCCATCGCGGAAAAGGTGAGCGCGAAGCTCGTCACGGGCCTGGCGACGAACATCAGGACGAGCAGGCCGAAGACGGTTCCGATGAAGGAGTGGAAGGTTGCCGCCCAGAGGGCGAGGGCAGCTTCACCTCTGCGGGCCATCGGATATCCGTCGAGCGTGGTCACGACCGAGGAGGGAGCGCCCGGGATATTGATCAGGATTGCGGAGACGGCGCCCGCGTACACACCGGAGACGTAGACGCCGAGAATGACCGCAAGCGCGTTCTTGACGCTCCATGTGAAGGTGATGGAGACGAGGAGCGCCGTCGCCATCGTGACGGAAAGGCCGGGGATTGCTCCGACGAAGAGGCCGGCCACGGCTCCGGTAACGATGAAGAACATGAACGCCGAGTCTATTTGCGAAAAAACCGAGAGAACGAGGTCCATCGTCCGAACTCCTACGGGAGCAGCACTTTCAACCCGTGGCGAAAGATGGCGAAGATAGCCGCCGGGGAAAGAAGGGACATGAGCAGGATGGGCCAAAGGCGGCGCTCGCCTATCGACAGGGAGAAGAGCGCGAGAAAGAGCGCCGTCGCCGGGAAGAACCCGGCCCATGGAAGAAGCAGTGCATAGGCGATGCAGAGCACGAAGATAAGAGAAACTCTTCCCGTCGAGACATCCTCGGCTGTTGCCGATGGTGCGTGCCGGTCGCTTCCGAGACGCCGGAGGCCTTGCAGAAGAAGGGCGAAAGCGAGCAGGGCAAGCCCGCCCGAGAGAAGGAGAGGAAAAAGCGCAGGAGAGAGAGCCCAGTCGCCGCCGTCGTGCGAGAGCATTCCCTGCCATCCGAAAAGTGCGGCGAGGAAGAGAAAAAACAGGCTGTGCCATATATTCGCCGCCCAGGGTGAAGTGTTCATGAGAAGTCATCCTTTCTTTGAAGCAAACGAGCCGCCACTCCCCCCGCGGGGAAGGGGCGGCTCGTCATGAAACGAGTTTACGGCCTGGGTATATTAAACACCTCCGGGCTCTTCTTTGCCACTCCCGCGTCCTGGAGCACCCAACCAACCACCGATGCCCACTTGTCCCAGTATGCCAGCATATCCTGGCCACGCACAGTGTCCAGCCCGACGTACCAGTTGTTTTCGAGGAATTCTTTCCAAGCGGGATCGGCCACTGCTTTCGATGCCGCATCGGCGATCTTCCCGACGATCTCCGTGGGCGTTCCCTTTTTTACTATGAGACAGTTCGGATAATCAAGAGGAAGGAAGGGAGCCATTTCAGGAATGGCATCGGTAATGGGCGGCAGATCCGGCAGATAGGAGCTCTTGTTGCGGTCGAAAACCGCCAGCGCGCGGAGTTTTCCCGCAGCGATATAATCCTTCACCGTGCCGATGTTGGGAGAGGTAAAATCCACCTGTCCTCCCAATACCGCCAGGAGTGCATTGTTGCCGCCGCCGAAAGGAGTGCTGGAGAAGTCGAGGTCCCCTTTCTGCATCATCAGCAGAGCCTGCACGTGGCCGCTTGCTCCGGCGCCGCTGTAGGAGAAGCGAACCTTGCCCGGCCGTGCCCGGATATCCTTAACAAGATCGGCAAGCGTCTGGTAGGGCGACTCGGGCGCAACCGCGATGATCTTCTCGGAATGGCTGAGCAGCATGATCGGTTCGAAGTCATGGAAGGAGAGCTTGCTCACGTCCATGATCCGGAACGAAGCCGGAGTCTCTGCCGAGAAGAGAACCGTGTATCCGTCGGCAGGCCGGGCGTAGGCATATTCGGTGCCGATCGCTCCGGACGCGCCGGGACGATTGAGGATAACCACCGGAACCCCCATGTATTTCTCGAAAAGAGGTGCAAAGACACGAGCCGCAACATCCGTGACGCCTCCCGCTCCCCACGGAACCACCAGAGTGATGCCCTTTGAAGGGTACGCCTCGGCAAATCCGCATACTGAGCTCAGAAGCAGCGCTGCCGCACACAAAAGCATAAGACCGCGTTTCCATTGTTTTTTCATTCCTGATGCCCCTCCTATCTTAATTATTCCCTGCTCTTCAGAATGACACGCTTCTTCTCCACACACCCTTCACTCGAGGGAAAGGGATTTCCACCGTCAAGGAGTGCCCGCCCGGGCGATTCGCTTACTTCAGTATACTTTCGGCCGAATGGCTGAACAAATGATTCCTAGCATTATAAACCATATCTGTATTTTTTAACAAGCGAATTTCGGAAAAGTTCTTATGTTCCATTGAGGATAAGCAACCTGTAAAAAAGCAAGGATACTCGAACAAAACACCCCGGAGCTTCTAGAAGCTCCGGGGTGTTTTGTGTTCTATGTATGCTTAGGCGGTTTTATTGAAGATCCGCCGCGTCTTTATCCAGGTTTTCATCGAGATGAGATGATTTCTGGCCTCGTAGCTGTGCCAGAGCAGTGCGATAACCGAACCGAATGCGATCGTCCCAAGCTTTCCGCCGGCTCCGCCCAGGTACGGAGAGGTGAACATGAACACCAAAGCCGCGATGAGTCCCGCGACTGCCATGGAGACCTCGTTGGGAATCCGGTCGGCGCTCGACATTCCGGCGAACGAGGCGCAGATGACCATCACCGCGAGGGTCGACCCGACTTCGGGGTGCAATGCTGGAAGTATCAGTCCTCCGAGCAGTCCCACAACCGAGGAGGCCATAACAGCTCCGTGCTTCAGGCGAATGCTGAACACCCTCGTGATCACCGCTCCCAGAATTGAGTAGACTATAAGAAGGCCGCCGATATCCCACGTGGGTACGGGAGCGCTGAGGAAAGATTGTCCGGTGAGCAGCGCGGCGACGATACATCCGGTGAAGGCGATCGTCCCCAGCTTGCCGCCGAATCCGTTGAAGGAGAGCTTGGCTGCTGCGAATATAGCGCCCGCGACCACTGCGGCGAGAAGCAGATGGAAATGCGTAGGCAGAAGTTCGGACGAGGCCATGCCGACGAACGCTCCGCAGTAGGCCGGGACGGCGTATTTTGGAGCCACGAGCACGGAGAGCATTCCGACGACGCCTGCGGAAAGGACTGCTCCTAGGCCAAGGTCGGTGCTCATGACGTAGCATACGAACGCACCGACGACAACGGCAACGGCACTGAAGAGGTCGTTCTTGTCGAGACAGCAGTCTTCGCACTTCGGCGAGACGTAGCAAGTGTATTCAACCTTCATGACCAGAGCAAGGCCGCCGAGCAGGAAAAGATTGAAGATGCTGAGTGCAACGGCGCCCTGACGTATTGTCTCAACGAACTTAAGGAAGAAAAGCAAAAAAGTCATACCCGCCAAAATAATGAAACCGCATCTCAGTATCTTATTCTTGAAGCGCTTCATTTTATATTCCCCCAAGAGATTAAAAATTTAAGTGTTTACAGGCTTCACGATACCTCGCCTTCTTTCGCAAGATTCCATAATATTTGTTCATGATAATCTTGATTCTTTTTTCACATAAAACGATATAGCAAATCCTCGCAATAGTCAAGTCTTAACAGCCCAGTACAACTTCGATACATCGGTTCTCATGTCGATCTTTTCCGTTTTTCTACAAGAAACGCGTTTTCTTCTTCGAATCCGGAAAAAAGTATGGAACAAAGAAGAAAACACGTTTCACGAGAGCGTCACGATACTGAACGGTCGCTTCGGCTATGGATTCAGCATATATCGGTTCACGATCGATTCAAGCATCTCCTGCCTGCCGGAGCCGTTCACAGGCTGATCATGAGAAAGGGCGTACGTTTCCAGTTCGCTGAAACCTACGGAGCCTTCCACGATCTTCCTGCCGATTCCCGTCGTGTAGCTTTCGTACCTTTTTTCGACGAAAGCGCCGATTTCTCCGCCTTCGATAAGCTTCGCCGCTACCTTCAGCCCCTTCGCGAAGGTATCCATTCCCGCGATGTAGGCGATGAAGAGGTCGTCGTCCTGGAATGAGGGACGGCGGACGTGCGCGTCGAAGTTGAAGCCGCCGGGTGCGATGCCGCCGTTCTTGAGCACCTCCACCATGGCAAGAGAGGCTGCTCCGACGTCGGTCGGGAAGTTGTCCGTGTCCCATCCAAGGAAGAGGTCTCCCTGGTTCGCGTCGATGCTCCCCAAGACGCCGTTTATCCTCGCAAGATGAAGCTCGTGATGGAAAGTGTGTCCCGCGAGGGTGGCGTGGTTGGCCTCCAAATTGATCTTGAAATCCTTCTCGAGGCCGTACTTTCGCAGGAAGGCCAGCACGGCCGGGACATCGTAGTCGTACTGATGCTTTGTCGGCTCCTTCGGCTTCGGCTCGATGAGGAGCTGTCCCGTGAACCCGATCTCCTTCGCGTACGCAGCCGCCATCCCGAGGAATCGGGCGAGGTTGTCGAGTTCGAGACTCATGTTCGTGTTCAACAGCGTCTCATATCCTTCGCGCCCTCCCCAGAAGACGTAGTTCTCCCCTCCCAGATCGCGGGTGAGGGTCATGGCCTTCCTGACTTGGGCGGCGGCGAAGGCGAAGATATCCGCGTTGCACGATGTGGCCGCGCCGTGCATGTAGCGGGGATGGGTGAAGAGGTTCGCGGTTCCCCACAGGAGCTTGATCCCCGTTTTGTTCATAAGCTCCTTTACATAACCGCAGACCTCGTCGAGACGATCGTTCGTCTCGGCGAGGGTGGGCGCCTCGGGAGCGATGTCCCTGTCGTGGAAGCAGAAATATTCAATTCCGAGCTTCTGCATGAACTCGAAAGCTCCGTCCGCCGCAAGCTTCGCCCGTTTCACCGGGTCCTGTTCGCTGTCCCATGGACGGACCGCCGTCCCCGAGCCGAACATGTCGATTCCCGAGGAACAGATCGTGTGCCACCATGACATGGCGAAGCGGAAATGTTCCTTCATTGTTTTCCCGGCGATCACCTCTTCCGCGTTGTACTCTCTGAACGCGAGCGGATTGCGGGAAAGAGGCCCTTCAAACTCAATTTTTCCTACACCGGGGAAGAGTTCTCCCATCATTGCGTTCCTCCTTGTCTGATGCGGAGAGGGGAGCTTCTGCCCCCCTCTCCCGGTTTCCTAGAATACCGAGTCCGGGAAATAGTAATTCGCAGCGTTTTCCTGGGTTACCAGCTCGGCGGCCAGGATGATTCGGGACGGGATCTGCTCCTGATAGAAGCCGTCAAGCTTGTCGCCTCGCATGGACATGGCGGCCATCGATATCGCCGTCGCAACCATGGAGGGAGGATAGGTGACGTTCCCGCGGACAAGCTTGTCGCCGTCCATAACCATCTTGACAACTTCTTTTGCACCGGCTCCGCCGAGCATGAGTTTGATATCGCTGCGACCGGACTCGCGGTAGGCCTGAAGCACGCCCTTCAGTATATCGTCGTCCTGAGCCCATACCGCGTCTATCTCCTTGTACTTCTGGAGATAGTTCTCCATAACCTCGAGCCCTTTCTGGGTGCTCCAGTAAGCGGGCTGCGATTCAAGAATCTCGATGCCGGGGAACTGCTTCATCACTTCGTTGAACGCCTCGACGCGCTCGGTGTTGATCACGCAGGGGATTCCTTCGAGAACAACGATTTTTCCTTTGCCGCCCATCTCCTTCGCCATCCATTCGGCGGAGACACGACCCATGCCGGGGTTGTCGCCCGCGACGTAGATGTCCTCCACCGGCTCAACAAGGCCTCTGTCCACGACAACGACCTTGATGCCTTCCTGGTGCGCCTTTTTGCAGATCGGCGTCAGAGGCGCGGAGTCATGGGGAAGGATGACCAGAGCATGAATTCCTTTGGCCATGAGGTCTTCCACGTCCGCGACCTGTTTCGGAGGAGCATCCGCCGTCACGAGATGGAACTCGAGATTGGGATCCTTCTCCTGCCAGTCCTTGATCGCCCTCTGAGCCCACCAGACAACTCCGCCCGTCCATCCGTGGTCCGCAGTCGGAATGGAGACTCCTATACGGATCTTCTCCGCCGCGAAAACTCCAGTTCCAAGGATCATGATACCTATCAGCGCCACTGCTACTACCGCCCAAAACCGTTTCATACCTCACAACACCTCCTGTTTTAAATTCGAAAGATGGACGAAAATCCGTCCTCCTCCGACTTTTTCCCCGACACAGTCGGGGGTAGTGCCCGATCAGCGACAACGTGTCATCTGCTGTCCTTCCTCTTGTGCTGTATAAGCACCGCGATAATGATTACGATCCCCTTGACGGTACCTTGAAGATAGGGGGAGACGCCGAGCATGTTGAGCATGTTGTTGACTATTCCAAGAATTACTGCGCCTACAAGAGTGCCGGATATGGAGCCGCTGCCCCCCGTCATCGCCGTACCACCGATGATGACGGCAGCTATGGCGTCAAGTTCGAAACTGACGCCGATATTCGTCGAGCTCACGGAATTGAGCCGTGCCGCCAGAAGAAATGAGGAGATCGCCACCGTGATGCCGCAGATGACGTAGGCCATTGATCGTACGATGTTCACCCTGATGGCGGAGTATTCCGCTACTCTCTCGTTGGAACCGATGGCGCAGATATGTCTCCCGAAACGAGTCCAATTCAGAAGCAGCGCGAAGAAAACCGCGAGCAGAAAGAAGACCCATACGGGAACCGGAACGCCCATCCACATTCCCATTCCGATCTCGGGGAAAATTCTGCTCTGGGAACGGAACTCGCCCGCTCCGCTGATATAGAGGGCCAGCGAACGGTATATTGCCATAGTGCCGAGAGTCACGATGAAGGGTGCTATCCGCATCCTTGTCACCAGCACTCCCGTTAAGGCTCCTGAGACAACGCCTATGAGAATGCCGACGCCGAGAGCGGCGAGAATAGCCGGCCAGCCTGCGCCGAGGGCATTCAGGACGAGAATCATGACGCCTCCGGCAAGAGCCGTCAGCGAGCCGACGGAGAGGTCGATACCTCCGCTTATGATTACGAAGGTCATTCCAAGCGCGATGATGCCGGTGTACGAGACCTGCCGCAGAATGTTGAGGATATTGCGCGTCTGCAGGAAGTAGGGGCTTGCGAACGAGGAGATCACCACCAGGACGAAGAGCGCGGCGAACGGCCCGAATCTCCCTATATCGAATCTGAACTTTCCTCTCTCCATTGAATGCGCCCCCTTCAAGCGTCCGTTCCCGCACGGGCGGGGGCAAACACGCTCTCCTTCAGCCCCGTTGCGTGGAACATGATCTCTTCTTCGTTCATATGCTCTCCGTCGAGAATGCCCGATATCCGCCCTTCGTGCATCACCACGGACCGATGGCACAGGCCGAGAATCTCCTCAAGCTCGGAGGAGATGAGAATGCACGAGAGCCCTTTCTCTACAAGAGAGTGAATGAAATAGTAGATTTCGCGTTTTGCGTTGACGTCTATTCCCCTGGTCGGCTCGTCGATGATGAGAATCCTGGGGTCGGTGTCAATACACTTCGCCAGCGAGACCTTCTGCTGATTCCCTCCGCTGAAGAATTCCAGATTCGTGGAGAGAGACGCCGCTTTTATGGAGAACTCGCGCACATACTCCGCGGCCCTCTCGCCCTCTTTTTTCTTGTTGATGATCCCTGCCGCGCCGCAATACCGTGCGAGGGAGACCAGGGAAATATTCGACGAGATTCCGAACTTGACGAGGATTCCCTTTCCCTGCCGGTCCTCCGAGAGGTACGAGATTCCCAGCTTCACCGCATCGGAAGGATTCGATATATCCACAGTCCTTCCCATCACCTCCACCGTCCCCGCGCTCTTCTTCCGGAGTCCGAGCAGCGTCTCCGCCGTCTCCGTCCGCCCCGCGCCCATCAGGCCCGCGAAACCGAGGATCTCTCCGCGCCTCAAAGAGAAAGAAAGGCCGGAGAGAAGACCTTCCACGGAGAGTCCTTCCACAGCGAGAACAATTTCTTCGGACGGCTCGTTCTTCGGAGGAAAGAGCTGCGAGAGTTCACGCCCCACCATCCGTGTCGCCATCTCGTGAACGTTGATATCCTCCGTCCTGTCCAGCGAGACGAACTCTCCGTCGCGGAGCACCAGGACGCGGTCGCATATCTCCTTGACCTCGCGAAGCTTATGAGAGATGTAAATAACCGCCACTCCCTCGTCCCGAAGGCTTCTGATTATCGAGAAGAGCATCTCTACGTCGGGCGGGGTGAGCACAGTCGTCGGCTCGTCCATGATGAGGACCCGGGACTCATGGGAGAGCGCCTTCGCGAATTCCACCATCTGTTTTTGAGCTACACTGAGATTCTCTATTTTCTCGCGTGGATCGATATCGGCGCCGAGCTTCTCCAGAAGCCGCTTCGCCTCGGTAATCATTGCACGTTTGTCGAGCAGGACTCCGGAGCGGATCTCTGCTCCGAGGAAGATGTTCTCGAAGACCTTGAGATCCTTCACCAGGTTGAACTCCTGGGGGATGAGGGTGATTCCGAGCCGTCTGGCCTCGGCGGCGCTCCCCGTTCGTATTGGCTCGCCGGCAAAGAAAAACTGCCCGCCCGTCGGGGTGTAGATTCCTGAGATGATTTTAAGCAGCGTGGATTTGCCCGCCCCGTTCTCGCCGATAATACCGAGGATCTCTCCGGCGGAGAGATCGAACGACACATCGTTCAGCACCCGCACGCCGGAAAACTCCTTGCATGCGGAGACGACCTTCAGAAGGGGTGCGCCGCCGGAACCGGCCATGAAAACGACCCTACTTTTTCATGGCGTCGTCGAAAGCGATATTCGACGGCGCAAAATCGACCCGGCGCACGAAGGCGCAGGCCTCCCGAGCGCCGAATTCACGCTCCATGCCGCTATCCTCCCACTCGACCGAAAGCGGACCGTCGTACTGCATGGCATTCAGCTCGCGGATGATCTCCTCGAAGTTCACGCTGCCATGCCCGAGCGAGCGGAAGTTCCAACCCCTCCGGTTGTCGCCGAACTCGATGTGGGAGCCGAGTATGCCGGAGCGGCCGTCCAGGACGACCGCGGCGTCCTTCATATGAACATGATAGATGCGGTCGTAGAAATCTCTGAGGAAGAGCGCCGGGTTCACTCCCTGCCAGACAAGATGACTGGGATCGAAGTTCAGTCCGAAGGCCGGGCGCCGTCCGAAAGCATTCAGCAGCTTCTGGGTGGTGTAGTAGTCGAACGCGATTTCCGTCGGATGAACCTCAAGGGCGAATTTCACGCCGCACCTGTCGAACTCGTCGAGAATTGGGTTCCAGAGGTCGACGACGAGTTTGAAGGCGTCCTCCACCATCTCCGCGCTGGTCTGCGGAAAAGAATACCAGTAGTTCCATATCGGTGACCCGACGAAACCGGTCACTACCGAGCACCCCATGTTCTTCGCCGCACGCGCTGTGTGCTTCATCTCCTCGATGGCCCATGAGCGCATCTCCGCCGGCTTCCCCTTGACAGAGGGGGGAAGGAATCCGTCATATCGCGGATCATAAAGCGAAGCGACACACTGCCCCGAGAGATGAGCGCCCAACGCCCAAGCTTTCAGGTTGTGTTTTGCCATCGCTTCCTTCTTCTTCGCACAATAATCGGCGTTCCCGGCCGCTGTCCGCACATCCATATGATCGCCCCAGCAGGCGATCTCCAATCCGTCGTAGCCGAAAGCAGCCGCCTTTTCGCATATGACCTCGAAAGGAAGGTCCGCCCACTGCCCAGTAAAAAGAGTTACCGGTCTGCCCATTCTGTTCACCTCCGAAAATTTCTGTTCTTTATCCTATACGGTGAAAGAGCCGTCGATCCACGCTGCGCCTTCGCGGCTGCTCTTCACACAGTCGTTCACGAACTTTACGCCCCGCGCTCCGTCCACGACGGTCGGGAAAATTTCGAATGGCTCCTGCTCTTTCCCTGCCGCACGGTTCCGAAGGGTGTTGCAGAAGGCCTCGTAAATGGTTGCCCAAGCCTCGAAGAGTCCCTCCGGATGCCCGGACGGCATACGGGTCCAGCGCTTCGCGTGATCGTGAAGATAGCCGTTTCCGCGCGTCAACAGACGTACCGGCTCCCCCTTGGGGGCGAACTTCAGCACGTTTGGATTCTCCTGCTCCCATTCAAGCGCTCCCTTCGTCCCGTAGACGCGGAATTTCAGTCCGTTCTCGCGGCCTATCGCCACTTGGGACGGCCAGTAGTTGCCGCGCGCACCCCCCTTGTACTTCAGCCAGATAAAGGCGTTGTCATCCAGGGGACGACCTTCGACGAACGTGTCGAGCTGAGCGGCAATCGATTCGATCTCCAACCCCGTCACAAAGTGGACCATGTTCTCGATATGCGTACCGATATCCCCAACGCAACAGGAGGAACCGGCGGACTTCGGGTCCGTGCGCCAGACGGCCTGCTTGGCTCCCGTATCTTCCAGTTTTTCGGAAAGCCAGTCCTGAGGATACTCCGCCATGACAACCCTCAAATCTCCGAGTTCGCCCGCTTTCACCATCTCCCGCGCCTGGCGGACCATCGGGTATCCGGTGTAGACGTACGTGACCATGAATTCCTTCTTCGCCTCGTGGGCTGTCTTCACAAGATCCAGCGCCTGCTCGACAGTGAAGACGAGGGGCTTGTCGCAGGAGACATGAAATCCCTTTTCGAGAAAGAGCTTCGATGCCTCGTAGTGCGTCGCATTGGGCGTGGCCACCACGACGAAATCTATCTTGTCCGGCCGTTTCGACTCCATCTCCGCCATCTCGGCGAAGGTCCGGTACGTCCTGTCCTCCGGAATTCCAAGTTCAGCCGCCGTTGCCTTCGTCTTTTCGAAATCGCGCGAAAAGCATCCGGCAACCAGTTCCGCAGCGCCCGTCATCGCTATGGACATGCGATGTACCGTTGCAATGAACGAACCAGGGCCGCCTCCTACCAGACCATACTTAAGCTTCATTGGTCCTCCCGTCATATCTCTTCCTTCGATCACAAGAGCCACCTCCCTGAGAATATATAATTCCCTATCAAATTCAGATACAAGCTACTCCAATTACTCCGCCCCTTCATCTTCAAGCATATTTTTTCCAGGGACGATCCGATTCTTTCACGATGTTTTCGGAGAAGCCTCCTGCGCCCTCTTCACCATCTTTTTCTCTTGGCGCTTTTTATACATGTATTCGAGGAAAACACCGATGATAAGAAGCGCTCCGTATGTGGAGGACCGGATAAAACTGCTGATCCTCAGGAAATTGAAACCGGAGTCGAGGAACTGAAGCGCGATGATGGCAAGAAAGACGTTGAAGATGTTGCCCTTGCCCCCGAGAGGGCTGACGCCGCCGAGCACCGATGCGAGCAGCGCCTGCATCACGTAGGCCATACCGTAGTCCGCTTTCGCGGAGTTGGTCCTCGCAAGGATAAGAAATCCAGTAAATGCCCCTAAAAGGGCCGAAAACATGTAGGTTCTGAAGACTGTCTTCACATTGTCGATTCCCGAATAGAAGCTGGCCCTCCGGTTTGAGCCGAACCATTGGGTCTTCAGGCCGTAGGGTGTTTTATGGATGAGAAGATAGACCAAAGCGAGGATCACCAGGAAAATAACGAGCGGGACAGGAAGAAAACCGAACAGCATCCCCGATCCGATGAAGACGAGTTCATCCGGAAACGCGCCGAAAACTCCCTGGCCCTTGGTGAGTATCGTGCTGATACCAGTGAAAAGATTCATGGTTCCAAGGGTTGCGAGAATCGGAAATATCCCCAGTTTCGCGACGAGAATTCCGTTGATCGTTCCGCATATCAGTCCGATCGCCAGAGCAATGAGCAGGCAGAGCGCAAGATAGAGAATAACCGTTCCTGAGGACGCGTCGGTGGGCATCACGTAGAGCAGAAGCATTCCGTTCAGAGTGGCGACCAGATTAGCCGTTGAGACAATGGAAAGATCCGCTCCCGCCGTAATCATCGTGATGGCGATACCGATTGTCAATAACGCCGGTTCCGGAAACTGGAAACACATCGACTGGAAGTTGAACAGAGTCAGGAACCTGTTCGGCCGCAGATAGGACATGAGCGCAAAAATGACGATATTGATGAGAATGAGCTGCACCGTCGTCTGATTGATTTTGATCGACTTTTTGCCTGATGATATTTTCAACATGCTTACACCACTCCACCCTCTCAGAGCTTTGCCTGTTTCCGCTCGCGCAAGGCCTGAAAGAGCACGGCCACGATGACGAGACATCCGAACGTAAACCGCTGCCAATAGGATGGAACCTTTATAAGCACAAGATTGTTGTTGATCATCTGGGTGAGCAGAAGTCCCAGCAGCACCCCGAACATGCTGCCTTTTCCGCCGGTGATCTTGACTCCTCCCATGACCACGGCGGCGATGACGGTTAGTTCCTCGCCCTGAAAGCTCACCGGGTCTGCCATTCGGTTGTTGCTCACGTAGACAATTCCTGCGATTCCGGCAAGCATTCCCGCATAGCCGTAAATGAAGTTTCGGAGCCTTTTCAGATTATAACCAATCCGCTCCGCCGATACGGCGTCTCCTCCCAGCGCGTAGACGCCTCTTCCGATGAGTGTGTACTTGAGGATAAAGGCCGTGAAAAGCATGATGCCGAAAGTAATGAACACGGAAAAATGCAGACCGTACTGGCTGCCTGTTGCGTCGACGGCGTTGAACCAAAATCTCCTTGAAAATTCCACAGTACATGAGGGCATCTGCGAGCTGGGGACATACTCGTTTCCGACGAAAGCCATGACAAGGCCCCGGATGACGTTGGCAATGCTGATCGTGACGATGAATATTGGAATTTTAAACTTGGAGATGAGAAAAGAGTTGCAGAGTCCGAACAGCATTCCGATGACGCCCGATATGGCGAACATGACGATAATGGGACCGTCGAATCCGACCGCGATGAGCCCCCTGGTCGTGATGTAGGCCGCGCCTATGGAGATTGCCATGAACGAGAGGTCGATGCCTCCATTGATGATGACGAGCATGACGCCGCACGCGAAAATACCGTTCACGCCGATGCTCTGAAGAAGATCGTAAAAGTTCCTGACTGTGAAAAAAGCAGGATTGATAAAGCCGAAAAGAAACGCAACGGCTATGAAAACACAAAGAACGACAAATTCATTGCTTTTGGTGAATTTCACCAGAGACTTTTTTGTTGGTATCATTCGCCGACCTCACCCGCAAACTTTTTGTTCACTCGTTGAAAGACCTTCATTCCGTAATCTTGCTTTCAAGAGTCTCGCTGTCAGTCTTCGCCGTATTCGTCTCGAAGATCAGACGACCGGAGTTCATCACGAGAATCCGGTTCGTCGTGGTCAGCAGCTCTCCGATATCGTCCGAGATCAGGATCACGGCAAATCCCTCATTGGCAAGCGACTTGACGATTCTGTGGATTTCGCTCTTCGATTTTACATCCACACCGACCGTGGGGCCGTTCAGGACGAGTATCTCCGGCCTTGTCGCGAGCCACTTCGCCATCACGATGCGCTGCTGGTTTCCTCCTGAAAACGTATTTGCCAGAACATCCACGGACGGCGCTTTCACGCTGAGTCCGGCGATTTGTTTTTCGGCTTCTTCAACCATCTTCCTTTCATCGATGAGAAAAGACAGCCTTGTCATCGAATCGACGATCGCGGCATTGACATTGTCGGTGACCGATCTGTTCATAAAAAGTCCTTCTGTAAGACGGTCCTCCGGAACATAGGCTATTTTTTCTGCGAGAGCATCCCGTATGCTGCGGAATTTAACAGGCTTTCCGTTGACGAAGATCTGTCCGGAATCGGTCTTCAGTATTCCGAACAAGGCCTTCGCAAGCTCGGTCCGTCCGGAGCCGAGCTGGCCCGTGATACCGAGAATCTCTCCACGCAGCAGCTCGAAAGAGACATCGTAGAATGCGCCGTCGATGGTCAGATTCTCCACCCGGAGGACGCTCTCGTTGCCTTTTGGAATATAGCGGAATGGATCGACTTCGATCTCCTGTCCGGTCATATAGTACACAAGTTTTTCCTTTTGAAAGGTCTCCACTCTCTCGTCGACCACCATTTCGCCGTTTCGGATGACGGCGATTCGCCGGCTTATGCGAAAAACCTCGTCGAGTTTATGGCTCACGAAAATAACCGCGATTCCGCGTTTGGAAAGATTGTCTATGATCGAGTAGAGACGCATGATCTCTTTCTGAGTCAGAGCGGTTGTCGGCTCGTCCATGATAATGAGCCTGGCATCCTGCAAAATCGCTCTTGAAATCGCCACTATCTGTTTTTGCGCCACGGAAAGCTTCCCGACTTCTTCCTCGAGGTCGATGTTCACGCCGATGAGTTCGAGCGACCTTGCGGCATCCTCCCGAATCCTCCGCCAGTCGATGAATTTTCCGCCTTCCACAAGCTGCGTACCGAGGGCTATGTTCTCCGCCACGGTCAGATTCGGAAACACTGAAAAATCCTGATAGATGACGTGGATGCCCTCTTTGATAGAGTCGGTCGGGATAAGCGACGGATAGTACCTTCCATTGATCGTTATTCTCCCGTCATCGGCCTCGTACACTCCGGAGATGATCTTGATGAGCGTCGATTTGCCGCATCCGTTCTCCCCGACGAGACACAGTATCTCGCCGGCATTGATTGTGAGGTTGATGTTGGAAAGCACTCTGAATCCTGAAAAAGATTTATTGATGTTCGTCAGCTGAATCACGGAATCCGTCATCGTGTTCTCTCCCTTGTATCCACGAGCTCCGGCGGGGGCGGAGACGCCCCCGCCGGAGAAAACCGGAACGGAACTAGAAATTATTCTTGTCCAGAGTATCCTTCGTCACGTTTCTCCATGCTTCTCCGATGATGATATTTCCCTTCAGAGTCACGTTGTTGTATCCTTCCACTCCGAGGTCGTCGCCGGTCTTCACGGAACCGCCGTCCTTCACGATCGTTGCGACTTTCGCCATCACATATCCTGTGTCCGCGGGATCCCAGCAGCCGAGGAACGTCAGCGCGCCGGAAAGGATATAGTCCTTGTTGGCGGAAGGCAGTCCGTTGCCGACAAGGTTGATCTGTCCTTCCTTCTTCGCGTCTTCGATGGCGAGCGCGAATCCGGGAAGGTCGGTGGCGGAGGTCACGAAGAATCCCTTGAGCTCGGGATAGGTCTTCATAATCTCGGCGCCCTTCTCTCTGGAGGCCTTCTGGTTGTAGTTCGTCTCGATGAACGCGGTTTCGTTCACGCACTTCATTTTGGGATACGCAGCCTTCTGACGCGCAACCGCGCCGTTCGCCCACTCCATGTGGGATCTCGCCGTCAGTGAGCCGACGCAAACGATATACTCGCCCTCCCCGCCCATCGCCTTGGCGAGCTGATCCATCAGGTGGGCTCCGTAAGCCGCGTTGTCGAACGCCTCGACATTGTAGTGAACGTTCTCGATACCGGCGGCTTCGTGGGAGATGACGATGATTCCGGCATCCATCGCCTTTTTAAGGCTCGGCTCGAGAGCTTCCTGCGAGACGGGAACCACCGCTATGGCGTCCACGCGCTGAGCGATGAGGTTCTCGACCTCACGCACCTGTAGCGCGGCGTCTCCTCGGTCGGCGCCGGTCTGGAATGTTTCGATCCCGGTATCCTTCATGAACTTTTCGAAACCCACCTTCATGCGGTTGAACCAGGCTCCGCCGACGGCTTTCGGCAGATTCGCGATCACCATGTCCTTCGAAGCGGCGTTCGCCTCCATAAACATCCCGCCCACAACAAACAGCCCCGTTACCAGTACAGCGACAACCAAAACAAGTGATACAACTCTCCTCATTGCCAATCCCTCCTGTTTTCGCACATTCTGTGCTTGTATTGAATAGACTGTGTTGTACCAGTCTAATCGATAATGTAGATATCGGGACGTCTGAAGCACACTCCGTCGACTTCGAGCGTGAGAACGGGGAAAATCACAGGGCTTGTTATGAAGAGGGGCCCCTCCTTCGTCGCGATGAAGCCGTCTTCCGATTTCGTTCCGGCGATGGATGGATTCCAGCAGAAAGCCTGATTTTCGAGAATAAGATCCTTTGACTCCCTTGTGGCGATCGTGTCCCGTGCGTGGTAGCCCATGGCTCCACCCTGATGGTGCTTCAGAGCCTCTCCCGAATACCCCATCTTTTCGTATTCGTCGAAAGCGATCCGAACGGGAACGCTCGTCGGAGTTCCGGGCTTCGAGGCGGCAATCATACGGCACTCGATCTCGACATTGTCTTCGTACTGTTTTTTCAGCTTGGGGTCGATCTTCCCGATGTGGGCGATACGGGTTATCGTGGTGATGAACCCCTTATACCTGGCGTTGCAGCAGAACATGACGTATTTCTTGATCATGCGGTTCACGGGCACAGGGTGGCGGAAGTTGAACGCCCTCTCGTCCGCCGCGATCATGAAGTTGATGACGTCGATCCGGTCCTTCCACAATTCCATGGCGGCCCTGCCTGCGAGATCGCAATCAGTATCCCCCGGGCGCAGTCCGAGAAGCACTTTTTCGGAAATCTCCGAGAGTCTCCTCCCCAGGAAAAGAAACCGTTCGATCTCGCAGTCGAGAAGACTGTACCGGCACTCCTGGACATCCTGCGCAATCAGGTGACAGTCGTGGAAGGGGACATCGCAACCGACTTTGCTCAAATCTCCGGCCGCTTGCTTCACCAGCTCGGCTTCCCGATCCTCGAACCATTCGTGACTCAGCGTCTTGAATCCCAACCCACCCAGCTCCTCAGCTTCCATCCTGGGAGCCTCTATGGTGTTGCAGATAAGGAATCGCTCTCCGTTTTTCAAGAAAAGCAAAAAGGCATTCATCCCAACTTCCGTGGCTGTCCAGACAATATTGATTCCACCCCCGGTAGCCCACGCGAAGTTGTTCTGCCGCCTAATAAAAACTGCGTTCAGGTTTCTCTTCTCCATCACACTGATGAGCCGTTGGTGCTTGATTTCGACTTCTTTCAGACGCTCGATCATTTCTATCTCTCCTATCATACGAGTATTCATAAAAAAGAATTCCCCGCCAGTCCGACGGGATGGCGGAGAAAATTCTACTGAACTGCTTTCTTTACAAAATGATTCATCGCCATGAGAGTAGCCCCTTCAAGGGCCGCCGACTCTATTCCGAGAGAGGCGGTGGTGAGGAGGAATCCCGGAGATACGGCGCCAGGCGCCTTTTTGGCGACCAATTCGGAGACTTCCGAGACAAATGAGCCGGGCAGGATGGAACCCATTCCTCCGAGCATAATGAAATCAGGATTAAGTATGTTGACAAGATTTGCGACACCCGTAGCGAGGAATTGTCCCATCTCTTCAAGGACGGCTCGTGAATGTTCGTCGCCTTTCGAGAAACGTTCAAGAATCGAGCGAAATTTTCCCCGAAAGTCGTCTCCGGGAAGGAGGGATCCGGACTGTTCGAAATTTTTCACCACCCTGTCTATGGAGACGAACGTCTCGAAACAGCCGTGATTCCCGCAATGGCAAAGCGGACCTTTGGGATCGATCGTCATGTGTCCGAGTTCGCCCGCTGTATTGCTCAGGCCGTGGATGATCTTGTCCCCCATGAGAATCGCTCCTCCGACCCCTTGCGAGAGGTATACGTAGACTCCGCTGTGCAGTCCGGAGACGCCGCCGTTTCGGAACATTTCGGCGATGAGCGACAGCTTGGCCTCGTTGGCGGTAAAAACGGGAAGATTCAGACCGGGGAAATGCCCTTCAAGGCGCGTCTCGAAATCGACGTTCTTCCACCCTATATGGGGAAGGTAGCGCAGCATGTTGCTTCCCCACTCCACCATCCCGGGAACGGCTACGCTCAGAGCGCAATAGTCCGTTCGAGGTGATGCGAAAGCTTTTGTACGCAGGCTCTCCGCAAAGGTCGAGAAAAAGGATCGTTCCTCAAGCGGCGTGTCGAATTCATCGAGTATATCGAAAGACGCATCAAGAAAGCCTCTGGCAATTCGGGTCTTCTCAACGCCTATCTCGGCAACCAGAGCAGTTGCGGCCTCTCGCGAGACGCGCAGCATGATGGATTTTCTTCCCGGATGATCGGCGTCTCGAACACCGTGTTCGATGACAAGACCTTTTTCGAGCAGAGAGGTAATAATTTTCGTGACGGTGCTGGGGTCAAGTCCGGCAAGCCGGGCGAGTTCCCTCCTGCTCACCCCGGGAGTGGTGCGGATAAGGTTCAGCAGAGTAAGACGATTGGAAAGCCCCATTTTTTCGGCATTGATGCTGCGGATTCTCATCCCGTTCCTCCTCTGCATCGCTATGGATACGGCGGTTCGCGGTATGGAAATTAGTTTATTGATTAAACAAATCAATTCTAGAGAGAAGAACGGGGCTTGTCAATAGCAAATTTTCTTTCAGTTTTTCATTTTCTTGCCCTCCACCGCGTCGCGAAGTTCGCCTTCACCTCTCCGTCCGGCCCGACGATCGAATGAAAGAACGACCGCATCTCTTCCTCCGCCGGAAGCGGAGCTGTTCTGACGCGGACATCGCCGTTCTTCTCCACCGGCTTCAGATATTCCGCCTCCACCAGCGCCGGCTCGAACACGTCCGCCACTTCGTCCGGAACGGACTCTATCGCCCAGGAAAAGTAAACGGCGTTGTTCACATGGGCATTCCTGTCGAGGTCCCATCTGCGGACGGAAAAGAAATTCTCGCGTTCAAACTCCTCGACGGCCGGAAGATTCGGCGCATCTCCATCCACAGGGAGACTCTCCTGGACGTAGACTTCAGTGGAATGACGGTCGAGGCGGAGAGGACGCCCCCGGCCGATATCGATCAGGATCCAGCTCGTCCATGCCGACGCGACAGGCCCCTCGGCATCCCGTACCTGGAACGCACGGACCGAGTGCAGGTTGCGCCGGGGCTCGTGCCACGTCCTGACGTTCAGCCTGCTCTTGTACCCCGGGTAGCGCCCGACGGCAATCCGGTACTGGCGCAATACCCAGCTCACCCCTTTCGGCAGGAGGTCGGCGACGGTCATCGACATCCTGTGCGCGTCGCGATCCGCCATATCCTGAAGGATATCGAGGAGTACGGAGAGCTTCATCGCTCCGTCAGGCCCGATTCCCGCGTACGGTATGGGATATTCCGCTTCCAACATCGAATCATCTCGTTTCTCCGGGATATAAGGACGAGGAAAAGAGCCGCTTCATGACTCCGCTGTCTCCGCGTCGTTCGTGCGTGGTTTATTATAGTACAGGGAATCATTCACTTTCTCCAGCACAGAGGATATACTTGTACAGGAAAATCCAGAACAGATGTCCTTCGGGACGCCAGGAGGTAGTAACACTATGAGAAGACTGATGCTGTTCTTTCCGCTTCTCGTCGTACTGACGGCCTGCTCCGCTTTCGCACAGGAGCACCCATTTACCGCCTACACGGTCAAAGCGGGGGACACGGTTCAATCCCTGGCCACGAGATTCGGCATAGAACCGGCAAATCTTGCCGCAGCCAACGGCCTGGCCGAAGCGGACATCCTGCCCTCTTCGGGAACGGTTCTTCTGGTTCCTAAATCTTCCGGGGATGTCCTCGCAACGCTCTACGAGGCAAAGCGTCGCGGCCTCGGGGCCTGGCCGAAACCGAGATACGCGGACGAATTCCTGACACCTCTGACCGGAGAAGCTTTGAAAGAGGAAGCCGCTCCGGTCTCTTCGCAGACGTCACTTCCGAAGATCGAGGCACAGGAGTCGCCTTTCGCCGCTCCTGAAAAACCAGGAGATGCCGCAGAGGGGGGGAAAACTCCTGCAGCAGAGCGTGGATCGACGCACACGGTAAGGGAAGGCGACACGCTCTACCGGATTTCAAGACACTACGGAATCTCCCTGACCTCGCTTCTGCTGGCCAATAGCCTTACGGAGACATCCGTCATCAAGATCGGAGAGACGCTCAGGATCCCGGACGCTGCAGGAAGACAGGATCCGGCGCCCGAAGTGAGGAACGATCCCCCTGAAAAAGAGACTCCCGCCGAACAGAAGCCCGAAGCCGGGCCAGAACAAGCTCCAGCACTCCGCCTGACGTGGCCTCTGCGCGGAGGTACTCCTCCGCGCGCCACGGGAACGAGTTTCGGCGAAGGTCTTTCAGTAAAGACCAGGGCAGGTGAACCTGTTCATGCAGCCGCCGACGCGACGGTTCTCCACGGCGGCTGGATGCGCAACTTCGGCAACGCCGTCTACCTGAACCACGGAGAGGGCATGGCCACATTCTACGGCGGCTTGGGGATCCTCTACGTCAAGGCAGGGGAAAAAGTAAAAAGAGGCTCGAGGATTGCGCTCGTAGGGGACGGCGGAGGAACGGAACCCAGGCTCTTCTTCCACCTGCTCCGCGAGGGAAAATCAGTGGATCCAACGCCATGGCTTGAGGGGGGCCATAAATAACTCCGCCTCCGACCCCACTTTACGTTTTCTAAAAAAGATGCCGTCTTCCGTTTACCGGCGGAGGAAACGGTCGTTCTTGCTTTCGGTCGGATCGTGTTCCCTCGGAAAGATGATTCCCTCGCACAGAGATCACAACCGGAACATGCTCCTCTTACTTCAGCCCGTAAGCGGCGAGTATTGCAGAGTACGTACCATCGGCCTTTATTGCCGCCAATCCCTTGTTGAAAGCGTCTATAATCTCGCGGTGCCTCGGGTTTCTTAATCCGCTGAGAACATGGAGCGTTTTTCCTGCAAGAGGCTCTTCAACGAACTCGATTCCCTCGGACAAACCTGTTTCGCTCCTGCTCAGCAGGTATCTGGCGACAATCTCGTCTTCGAGCGTGATGTCGATCCTTCGGGCCAGAAGCTTTCTTATGTTCGTAATGAAGTCGTTCGCTTCCTCCCGTCTAAAAGAGGAAGCCGTCAAAAAGGCATCGTCGTACCCGTACCCCCTGACTACACCGACAACAAGGCCGTTCAGGCTTTCAAGTCCTCTATATTCGAAGACATCCCCTTTCCGTTTGATGAACTTGATACTGTTCTCTATATACGGTTCGCTGAACAGGAAGTCTTTCTTCCGGTCCTCCGTCGGCCAAGCACCGGGAGTGATGGCGTAGGTTCCCTGTCGGACCAGTTCCTCGGCGCGGGCCCAGGGCATGAATGTCATGACGACACTGTACCCCTGCGTCTCGAAGGCAGCACGTACGATTTCGAGAGAGAGTCCCTGTCGCGGATGATCCGGATCTATGAACGGAGGCCATAAAACCGAAGCCGCGTTGATTGTCGTCTGCGCGAAACAAGCGGCGGCAGTAAAGAACATCAGCAAGACGACCGCAAAGGATCGTTTCATATTTCCCTCACCTCCTAATCTCTCGGAGAACCGAGGTACAATTTTTTAACGTAACTCCATCCGGCCATCCTTATTGTACGATATCAATCCCTCGTTCCAGAGGTTGTTTTTTTTTTTTAAACTCCCGCAAGGGGATTTTTCAGACCCATTTATCCGAACATTACCCCCGACGTCGAAAAACCGCCTTCCC
>CAYRPJ010000038.1:0-39040 GCA_964426245.1 uncultured Synergistaceae bacterium
GAGCAAATTTTTTTTGTAGAATTCCTCGGGGAGGATTGGACAGAATGAGTTTTAGCGGGAAAATAGGAGAACTCGAGAGCATCGTTGCTCGCTTGGAAAAAGAAGCGCTCCCTCTGGAGGATGCCCTTGCCCTTTTTGAGAGAGGAGTGGGGATTGTAAGGGAATGCCGGGGCTACCTCACGGAGGCCCGGCAGAGAGTCCAGCTTCTTACCGAGAATAACGGAGCCATTGATTTCGTTTCTTCAAAACACAACGAAGAGGAGTAAAACAAATGACACAGGACACGCGCCCTTTCTCCGCTGTTTTTACCGAAGCGCAGGAGTTCGTCGAGGCCCGCCTGCAGAATATATCGCAGGATCTTGCATCTCCGGCTCCTCCCAGGCTCAGGGACTCTATGACGTACTCCCTGGCCGCTGGCGGCAAACGTCTCCGTCCTATTCTTTGTCTCAAGGCAGCGGAGGTCTTCGGCATGTCCGGAGAAATATGCCTGCCAATGGCACTCGGACTCGAGATGATCCATACGGCGTCGCTTATTCATGACGACCTGCCCGCCATGGATAACGACATTCTTCGGAGAGGAAAACCGACGAACCACGTCCTTTTCGGAGAGTCGCTCGCAATACTGGCAGGTGATGCGCTGATGGCGTGGGCATTTGAATATCCGTTGACCCGTCTTCCCCGATACGGTATTCCGGCGGAGAGAATTTGTGAGGCAATGAAAATTCTGGCTAACGCGCTCGGCCCTTTCGGGATTTGCGGAGGACAGGTTCTCGATACCGACAGCGAAAGCATCGAAGAAACCGAGGATTTTCCGTTCAAGGTGGCCCGGCAGAAGACTGCCGTTCTCATTGCCGCCTCCGTTGAAACGGGAGCGGTTCTTGCGGGCGCGGACCGCGACTCCGCAAAAGCGTTCCGGAAATACGGCGAGCACGTCGGAACGGCTTTCCAGATGGTGGACGATATTCTCGACGTCACATCCTCGGCCGAGGAACTCGGAAAGACTCCGGGCAAGGATGCAACCCAGGATAAAAGGACGTTTATCTCGATTTTCGGACTCGACAAGACCCGCGAGATGGCCCGGACTGAGAGCGAATCCGCGGTAAATGCCCTTCGGGAAGTTCCGGGCAACGTGGAATTTTTCGTCGCACTCTCCGATTATCTTGTGGAAAGGACACGATAGTCATGGCGATTCTCGAGAACATCAAGCACTATTTGGAACTGAAAAGCCTTTCAAACGAGAATCTGGAAACGCTCGCTTCAGAGATCCGGGAATACATCACATCGGTGGTCCTGAAGAACGGAGGCCATTTGGCCTCGTCTCTTGGAAGCGTCGAACTCACTCTTGCTCTTCTCAGATCGTTTGATCCCGAAGTTGACCGAATCGTTTTCGACGTTGGACACCAGGCGTACGCGTACAAGATTCTCACCGGGAGGAGAGACCGTTTTCCGACGCTCAGACAGTGGGGAGGCATCAGCGGCTTCCCGAAAAGATCCGAGAGCCCGTACGATCATTTCGACGTGGGACACAGCAGTACATCTCTCTCGGCCGCGCTCGGCTATGCAAAGGCCCGGGATGTGCTGGAGCGGAACAATCACGTCGTTGCGGTGATAGGCGACGCTTCCCTCCTCAACGGCCTCGCATTCGAGGCGCTGAACTATACGAGAGATTCGGGGACGAAGGTCATCTATATCCTCAATGACAATGCGATGTCGATCAGTCCGAGAGTCGGAGGTTTCGCAACACATCTTGCGAGACTCAGTTCGAGCACCGCCTACAATTCGCTCAAAAAACTCATCAAGGAGTCCTGCGCATCCCTTCCGAAGGGACAGTCGCTGGAAAACGCCCTCGGAAAGATGAAAGATCACATCAAATCGATCGTCAAACCCATCAATATCTTCGACGAGATGGACATCAACTACTGGGGCCCCTTTGATGGACACAATACCCAGGAGATCGAAAATGTCCTGGAGCTCGCCAAGAAATACGACAAGCCGGTTCTCATACACGTTGTCACGGTGAAAGGAAAAGGATACAAGGAAGCGGAGAAGAACCCGACGAAGTTTCACGGTGTTCCTCCACGAAAAACAGATAGTGCCGTCTCCCCTTCCAGATCCTGGAGCGAAGCCGCGTCGGGCGTCGTGTGCGGCCTTGCGGAAGAGGACAGCCGGGTAGTCTGCCTTACAGCGGCGATGAAGTGCGGAAGCAAGCTCGATGAGTTTGCGGCACGCTTTCCTGATCGTTTCTTCGATGTCGGCATCGCGGAGGGACATATGCTGACCATGGCCGCCGGAATGGCCGCCGGAGGGCTTCGTCCGGTTGTGTTCATCTACTCCACGTTTCTTCAGCGTGCTATGGACCAGCTGGTTCACGACATCGCCATGCAGAATCTTCCGGTTACAATAGCAGTCGATCGTTCAGGCCTCATCGGCGACGACGGAGAGACGCACCAGGGGCTTCTCGATATTGCCTGGTCGCGGCCTATTCCCAATCTTGTCGTCACCGCGCCGAGAGATGAGGTAGGCCTCGCGGCGCTCTTCGATCTTGGAATTCGAAGAAACGGCCCCCTGATGATCCGTTTTCCGAGAGGCGAAGCCATACCGTCCCTCCGCAGAGAACGCGGGGAAGTCCTTCTGAACGACCTTCCGGTCCCTGAAGTCCTGGAAAAAGGTTCCCGTTGCGCCCTCATCGGATACGGGAAAACTGTCGGGCTTATGCTGGAAGCGCGGGATATGATTCTCCGAGAGGGCGATCCTGCTCCCTCGGTCATCGACCTGAAGTGCATCAAACCCCTCTGTACAGATGCCGTCGAAGAAATCCTGAAGAAGCATGAACTCGTCATCGTAGCGGAAGACGGCTATCGCGAGGGGGGGGCGGGCGAATCCATCGCGTCCCTCGCCGGAACACTTTCTTTACCCGACGCAACGAAGGTCATTCCGCTCGGTATTCCCGATCTCTTCGTCCCTCAGGGTACGATTTCGGAACAGGCCGAGTATTGCGGCCTTACACCTCTCAGAGTGGTGACGTTGTATGCCGAACATCAAAAAAGAACGCATCGACAAAGTACTGGTATCCCGGGGGGTCACTGATTCCAGAACAAAAGCGCAGAGTCTCCTGATGGCCGGAAAAGTGACCGTCTCCGGGGAGAAAGTGGAGAAGGCCGGAACCCTTGTTCTCCCTGATGCGGCTATCGAAGTGCAGGGAAAAGAGAAGGAATGGGTGAGCCGCGGGGCACTGAAACTCTTGAAAGCTCTCGATGTCTTTCCTCTTTCTCCTTCCGGAAAGATTTGCGTGGACATAGGCGCCTCGACGGGAGGCTTCACACAAGTGCTTCTTGCCTTCGGAGCCGATCGGATCTATTCGGTCGACGTCGGATACGGCCAGTTGGCCTGGCCGCTCCGGAACGATTCAAGAGTGGTTGTGATGGAGCGGACAAACGCGAGAAATCTTCGTAGGGAAGATTTTCAACACACGCCCGATATCGTGGTCGCCGATGCTTCGTTCATTTCTCTGAAGCTCCTGCTGCCGCCGATGGATGCCTTCCTTTCGCTCTCCGCGGAAGGAATTGTCCTCGTGAAACCTCAGTTCGAAGTAGGCAAGGGAAAGGTGGGGAAAGGCGGGGTCGTTCGTTCAAAAGAAGACCACATCTCCGTCCTTGAGGGCATCATTGATTTTTGCCGGCAGCAGACTTCGTTCATTCCGGCCGGTTTGACGTTTTCCCCTGTAACCGGGCCTATGGGGAACATCGAGTACCTCCTGCATATTGTGAAAGGATACGATCGGGACGTTCCATTTTTCCCTGCATCGGTAGTGGAGAAGGCTCATCTTTTTTTCGCGGAAGGGAAGGGAGAATCATGAACTCTCCTTGCATCGGCATGCTTGTCAATACCCGAAAACCGGGCGCCATCAAGATGGCGAGAACCCTTCTTCATTGGGGAATGGAAAACGGCGTCTCGTTTCTCTTTGCTCCCCATGAGGCATCCGTCATGGGAGTTCAGGGAGCAGGCGACGACGAGTGGAAAGAATCAGTCAGGATCGCTCTTGTCATCGGCGGAGACGGCACCTTCCTGCGCGCTGCGCGATACGTCCTGGGAGCTTCTATCCGTCTCTACGGTATCAATCTCGGGCACCTCGGCTTTCTTGCCTCAGGAAAGGCCGAAGAGGCCATACAGGACTTGGAACACATTCTCAGAGGCGAATACGCAGTGCAGACGCACAGAGTGCTCGACGGGAGAATATCGCGGGACGGTCATGACACCTATTCCCTGTATGCCCTGAACGATCTCGTCCTTGCCAAGGGGGCGCTTGCCCGGGTCATGCATATCGAAGTCCACATAGGAGACAAGCTTCTCAACACTTTGCCCGCCGACGGCATCATCGTGGCGACACCAACCGGCTCTACCGCGTACGCGCTCTCGGCGGGCGGGCCGATCGTTCCTCCGCATGTTCCCTGCATGATCATCGTCCCTATTTGCGCTCACACTCTCTATTCCAGGCCGGTTATCGCGGGAGAGGAGGACGTGGTCACACTCATTCCGCGAGGTAATCACAGGGATTTACTGCTTACACAGGACGGCCAGCTTGGCTATGAGATTCTACCCGGAGACCGTATCGAAATATCGCTCAGCCGCTCCAGGACAATCGACGTGATTCTTCTGCCGTCCCGCAATTACTTTGACCTCCTGCAGGAAAAACTGCGGTGGGGGCAGGGAATTGTCACCTTTGAAAAGGAGTGACGCAGTTGATCGAAGAGATCTCCATTAAGAATGTCGGAGGAATTGCATCTGCGTCCTTGCACCTCGAAAAGGGGTTCACCGTCATTACAGGGGAAAGCGGTTCGGGAAAGAGCAGTCTCGTAAGAGCCATGGAACTTGTCGGAGGGAAAAGAAGTCAGATTGCCTTCATCCGTGCAGGAGAAGAAGATGCCTCCGTCGAGGCGGTCCTTTCCGGAGTATCACGTGATCTTCTCCAAGAAACGACGGAGAACGGCGAAGAAAACCTTCTTTTCGCACGCAGAGTCCTTTCGAGAAACGGGCGCAACCGCTCTTTCTTTCAGGACAGGAGCATTCCTTTTTCCACGTTTGCCTCCATGATGAACGAGACGATGAGAATTCAGAGCCAGTTTGCCCAGATCGAGCTTCTCGACCCTAAGCGACAGCTGTCGATCCTTGACTCATGCTGCGGTGAACGCGCTGCGGAGCTCCGGATATCCCTCACGAAAATTTTCGACGAAGCCCTTCGATGCGAAAGAGAATTACGGGTGTTGAAATCCAGGGAACAAGAGCTCAAACAGCGCTATCGCGATGCGGAGGTCGTGATAGAGGCCCTTCGCTCATTGTCAATATTTCCAGGTTGCGACATCGCCTGGGAGAAAGAACTCGAGGAAAACAGCCGCTCATTGAACCTCTCCCGAAAAGTTTTCGAAAATCTTCTTCAGATTACAGGGGGCGCTTCGGAGGAGGGCGCTCTTGACAGGCTCGAGTCGTGCGGCCTGGAACTGCTGCGTCTTCTTTCCCTGGAGAAAACGGAAGCGGCGTCCTCGTTCAACGAAGGATTGGCCTCCTTTCATTCCTTCATCAGAAGCCTCGAGAAGAAATCCGAAGGCCTGTCGCCGGAAAAACTGGAGCGCGAGGTAGATATTCTTGAAAAAAAACTGGGAGCGCTCAGAAAAGTGAAGAGAATAACGGGAGTATTCTCCGCCGCAGAGCTGCTCGACTGGACAAACGATGCCCAGGAAGCAGTCAGATGGTTGAGAGAAGCGGGAGCGCTTTCCTCCGATCTCATACAACGGGGGAAAGAGCTGCGTCGGGAAGCCAGTTCGCTTGCCATTGAACTTCGTGCACTCAGGCAGAAAGCCGCATCGGCTCTGCAGGATCAGGTGAACATTCATCTTGTTGAACTTGGAATGGGAGAGAGTGTCTTCGCCGTTCATCTTACCTCCCTGGATAAAATCAGGAACAGCGGTGCGGATGAAGTCTCGTTCACCCTTTCTTCCGGGGGCTCCGCCGAAATTCCGGTGAGCAGATCAGCGTCCGGAGGAGAACTGAGCAGGATTCTCCTCGCTCTCCAGCTTTCACTTCCGGAGTCATCTCTTCCTCCGACGCTTGTTTTCGACGAGGTCGAAGCTGGGCTCGGCGGAAAAGCCGCCCTCCTGGCAGGATACAAGCTTCTGGCACTTTCCCGAAAGACACAGGTCATCCTTGTGACCCACGAAGCGACCATCGCTGCGCTCGCGGATCATCATTTTCTTGTTCATAAATCCGCGGATTTCGTCCAGTTGCGAAAGCTGGAAAAATCAGATCGTATCATAGAAATCGCCCGGATGCTCTCCGGCGACGCCTCGCTCCATGAGGCGCTCGAACACGCGGAAAAACTTCTCCTTTCGGCCGGGCACAACAACGCGCTGCAAGCTGCCCTGCCGTCGTCGACCGACTGAATTCTGCCCGGCAATCCGGCGCCCAAAAATTTGACTTTACCGTTTAAACTCCGTATAATGCTACGGTTGAATGTATATGTCGCACGGGACAGGTTCAAGCGTATTCGAGCACCTGATGATCCCGGCGGGAGGAGGAAAACAATGTACGCAATCGTTGAAACGGGAGGCAAGCAGTACCGCGTTCAGGAGGGTGACGTTCTGAAGGTGGAGTCCCTCGGAGCAGAAGAAGGGCAGTCGGTTGTCTTCGACAAGGTCCTGCTTGTAGGCAAGGATGATTCAGTCACGGTCGGAACACCTTACGTGAAGGGTGCTTCGGTAACGGCTTCGGTCACAGGAAACGGGAAGGACCCGAAGATCCTGGTCTTCAAGTTCAAGAGCAAGAAGAATTATCGCCGCATGAGAGGACACAGGCAGCACTTCTCGGAGATCCGCATAGATTCTCTTACAGCCGGAGTCTGAAAGTGACGGAAGTCTCCGTTGGCCTGAGCGACGGACGGATCGCAGCAATTGTCGCGACAGGACATTCGGGGTTTGCTGAAAAAGGCGAAGATGTGGTCTGCGCGGCCGTTTCCGCGCTTTTACAGGCTCTCGCCTACGGTTTTGAGAGGGTATTGTTCTCCGAAAACTTCATCTGCACCATTCAGGAAGAGGAAGCGAGAATGATGCTCGACTGGAGAAGATCCCCTCCGGGGAATGAAACGGTTCTCGTCCAGACGGTAGTGGGGTCCCTAAAAGAGATAGAACGGATTTATCCGGATTACGTCCGAATTGTGGAGGTGCTCGTTGATGACATGGAATTTTAACTTACAGCTCTTCGCCCATAAAAAAGGACAGGGGAGCAGTACGAACGGAAGAGACAGCGATGGAAAGCGCCTTGGAATCAAAATTTATGCAGGGCAGACCGTCAAAGCAGGCAACATTCTTGTGAGGCAGAGAGGAACGAAAATTCACCCCGGCAAAAACGTCGGTATCGGCAGAGATTACACAATTTTCGCCATGAGCGCCGGAAAAGTGAATTATGAGACGAAGGGGAGCAAAAAGATAGTTTCCGTGATCATGGAAGCGGCCGAATAGGCTCCTCATCTTAATTCAGAAAGAAAATGAACTCAACAAGGGCCTCCGTATCGCCTTAAGATGGAACCGTCTGTTCTCATGCCGGCTCTCACCCTTAGGGGATAAAACAGGCCCTTGATTTTTTCAGGAACGGGGATTTGGCCTTCAAGGCCGGTGATACTATGAAATTTGTCGATTTTACGAGAATATCTGTCCGCGGAGGACGCGGAGGAAACGGTTGTCTCAGCTTTCGCCGTGAAAAATTCATTCCGAAAGGCGGCCCTGACGGTGCAGATGGCGGCAGGGGAGGCGATGTTGTTTTGGAAGCGGCTCCCGGCGCCTTGACGCTTGCCGATTTCGAGTACGAAAAAAAATTCCAGGCGGGCCACGGTCAACCCGGCAAAGGCGGATTAAAATCCGGAGGAGCCGGTGAAGATCGTCTCATTACTGTGCCTTGCGGAACAATCGTTTATGACGACGAAACGGGCGAGATTCTGGCGGACCTTGTCGAACCGGGTGATCGGCTGATCGCTGCGAAGGGGGGGCGTCCAGGACGCGGAAATGCGCATTTTGCCAATTCGGTCCGGAAAGCTCCGCGTTTTGCGGAAAAAGGGGACGAAGGGGAAGAACGCACGCTTCTTCTCGAACTCAAGCTCATAGCCGACATAGGCCTTGTGGGTGTTCCCAACGCCGGTAAATCAAGCCTTCTGGCCGCTATTTCCACAGCACGTCCGAAAATCGCGGGATATCCGTTCACAACGCTTTCCCCCAACCTGGGAGTTCTCTCCGTCGACGATCAGAAAATCATTATCGCCGACGTACCGGGTCTCATCGAGGGAGCGCATGAGAACAAGGGACTGGGCATTTATTTTCTCCGCCATATCGAGCGAACCCGTTTTATCGTGCATGTGCTCGATCTGAGCGCCGGAAGCGCGGACGAAATCATCTCACAGTGGAACATTCTCCGTTCCGAATTCGACGCCTACGCAAAAACCGAAGAGGCCGGCCTTCCCGGATTTCGAAGAGCGGATCTTCTTGAAAGGCCGTATATAGTCGTGGGGAACAAGATAGACCTTGAGAACGCTGCTTCGAACAATGAAGCAGTGCGGTTATTCATAGAAGAAAAGGAAATACCCTACTATTCGATAAGCGCGTTGACAGGGGAGGGAATACCGGACTTTATTTCGGTCCTCGCAGAACGTGCGAGAGAAACATCCCGCCATGAAGGGGAAACTCGACTTGCCCCTCTTCTCATCCAGTCCCCGCAACCCCGGCGGCGGAGAGGAAAGCTCGAGCCGGTCACGATCGTCAAACTTGATGACGGTTCCGGCTATCGGATCCTTCACGAGAATCTCGAAAAAACGCTGCAGCGTTATGACTTCGAACACGAAGACGCGTTGCTCAAGTTTGCAAGGCTGGTCAAAAAATTCCGTATCGAGGAGCGCCTCGAGGAAATGGGCGCCCAAAAAGGCGACAAGGTCTATATTGGCGATCATTCTTTCGATTTTGAACCCGACATTGTGATGGAGTAGCGCGAAGGGGCTGGAGCCGTGCTGAATACAACCCGGATTGAACCCAGGAAGATCGGAATCATGGGGGGAACCTTTGATCCCATTCACTTCGGTCATCTGCTCGCTGCCGAGGAGAGCCGTACAGCCATTGGGCTGGACGAGGTTATTTTTGTACCTGCCGGCGACCCTGCTCATAAGCGCCAGCGCCGGGTCGCTTCCGCCGAGGACAGGTACATCATGACGCTGCTGACAACCCTTGAAAACAGAAATTTCACTCCTTCTCGGATTGAAATCGACAGGAAGGAACCGAGCCACACCGTGGATACCCTCCGCGAAATGCGGCACTGGTATGCGCCGGAAAAGGTCCGTTTTTTTTTCATTACGGGCTTGGATGCCGTCTTGAGCATAACAACTTGGAAGGAATACACAGAACTGCCAACACTATGCAACATTGTGGCGGTAAGCCGTCCCGGGTATGCCCCGAACGCGTTGGATACGCTTCCACCAGCTATTGGAAAAGCAATTATCCCCCTCGAAATTCCGCTTCTCTCGATTTCGAGCACGGAAATCCGCCAGAGAATAGAGGCGGGGAGAAGCGTGAAATACCTTCTTCCTGAAACGGTGGAGCAATATATCTACAAGAAGGGACTCTACCGGAAAAACTGGAGGGCGACAAAAGATGAAAATAATGCGCATAGTGGCCATTATCCTCTTAGCCATGGGAGCAGCATTTGCGGGGGCTGCGTTCAAGGTAAGAACGTTTGTTGAGCCAAAACCTCAGACGATAAAAGAGTCGATATCATTCACGGAAGAATCCGGTTCCATCAATATTCTCCTCATCGGTCTCGATGATGTCGACGGAGGAAGACGCGCCGATGCGGTCGCGTATGCGACAATCGATATCGACAACAAAATCGTCCGTCTCATGTCCATTCCGAGGGATACTCGTGTTCAGCTGCCGAAAAGGGGCTGGGACAAGATCGCCCATGCATACGCCTACGGCGGAACCGATCTTTTACGCGAAACTGTCGTGAATTATCTGGGCAGACCGATCAACTACTACGTGCTCGTTAATTATGACACTTTCCCCTCTATAGTCGACCTTATCGGCGGAGTGGAGATAGATGTCTCGCGGCGAATGGTCTATAACGACTACGCAGGAAAACTCTTCATCAACATTCCGAAGGGACTCCAGGTTCTTGACGGCAAGAACGCGCTTCATTATGTTCGATTCCGGCACGATGCGCTCGGAGACATCGGAAGGGTCAAAAGACAGCAGGATTTTATAAAAGCTGCATTGAAGAAGATCCAAAGCCCTTCGATGATCCCCAAGATACCGGAACTGGCGCACAAGATCATTGAAATGGTGAACTCCGACATGACACCGGCTCAAGGCCTTCAGCTCGCTTCGTATCTCGCGTCCATACCGAGTGAAAATATCCACTTTTTTACAATGCCGGGAAAAGCTGCATACATCTCCAACATCAGTTACTGGATTGGTGATATCACGGCAGCTTCAGCACTGCTTTCAGGTTTGCCGGAGGGTCACGGGGAGCAGGCGTCAAACGCCGCCGAGCAGGAGCAGACCGATGCCGCAAAGGTCGATATTATGGCGCTCGTCTCATCTATCAGCACACCGATCGCCGTACTCAACGGCGCCGGAGTCTCCGGGCTCGGCAAGACCGTCGCGACAGCTCTGCAGAAGATTGGAGTCGATGTGACGCATATCGGGAATGCACGCCATTTCGATTATCGCTCGACGACCGTGCAATTTCCTGAAAGAGCGGGGGAACAAGTAGCAAGTACGGCCAAAACGTTGGCGGAGATAGTGGGGATAAGCTCCGGTCTGATATCCCGGACTTCCCACGTATCGCATGCTACAATAATCATAGGCAAGGATCATGAAAAGGTGTTACAACATCTTGAGGAACTTGCAAAACAAAAACAATAATTATGAAAAGGAGAGGGTGAACGATTGAAGAGGCAGGAAAACCGGCTCAAACAGTATGAATTTCTCTACAGGGCGCTTGCGGAGAAAAGAGGGCTCGATATAGTCGCGCTCGATCTTGAAGGCTCTTCGACAATTTCTGATGTCTTCGTGCTTGTTACCGCGAATTCCGATATCCACATGGGAACTTTAAGGGATGCAGCCTTGGAAGCCCTCCATGCGCAGGGCATCAGGACGAATATCGAAGGAAACGACAGCAGCCGCTGGCGTCTTATCGATGCGGGAGAACTTACTGTTCATGTATTCAGCAAGTCAGGAAGAGATCACTATAATCTTGAGAAGATGTGGGGAGACGCTTTTACGTACCATTATTCGTACCACGATTGATTCTCAGGATACCGAAATAAAGCAACAGCACGGAAGGAACGGTCTCTTAGCCGTTCCTTCCGTGCTGTTTTTAAAAACTGAAAACCAGGACCGATATCGAAACACGCCATCAGCCGTTATCGTGAAAATGGTTGTCTTATAATATATCTTATGTTACATATTGATTCTTTTTACTGGGCTGTATTTCGGTAATTTTCATAAATTCCAAGGAAAGAAGGAACCTTCAGAGATGCTCCTCCCACGAGCGCTCCGTCGATATCCTCCTGCGACAGAAGCTCGGCGGCGTTCGATTCCTTGACGCTGCCTCCGTACAGCACCGGACAGTTGCGATCGCTGCCGAACCGTTCCCTGAAAAGGTTCCGGGAAAAAGCACAGGCTTCCTGTGCGTCCTCAGGCTGAGCGTTCCGCCCGGTTCCGATAGCCCAGACCGGCTCGTAAGCAAGAAGCATAGAGCCGGCTTCACCCGGCTCTATTTCTTTCCAGGCTGAAACAAGCTGTCTTTGAAGCACCGCAAGAGTCTCCCCGGTTTCACGCTGTTCGAGCGTTTCCCCAAAACACAGGACGGGCTTGAGGCCCTTTATAAATGCTTGTTTCAGCTTCCTTCCGATAATTTCATCGGTGTCCCCAAATATGCTCCTTCTTTCACTATGTCCCACCAGAACACGGGTGCACCCCGTTGAACGCACCATGTCCATCGAGACTGCTCCTGTGAAAGCCCCGCGGTCTTCAATCCATCCGTCCTGCGCGCCTGCGGACAGAATTCCGTTTTCAGGCAAAAGCCGAACGACAGGCGCGATTGAAATGAACGGCGGAAAAAGACAGATATCGACCGACTCTTTGTTATAGATGTTCCCGGAGGCGGCGTGCAGGATTTCGCCGCAGAAGGCTTCCGCTTCATCGGGAAGCATGTTCATTTTCCAGTTGCCGTAGAGATGGATTTTTTTCATGATATCCTCCATTGTGTCAATTGACTACTCCTTGTACAGCGGAACGATTCCCGGAAGAGCCTTGCCTTCACAAAATTCGAGACTGGCGCCGCCGCCCGTCGAGACGTGCGATACGCTCTTGTCGAATCCGAGAGCCTTGGCTGCGGCCGCGGTGTCTCCTCCGCCGACAACCGTGAGGCCCCCCCGGCGTGTACACTCCGCTACCCCGTCCGCAACGCCCCTCGTACCGGCTGCGAAGAGCGGATTCTCGAAAACCCCCATGGGGCCGTTCCACAGGACCGTCTTCGCGTTCGCTATCCGCTCAGCGAAGAGAGCGGCCGTCTTCGGCCCGATGTCCAGCCCCATCGCGTCGTCGGGAACCGCGTCGGCGGGGACGATCGTCTCTCCGCTCGTCATATCGAGCGACGTTCCCGCGACGACATCGACAGGAAGGAGAATCTCCACGCCGTTTCGCCTGGCACGCTCCATCATCTCCAGAGCGAAAGCCTTCTTTTCTTCTTCGAAAAGAGACCGCCCGATCGAGGCGCCGTTCGCTTTCAGGAATGTGAACGCCATGCCGCCGCCGATAAGAATGCTCGTGGTTTTTTCCATGAGGTGCTCGACAACGCCGATCTTGTCCGAAACCTTTGCGCCGCCGAGGATGAGAACGAACGGGCGCGACGGATTTTCGCTGACCGCCGAGAGCATATCGACTTCTTTCAGCAGCAGCGAGCCGGCAAATGACGGCAGAACCTCCATAATCGCGCTGGTGGAGGCATCCGCCCTGTGAGAAGCGCTGAACGCATCCATCACGAACACATCGAAGGGTTTTGCGAGCATCCTCGCGAATTCCGGATCGTTCTTCTGCTCCTCTTCATAAAAGCGCAGGTTTTCGAGGAGAAGCAGTTCGCCCTCTTTCATTGCTTCAACGGCTGCCTGCACTGAAGGCCCGATACAGTCATCGCAGAAATTCATACGGACCTTAAAGATCCTCTCCGCCTCGGAAAGAGCACATTTCAGCGACATCTCCGGAACCCGCTTCCCCTTCGGACGTCCCAGGTGGGATGCAAGCACAACCTTTGCTCCCCAGCCAAGGAGTTTCGTGACAGTGTCCTCGTGGGCTGCAATACGGGTCGAGTCGCTTACTTTTCCGTCCTTCATGGGAACATTGAAATCCACGCGGACAAAAACTCTTTTTCCACGGACATCAGTTTCTGTAAATTGACGAAGAGTCATAGTGTCTTCCTCCTTTTTCGTATTTCATTTCCCGTTATTCGACGATCAATCCGTCTTGAAGGCTCCTTTTCTTCTCTGCGACAAGGGAGCGATATGACTCTCGATTTTTTTCCAACGATATTTTACCGTACTCTTGCTCACAGGAGGAGACTGCATCCGTCCGAGTTCTTCCAATGTCGCACTGGGATTTTCCAGTCGTGTCGTCACAAGCTGTTTCAGGACAGCCGGAAATTCCCGGTAGTCTGGAAATTCGAGAACGGTGCGGGCGATTTCGATCTGCCTTGAAGCCGCCTCAAGGCTTTTCCTTATATTCGAGGCATCGCAGTTCACCAGCTTGTTCGCCTGGTTTCTCAGCGACCTGAGAATCGCCTTTTCTTCAAGGAGAAGCGTCGTCTTGAACATATGGAATCGTGCGAGTATGTCGACGATCTCCTGCTGGTTGCGAATGGTGATCTCGAATTTTTCCTGAATACGTCTTTTCCCAAAGGAAAAACCCTTCTTTTTTAAGAGACGGACCGTTCTCTCCTCGGTCTGTTTCGATGAGATCCGAAAACAGAGGTAGTAACCGGTCTTCGGCAGGTAAAGAGAGCCGCAGCTCCCCCACAACCCCTTCAACCACTCCATTCCCCTCCCTCCGGACTCATGATCCAACGACGTAAGGAGCTGCGGAGGAAGCCGGAAGAAGACCTTTCCCTTCAGGGAGGGGGGAATGCTCAGCAGGGAAGCGAAATCGAAATCTCTTGCTTCCTCCCAGGAGGACCACAGGGTTCTCAGCCTCCGAAAGACCCAGAGGCGGCTGCTCGAATAGACGATGCTCCCGCCGTCCCTCTCTTCTGTGTGAAGACCTTCGAAAATGCCCCGGATCTCTTCCCGGGGTTTCTCCCCTTCGGCAACAGGTCCTGCTGTCCATTCATCCCAGATGGACGAGGTCAACGTCGTCCGGGAGCCCTTCATCATGTTCAGTCCTCTTCAAGCTCGCGGCACAGGCGGATGAGGATCTCGGAGAGTGCCTGTCCGTTGTGCCGCAGAACATTGCCGTCCATTATCCTGACGAAATCCCCGCGGAGAATTCGGCACCCCATACGCTCCAGTTCGGACTCTTCTCGATCTGTTATATAAAGAGGATCGGCGCCGTCAAACCGGTATTTTTCCACCAAAAAGGAAGGAATTGCGCCGTCGTTGACGAGTACGTAATCAGGAGGAATTCCCATTGCCGCGCTGATCCAGCGGACATGATCCAGAATGCTGAAACCCTGCGTCTCTCCCGGCTGCGTCATCAGGTTGGCGATATATACCTTGGGAGCCTCGCTCTTGCACAGGCGTTCCGCAACGCTGCGAATGAGAAGGTTCGGAAGAATGCTTGTAAACAGGCTTCCGGGTCCGAGGACAATAATATTGGCTTCGTCGAGAGAGAGCAAAACCTCCTTGAGCGGTTTCGCATCTCGTGGTTCAAGCCAGATTTTCCGGATTTCATGGCCGTGATCCGAAACGGCAAGTTCGCCGCGGACACGCGAGCCGTCGCCTATCTCCGCAACGAGGTTCACCGCCTCCGTCGTAACCGGAAGCACCCGTCCCCGGATGGCGAGCAGATGATTCATCTCCTCGACAGCGAGGCGAAAATCCCCGAACTGTTCGGTAATCGCCAGAAGCATCAGGTTCCCGAGACTGTGCCCCGCAAGCCCGCCGCGGTCGAAGCGGAAGTCGAGCAGGCGCTTCAGGGCGTTGTCGTTTTCAGCCAGTGCGACGATACAGTTTCGGACATCACCCGGAGGAAGCATTCCCCATTCTTCACGCAGCCTTCCCGAACTTCCTCCTTCATCGGTCACGGTGACTACAGCCACGATATTCCGGGTAAAGCTCTTCAATCCTCTCAAGAGCGTCGAAAGCCCCGTTCCTCCTCCGAGCGCCGCTACGAACGGCCCCATTGAGAGCCTGTACTCGATAGCCTTTGAAAAGGCTGTTTTACGCTCTCTTGACTTTCCGGCAATCAGGTCGCCGGGACCTCCGGAATCGCGCATACGGAACAAAAAAGCCAGGATAGTCGCTGTGAGCAGTCCCAAACCGTAGCTTATGAGGAGATCCATTATCACCACCCCTGCTCTTTGTCGATATCCCGATGACGCACGACGCATCCCCCCGGATATTTTCGAAAGTGAGCATAAAGCCTTTCTGCGACGGCAACTGAACGATGCCGCCCTCCTGTACACCCGATGCCGATATGGAGGTGTGTCTTCCCTGAGCGAAGATAAAGAGGCACGATATATTCGAGAAACGGCACAGCCTTTTCCCAGAACCCCCGCGCTTCAGCTGTCTTCCATATCTCCTCCTGCACGTCATGATCCTTCCCTGAGAGCGGTTTCAGTCGAGGATTGTAAAAAGGATTGTCGAGAAAACGAACATCGAATACATAATCGCAATCCGCCGGAACCCCGTGCTTGAAACCGAAAGATGAAATGAGAAGGGAGACTTCAGCCGCGTCTTCAAAAAAACGTGAAATAAGTTCATTCCGGATCTCCGTGAGCGAAAGAGCCGACGTATCGATTATCATGTCCGCACAGTCAAGAATCGGCTTCAGCCGGAGCCTCTCCTTTCCGATGCTGTCGAGGAAGGATCCGTTATCTTCTAAAGGATGTCGGCGCCGGGTTGTCTCGAAACGGCGCAACAGCACATTGTCCTCCGCGTCGAAAAAAACGATATGGACTTGAGAGGTCTGTTTTTTCAGCGCGGCAAGAGCCGCCGGGAAGTCGTCAAGCAATGAATCGCCTCGTACATCCACTACCGCTGCAACACCCCATCGAATTGCCGCCCTGTGTTTTTCGAGGAGGAAAATCAACTGGGAAAGCAGAGCTGGAGGTATATTGTCGATGGCGAACATTCCCTGATCTTCAAGGATTTTAAGGGCCGTCGATTTCCCCGCGCCGGACATGCCCGTGATGATGATGCACTGTTTTACGCCGACGGATTCCATATCCACGCTTCAATCCCTCCGTTTCCGGCTCTTCAACGCACGTGACGGGAGCCGCACTCGCTGTCCCACCCGCATAAGATCTCTATCCCATGGCGCAGAGCGGGGGCTATCACCGAAAAACACTCGCTTGCAGCACGTTCGCTTCCTGGCAGCGCAAGAATAAGAGTCTCGCCGCGAATAACAGCGCCTCCCCGGCTCAACACGGCTTTGGGAGTGATTCGCATCGAGGCGCTCCGCATCGCTTCCCCGATACCGGGAACATCTTTTTCGGCTACCTTTGCGAGCGCTTCAGGTGTCACATCACGCCTGGAAAAACCTGTTCCGCCTGTGGCAAGAATAAGGTGAAACCGTTTCTTGTCGCTCCACTCCGTCAAAACGCCGGTGATCGCTTCCTCTTCATCCGGAACGGTGAGCATTGCGTCCACGGTAGCGCCAAGCCGTCGGACAAGAGCAGCGAGCGCCGGTCCCGACGTATCCTCCCGTTCCCCGCGGCTCCCCTTGTCGCTGACGGTCAATATTCCCGTAGAAATCGGATGGAAAATTTTCACTCTCCGAGAAACCGAGACGAATCCTCCCTGCTCAACCAGAAGTTCCGGAAGGTGTTCTCCGGGAAGAATCCTGAAGAGGACATCCTCGCCCGGAGAAAGAAAATATGAGGGGTGAAAGTGCACTCCGGAAGAGACTACAAAAGCCACGGCATCCTGCGGAAGCAAAGAAATTTGTCCGGGAGAGAGAAGAACGATCCGCTTTTCCATCCCGTTGAAGGCGTTTTTTCCGCGGCTGTTGACATTGACGTAGCAGAGCGTGTGCGAGAGAAATCCGCGAGGGCCGCCTTTTTCAAGAATATCCAGGATTCTCAAGCTCTCGAACCTCCTTCTTCTTTTGAGCCGGTTGAAGAAATAAAGTCGCCGCTCTTACCGCCGGTTTTGGAGAGCAGCCGAATGCCCTCGATAATCATTTCCTTCGAGACAGCCTTGCACATATCGTAGATTGTAAGAGCCGCCACCGAAACGCCGGTGAGAGCCTCCATTTCTACCCCAGTAACATCCAGCGCTTTTACCCTGCACCGAACGCGGATTTTGCGGAGCACCGGGAAGAACTCACATTCAACCTGCGCGCTGTCGATCCGAATTCCGTGGCATAACGGAATCAAATCCGGTGTTTTTTTCACCGCCATGATTCCTGCAGTTTCAGCGATTCTCAGAACATCGCCCTTCTTTGAAATTCCCTTCCCGGCGAGGAGAGCGCAGACCGCCTCGTTCAGGAGAATCCATCCCTCCGCCTCGGCTGTACGGCATGAGGGGGTTTTTCCGCCTACATCAACCATTTGTGGACGGCCGTCTTGATCCAGGTGTGTCAACCTGTCCGGCCGGATCTCTTCAATATTGCTCACCGAAATTATCCTCCAATACGTGACATATGCCGTTCTTCATGAAAAACTTTCGTTCCTGTCTTTTCCGTGCCGTTTTGATCAGCGGGAAAGGTGTTCAGCGCCGCCTCTTCCGGGGAACAGAAACCTTCTGGAAGAGATGTGTCGCCCGCCCTTGGTTTTCTGGATACGGCGGAAAGTATCCCTGTCCGAACGGATTCTCTGTCGTTTCTCCGGAGAGCGTCGATGATCGGGATCCCATTGTTGCTGAAAAGACAAGGTCTGACTTCCCCTGTCGATGTAATGCGGAGACGGTTGCACAGATGACAGAAATGATCCGAAACAGCAGAAATAATGCCTATTTTCTGTCCTGTAGATTCGTTCCTGAAATATTGTGCCGGACCGCTTGGTATTCCGCCCGATGTGCCTTGCCGCCCGAGAGGCTGCCAGAGGAGCCTGTGGGGAAGAAGAGAGAGTACCTCGTCTGCGGAGACGTACTGTTGTTTCGACCATACATCGGTATCAAGAGGCATAAACTCTATGAATCTGAGCAGGACCTTTTTATTGTCGGCAAAACGGACAAGTTCCGGAATCTCAGTCAGGTTGAATTCTCTCATCACGACGGTATTGAGTTTTACCGGAACTTCTCCCGAAGCCGCAAGGACATCGATTCCACGAAGAACTCGTTCAAGAATTCCGCCCCTCGTAATATAAAGAAACTTTTCGGGATTCAGCGTATCCAGACTGATGTTGACGGAATTCAGGCCGAGAGCAATCAGCTCCGAAGCCCATCGTTCCAGAAAATCCCCGTTCGTCGTCACAGCAATGCCGATTTCAGGAAATCTCCTCCGGATATCGTGTAAAAAAGAGACAAAACCTTTTCGGACAAAGGGCTCACCTCCGGTGAAGCGGATTCTCTTCACGCCGAGTTCCGAAAGAACGCTGCAGAGCAGGAAGATATCCTCGTACGTCATGATTTTCTCATGAGGAATCCAGTCGATCCCCTGTGCGGGCATACAGTAGAGACACCGGTAATTGCAGCGGTCCGTAATGGAAATCCGCACGTAATCCAAGGTCCTTCCGAAAGGATCCTGTATCATCGCGGCCATCGATATCCTCCCATTCCTTCCACAATGCCGCGCCATTCCTTGTCTTCAAGAGCACTCAAAAGAGCGGCGATTCCGGGAAGATCTTCAAACTCCTTCAGATAGACAAGTTCGTACGGTTCTTCGCAAAAAGGAACGAATCCGAGGCCAAGGGCATCCGCCACCGATTTGATTCCGAGGGCAACGTCGACAAAGCCGAGAGCAACCCTGTTCGCCGATTCAAAATGCGTCGGGCTCAGACTGTCGTACCCTCTCACGGAACCTGGCGAAATCCCCGCATCTTTCAACATGGCATCGAGAAGAACCCGGGTGCCCGCTCCCCGCTGGCGGTTGATGATGACGACGTCTTCGCGGGCAAGATCCTGTATACCGGCAATCCTCTTGGGATTTCCCCTGCTAGTGATGAGGCCTTGTTCCCGGTAGAACAGAAGACGCCGCACAAGGCGTTCCCGCGAATCCGGGAAAAGCTCTTCGATGAACGGTGTATTATACTCTCCGGTCTCGTCGGAAAGAAGATGCGCCGCCGCGACATGACACTCTCTCCGGGAAAGGGCGGCAAGCCCTCCCAAGCTTCCGACGGAACGGAGGAGAAGATCGCCTCCCCTTCCGCGCACGAACGAGGGAAGTCGTTCCAGGGCGGGATCGTTGGACCCCTGGAACAGAACCCGTTCTTTCCATGGCACGTTCTTCAACATCCACATCGGAACAGGGCTGTCCTTAATCAATTCGGCGCTCTCCGCCGGGAGCATCGCAACCGCATCCGTCTCAGCCAGCGCCCACAAGGTACTTGCACCCGACGGAAGCGGATAGGCCGTTCGTTTCCCGTCAAGCTCGACACATTTAAGGCGGAGCCACTCTTCTTTTCCGGGAGAGGACGAATAGGACAGCAGAAGAGGAAGTGTCTCCTCTTTTTCCGCTCCCATGGCTTCGGAAAGGACACGCGTCTCATCGAAGTCTCCCTTTTGAAGCAGCTGCAGGAGAGGATAGACAATCGACCAGAGGATAACGACGTTCGACATCGGGAATCCGGGGAGATTGACCGCCACTGCTTTCCGAAGGCGGGATGCGGAAGCCGGTCTTCCCGGTTTCATCAACAACCAACGAAAAAGCGGTTCCCCATGCTTCTCAAAAATCGAAAACGTGTAGTCTTTTTCACCTTTGGCCGATCCTGCGCCGACGAGAAGGAGATCATACTCCTCCGCCTTCTCCAGGAGAAAACCGGAGAGAATCTCCGGATCATCGGGCAGACATGGCGCCACGTCTACCGGGAACCCCCATTTCGAAAAATATCCTTTTACGAGCAGAGAGTTGCTTTCGCCCACTCGCCCCGCCGGGGCATCCGTCAGTGCAAGCCACTCTTCCAGGGCGATGATCTCGTCGCCCGTCGGGATAAAAAGAGTCTTCGGAAAGGGAAGGACGTTCAACGAAGCGATGCCGGCCGTTGCGAAAAGCGACGCGAGAGCAGGCGTTATCCGTTCACCCGTTCGTGCGATGACCTGTCCTGAAAAAACATCTTCGCCGACGGGACGCACGTTCTCTCCCGCCACCAGTGATTTGACGAGCAACAATGCTGTCCCGTCGGGTGTGGGGGAGGTATCCTCCAGCATGACGACCGAATCGAAACGGGGCGGAAGAGAGCCTCCCGTGTTCAACCGCGTGAAATCATCATTCCGCAAGACGACAGGAGACGAAGGCGAAGCGCCCGCGGTCGAGGACGATTCGACAGCGTATCCGTCCATTGCGGAAGCGTTATAGTGCGGTACACTCCGGAGGGAGATCACATCCTCCGCAAGAACCCTTTCCATGCAATCCTGTACATGGCATCGCTCCGGCGGAAGCGGACTACACTCTTTCCGCAGGATCTGCCACGCCCTCATTAAAGGGATATGCATCTTTTCAGTTACCAGAGCCATACTTCAACCTCCTCTTGGGGGCGAACGGTTTCACGGGACGCAGAAAGACGAAAAAGACCGTCGGCACGACTGAGGGCCTTTGCGAACGAGGATTTCACCGGAAGCGGGACTGCCCTGCCGTTCTCGATGACGCAGGGCAGAAATTCCTCGATTCCGGAGTGGCCGAATATCGATTCCGCGGAAGGAAGAAGAAGCGATTTCCATGGGCCGGAAGTGTTGCCGGTGCACATCGCATTCAACAAAGGAAGCAAAATGGTGTACGCGGCGAGAAAGCATGAAAAAGGGTGCCCCGGCAGTCCCATCACGAGCTTTCGTTCACGTTTCATTCCGGCGATCAGCGTCGGCTTGCCCGGCGACATCAAAATTCCCCGAATCAGGAGCCCGGGTTCAGGAAGGGATTCAAGGAGAGTCGAGCAATAATCCCTCGTACTCACGGAAGATCCTCCGCTGAGCAGAACGACGGAAGATTCCTCAAGGGCGCGATTTGTCATTCTTGAAAGCGCTTCCTGAGAATCGCCGGCGATTCCGTAATAGACCGGAAAAAATCCTTCCCGTTCCAAGAGAGAGAAAAGGAGATGGGCATTGACATCCCGGAATTGCCCCGGAAGAAGCTCCTGTGTATCGCACGGAACTATTTCGTCGCCGGTGCTGATAATTCCGATCTTTATCCGAAAAACATCCACGTATGAAACGCCTGCAGAAGCAAGAAGACCTGCCGAACGAAAATCAACGAGGGTTCCTTGCTTGAGAAGAGGCGTGTTCGCCGAAAACTCCTCACCTTTGAAGACGATATTTTCTCCACTCTGCACCGCACTTCGTATCTCGACCCATTTTCCGCTGCGTTCGGCGTTTTCCGTCATCACAACAGCATCTGAACCCTCCGGAAGAATACCCCCGGTATGAATCAGTGCACATTCGCCGTTTCCTATCGAAAAAGAAGGAAGGGTTCCCATCGGAACCTCGCCGCAAACCGTCAGGAAAGCGGGATTAGAAGGGGAAGCTCCGTAGCATTCAGCACTTGAAAGAGCGTATCCGTCACGGGTGCTTCTGTGAAACGGAGGAGAATCTTCTGAGGAAGAAACCGGGTGTGCCAGTCGGCGCCCTACAGCGTTTTCCAATTTCAGCGTTTCATGTTCCCCGCTCCACGGAAAGGCAAGCACATCCATGGCATATTCGATCGCGGAGAGCCTGTCTGTCAGTTCACGAACAAAACCAGCCAATTATAAGTCTCCTTCCACATCACCCGAACCGGCTTCAACTTCTGTGTTTCTGTTCGAGGGCAACATACCCACCGCAAAAAACAAGGCTATCGAAGCGAAACGACAAATACGGGAAAACCGGCTTTCGTCAGTCTTTGCGAGAGCGCCACAGCCTCGGAACGGTTATTTCCGGCAGGAACCGTGACGCGAAAATATGTCTTCCCGCTCACCTGTGCCGATGAGATCGCAGCGGTAAACCCTTTCTGTGCTGCCTGCTGACGAACAGTTTCAGCACTTGCCCTTGTAGTGAAGGAACCTATCTGCACTCCCCAGCGGCTGTCAGCAGGTGCCGGAGAAGGGGTTGCTGGAGGCGATGGTATGGCCGGAGTGCGGACAGGTTCGGCAGTCCGGGCAGTTTCAGCCGGTTTTGGCTGAGGAGGAGATGCCACGGGAGATTCGACCTTGACACCGCTCTCTGTTTTCTTTCCAGGTGAAACAGGAATTGCGAGAAGGCTTTGAGGAGAAGCCTCCACTGACGGCTCTACAGGTTTTATTCCGGGAGCCGTCGCGACAGGTGTCCGTGGAGAACCGGACACGTTCGTTTCGACGGGCAACGGAGTATACGGCTTGGTTCTGTCTCCCGACAGGAAAAAAAGCTTTACGCCGACTATGAGGAGACCAACCGCCACAAGTCCGATGACGGGCAGCATGATATCGCCGAAAGGAATCACGGAACGCCTTTCCTTATGTCTTCTGCCTTCTCTTGTGGACATTTTTCATTACCTCCTTGTCCGGGATCAAAGCTCCCCGGAGTAAAACAAAAGAGTTTTCTGCTTTGTAAAGATCCACCTTATATAAAAAAGCAGGAATCCCTTTCAAGACCCTGCTTCCTTCAGACGACGCTTGATTACTCCGGAGCAATCAAATGGAACCCGCTTGAAAATGTATTCGGGATATATGGAATTTAATTTCCGGATTTTTTGTTTCTTCGTATTATCGAAGGAATATCATAGGGATTCTTGGGAACACCACTTATTGAGAACATGTCCTCGTCCTGAACGGGAAGCACCTCGGCCTCCTCCAGAACGACTCCCGCCGTTTTCTGTTTCGCGGCAGGTTTTGCGGCAAAATTCGTCACGGTCTTTTTTTCCTTCTCCGAGGCAAAACCGGTGGCGATAACCGTAATCTGAATCTTCTCGGCCATCTCCTCCGAAACGGTATGCCCCCATATCACGATGGCGTCTTCGTCGGCGGTTTCCGTGATGATCTGCGCCGCTTTTCGTATTTCGTGGATACCCAGGTCCGCCCCTCCGGTAATATTAAAGAGAATGCCCTTCGCACCCTTCATCGGTATCGACATCAAGGGAGATTTGATCGCTGTTTTCGCTGCGATCTCCGCCCTGTTTTCACCCTCGCCGGAGCCTATGCCCATGATGGCTGATCCTGCGTTCTGCATTACAGTCCTGACGTCGGCAAAATCGACGTTAATCAGACTGGGCTTCAGGATGAGATCGGTAACGCCCTGAACTGCCTGGCGAAGAACTTCATCGGCAAGTTTGTACGCCTCGGAATGCTTTGTCTTTTCGTCCGTCAGCTCAAGAAGGCGGTCGTTTTCCACGACAAGAAGCGCGTCCACTTTCTCTTTGAGGGTCGCAATCCCCTCTGCGGCCTGTTTTCTACGACGGTTCATCTCGAAAGAAAAGGGGAACGTGACGACTGCCACCACAAGCGCTCCGGCTTCCTTTGCGACTTCTGCGATGATGGGAGAGGCGCCCGTTCCGGTGCCGCCTCCCATGCCGGCGGTGATGAATACCATGTCGGCGCCTGCCACGGACTCACGGATCTTGTCGATGGATTCCTTCGCGCTGTTCATCCCTACTACCGGGTCGGAACCGGCGCCAAGGCCTTTCGTGAGTTTTTCGCCCAGCGTGATCTTCGAATTCGCCTGTGAAAGGTGAAGCGCTCCGACATCGGTATTTGCAGCAATAAAATGAACTTCCGATACACCGCTTCGAATAATATGGTTTAAGGCGTTTCCGCCGCCGCCCCCCACGCCTATGACTTTGATTTCTTCCCTGTGGGGTCTCGGAGTTTCATTTAACTGAAATACATGCTCCATATTCATATCCTCCCCGAATGCGGAATGCGGTTAAAAAAGTTCTTTTACTGACTTCTTTAAATAATCCATAAAACCCCGAATCCCTTCTGTGCGGTCTCCGGCGATCTTTCTTTGAATCTTCCCTGCAGTACCGGAAACAATCTGGGCCGCCCCGGAACGAAGCTCGGAAATTGGTGTTTCGATGTACCTGTAAGGATTACGCTCTCTGCTGGTCATGTACCGAACCACGCCGGCCACCGTCGTATATTCGCAATCATTTCGTCCGGGAGGCATTTGATAGACATCAAGCGGTTCGGCAATTCGCACCGGAAGATTCAGCATATCCGAGGCAAAAACCTCTATACCGGGTGTTTTCGCAACTCCCCCGGACAAAACAATACCCGCCGGGAACATGTGAAGGCTGAACTCGGAAAGCTGGTGGCGGACATGATCTCCGAAAAGCTCTTCCAGCCTGCAGTTTACGACCTCGGCCGCTTCGCCGATACTGAATGTTTTCATTCGGCCGCGAACATCGACATCCAGCTCCTGCTGGTCAGCATCCTCCGGATAGAGTGAAACCAGTTTCTTGACCTCTTCCGCCTTGCTGATCGGAATTTTCATTACATACGCGAGGTCGTTCGTAATATGGTCGCCGCCGATAGGAATGATCGAAAGCTTTACAGGTCTCCCGTCGGTATAGAGGGCGACTCCGGTGGTGCCTCCGCCTATACAGAGCGAAATGACCCCTGCACGGGTCTCTTCGTCGGTCAGGGAACCGAGGGCGCTCGCAAGAGATTTTATGACGAGCCCGTTCACCTCTATTCCGGCACTTTCAACACAGTTGATAATGTTCTGCACGACTGTGGTCGGAACAATGACCGATTGAAGTTCCATCTCAAGGCGTATGCCGGTCATACCGAGAGGATCGTCTATTCCGGAATTCCCGTCGATGGAGTATTTTACGGGAATTGTATGCAATGTAACGCGATTGGGCGGTATCGAGAGTTCGCTCTGCGCGGCTTCTATCACGCGTTCCACATCCGATATCGATACCTGACGGGGCGTTCTTCCCAGGGAAATCATTCCTCTTGAAGTGACGGAAGCGACCTCCATTCCGCTGAAGGAAACAGTTGCCTCGTCTATTTCGAAGCCAACCATGTTTTCCGCATCTTTTACAGCCTGCCTTACGGACCGGATAGCCTGTTCGAGATTTATGATGAGTCCCTTGCGGATGCCTTGCGATGGAGCATAGCCGACGCCGATAATTTGAGCCTCCTGGAAACGGGAATCCCTCTCTGCAATCACGACGGATATTTTGCTCGTACCAAGATCCAGCCCAACTAAAATTTCCGGCTCTTTGTACATTTATCTCCCGCTCCCTTCCTGATCGCCGTGCGCCATGCTTCGGACGATAATTCTATCTGTATAGGTCGTGTCTATTATAACGTTTTCACCCAGAAAATGTAACTGATCCATAATCTGCGAAAGCGCGGATGAAAGCTCCTTCCATCGGGACCGTTCACCCCACATAAGAACCTGCGCTTCCCCTCTTCCGTTGAATGAAAGTTTCAATAAATATTTGCCCTCTCTTCGAGAAACGTCTATTTGTACAACCCGGGATATCCACTTGTTCTCGGACAGTCCATCAAGCCAGCCGGAAAGAAGATCAAGAGGGAAAGGCAGAATTTTTATCAGGGTAGAGGCGTCTTCTGCGGGAGAAGGAATACCCTCCGCGAACACAATCAACGGTTTTTTGGGGGGTACAATGCCCTCGATCGCCTTGTTGAGAACGTGTTTGCTCTCCCAAGCCAGCCCTTCCCGGGTAATATAAAATTCATTTTCTTTCCATCGTCCAACAACCCATGGATACAAAGGCTCTATTTGAATATCGACCCCCGCGATCCCTCTCCTGTCAACGGAAAAAGAAAGAGGCGCCTCGGATTCGATTTTCTTCTTCAGTTTCTCCTTCTCCCAGAAAAACAACGGCCAAAATCGCAACGAAGCGGAAGAGACGTTGTTCCAGAAAAAAGATTCGGATACCGGACCCGCAGCGCTCACTTCCAGAGATTTCAAGGAGAAAAGTTGAAAAAAAGCTTCGCATCCCAAAAGAATACCAAGAAAGAAAGCAACAAAGATAAAAAAAACACACCGTTTATTCATTATACATCACAAAGAAAAACCAGAGTAGAAAGGACGTTTAAAATTTGCTGACTCCCTCTTCCGGGGCATGACTTCGAAATACTAAAAATGCACCAACTGCTCTTTAGTCTTTGCGAGCAGGCTTTCCCCGATTATCGAAACATCCCCGGCGCCTATCGTCAGGACGATGTCGCCCTCCTCGCAAATCTGCTCCAAAATCGACACTGCGTCGTCAAGAGAACGGCTCATGATACACGATTCTTTTTTTTCTTCCGGCAGATGATCCGCGATAAGAAGCGAGGTGATTCCCGGAATGGGATCCTCGTCAGCCTGGTAAACCGGCAGAAGAAGAAGCTTGTCCGCCGAAGCGAGGACCTGCGCGAACTCCTTGTACAAGGCCCTGGTACGGGTAAACCGGTGCGGCTGAAAAGTAACCAGCAGACGTCTTTCCGGAAACATGCGATCGAGTGTTCCGAGGGTGGCAGCGACTTCCCGGGGATGATGCCCGTAATCGTCGTAAATATCGACGCCGCCGAAACACCCGATATGTTGAAGCCTGCGTTTCGCTCCTTTGAAATCCCGCAGCGTCCTCTTAACGACAGGGAGAGAAATTCCGAGCAGATGAGCTACAGCGCATGCCGCAAGGGTATTGAGAATATTATGTTCCCCGGACACCGAAAGTTCGACGTCTCCCACAAGTTCTCCCTCGTGGAGAATCGAGAAAAAGACGCCGCCGCCGGGTTTGTGGTGGACATTCACAGCACCCCATGTCCACATCGGACCCCAACCGTACGAAACGGACCCTTCCGGAATCAGTCCAAGAGACATCAGTCGGGAAAGACCGTAATCTTCTCCGCAGAAAACCAGAATTCCCGACTCCTTCAGATTCGATATGAACCGGACGAAGGCCTCGAGAACACTTTCAAACGTGGGGTAATAATTGACATGATCCCAGTCAACGTTGGTGACGACTGATATGTTGGGATGAAATTTCTCGAAAGAGCCGTCGCTCTCATCCAGTTCCGCAACCATGAAACGTCCGTCGCCCAACTTGGCATTCACACCGATATCGCAAAGTTCCCCGCCGATGGCGAGGGTGGGATGAAATCCGGCTTGTTCGAGAATGAGAGCTATCATGGACGATGTCGTTGTTTTTCCATGAGTTCCGGCGATGCCTATTCCAAAACGATCGTCGAAAATCCAGCTCAGCACTTCTCCTCTTTTGGCAATGGCGACGCCCTTCTCCCTTGCCGCGAGAATTTCTTCATTCTCCTCTGGAATGGCGCTGCTGTATATCAAAAGATCGGGAAGGAACTTTTCCATGTGAGCGCGTCCGTGACCAAGAACAACGGCAACTTCTTCCTTGAGAACCTTATCTATGTATGACGTGTGAATCATATCACACCCGCTCACCTCAAACCCCAGTTCCGCGAGCAAAAGCGCGAGACCGCTCATTCCTGCCCCGCCGATGCCCATGAGATGAATCCTGTGAATTCCATCAAAATGCGATATAGTAGTCTCCAATTATATAATCTCCCTTCCAGTACTGGACGAGATCAGCCGCCACAAAGATTCAGACTCATCTCCCTCCGAAAAGTTCTCTTTCATGTGTCTTTTCTTTCGAAGGATTCTCAGTATATAATCTCGCAATGCCTCTGGAGATTCATCCTCCCGCCAGAGCTCACCGTCATTGTTTTCAAGAAAGCATCGAGCATTCATCTCCTGGTGATTATCGGCGGCATCGCGCCACGGAACAATCACGGCGGGAATACCCAAAGATATCAGTTCCGCAAGTGTAGAGGCGCCGCCACGAGTCACTACGGCCTCGACAACCGAATAAAAACAGCTCATATCCCATTGTTTCTCTATGAAAATGAATTTCCGCAGGTTTTTTCTCTCAGCCTGCATTGGAACGAGACTTTGGGAATCGCTTGGAATCAGAAAAGTAACGTTATCCAATTCCTGATCCTGAAATATCGTCCCCAACAATTGTATCAGTCGTTGGCTCATAAGTGAACCTCCGAGAACCCCAATAATTCGTTCTTTCGGAGAAATTGGTTCCAGTCCCATCTCTTTAAAGGCTTCCTGCTTGCCTTTCAAGACAAAACGACGCACGGGAACACCGGTTCTTATAAAACTTCCTGAAGAAAGCGGAGTGCATACATTCCACCCCGAAGCCACTTTCTTACCGAATTTCACAGATAAGCGCGTGACTTTTCCTGCAACGCTGTTCTGTTCGTGCACTATAAGAGGAATTCTGAACAAATGGCAAAGAATCAACGGAATAAAGGAAACATATCCTCCGAAGAGAACACAACAGTGAAGCCTGTTTTCCTTCAGATATCGCCGGAAAGCGAAGAATGACGTGAAAATCTCCTTCCACCGGCGCATCTTCCCTGCGAAATTCCGCACTCCGAAAGGCGATCCGCTCAGCGGAAGAAAAACAGGAGCGAGTCCCGCCGACGAGAAAATCTCATGCTCGAGTGCCCGGGAGCCGCACACGTATGAAACCGACACCTCCTCTCGATGCTTTGTCATCCACTCCCCGAAGGCAATCGCGGGGAAAATATGTCCTCCGGTTCCTCCCGCCACAAGACAAATCTTCCTCATGGCACTGATATCTCCTTGCAGACCCTCATTATCAGGGCGATCCGTACCCACATGAACAGAAGTGAACTGCCGCCGTAGCTTATGAAGGGCAGCGGAATTCCTGTCAGCGGCATCAATTTCAGCACGCCTCCAAGATTGATGAAGAAGGGAATAAGAACAGACGCGACAACCGCCCAGATGAGAGCGGAATGAAACGGGTCTGCCGCTCTGCGGTACACCGAATATGCACGGAAAGTCCAGATGAAAAATAAAAAGACCACCATGAACGTTCCCACAAATCCGAACTCCTCTCCGATCGTGGCGAAGATATAATCCGTATGCGCGGCCGGAAGATAGTTCAGCTTCTGGAGTCCCTTGCCGATCCCGACACCGAGGAGCCCCCCGTTAGCGAAGGCGACCATGCCCTGTATCACCTGAAAACCGCTGTCGAGAGGCTCTTCCCACGGATCGAGAAAGGCCATGTACCTTCTCAGGCGATATCCGGCCTGGATGATCATGAAGAAAAAAAAGGCGAATCCGGTGCCGCCGAAGAGAATAGGCCAACTCCATCCGCGCGTTTCCACATGGATTGCCATGGTAAGGGTGAAAATCAGGATCGTCCCTCCCATATTGGGCTGAAAGATCAGCGGAAGCGAAGAGAGCGCCAACACCGGGGCGGTGAGGGTGAAAAAAGCATGCAACCCCTGCTTCGACGACTTTGTCATAAGTTTTGAAAGATGGACGGCAACTGCGAGGGAAAGAAGTTCTATCGGCTGAAAACGAAGCGGTCCGAATCCGATCCATCTCCTCGCTCCCCCCGCCTTGATGCCTATACCCGGAATCAGCGTCAGTACAACGCAAAGGATAGCAACAACCCAGAGGACTCCGCTCATCTCCTTCCATACCGAAAGCGGAATCAGATATGTCGTCAGCATGACCGTGAGAGCAACGAAAAACCACTGCACCTGCTTCATGCCGAGGGCGAACGGGGATCCGAATTCCTCGAGAGCGGTATGCGACGTCAGAGAAAAGATCATGAGAATACCGAATGCATTGAGAACCAGCGGGATAATCCATAAAAACGGATCGACCCGAACGGCAAGCACTCTCTTCTCATAGCGATTCTCGAATACTCCCTCTGCTACGCCTCTCACCGACTACTCCTCCTCTTTCAGTTCCAGAACAATCCGCTGAAAATCCTCTCCCCGTTTTTTATAGTTCGGGTACATATCCCAACTGGTGCATGCAGGGGAAAGCAGGACAATGCTCCGTGGAGGTGCGACAACCGACGCCTTCCGTACCGCCTCCTCCATGGAATCGACAACAAAAAAATCAGGGAAACCCGCGTTGAGGAGAGCATCCGCAATCTTCGTTTTCTCCTCTCCGAGTACAACCGCCGCGCATGCTTCATTTCGGACAGCCTCAGCGAGAGGACCGTACTCCTCGCCTTTTCCCTGCCCTCCCAGAATGACGACTTTCTTTCCGGGCAAGGATCTGAGCGCGGTGGAGCTTGCAGCGACGTTCGTTCCCTTGGAATCGTCGACATATGTAACGTCAGCTATTGTGGCGACGAATTCGCAACGATGCGCAAGTCCCCGGAAACCGGAAAAAAGCCCTCCGTGGAAAACTCCGGGTCCTGCGGCCAATCGAACCGCAGCAGCCGCGAAAGCCGCATTCTCAATATTATGGCGCCCCATAAGAGGAACGTCGCGGAAATCGAACAGGATCTCCTCTTCTCCCCCTGGGAGCCTGAGAGAGACTCTTTCCTCCAGGGAGTCCGCGTAAAGACCGTCCCACTGAATTCCGTCCCGTCCGTCCCTCCATTGAAATGTGATGATATTCCGGCATCTATCCGTGAACGACGAGGAGAGTGCCGCGCGGTCCTGTTGCTGAAAAACGGAGTATCCTTCTTCCTTCCGGGTCGAGAGGATCCTCCCCTTGGCCTTCACGTACTCTTCGAAACTCCCGTGCCAGTCGATATGGTCCGGAGCCAGGTTCGTCACGAGAGCCACATCGCATGCGAACAGGCTATTCCAGTACAGCTGGAAACTGCTCAGTTCCACAACGAAAAAATTCCGCCGTTCAAGCACGGAGTCCGCCATGGATTTGCCGATGTTTCCCGTTACTTCCACTGAGAAACCCGCATTCTGCAGAAGGTGTCCTATAAGAGCAGTCGTCGTGCTCTTCCCGTTGCTCCCGGTAACACCGATCGTCTTCCCGGTAAGGTAAGGCGCAAGAAAATCAAGCTCTCCCATCACGGGAAGGCCCATTCGTCCTGCCTCTGCCACCGGGGCGGCATTCGGTGAAACACCGGAGCCCACGAGAATGTAATCCGCATCGTATAGCCGCCGGGAGTGCCCGCCGTCTTCCCATTCGATCCCCGCATCCCGGAACGAGGAGATAATCGACTCGTCCGAAAGAGTTTTCGATTCCGAGACGAAGACTTTTGCTCCAAGACGGGCGGCAAGGCGGGCAAGACCGGAACCGCTGATACCCGCTCCTATGACGGAAATTCTTTTCCCTGATACCTGATCTGCTTCCGACATTTCCTGTTCCCCCGTTCCCAAAAAGCGTCACGCACCGAGTAAGCCGTTCACTGCAAGAGCGAGAAACGTCAACCCCGCCCCGTGGACCATCCAGAAGCGGGTGACGATTTGTGTTTCACCCCATCCAAGAAGTTCGAAATGATGATGAAAAGGGCTCATGCGAAAAACCTTTCTCTTGAAGAAATGGATCGCGACGAGCTGTATTGCAACGGAAAGAATCTCCAGTCCGAAAAGGAAGCCAAGAGGAAAGACCGCCACGAGAAAATCGGCGTATACGCAAAGGCTGAGCAGAATTCCCGCCAGGAAATGCGATCCGACATCGCCCATGAAGATTTTCGCCGGATGAGCGTTGTACCAGAGAAATCCCGCACACATTGCTACTCCTGCCAGGGCGATGTACAGCAACCCGTCGTTCAGCCGAAGCCATACAATCGCTCCCAGGAGAGAGAGAAGAGAAGCTCCTGCAGCAAGGCCGTCGAGTCCATCCGTTACATTCACGGCGTTCATCATGCCTATTGCCAGGAAAGCCAGAAGAGGGGCGGAAAAAAGAACCGGCGCCGCGAATCCGGGCCAGAGAAAAATCCCCCTTGAAAGTGCAACCCAGTACGCCCAGGGAACGACCAGGAGAATCTGGGCCACCAGCTTGTAAAGACTCGGAAAACCCTCACTGGACTTTTTTGTGAATTTAATCCAGTCGTCGATGAACCCTATGGATGCTGCGCCGAAAGGAAAGATCCAGAAAAGAACGAGATCCCCCGGAAGACTCTCCGATAAGAAAACGATGAGTGGAATACTGAGAATTGATACAGCAAGAAAAACGATGCCTCCCATCGAAGGGGTGGACGATTTGCTCCTGATATGGCTCTCAGGACCGTAGATTTTCTGGATCTGGACAACACGCCATGCATTGAGCCTGGAAATCCACCCGCTCAAAAACAGAATCTGAAGAAAAAAAACAATGACGAGTATCCCGAAGATCTTCAAGACCCGACCCCCTCCAGAAGAACGGTCACCGCTCTATCAAGCCGGTTTCCGTGAGAGCCCTTCACCACGACAAGATCGCCTTCCTGCAGCTCTGCAAGAAGCTCTTCTCCAAGGCGGACAGGATTCTCGAACATGAAGACATTGAACGGAAGAGGTTCCCCGTCAAAAAGATCGGTCCATATTTTCCCCATCAAAAAGACCTTGCAGAAGTCCTTCAGGAATTCGAGGAGGTCACGATGATACTCAAGAGCGTCTCCTCCAAGTTCCCTCATTTCACCCAGTACCGCGATGCGCCTTCTTGCAGGTATCCGGGCGCACTCCGAAAGAGAGGCCCGCATGGAAGCCGGATTTGCGTTGTAGGAATCGTCGAGCATTACGGCGCCGCACGAAAGACGGAAGAACCGTCCGCGTCCTGCAGGAGCTTTCAGACGGCCGATATCCTGCAGCACGCGATCTCCGAGCGGCGCTCCCAGATAAAGACGGAGCGCAAGGCCGAATCCCAGTGCTAGGGCTGAATGCCGCCCGAAAAGAGAAGTCCGCACGGAAAAGACGTTCTCCTCGTGGACGAAGTCGAATGTCAGGTTCGGAAGACCGTCGTCAAGAGAAAAACGTGTCGACTGTATTCGAAAATCACCTTTTTCAAATCCGAGACTCAATGATCGAACCGAATCCGGCAGCGAACAACTTTTCGAGACGAGCAGGGGATTGTCCCCGTTGTAAAAGAAAGCCTTGAGAACAGGAGATTCCGTTATTTCGAATTTCGCCTCCAGAACACCTTCGACAGATCCCAATCCTTCAAGGTGCGCCGCGGCGACTTCGGTAATCAGCGCGACCGTCGGAGGGAAAAAACGGACCATCTCGCGGATTTCACCCGGATGATTGGTTCCCATCTCAAGAAGTAGAATATCGGTCTTTCCGTGCATTCCCAGAATTGAAAGGGCGCATCCAATAAGCGTATTATAGCTGTGCTCCGCGGAGTGAACCGAAAAATCGGAAGCGAGACAGGTACGGATCATCTCCCGTGTCGTCGTCTTTCCGACACTTCCGGTGACCGCAATGATTTCAAGAACCCCGTCATATTCTCTGAGGTAGCGGCGGGCCATTTCAGGAACGTCGGTAAAGCAGTCGGAAACTTGAATAGTAGATACACCGGCGGGAACGGCTGCCGGTCTTTCACAGATGACCAGAGAAGCTCCCCTTGAAACGGCGTCAGGGATAAAGTCGTGTCCGTCGGACGACTCTCCCCGGAATGCGACGAAAGCGTCACCAGGAGCTACAAGCCTGCTGTCGGCAACGAAACGGGAGGGGACTCCTCCATCGGGGCCGGTAAAAGCCGCCCCTACGAGCGCCGCCATCGACGAGACAAGACGGATATTCCTCATCTCCAGCCCAACCCCCTCTCTGCCGCCCAGCGACGGACTTCGTCGCCATCCGAATAGGGAATGGACCTGGAGCCTATCTGGAGAAATTTTTCCGGTCCTTTTCCGGAAACGACGACCACATCGCCCGGATTTGCTGCATTCAGCGCAGTACGGACAGCCACTGACCTGTCCAGAATAGTGTTCAAAGAAACCGTCCTTTCCCCGGCACGCACACCCTCCGCTATTTGCAAGGCGATCTGTTCCGGCGCTTCGTTGCGAGGATTGTCCATAGTGACGATAATTTCATCGGCCAGAGCGGCCGCGATCATCCCGAGCGAAAAACGGTTCGGCTGGAAACGCTCCCCCCCATGTCCGAACACCGAAAAAATCTTTCCCCTGCAGAGCTTACGGACTTCCGTCAGTACATTCTTCAGCGCTTCGGGAGTATGGGCGAAATCGATGATGCAGCATAGGCCGTTGTCGAACGAGAACGTCTCCATTCTTCCGGGAACCTGCACCATCGTAGAAAGAGCCTGCAGGAGCATCTTCACATCGGAAGCGAATGGCAAAGTCACTGACAAGGCGGCCAGGGCGTTGTACACGTTGAATCTTCCGGGAAGAGGAAAGTCAAGCGGAATCCCGGCTTCCGTTCCTGGCAGTGAGACGGAAAATGCCGTTCCGGAAAGTGAGCAGGAAATATCCCGACCGCGAAGAGCATCTGTTCGCGTCCCGTTCAATCCGAAGGAAAGAAGACTTTCCGGGTACTTATCAAACAGGCGTTTTCCATATGCATCGTCGGTATTCACGCCGCCGCTCCACCCCTGTTTCATATATGACGCGAAAAGTCCGGCCTTCACATTGAAATAGCGCTCAAGAGTCCCGTGATAATCGAGATGCTCCTCGCTCAGGTTGGTAAAGACAGCGCCGTCGAAAGAACACCCTTCTATTCTTCCGAGGTCGAGGCCGTGGGAGGATGTTTCCATAACACAGGCGGAACAGCCGTTTTTGACCATCTTCGCCAGAAGGCGCTGGATGTCGCAGCTCTCGGGAGTCGTTCTCCCCGCGTCCTGTTCATCGGCTCCGTCGCTGTAAACAATGGTTCCCATCAGCCCGGTCCGAAGGCCCAGCGACTGGAGAAGATGCCTGATGATCCATGTGGTGGTGCTCTTTCCGTTTGTTCCGGTGACCGCAAACATCCTCATCTTCAGCGCCGGTTCACCGTAGACAATGGAGGAAATCCGGCCCATGTCGCGCCGGACGTCGGATGAAATAATCTGGGGAATTTCAAGAGGAAGGGGATGTTCCGACAGCAAAACGGAAGCCCCGTTATGAAGGGCCTCCGCAGCAAAATCATGCCCGTCCCTGCGTGCTCCTCGAATACAGCAGAAGAGCCAATTTTTCCCGATTGCGCCGCTGTTGCATCCGACATGCTCGACAAATGCGGAAAGAGTCTCCCCGCCGACGTTGTATGTCGACAGATTTGATAAAGAAGAATAACGAGTTTCATACTTTGATAGCAGATCGGAAATCCTCATACGGAAATCACCCTTCCGTTCTGACGGCGGCGAACAAATCCGTCTGTATCATGTCCTCAACGATACGCCGGAAGATCGGCGCCGCTACATCGCCGCCATAGTATTTTCCCCTGGAAGGTTCTCCGATGACGACAAGCACAACATATCGGGCATCTTCTGATGGCCAGAAGCCCGCAAAAGAGGAAACCCACTTCCCCTTCATATATTTACCTTTTTCGGCAACCTGTGCTGTTCCGGTCTTTGCGGCAATCGATACCCTTGATACGGCAGCCTGACGTCCTGTCCCGCTCCGCACAGCTTCGACCATTGCTTTCCGAAGCCAGAGAGCGACCTGTGGCGACAAGACATCCCGCATCGGTCCTCCGTCTCCTTTATATACGATGTTTCCTGAAGAATCAACAGCTTCGGCAACGATATGAGGCCTGACGAGATGGCCTCCGTTCGCAATCGCGGCAATCGCTGAAGCGAGATGAAGCGGTGTAATGGCAAGCCCTTGGCCTATCGCAATATTCGAAGGGATAACGCCGCGCCACTGCTCGGGAGAAGCCAGCAGACCTTCCTCCGCGCCCGAAAGTTCAATTCCGGTGGGTTTTCCGAACCCCCACTCGCGGACGGCATGATACATGTCGAATGCTTTCATCCGCATTCCTATCTGCGCCATTCCGGTATTTGAAGACTTTGAGAGAATCTCGGAGACGGAAAGTTTTCCGAAGCCTGTATTGCCGGCCTCGGAAATATGACCGTCGGCGACCTTGATTCTATACGGGCAGTTGAACGATTCGTTGGGGCGAACAGCGCCCCGCTCCATGCTGATACCGAGAATGACGGGTTTGAAGGTCGAACCGGGTTCGTATGTCCTTCCTATGGAATTGTTCATGATATTCTGCGACTTCATCAGATCCGTTCGGACATTCGGATTGAACGTCGGCCAGCTGGCCATGGAAAGGACGGCACCTGACCGCGGATCCATGCAAATGATGCTTCCCCAACGTGCACCGTGTTCGCGAATTCCCTCTTCGAGACGTTTCTCAACGATGAATTGAATTCGCGAATCTACGGTGAGGGAGACGGTTCCCCCCTCAACTGCCTTCCGTGCAGAAGCGTTTCCGCTGATATCGAGAGTTCGTCCCGAAGACTCCTTCGCAAGAACCCGAATTCCGGGAGGCGAAAAAAGAACACTGTCCCACATGAGTTCAATGCCGGAAATTCCCTTGTCGTCTATATCGCAGAAGCCGAGAACATGAGCGAGAAGAGACCCGCTTGGATAGAGCCTCTTCTTTTCCTCGATCTCATAGATGCCCTTGAGTTTCAAAGAACGAATTTTTACGGACGTTTCGGCGTCGACTTTTCGTGCAAGCCAGAGAAATCTTCCCGAGAGAGGGCCGGAAATAGTCTTTACAAGGGAATCCGGCAGGATTCCCTTAAGCTGGTGCGCATCCGCAGGATTCCAGAATGCGGGATCAAGAAAAAAACTTGACGAAGGAATGGAGACCGCCATCGCGTGCCCGTTCCTGTCGTATATAAAGCCGCGATTTGTGCTTACCGGAACATGACTCCAGTACTGACGTTGAGACTGACTCTCCACACGCGGATCGGGAAAGAGTTGAAGTGCGGCCAATCTCCAAACGACAACGCCGAAAAAAACGAAGATCATGAACCATGGAGATCCAAAGCGCCTATTCATGGATTCAACCTCCGCTCAGGAAGGGGAGATATCAGTTCCCCGCCATTGCTTTTTCAAGAAAGAAATAAAACCAGCCTTCGCTCTCCTTCTCCGTCGCAAATTCAGGCCGTCCTTCGATGAAACGCTCTGCCAGCAGATTTTCCTCCACACGCAGAATGCGGACATTCGAAGCGAACGTCATTCCGAGTTCCTGTTTCGAAAAGCCGTAAATCCGCGCCGGGGAGAGAAGAGACGATAATGTATGCTTGAGGACGATGCGATCCGCCTTGTAGGATTCAATCTGCCTGTTGATGGCATTCAACCTGCATTCAAGACGAAAAGAATACAGGCGCAATACTCCGAGCCCCATGAAGAGACCGAAGACACAGAGAGTGAAAATGATGATATAAGGACAAATCTTCCGGAAAGAACTGGAGACAACATCTTTTGAAACCGCTTCGCCGTATCGCAAGACAATCACACCTCCTTTCCACGTTTATCCGATTGAAAAAACCCTCATCTTCGCACTTCGGGATTTATAGTTCCTCTCAATTTCCTCCTCGGACGGGACAACGGGTTTTCGTGTCAGAATACTTCCCCTGTCCTTCTCCTTCCACTCCCGGAATGTGTTTTTTACTATCCTGTCCTCGAGAGAGTGATACGAGACCACAAGAACGAGGGCGTTTGAAGCGGCAAGCGCAAGCGCTTCCTTCAACCCCTCGTTGAGGACATTCAGCTCGTCGTTGACTGCGATGCGAAGGGCTTGAAAGATCCTCCGCGCAGGATGGCCGCCCATTTTCCGCTGCACCGGGGCAGGAAGCGTTTTGCGGACGACCTCCACAAGAGTCGACGTACGCTCGATCGGGCCTTCTTCTTCCCGATAGCGGACAATTCCCTTGCTCAATTGCCTGGCGAAACGCTCTTCCCCGTATTTCCAGAAAATAGCCGATATTTCTCTTTCCGGATACGTATTGATAATCGTCGATGCTGAGAGCGGCGAATTCCGGTCCATCCGCATATCGAGCGGACCGTCCGCCTGGAAGGAAAACCCTCTGTCTCCGTCGACGAGCTGCAGATTGGAGACGCCGAGGTCGAAGAGAATAGCGTCAAAAGGAGCATGGAGAGCAATCTCTTCCGGAACGGAAGCGAAATTTCCCTTTTCACAACGGAAACGCTCGCCGTAGCATGCAAGCGACTCCTTTGCAATGGACAACGCATGCTCGTCCTGGTCGAGCGCATATACTGTCGTTGATGGAAACGAGGAGAGAATTGCCCCGGAATAACCTCCAAGGCCGAGAGTGCAGTCAAGCACACGCTTCAAGGAAATGTGTTCGGAAAGGAAAGAAAGAACCTCGGGAAGGAGAACGGGGACATGTTCCGTCAAAATCCATCCACCCCTTCGGCGATTTCGGGCAGGTCATCGAGAACCTGTTTCCGGTAGTCGTTCCACTTCTCCTTGTCCCACATTTCAACGTGGTCGCTTACGCCCACGAAAACGACCTCCTGGATGAATTCCGCGTATTCACGGAGCACGGGAGGAAGAAGAATGCGTCCCGCCGAGTCCAGAGGAAGTTCGTGAGCACTTGACAGCATGAGACGAAGCAAGCCCCTGCTTTTGCTCTTTGAGAAGGAAAGCTCCTGAAGGCGCTCCATCACCTTGCGCCAGCCTTCGGGAGAGTAGAGAGAAACACACTTGTCAATGCCGATGGTTGCGAAGACACTCTCACCGAGCTCTTCTCTGAACTTCGACGGAAGAACTATTCTTGCCTTGCTGTCGATTTTATGTTCATAAGTTCCCACCAGCATAGCAGATCCTCCCACTTTTCGACACTTTCTCCCACTAAAACCCACACTATCATCAATTCCAAAAAACGATTAGGTCTTCAGGCTCTTTTAACAAGACAAAGAGTGAGCCTGAAGACCTATTTAATCGTTGTTAATTAAAAAAAGGGAGCATCCAGTAAGCCGGGTTCTGTCGAGGGTGACCATTTATCTGAAGAATACCTTACGGCACTCTTTACGCGACCGTACCCGAGGGTCGGCGGGCAGCCTCGTCCCCTCCTATTCGGTCTTGC